>NZ_JBIATC010000003.1:445285-597686 GCF_042891255.1 Micromonospora sp. NPDC001898 | reverse complement strand
CCCGCTGAGCGATCGGCCGGCGGTCGCCGCGGAGGGCGGCGGGGCTATGACGGGTGAGCGACGCGGGCACGTGCGCGCCGCCCCCCCCACCCCGGGCGGCGGCGCCCTGGCCCGGGCGCCCCCGACTGTGCGGGCCGTCAGGCCGGCAGGCTCCACTTCTGGTTGGCCCCGCCGGTGCACGACCAGATCTGCGTCTTCGTGCCGTCGGCGGAGACGTTGCCGGTGATATCGAGGCACTTGTTCGACTGCGGGTTCACCAGGTCCCGCCCGGCCGTCCACGTCCACTGCTGCGCGGCGCTGCCGTTGCAGGTCCACAGCTGCACCTTCGTGCCGTCGGCGGTGCCGCCGCCGGAGACGTCGAGGCACTTGCCCAGCGACCGTAGCGTCCCGTCGGAGGCGCGGTTCCAGGTCTGGTTGGCGCTGCCGGCGCAGCTCCAGATCTGCGCCGCGGCGCCGTCGGCGCTGCTGTTGTCGGTGACGTCCAGGCACTTGCCGCCGAGGCCGGTGATCGGCCCGGTCGGCCCGGTGGGCGTCCCGGGCCCGGACTGGGTGCCCGCCCAGGTGAACGTGGCGGTGGTGCGGGCCGGCAGGGTGTAGGTGAACGACTGCCCGCCCCAGACCACCTTCACCGACTGGGCGGACGTGCCGCCGTTGTGGGCGAGCAGCGCCTTGGCACCGTCGGAGTTGCGGTAGGCGACGTTCTGCACGGTGCCGTTGGCGGTGGAGGCGATCCGCTGCGCCCCGGGCCGGACGAACTTGGTCAGGTGCCCGGTGGTGTAGTACTCGATCGTGTAGTCGACCTGGCCGGCGCGGGAGCCGCCCTCCTGCACGGTGACCAGGCCGGTGCAGGTGCCGCAGCCGCCGTTGTGCGGGCCCATGTTCTGGTTGAGCGCCAGGCTCCACTTGACGATGCTCCGGCTCCAGTTCCGGGCGTAGTTGACGATGTCGGCCATGTCCTCGTTGTGCTGGTTGCCGATCCAGGTGCCACCGGAGTGCTCGGTGCTGAACTGCGGCACCGACGGGTACTGGCCCTGCACCTGGCCGCCGACCGCCGGGTCGCCGAAGTAGCCGTGCCAGGCGATCCCGCCGAAGAGCGGGTCGTTGCGGACGGCGGCGTCGCCGAGCACCCCGGAGCCCATGGTGGCGTAGTCGCCGTAGTTCCAGTCGTGCACCAGCACCTTCGTGGTGATGCCGGCGGCCCGGAACGCCGGGTAGACGAAGTTCTTGGTCAGCTCGGCCAGGCCGGAGGAGTTCCAGCTCATCCCGGGGTAGTCCATCGCCGTCGGGTTGCCCGACTGGCAGCAGTTCGGCTCGTTCTGCACCGAGAGGTAGTCGACCTTCACGCCGCGCGCCGCGTACGCCTGGACGGTCTTGACGAAGTACTGGGCGTAGGTGGCGTAGTACTGGGACTTCAGCCAGCCCATCTGGTCCATCCGGCCGTTGTCCTTCATCCAGCCGGGCGCGCTCCACGGCACGACCTTGACCCGCAGGGCGGGGTTGAGCTGCCGGGCCTGGGCGGTGAGCAGCTCGACGTTGGTGTCGTAGCCGTTGGCGCCGAAGTCGGTGAGGTCGCAGCAGGTGTCGTCGAGGGAGACGTGGCCCGGGCGGGACAGGTCGGAGGCCCCGATCGGGTTGCGGACGAAGGACAGCCCGATGCCGTCGGTGGGGCTGAACAGCTTGCGCATCACCTCGTCGCGGGTGGCCGCGCTGACCGGGCCGCCGCGCAGCAGGTACGCGGTGGTGTCCGTGATCGACGCTCCGGCGCCCTCGAACGGCTGGTAGCGGGTGTTCTCGTCGACAGTGACGGTGTGCGTGGCCCCGCCGCTGGACGCCGCGAAGCTCACCGGGGTCTGCTGTTGCAGCCCGCGGGTCACGGTGCGACCGCCGGAGTCGGAGGTGGTGGTGAGCCAGACGTTCACGCTCTCACCGGCGGCCTGCGCGGTCGGGGCCGCGAGGGTGAGGACGCCGGTTGTCAGGCAGAGTGTGAGGGCCCCGGCCAGTGCGGCGCGGGCCGGCGAGCGGTGGATGGTGGGTGGGGTGAGGGACACGGAGTGCTCCCTTCGACGGGCGGCGGTGTCCGGCGGTGCACCCGGGCGGGGCGTGGACCTGTCCGCCGGCACCGGGACGGGGCGGGCGGTGCGGCCAGCGCGCCGCAGCCGTCGCCAGGGTTGCCGTCGCCCGGCCCTGCCCGGCAGGGAATCGACGGTCATGACTGAGGAAACACTGTTGTAACTCTTATGTCAAGCATTGAAAAAAGCGATGACCGGCACGGGCAGGGGCGGGGTGACGGCCCCGTTGCCGCCTCCCCGCCCCCGTGGCCCGGTCAGGAGATCGGGTTCCAGCCGTCCGAGCCCGCCAGGTACTTCTGCGCGGTGTACGTCGGCGCCTGCGCGTCGGTCAGCTGCGGACGGTCCGCGGTGACCGTCGCCCCGGCTCCGGTGTTGCGGTACTCGAAGAACCGGGCGTCCCTCCAGGGGAACCCGGACATGTCGGTCCACGGGGAGTCCTTGATGTGCGCGCCGAGGACGCTGTCGCGGAACACCACCTGGCCGATCGCGTTGACGTCGCCGCTCGGGTGCCACGGCCGGCCGAGGTGCACGCTCTGCGCGCCCGCCGAGTCGGTGGTCAGGGTGCACCGGTTGAACAGGAGGCCGTACGGGTTGCTGATCATGGTGGACGGCGCGGTGACGTACCCGTTGTTGCTCGACGAGCCCCGGCTCAGCGACCTGATCTCGCAGCGGTCGAAGACCCCGGTGCCCCGGCCGAAGATGAAGTCGACGTCGCCCTCGACGTGGCAGTTGCGGAAGTACGCCCGGCCGATCGTGCCGCTGTTCGCGCTGTTGTGGTACAGGGTGTCCTGGTTGCCGAGGAACCGGACGTTGTCGAAGACCAGCCGGTCGGCGCGGGTGAGCACCGCCACCGCCTGTTCGGCGCTGTAGTCGTGCGCCGCCTCGTCGAAGCTGTTCGAAAAGGTGAGGTGCTTCGCGGTGAAGTCGTGGCCGTCGATGGTCACCGAGGCGCTGCCCGAGGTGCCGTAGGTGCCGCCCTCCGGCCTCGGCGTGCCGGAGGCGTTGTCGTAGGTGATCACCACGTCGCCGGCGTCGCCGGTCGAGCCGACGAACGAGACGTACGGCCTGTCGGCCGGGATGGTGACCAACTCCTGGTAGGTGCCGGGCCTGATGGTGATGGTGTGCCGGCTGGTGTTGCCCGACGGCACGGCGTTCACCGCCGCCTGCACGCTGGAGAAGTCGCCGCTGCCGTCCTTGGCGACCACGGCGGACTGCCCGGCGGGAGGGGTGCTGGTGGGGGTGGGGGTCGCCGTCGGGCTGACGGTGGCCGGCGGCGTGGTGGGGGTGTCGCCGCCGCTGGTCACCGTCACGTCGTCGTACCGGGCGGTGGCGTAGCGGGTCTGCAGGCCGATCCGGCCGGTCGCGGTGAGCGGGCCGGTGCCCGAGGCGATCAGGGCGCCGTCGACGTAGCCGCGCACGGTCGAGCCGGCGACCTCGATCCGCAGCGTGTACCAGGTGCCGGCGGCGACCGGCCGGGACGCCGAGCCCAGGGCGGTGGCCGTGCCGCTGCGCACCGACTCCAGCCGCACCTGGTTGCCGGGGAGCAGGGCGAGCCGGTAGAAGGTCGTCGAGCCGGAGGCCCGGGCCAGCAGGGCCGTCGCGCCGTCCGCCGGCAGGGTCAGCGGCTTGACCCGGGCCTGAACCGTGTAGTCGGTCCAGGACGAGGAGCCGGCGAAGAGCCGGGCGTTGTCGGTGTCGCCCTTGGCCTGTTGCAGGGCCGGGCTGCCGTCGGTGACCACGGACCAGGTGCCGCCGGACTTCGACCAGCCGGCGGTGTCGCCGTCGGAGAAGTCGTCGCCGAACAGGGTCGCGGCGTACGCGGACTGCGCGCCGCCGAGCTGGGTGAGGGCGAGCAGTGCGGTGGTGGCCGTGGCGGCGGCGAGCAGGGGGAGTCGGCGGTTTCTGCGCATGGTGGGGGAACCTCCGGGGGCGGGTGGGGAGGTCGGACATCGCACGTGAAAGCGCTTTCCTGGCGCACCGTAGCCCCCGGACTCAAGTGTGTCAATGAACGCCGGCCGGGGTGCCGCACGCGCCCCGGCCGCCCGGTCGCTCAGCCCCGCCCGCGCACCCGCCGGACGGTGTCGCGGAACCACAGCGCGCTGCGTTTCGGGACGCGTTCCTGGGTGTCGTAGTCGACCCGGACGATGCCGAACCGCTTGTCGTAGCCGTACGCCCACTCGAAGTTGTCCAGCAGCGACCAGGCGAAGTATCCGCGTACGTCCGCGCCCGCCCGCCGGGCCCGGGCCACCGCCCGCAGGTGCTCGGCGAGGTAGTCCACCCGGTCGTCGTCGGCGACGAAGCCGCGCACGTCCGGGCGGTCGTCGAACGCCGCGCCGTTCTCGGTGATGACCATCGGCAGGCCGGGGTAGTCGCGGCTGATCCGCAGCAGCAGGTCGGTGAGGCACTCCGGGACGATCTCCCAGCCCATCGCCGTGCGCGGCCGGCCCCTGGGGATCACCCGGCGCACCGGACGGCCGCCGGCGTCCCGGTCCCGGCCGTCGGCGTCCACCCCGGAGAAGACCTGCCCGAAGTAGTAGTTGACCCCGAGCACGTCGAGCGGGGCGGCGATGACCGTCAGGTCGTCGTCGCGCACCGGGACCGTCACCCCGTCGGCCGCCAGGTCGGCCAGCACGTCGTCGGGGTACCGGCCGTGCACGAGCGGGTCCAGGTAGAGCCGCGCGCCCAGCCCGTCGGCGGCCCGGGCGGCGTCGCGGTCGGCGGCGCTGTCGGTGGCCGGTTCGGCGGTGGCCAGGTTCAGCGTGATGCCCACCTCGACCGGGGCGGTGGCCGCCGCCCTGATCCGCCGGATCGCCAGCCCGTGGCCGAGCAGCAGGTGGTGCGCCGCCGCGATGGCGTCGCCGAGGTCGCGGCGGCCCGGGGCGTGCTCGCCGTACGCGTAGCCGAGCATCGCCGAGCACCACGGCTCGTTCAGCGTGGTCCACGTCCGCACCCGGTCGCCGAGGGCGTCGAAGACCAGCATCGCGTAGTCGGCGAACCGGTGGGCGGTGTCCCGCGCCGGCCAGCCGCCGGCGTCCTCCAGCTCCTGCGGCAGGTCCCAGTGGTAGAGCGTGACCCACGGGTCGACGCCCCGGCCGAGCAGCTCGTCGACCAGCCGGTCGTAGAAGGCCAGGCCCGCCGGGTTGGCCGGGCCGCGCCCGCCCGGCTGCACCCGGGGCCAGGCCGTCGAGAACCGGTACGTGTCCACGCCCAGGTCCGCGATCAGGGCCACGTCCTGCGGCATCCGGTGGTAGTGGTCGCAGGCCACGTCGCCGGTGTCGCCGCCGGCCACCGCCCCCGGAACCCGGCAGAAGGTGTCCCAGATCGACGGTGTCCGCCCGTCCTCGGCGACCGCGCCCTCGATCTGGTACGACGACGTGGCCACCCCCCAGCGGAACGAAGCCGGGAGGGTGTCGATCGGGTCGGCGGCCGCCGACCCGGCGGCGGTGGACTCCATGCTGCTCCTCGGTGCGGCGCTGGGCCGGTCCGCGGAACCGGGCCCGGGAAGGTGCCCGATCACCGGGCGACCACCTCGTCGGCCTGGTGCAGCCAGCAGGCGACCGCCCGGCCCGGGTCGCCGGCCGGCGGGCCGAGCGTCGGCAGCCGGCTGTCGCACGGCGCGACCGCCCGGGGGCAGCGCGGGTGGAACGCGCACCCGTCGGGCATCGCGCGCAGGTCCGGCGGGGAGCCGGGGATGCCCGTCAGCTCCCGGCGCGGCCCGCGCAGGGCGGGGAAGGAGTGCAACAGCCCGTCGGTGTACGGGTGCAGCGCCGCGCCGTACAGCTGCGCGGCCGGTGCCTGCTCGACGATCCGGCCGCCGTACATGATGGCGATGCGGTCGGAGAACTCCACCAGCAGCGACAGGTCGTGGGTGATGAACAGCACCGCGAAGCCGAGCCGTTCGCGCAGCTCGGCGAGCTGGCTGAGGATCTGCCGCTGCATCACCACGTCCAGGGCGGTGGTCGGCTCGTCCATGATGACGACCTGCGGCTCCAGGGCCAGCGCCATGCCGATCATCACCCGCTGCCGCATGCCCCCGGAGAGCTGGTGCGGGTAGCTGTCCAGCCGGTCGGCGGAGATGCCGACCAGCCGCAGCAGCTCCCGGGCCCGGGCCAGCCGGGCCGGGCGGCTCAGCCCCGGCTGGTGCGCCCTGATCACGTCGACGAGCTGGGTGGAGACCTTGTGCACCGGGTTGAGGGAGTTCATCGCCCCCTGGAACACGATCGACGTCTCCGCCCAGCGGAATGCCCGCAGCTGCGCGGGGGACAGGGTGAGCACGTCGACCGGCGGGCCGTCGACGGGGTGGTAGACCACCTCGCCGCCGCTGATCACCCCGGGCGGCGGGAGCAGCCGGGTCAGCCCGTACGCCAGGGTGGACTTGCCACTGCCGCTCTCCCCGGCCAGGCCGAGCACCTCGCCCCGGTGCAGGGTGAGGTCGACCTCGCGGACGGCGCGCACGGCCGAGTCGCCGAGGCCGTAGTCGACGCTGAGCCGACGGATCTCCAGCACCGGTTCGCTCATCGACCGGCCTCCTTTCGCTGTCCGGGCGCGGCCGGCGACGCCGGCCGGGGCGCCAGCACCGGGGTGAAGCCCACCCGCATCCGCACGGTGCGCCCGTCGGCCGTGCGGATCCGGGACCGTCCGGCGCTGCGCAGGCGGGGGCTGACGAACTCGTCGATGCCGAAGTTGATCAGCGCCAGGGCGGTGCCGAGCAGCGCGATGGCCAGCCCGGCCGGCACGAACCACCACCAGGCGCCCTGCGCCAGGGCCTGCTGGCTCTGCGCCCAGAACAGGATGGTGCCCCAGTTCCACGACGAGACCGACGAGATGCCGATGAAGGCCAGGGTGATCTCCGACATGACGGCGAAGATCACCGTGCCGACGAAGCCCGAGGCGATGATCGCGGTGAGGTTCGGCAGGATCTCGAAGCCGATGATCCGCCAGGTGTGCTCGCCGGTGGCCCGCGCGGCCTCCACGTAGTCGCGCCGGCGTAGCGACAGCGTCTGGGCGCGCAGCACCCGGGCGCCCCACGCCCACGAGGTGAGCCCGATGACCAGGGCGACGACCAGGTCGCCGGCCCCCTCGACCGTGGACGTGACGATGATGATCAGCGGCAGCGCCGGGATCACCAGGAACACGTTGGACAGCGCGGACAGGCCGTCGTCGGCGAGCCCGCCGAGGTAGCCGGCGGTCACCCCGACCAGGACGGACAGCACGGTGGCGATCACGCCCGCGGTCAGGCCGACCAGCATCACCCCGCGGGTGCCGACCAGGATCTGGCTGAACACGTCCTGTCCGAGGTGGGTGGTGCCGAACCAGTGCGCCGCCGACGGCGGCTGGAGCAGGTCGGCGCTGCGTGCGTCCGGGTCGTACGGTGCGATCCACGGGCCGATCACCGCGAGCAGCAGGTACCCGGCGACCACGGCCAGTCCCGTGGCGGCTTTGCCGCCGCTGACGAACCGCAGCCGACGGCGGCGGCTCGGCCGGACGCTGGGCTGGGCCATCGCGCCCTGCTCCGGGATGACCTGCTCCACGCTGGAGGTGGGAATGCTCACGGCTCAGCCCTCCTTGCGGGTACGCGGGTCGAGGAACAGGTACACCACGTCGGCGAGCAGGTTGGCCACCAGCACCGACAACGTGATGACCAGGAAGATGCCCTGCATCAGCGGGTAGTCCTTGGCGCTGACGGCCCGGAAGAGCAGGAACCCGAGCCCCGGGTACGAGAAGACGATCTCCACGAGCAGGGTGCCGCCGACGATCAGCCCGAGCGACAGGGCGAACCCGGCGACGTTGGGCAGCAGCGCGTTGCGCGCCGCGTAGCTCATCGCGACCCGCCGCTCGGGCAGGCCCTTGGCGTGCGCCACCGTGATGTAGTCCTCGGCGGCGACGGTGACCATCATGTTGCGCATGCTGAGGATCCAGCCGCTCATCGAGGAGACCAGGATGGTGGCGGCGGGCAGCAGGCTGTGCTGCACCGCGCTGCCCAGGAAGATGCTGTCCAGGGCGGGGACCAGGCCCGGCTCGTAGCCGCCGGAGGACGGGAAGAAACTGCCCGGCCCGGCCAGCACCGCGATCGCCACCAGGCCCAGCCAGAAGTACGGCACCGAGGACAGGAACGTGGTGACCGGCAGCAGCCCGTCCACCCAGGAGCCGCGCCGCCAGCCGGCCAGCACCCCGAGCCCGGTGCCGAGCACGAAGCTGACCGCGGTGGTGACGCCGACCAGGATGAGGGTCCAGGGCAGCGCGTCGCCGATGACCTCCGACACCGGCGACGGGAACGCCGTGAACGACAGCCCCAGGTCGCCGTGGGCGAGCTGTCGCCAGTAGTCGACGTACTGGTCCCACAGGCTGTCGTCGGAGTCGAGGCCGAACAGCACGTACAGCGAGTGGATGGCGTCGGTGCTGAGCTGTCCCTGGAAGCGGGAGACCAGCGACTTCACCGGGTCGCCGGGGATCATCCGGGGGATGAAGAAGTTGATGGTCAGCGCCGCCCAGGCGGTGAACACGTAGAAGGCGACGCGCCGCAGCAGGAAGATCATCGGCCGGCCTCCCCGCCCACCGTGGCTGCCGCGCCGCCGGCCCCGGTGACGTCGGGGTGGTAGAGCCAGCAGGCCGTCCAGTGCCCGTCGGTGTCGCCGACGGTCAGCCTCGGGGGCAGCTCCTCGGCGCAGCGCGGCAGGGCCACCGGGCAGCGCGGGTGGAACCGGCAGCCGGCGGGCGGCCGGATCAGGCTGGGCGGCTCGCCGTCGCCGCGCTCGGCCACGTCCGCCCCGCCGCCGCCGGTGATCCGGTCCGGGTCGGGCGCCGAGCCGATCAGCAGCCGGGTGTACGGGTGCGCCGGGCGCTGGGTGACCGTCTCGCTGTCCCCGCCCTCGACCAGGCGGCCGGCGTACATCACCAGCGTCTCGTCGGCGAAGTAGCGGGCCGAGGCGATGTCGTGGGTGATGTAGAGGATCGCCAGGTCGAACCGCTCCTTGAGCTCGCGCAGCAGGTTGAGCACGCCGAGCCGGATCGACACGTCGAGCATGGACACCGGCTCGTCGGCGAGCAGCACCTCCGGGTCGGCGCCGAGCGCGCGGGCGATGGCGACCCGTTGCCGCTGCCCGCCGGACAGCTCGTGCGGGAAGGAGTCCAGGTAGCGCTCGGCCGGGGTGAGCCGGACCCGTTCGAGCAGCCGCCGCAGCGCCGCGTCGAGGTCGGCGTCGGTGCGGCCGGCGTTGCCGTGCACGCGCAGCGCCCGGGTCAGGTGGTAGCGCACGGTGTGCACCGGGTTCAGCGACGCGAACGGGTCCTGGAAGATCAGCTGGACCTTCCGGGCGTACGCCCGGAACGGCCGTCCGCCACGGACGGTGACCGGCTCGCCGTGCAGCGCGATGGTGCCCGCCGTGCGCGGATAGAGCTGCGCGAGCAGCCGGGCGACGGTCGACTTGCCGGAGCCGGACTCGCCGACCAGGGCGGTGACCCGGCCACGGCGCAGGGTCAGCTGCACGTCGTCGACCGCGTGCACGGCCGTTCGGGTACGGGAGAACAGGCCGCGCAGCCGCCTGCGGACGGGGAAGTGCTTGGTCAGGCCGATCGCCTCCAGCACCTCCTCGCCGGCGGCCGGGGCCGACGGGGTGGGCGTCGTCATCCGGGTTCCTGTCTGCTCAGGGATGGTCGCGGCGTGGCCGCCGGTGGTCCGGGCGGGGGGTGGACCGCCCGGACCACCGGCGCCCGGCTCAGGATCCGGCGGGCCGCAGGTGCTGCACGACGTCCGCCGCGTTGGGCTGGGTCGGCTGCCCCGCGCCGTAGGCGTTCGCGTCGTCCGGCCACCCGGTCCAGTTCTTCGTGCTGTACGCGGACCCGACGTTGTCCGCGCCGACCGGGATGATCGGCGTGTGCTCCACGAAGACCTTCTGGAGCGTGGCCAGGGCCGCGGTGCGGGCGGCGTCGTCGGTGGCGTTGGCGTACGCGGCGAGCGCGGCGGTGGCCTGCGGGTTGTCGAAGCGGCCGAAGTTGCCGGCGGGGGAGGCCTTGCCGATCGGCTTGAGCAGCCGGCCGTCCATCACCGTCTGGTAGATGTCGTACGGGGTCGCGCCGCCGTTGGTCCACCGGAAGGTCGCGTCGAACCGGCCCTCCTCGACGTTGCGGAACCAGGCGTCCTGGTTGGCCTTCTCCACGGTGGCGGTGATGCCGATGGTGGACAGGTTGTCCTTCACGATCTCCAGGCTCGTCTGGTAGTCCGACCAGCCGGACGGGTCGGTCAGGGTGAGGGTGACCGGCTTGCCGCCCGGGTCGACCAGCTTCTCGCCGGCGTACCGGAAGCCCGCCTCGGTGAGCACCTTCTTCGCGCCGTCGACGTCGATCCGCTGCTGCTGGCCCTTGAACTCGGCGGCGACGTAGGCGTCGCCGGCCGGGCTCGGCAGCCCGGTCACGCTGGTCACCACCGGGTGGAAGTACCCGGCCGAGGCCTGCTGGAAGATGTCCTCCCGGTTGACCACCATGTTCATCGCCCGGCGCAGGGCGGGGTTGTCGAACGGCTTACGGGTGGTGTTGATGTACAGGCCGTGGATGCCGAGCACCGGCGGCGCCCACACCTTGTGGTTGGCCGGGTCCTTGCCGACGAACACCGTCTTGACGTTGGGGATGAAGACGAAGCTCCACTCGGACTCGCCGTTGGCCAGCGCCGTGGTCTGCGCGTTGTTGTCGGTGAACGAGGTGTAGCGCAGTTCCTTGACCTTCGGCAGTTCCTGCCAGTAGCCGCTGGTGCGCACGGTCAGGGTGGTGGTCTGCGGGGTGAACGACGTGAGCGTGTACGCGCCGCTGCCCACCGGGTTCTTGTTGACGTTGGTGCCCGGGTCCTTGATCGCCGACCAGATGTGCTGCGGCACGATCGGCACCTGGGCGATGATCTTCTGCTGGTTGACGAACTGCGGCGAGGCGAAGCCGAGGGTCACCTGGTTGCCGGCGGTGGTGATCGAGGTGTACGGGGTGGCCGCGATGTTGAGCGCCTCGTTGGCCTTCAGCAGGTTGTAGGTGAACGCGACGTCGGCGGCGGTGACCGGCTTGCCGTCGGACCAGGTGGCGTTGTCCCGGAGGGTGACGGTGACCGAGCGGTAGTCCGCGGTCCACTCGGCCTTCGAGGCCAGCCAGGGCTTGAACGGATCGGCGGGCTTGACCGGGTTCCACATCATCAGCGGCTCGTAGATCTGCCACCGGTAGCCCAGCGACGCCGCCGACGAGGTGGTCAGGAACGGGTTGTGGTTCTCCGTCTGCGGGCCGTTGGGCATGCCGACGTTGAGCACGGTCGCGCCGCTGCCGCCCTTGTCCCGGTTCCGGGTGTTCGCGGTCTCGCTGCACGCGGTCCCGGTGGCGGCGATCGCGCCGGCCAGCGCGACGGCGACGAACTGGCGTCTTCTCATGGTGGTCTCCCTCGATGCTCCCCGCTGCGGGCGCGGGGTCGGTGGTGGGGGTAAGGGTGTGCGGTGTCGCGCCCGGTCGGTTCGAAGCCCCGACCGGTGGCGTGGATGGTGTGTCTCTCGGGTTGCGGGTGGTGCGGCCGGCTCAGGACCCGGCGGTCGAGCCACGCACGGTGAACGTGGTGGGTATGACGGTCGGTGTGTCGGGCAGCGGGGTGCCGTCGAAGTGGGCGATGAGGGCACGGGCGGCGGCCTCGCCCATCTGCCGCAACGGCTGGTGCACCGAGGTCAGCGGAGGATGGGTGTGCGCCGCCAGGGGCAGGTCGTCGAAGCCGACGACCGCCACGTCCTCGGGGACGCGGCGGCCGGCGGCGCGCAGCGCCTGGAGTGCCCCGGCGGCGGACAGGTCGTTGTGGGCGAAGACGGCGTCGAAGGGCGTACCGGCCGCCAGCAGCCGCTGCGCCGCCGCCCGCCCGCAGTCGAGGGTGAAGTCGCCCTCGACCACCAGGTCCGGGTCCAGCGGCAGGCCGGCCCGGGCGTAGCCCTCGGCGAAGCCATCCAGCCGCTCGCTGGTGCAGCCGAACCGGTGCAGGCCGGTGACGACCAGGGGGCGGTGCCGGCCGAGGGCGAGCAGGTGCTCGGCCGCGGCCAGGGCGCCGGCCCGGTTGGTGGTCCGGACGGAGGGGAACTGCGGCTGGTGCCCCCGGTCGTCGATGAGGATCACCGGCAGCCCTCGGTCGTGCAGCGCGGTGATGTAGTCCAGGGTGCCCTCCGGCTCGACCACCAGCAGGCCGTCGAAGGACTTCGCGGAGACCTGGGAGGCGAACCGCCGCATCGACTCGTCCCCCCGGTTGCAGGTGAACAGCAGCAGGCCGTAGCCCTCGCTCTCCACCACGTCGACCGCTCCCTGGAGCACCTCGCCCATCCACGGCCAGGTGAGCGAGGGGACCAGCATGCCGACCACCCGGGCCCGGCCCCGGGCCAGCCCGACGGCGCGGTCGCTGGGCACGTAGCCCAGTTCCTTGATCACGGCGCGGACCCGGGCTGCCGTGGCCTGGCCGAGCTCGCCCTTGCCGTTGAGGACCCGGGAGACGGTCGTCTTGCTCACCCCCGCCCGGATGGCGACGTCGGCGATGGTGATCGGCACGTGACGCTCCCGGTCCGGAGGTGTTGAGGGAGTGGTTCGGAACCGGTTGCGGAAGCGGTTCCGGTCGCAGTCAACCGGAGTGACGCTGGCCACGTCAATAACGCGCAGGTAACGAAACATGGCTAATTTCAAGATCTTAAAGAAGCGACGCGTCGATGCCTTCCGGGTCCGTCGGACCGGGGCATGGCCGGTGGGTGCCACCCCGGCCATGCCCCGGTCCGGTCCGTCAGGCGTGCGCGGTACGGCGTCGACGAGATGCTGCCGGCCGGGTGGTGCTCAGCGGGTCGGGGCGGGCAGCCGCAGGCACCCGTCGTCCACCTCGGCGACCTGTTCCACGGCGGTGAGGAGGGTGCGGTCGTGGGTGACCAGGACGGTGGCGGTGGCCTGCTGGTGGGTGAGACGGGTGATCAGGTCGATGACGGCCGCGCCGCGTTCGTGGTCGAGGGCGCTGGTGGGTTCGTCGACCAGCAGGACGGTGGGGTCGTTCATCAGGGCCCGGGCGATGTTGACGCGCTGACGCTGGCCGCCCGAGAGCTGGTGAGGGCGCCGGTTGGCCTGGGCGGCCAGGCCGACGGCGTCGAGCAGTTCCATGGCGCGACCGCGCGCCCTGCCGGGGGAACGGCTGTCGAGGTGGGCGATGACCTGGAGCTGTTCGGCGACGGTGAGGGAGGGCAGCAGGTTCGGCTGCTGGAAGACGATGCCGATCTTGTGGCGGCGCAGGTCGGTGAGTTCGCCCCGGGTCATGCCGGTGGTGGTGGTGCCGTCGACCGTGACGGTGCCGGAGTCGGGGGTGATCAGGGTGGCGGCGACGGCGAGCAGGCTGGACTTTCCGGAGCCGGAGGGGCCGATGACGGCGGTCAGGGTGCCCTTGGGGACGTCCAGGCTGACGTGGTCGAGGGCCGTCAGGCGGCTGTCCCCGTCCGGGTAGGTGAGCGTGACGTCGGTCAGGTTGAGGCTCATCGGGCGCTCCCCAGGGCGGTCAGCGGGTCGACGGAGGTGATCCGGCGGATGGACAGGGCGGCCCCGAGCGCGCCGAGCAGGATCATCACGGCGGCGGGGGCGAGGACGGTGGCGGGGGTGAGCAGGAACGGTATGGCGGTGCCGGCGAGGAGAGCGCCCAGCGCGACCGCGACGACCGTGCCGACGAGGGTGCCGCCGACGAGCAGGAGGACGGCCTGGCCGAGCGCGTCGCGCAGCAGGTAGGCGGTGGAGGCGCCCAGGGCCTTGAGGACGGCGACATCGGCGCTTCGCTGGATCGTCCACACGGTGAAGAAGGCGCCGATGACCAGGGCGGAGATGGCGAACAGGAAGCCCCGCATCAGTTGCAGGGAGCCGTTCTCGGAGGTGTAGGAGCCGATCGCGGACAACGAGTCGTTCGTGGAGACCGTCCTGGTGCCCGTGGCCTCGTCGGTGGCCTGCACGTCGACGCCGGAGGTGGTGTCCAGGGCGATGACGGTGGCGCTGGGGCCGTGGTCGGCGCCGGTGGTGGGGGTGATCTTCTGCCAGGCGTCGAGGCTGATCCAGATCACCGGGGTGTGGCTGAAGGAGGCGTCACCGCTCACGGCGGCGACGGTCAGCGGGCGGCCGGCGACGGTGACGGCGTCGCCGGGCCTGAGCCCGAGTTCGTCGGCGGCGTCGCGGGACAGCACGGCCGAGTCGCCGTCGATCCGGTCGCTGTCCGGGGCCAGCGCGGCCCCGGGTCGGACGCCGAAGGCGGACACGCCGGCGCTTCTGTCCCCGGCGGTGGCCTTGGTCGTGGTGATCCCGATCGGCTCGGCGCTCGTGACACCGGGGGCGCCGGCCCACTGCCGCCACTGTTCCTCGGTGACCGTCGAGTTGGCGTAGGACAGGTCCTGCCCGTCGCCCGGAGACCCGAAGGCGATCCTGTTCGCGGGCAGGCCGGTGATCGCGGAGACGTTCTGTTGGCCCAGTCCGGCGGTCAGCCCGGACAACAGCCCGACCAGCAGGGTGATCAGCACGATGACGGCCCCGACCAGGGCGAACCGCCCCTTGGCGAACCTGAGGTCCCTCCAGGCGACAAACATGCTATGACCTGCACTTTCATTCGGTGGAAGCGGTACTCGTCCACCGTCGCAGCCGGTCCCCGGTCGGGACATCTGGCGCAGGGGGCCAGTTTCCGGATCGGAGGGTGGCAGCCGGTCTCTAACTTTCGATCGACGCGCCGGCGGGTCGCCGTCTCCTAGGCTGGAAGGACCGTGAACACGACCGCTTCCGCGCCGACCCCCACCACCCGCACGCTCGCGTGGTGTCTGCACCTGCTGATCGTCGGCCTGCTCGCCCTGGCCGCGGCCCGGTCCGTGGCCGACGGGGCGCCGCGGTCCACGGCCGTCGTCGTGACGGCCGCCGCGACGGCGGTGGTGTACGCGGCCGGCCAACTGCTGCCGCGCGTGCGCGCCGACCGGCGCGCCGCAGCGGTGTGGCTGGCCGCCGTCGGCGCGTTGTGGCTGGTGCTGTTGGCCCTGTCACCCGACGGGATCTGGGTCGCCTTTCCGCTGTACTTCCTCCAGCTCCACCTGCTGCCGCGCCGCGTCGGCCTGGTCGCGGTCGTCGCCACCGCCGCCGCGGCCGTCGTGGCCTTCGCCGCCCACACCGGCGCCTTCACCCTGGCCATCGCGGTCGGCCCGACCCTCGGGGCGGCCGTGGCGGTGGCGGTGGTGTGGGGGTACCAGGCGCTGTACCGGGAGAGCGAGCAGCGCCGGAAGCTGATCGAGGAACTCACCACCACCCGCGCCGACCTGGCCGAGGCCCAGCACGCCGCCGGTGTGCTGGCCGAACGCGAACGCCTGGCCCGCGAGATCCACGACACCCTCGCCCAGGGCCTGTCCAGCATCCAACTGCTGCTGCGCGCCGCCGAACGCGCCCTGCCCGGCAGGCCCGACGCCGCCGCCCGCCATGTGGACCAGGCCCGTCAGGCAGCCGTGGACAACCTCGCCGAGGCCCGCCGTTTCGTCGTCGCGCTCACCCCGCCCACCCTGGAGAACACCACCCTGGCCGGAGCACTGGAGCGCCTGTGCGCCACCACCTCCACCCGCCACCAGGTCACCGCCCGCTTCCACCTCACCGGCGATCCCGTGCCCCTGCCCACCGCGCACGAGGTCGCCCTGCTGCGCATCGCCCAGTCCGCCCTGTCCAACACCGTCCGGCATGCTCACGCCGCCCATGCCGAGGTCACCCTCAGCTATCTCGGCGACCGCGTCGCCGTCGACGTCGTCGATGACGGGGCCGGTTTCGCCCAGGACCGGCCGCCCGCCGCCGGCCCGCCCCACGGCGGGTTCGGGCTGGCCGCCATGCGCGCCCGCGTGGATGCCCTGGGCGGCTCCCTCACCATCGAGTCCACGGCCGGCCGAGGCACGGCCCTGGCCGCCCAGCTCCCGCTCACCGCCGTGGGGATTCGCCGTGACTGAGGCCCTCATCCGGCTGCTCCTGGCCGACGACCACCCGGTGGTGCGCGCCGGGCTGCGTGCCGTGCTGGAGACCGAGCCCGGCTTCACCATCGTGGCCGAGGCGGCCACCGCCGAGGGCGCCGTCACCCGCGCCGCCGAGGGCGACATCGACGTCGTCCTGATGGACCTGCAGTTCGGCAAGGGGATGAACGGGGCCGAGGCCACCGCCGTGATCACCGCCCGGCCCGGAGCCCCCCGGGTCCTGATCGTCACCACCTACGGCACGGACGCCGACGTCGTGCCCGCCATCGAGGCCGGCGCCACCGGCTACCTCCTCAAGGACGCCCCGCCCGAGGACCTGGCCGCCGCCGTACGCACCGCCGCCGCCGGACGCAGCACCCTGGCGCCCACCGTCGCCGACCGGCTGATGAATCGGCTGCGCACCCCCAGGGCCGCCCTGACCAGGCGCGAGACCGAGGTTCTCGCCCTGGTCGCCGAGGGGCTGTCCAACCAGGCCGTCGGCCAGCGGCTGTATCTCACCGAGGGCACCGTCAAGTCCCACCTGGCCCATGTCTACGCCAAGCTCGGCGTCGACTCCCGTACCGCCGCCGTCGCCGCGGCGACGGATCTCGGCCTCATCCGCCGCTGAGCCGGTGGGGCCCGAGCCTCGGCCGTGCTCCCTGCCGGTCTCGGGCCGGTGGCCGCCGCCGGTCACCTGGCCCGGTGCGGGCCGGTCGGTAAGCTGCATCCTCCAGCGCGCGTACTGTCGGCGGGTGAGCACGCGCCGGTGGACCGGTCGCCGATCGTCGTCCGGCCGGCCCGGTCGACCCCGGGAGACCCGGCGGTGACGCCGGGCGTGGTGGGTCGTGACGCGGGCGGACGAGCCGGGGTGGGAGTGGTCGTGACAGTGGACTGGCAGGCAGGAGGGGGCGTCGGCGCCGCCGGGTCGGGACTGGCGCTGGTGGCCCTGCAGGGCCGGCTGAGCCTGCGCGAGGAGGTGGCCCAGGCGCTGCGCGCCGCGATCGTGGCCGGCCAGATCCGGCCCGGCATCATCTACTCGGCGCCGACCCTGGCGGTCCAGTTCGGCGTCTCCCCGACGCCGGTGCGGGAGGCGATTCTCGATCTGGCCAAGGAGGGCCTGATCACGATCGTCAAGAACAAGGGCTTCCGGATCAAGTCCCTCTCCGATCGGGAGCTCGACGAGATCACCGAGATCCGCGAGCTGCTGGAGATCCCGGTGGTGGCCGACCAGGTGGGCCGGCTCGGCGAGGAGCAACTCCGGGAGCTGCGGACCCTGGCGGAGGCCGTGGTGACCGCCGCGAGCCGGAGCGACATCGTCGCGTACATCGAGGCGGACAGCGCGTTCCACCTGACTCTGCTGGGCGCCGGTGGCAACCTGCGGCTGGTGAGCACCGTGGCCGACCTGCGTAACCGCACCCGGCTGTACGGGCTGGACGGGCTGGTCAAGAGCGGCCAGCTGGTCAGCTCGGCGGACGAGCACGTCCAGCTCGTGGACCTGCTGGAGGCGAAGGACCGGCCGGCGGTCGTCGCGTTGATGCGCCGGCACCTGCAGCACGTACGGGGAATCTGGGCCGCCCGGCCCGAGCAGTAGCGGCGCGGCGGCGTTGCGCGCCGCCCTCGTCCCCGGCCGCCATTCACGAATCGGGGGCGGCGGCGCCTGTCGGGAGACATTCATGGCTATTGGTCGGCCTCGTCGACCATGCTACGGTGCCATGTAACATACTACTGGTGGAGGTTCGGTGGAACAGATTCCGTGGCGGGGCGTCCTGGTGGCCACCGCACTGCCGTTCCGGCTGCCCGACCTGGGCGTCGACCACGAGGCCTACGCAACCCACGTGAGGTGGCTCGCCGAGAACGGCTGCCAGGGCGTCGTGCCGAACGGCTCGCTCGGCGAGTACCAGGCGCTCACCGCAGCCGAACGCACGGAGGTCGTGCGCACCGCGGTCGCGGCGGCCCCGCCCGGCTTCTCGGTGGTTCCCGGCGTGTCGGCGTACGGCGCGGACGAGGCGCGGCGCTGGGCCGACCAGGCCGCCGAGGCGGGCTGCCCGGCCGTCATGCTGCTGCCGCCCACCGCCTACCGGGCGGACGACGCCGTCGTGGTGGCGCACTACCGCGAGGTAGCCAAGGCGGGCCTGCCGGTGGTGGCCTACAACAACCCGCTGGACACCCGGGTCGACCTCACCCCGGCCCTGCTGCGCCGGCTGTACGACGAGGGCCTGATCGTCGCGGTCAAGGAGTTCAGCGGCGACGTGCGCCGGGCGTACGAGCTGGCCGAGCTCGCCCCCGGCCTCGACCTGCTGGCCGGCGCCGACGACGTGTCCCTCGAACTCCTGCTCGGCGGGGCGGTCGGCTGGATCGGCGGCTACCAGAACGCGGTCCCGGCCAGCTGTGTCCGCCTCTACCAGGCCGCTGTCGCCGGGGACCTGGCGACCGCACTGCCGCTCTACCGCACGCTGCACCCGCTGCTGCGCTGGGACTCCCGGCCCGACTTCGTCCAGGCGATCAAGCTCTCCATGGACGTCGCCGGCCGTCCGGGCGGGCCCACCCGCCAGCCGCGCCAGCCGCTGCCTCCGGCGGTCGCGACGGTCATCCGGGAGACCACCGAACGGCTGCTCGCGGCGGGTCACCGCTGATGCGCAGCAGCCGGGTGATCCACGTGGTCGACTCGCACACCGAGGGGATGCCCACCCGGGTGGTGACCGGCGGCGTCCCGGTGATCCCGGGCGCCACCATGGCCCAGCGCCGGGAACACCTGATCGCGCACCTCGACCACCTGCGGACCTTCCTGATGTATGAACCCCGGGGCCACTCGGCGATGTCGGGGGCGATCCTGCAACCCCCGACCCGGCCGGACGCCGACGTCGTCGTGGTCTACATCGAGGTGTCCGGCTGCCTGCCGATGTGCGGCCACGGCACGATCGGGGTGGCGACCGTGCTGGTCGAGACCGGAATGGTCGAGGTCACCGAGCCGGTCACCACCGTACGGCTGGACACCCCGTCCGGGCTGGTGGTGGCGTCGGTGGCCGTGACCGGCGGTCGCGCCACCGCGGTGACCATCCGGAACGTGCCCTCCTTCGTGGTGGCGCTGGACGCCTCGGTGCAGGTGCCCGGCCTGGGGCGGGTCCGCTACGACCTGGCCTACGGTGGCAACTTCTACGCCATCGTGGACCTCGCCGAGCTGGGACTGCGGCTGGACCGGGGTGACCGGCAGCGGCTACTCGACGCGGGCCTGGCCATCATGGCGGCGATCAACGCCGCCGACCGGCCGGTGCACCCCGAGCAGCCGGAGATCTCCGGCTGCCGCCACGTGTACCTGGCCGGGGAGGGCTCGGACGCGCAGCACTCCCGGCACGCCATGGTGATCCATCCGGGCTGGTTCGACCGGTCGCCCTGCGGCACCGGCACCTCGGCCCGGATGGCGCAGTTGCACGCCAGGGGGCTGCTTCCGCTGGAGCGGGACTTCACCAACGAGTCGCTGCTCGGCACCCGGTTCGTCGGCCGGCTGGTCGGCACCGCCACGGTCGCGGGCGCTGCGGCGGTGGTGCCGACGGTGACCGGGCGGGCCTGGCTGACCGGCACGGCACAGTTCTTCCTCGACCCCGATGACCCCTTCCCGGCAGGATTCCAGCTGTGAGCGAACTGATCCGTAGCTGCTCCCCGCAGCGCCCCACCGAGCTGGTCGCCGAGCGGGCGGCGGTCGCCCCGGACCAGGTCCGCGCGCTGGCCGCGCGGGCTCGTACCGCGCAGGCCGGCTGGTGCCGGGAGCCGGCGGCCGGCCGCGCCGCCGCCCTGCGGGCCGCCGCCGACCGGCTGCGGGAGCGGGCCGACGTGCTCGCCGACCTGATCGTCCGCGAGGTGGGCAAGCCGGTCGGCGAGGCCCGCGCCGAGGTGGCCCGGGGCGCGGCGATCCTGGACTACTACGCGCAGGCATGCCTCGCCGCCACCGGCGAGCTGCTGCCACCGTCCCTGCCGGCGGACCAGCCCGGCCTGCTCTACACCGAACGCCGGCCGCGTGGCGTCGCCGGGCTGCTCACCCCGTGGAACTTCCCCCTGGCCATCCCGCTGTGGAAGGCCGCCCCGGCCCTCGCCACCGGCAACGCGGTGCTGCTCAAGCCCTCCCCGGACGCGATGGCCTGCGGCGAGGCCGTGCAACGGCTGTTCGACGGGCTGCTGCCGGACGGGCTGCTGCAGGTCGTACAGGGTGGGCCGGAGACTGGGCGTGCGGTCGTCGCGGCGAGCGACGTCGTGTCGTTCACCGGCTCCGCCTCGGTCGGCGCGGAGGTCGCGGTCGCCGCCGCCCGCGCCGGCCTGCCAGTGCAGGCGGAGATGGGCGGCCAGAACGCCGCTGTGGTGCTGCCCGACGCCGACCCCGGCCCGACCGCCGCGCTGCTGGCCGGCGCCGCCATGGGGTACGCCGGGCAGAAGTGCACCGCGACCCGGCGGATCGTGGTCGTGGGTGACCCCGCGGAGTTCACCGAGGCGCTGGTGGCGGCGGTCGAGGCGGTCCGGGTCGGTGATCCCGCCGACCCGGCGGTCGCCGCCGGTCCGGTGATCAGCGCCGCCGCCCGGACCCGGATGCGCGACGCCGTCACGGCGGCGCGGGAGGCCGGGGCGCGGGTGCTCACCGGGGGCGGGCCCGGGACCGGGGACGGATTCTTCGTCGCACCGGTGCTGCTGGACCGCGTCGACCCGACCCACCCGGTGGCCCAGGAGGAGACCTTCGGCCCGCTGGCGACCGTGCTGTCCGCGCCGGACCTGGCCCGCGCCGTCGAGCTGGCCAACGGCGTGCGCTACGGCCTGGTCACCTCGGTGCACGGCCGGGACGTCGGGGCGCTGCTGCACGCCGTACGTGGCCTCGACACCGGCCTGGTCCGGGTCAACGCGCCGACCACCGGGGTGGACTTCCACGCGCCCTTCGGCGGCGAGAAGGCGTCCAGCTACGGCCCGCGCGAGCAGGGCACCGCGGCCCTGGACTTCTACACCGCCACCCGGACCGTCACCTTCGCGGCCCCGCCGCAGCCCTGACCGGGCCATTGCCCCGTCCGACAGCCCCACCCCGTCCCGTGAAGGAGCCGCTGTGACCCGCGCCGACCTGCGTACCGGTAGCCACGACCTGCCGGTCAGCTCCGCGCTCGAGGAGTTCATGCTGACCGGCTGGGCGGACACCGAGCAGCCTGACCTGCCGGTCGACGAGGTGGCCGACTGGGCTGCGGCGCGCCGCGCCCGGCTGCACCGGATGTTCCCCGGCGAGCGGCTCGTGGTGCCGGCCGGCGGCTACCAGCGGCGCGCCAACGACCAGAACCACCGGTTCCGGCCGCACTCGGCCTACGCCTGGCTGACCGGTGACCAGTCCTCCGACGGGGTGCTGGTGGTCGCGCCGGACGGGGAGGCGACGCTCTTCCTGCGTCCCCGCTCCGGCCGCGCCGACGGCGAGTTCTTCCGGGACCGGGTCTACGGCGAGCTGTGGGCCGGCCGGCGTCCGACGCTGGGGGAGAGCAGCCGGCGGCTGGGGCTGCCGACCCGGCACGTCGCCGAGTTGGCCGAGGCGGTGGCCGTGGCCGCGCCCACCCGGGTGCTGCGCGGCGTCGACGGGCACGTCGACACCCTGGTGCCCGGCCGAGCCGGGGGCGCCGACGCGGAGTTCGCCTCCGTGCTGGCCGAACTCCGCCTGGTCAAGGACGAGTGGGAGATCGCCCAGTTGGAGGAGGCGGTGGCGATCACGACCCGGGGCTTCGAGGACGTGGTCCGGGCGCTGCCGACGGCGATGCGCACCTCCGAGCGTCACCTGGAGGGGGTGTTCTGGCAGCGGGCCCGGCTGGAGGGCAACGACGTCGGCTACCACTCGATCGTGGCGGCGGGCGCGCACGCGGCCACCCTGCACTGGACCGACAACGACGGGCCGGTCCGCGACGGGGACCTGCTGCTGCTCGACGCCGGGGTGGAGACGCGGTCGCTCTACACCGCCGACATCACCCGGGTGCTGCCGGTCTCCGGCCGGTTCAGCCCCCTGCAACGGGACCTGTACGAGCTGTGCCGGCGGGCGAACGACGCCGCGCTGGACTGCCTGCGGCCGGGCGTGGAGTTCCGGGCGTTCCACCGGGCGGCGATGACGGTGCTGGCGCACGGGCTGGCGGACCTCGGGGTGCTGCCCTGCCCGCCGGAGCAGGCGCTGGCGGAGGAGTCCGGCCTGTACCGGCGGTGGACCCTGTGCGGGTCGGGCCACATGCTCGGTCTGGACGTGCACGACTGTGCCGCCGCCCGGGCCGACGCCTACCTGGACGGTCGGCTCGCGGCCGGGCAGGTGCTCACCGTGGAACCGGGGCTGTACTTCCAGCCGGACGACGAGCTGATCCCGGTCGAACTGCGCGGGCTGGGCTTCCGCATCGAGGAGGACATCCTGATCACCGACGACGGCTACCGGGTGCTCTCCGACGGCCTGCCCCGTCGGGCCGACGACGTCGAGGCGTGGATGCACCGGATCGGGTCATGAGCGTCACCGGCGCGGATGTCGTCGTCATCGGGGCGGGAATGGTCGGCGCGGCCTGCGCCTACTACGCGGCCCGGGCCGGGCTGGCGGTGGCGGTGGTCGACCGGGCCGGGGTGGCCGGCGGCACCACCGGCGCCGGTGAGGGCAACATCCTGCTCTCGGACAAGCCGCCCGGTCCGGAGCTGGCGCTGGCCCGGCACTCCGTGCGGCTCTGGCACGGGTTGGGCGACGACCTGGGCGGCGAGCGGATCGAGCTGGAGCGCAAGGGCGGGCTGGTGGTGGCCGCCTCGGCGGCGGAGCACGCCGCGCTGCGGGCGTTCGCCGCCGGCCAGCGCGCCGCCGGGGTGGAGGTGGCGGAGGTGCCCGCCGAGGCGCTGCCCGAGCACGAGCCGCACCTGGCCCGGGACCTCGCCGGCGGGATGTACTACCCGCAGGACATGCAGGTCCAGCCGATGCTGGCCGCCGCGCACCTGCTGCGCGCGGCCGGGGTGCCGGTGCTGACCGGGACCACCGTGACCGGCCTGCGACGCGACGCGGCCGGCGCGATCCGGGGCGTGGTCACCGACCGGGGACCGCTGCCCACCACGGCGGTGGTCAACGCCGCCGGGGTGTGGGCCGCCGAGATCGCCGGCCTGGCCGGGGTGGGGCTGCCGGTCCTGCCCCGGCGCGGGTTCGTCCTGGTCACCGAGGCGCTGCCGCCGCTGATCCGGCACAAGGTGTACGCGGCCGGCTACGTCGCCAACGTCGGGCGCGGCTCCGAAGGGCTGGAGGTCTCCCCGGTGGTCGAGGGAACCCGGGCGGGCACCGTCCTGATCGGCTCCACCCGGGAGCGGGTGGGCTTCGACCGGACCGTCCCGCTGTCGGCCCTGCGCCAGCTCGCGGCCGGGGCGGTGCGTCTCTTCCCGGTCCTCGCCTCGGTGTCGGTGATCCGCGCGTACCGGGGGTTCCGGCCATACAGCCCCGACCACCTGCCGATGATCGGGGCCGACCCCCGGGTGCCGGGCCTGTTCCACGCCTGCGGCCACGAGGGCGCCGGGATCGGGCTCGCCCCGGCTACGGGGCACGCCGTCGCGGCCCTGCTGACCGGGCGTGCCCCGCAGGTGGACCTCCGACCGTTCGCCCCGGAGCGCCACGATGTTCACGTTTGACGGCCGGCCGGTGCCCAGCGACGGGGAGCGGAGCATCGCCGCCGCGCTGCTCGCCGCCGGGATCAACTCCTGGCGGCGCAGCCGGGTCGAGGGCCGCCCCCGGGGCGCCTTCTGCGGCATCGGGGTCTGCTTCGACTGCCTGGTGCGGGTCAACGGGGTGTCTGGGCAGCGGGCCTGCCTGGTGGTGGCCCGCCCGGGCGACGTGGTCGACAGCCAGGACGACGGCGAGGAGCGGGAATGACCGAGTACGACGTGGTGGTGGTCGGCGCCGGCCCGGCCGGGCTGGCCGCGGCGGCCGCCGCGGCGCGGGCCGGCTGCCTGGTGGTGGTGCTGGACGCCGCGGCGCGGCCCGGCGGGCAGTTCTGGCGGCACCGCCCCGGGGCCGACGGGGCCGGCCACCACGACTGGCAGACGTTCACCCGACTGCGCGAACAGCTCGGCCGGGTCGCGTACCGGGCCGACGCCGCCGTCTGGTTCGTCGAGGCCGACACCACCGCCGGTGAGCCGGGTTTCGCGGTGCACACCCGGGCCGGGACGGTGTACGGGCGGCGGCTGGTCGTGGCCACCGGCGCCCACGACCGGGTGGTGCCCTTCCCGGGCTGGGACCTGCCCGGGGTGGTCACGGCCGGCGGCGCCCAGGCCCTGCTCAAGGGGCAGGGGGTGAGCTTCGCAAGCCGGGTCGTGGTGGCCGGCACCGGCCCGTTCCTGCTGCCCGTCGCGACCGGCCTGGCCGCCGCCGGCAGCGTCGTCGTCGGCGTCTGCGAGGCGAACGACCCGCTCGGGTACGCCCACCAGCTCCGCCTGGTCGCCGGCGCTGCGGGCAAGCTCGCCGAGGCGGGGCGGTACGGCTGGCGGATGCTGCGGCACCGGGTGCCGTACCGGCGTCGGACCGTGGTGGTCGCCGCGCACGGCACCGACCGGCTGACCGGGGTCACCCTCGCCTCCGTCGACGCCGGCGGCGCGGTGCTGGCCGGCACCGAGTCCGAGGTGGAGTGCGACGGGCTCGCGGTGGGCTTCGGCTTCACCCCGCAGGTGGAGCTGGGCCTCGCCCTGGAATGCGCGACCCGGCTCGACGCCGACGGGAGCCTGGTGCTCACCGTCGACGCGGCGCAGGCGACCTCGGTGCCCGGCGTGTACGCCGCCGGTGAGGTGACCGGGGTGGGCGGGGCCGGGCTCGCGCTGGTGGAGGGGGAGCTGGCCGGTGCCGGCGCGGCGCTGTCCCTGGGCCGCCCGCTGCCCTGGTCGGGCCGCCGGCACGGCCGGCTGCTGCGGACCCGGCGCCGGCTGCGCCGGTTCGCCTCGGCGCTGCACGCGGTGCACCCGGTGCCGGCCGGCTGGCCGGACTGGTGCGGCGACGACACGCTGGTCTGCCGCTGCGAGGACGTGCCGGTCGGGGCGGTACGGCGGGCGGTGCGGGAGTTGTCCGTCGCCGACGCGCGGGGCGCGAAGCTGATGACCCGGGCCGGCATGGGCTGGTGCCAGGGGCGGACGTGCGGTTACGCCACCGCCTGCCTGACCGCGCGGGCGGGCGGCCGGGCCCTCACCGGGGCGGACCTGGCCGGGTTCGCCACCCGCCCGGTCGCGCAGCCGGTCACGCTCGGCCACCTCGCCGCCGGGGGCTGACCGCTCCTGCCCGGCGGCTACGTCGCGCGGACCGCGCCGCCCTCGCGGAGGCGGTGGTCCCGCCAGGGCGGGAGTCCTCCGGCTCCGAAGAGGACGGCGCGGCGGCGCTGCGGCGTGCTCAGTACTCCGAGGTCACCGTGACCCCGGTGAACGCCTGCCGGGCGTGCAGGCTCACGTAGTGGTAGCCGGCCGCCGGGTTGCTGACCGTGATCGTCTCGCCGTTGCCGGTGTTGACCGACCGACGGGTGTAGCTGGTCGTGGTGGCCCAGCCGGTGGAGCTGTAGTACAGGTCCGCGTCGCCGGTGCCCCCGGACGACGTGAGCTTCAGGCTGGTGGTGCCGGCCGGGACGTAGAGGTACAGGTGGTAGAGGTTCCCGACGGTGGCCTGGAGGCCGGCGCGCCGGCAGTTCTTGCCCAGCGTCCGGACGTCACTCCCGGTGCACTCCGGCAACGGCGTGGTGCCACCGGTGACGGTGACGGTGCGTGAGGTGGTGCCGGTCGCGCCCTTGTTGTCGGTGACCGTCAGCGTGACCGGGTAGGTGCCGGCGGCGCCGTACGTCTTGGTGGGGTTGGCCGCCGTGGACGTGGTGCCGTCGCCGAAGGTCCAGGCCCGGGAGGCGATGCTGCCGTCGCCGTCCGTCGACTGGTCGGTGAAGGTGGCGGTCAGGCCGCTGGTTACCGCCGTGAACGCGGCGACCGGGGCCTGGTTGGCGGGCGGGTTGGTGCCGCCGCCGCAGTCGCCGGCCGCGCAGGTGTCCAGCCACGCGTACCAGTCGGTGTCGTAGCGGCTGCCGATGGTGCTGGTCAGCAGCGTCCGGGCGGCGGCCCAGTTGCCGGCGCGGTAGTGGCCGAGCAGCGTGGTCAGGTCGGCGCGGTGCGACTGGAGCATGTACCGCACGGCCAGGTAGCCCCAGCGGTAGACCCGGGTGGTGTCGTGGTCGTAGGTGGTGTCGAAGAGGGTGCGCAGGGCGTACGTCTTCTTCCCTGCCTCGGTGATCGCGGCCTGGTAGGTCTGCTTGCGGTACGAGTACGACACGTACTCGGCGAAGCCCTCGATCCACCAGATCGTCGGGGTGGAGATGTTCGCGGTGAAGTCGCCGTACATGTCGAACCGGCCGTCGAGGTAGTGGGTGTACTCGTGGTTGAGGTTCCAGATCTCGAAGGTGGGGCGCAGCCACTCCGCCTCGTAGGCGATGAAGCGCGGCTGGTTGCCGGTGGCGGCCGGGTTGCCCTCGAGGTACATGCCGCCGTTGTTGGTGTCGATGCCGAACATCGGCCCGCCGTACGTCTGGTAGTCGGTGCTGGAGTCGAAGACCACCACCTCCAGGGTGGTGTTGCGGTCGTCGGCCACCGGTCCGGGGTCCGCCACCACCGAGTGGAAGTACGCGTCCTGGTCGCGCATGCTGGCGCAGGCCCGGTCCAGCTCGGCGGAGGTCATCTGCTGGGCGCGCAGCCGGATGCTGGTGCCGCAGGTGTAGGTGATCGGCAGGACGGCGGCGGCCAGCCGCGCCTGGAGGTCGCAGGTGGCGTAGTAGGCGCAGTTGGCCCGGTCGTAGTAGTCGGTCATCTCGGCGACGCCGACCCAGAGGGCGGCGGTGGGGCCGGTGATCGCGCTCAGGTTGAGCAGCCCCCGGGCCAGCGGCCGGGCCTTGGCCTGCAACGCGGTGTGCTGGAGGAAACGGCCCAGCTCCCGCCCGGCGTTGGAGACCAGGTAGCCCTGGTCGGTGCCGAGCAGGGCGCGGTGGCCGGAGGCGAAGGCGTACAGCGTGTCCAGCACGCTCGGGTCCGCGGTGACGGCGGTGACGAACTCGGGCACCTGGTGGCCCCGGAACAGCACGACGTACACGTTGTTGACCGCGTTCAGCATCCACCAGGACGTGTTGTACGAGCTGTTGTAGCCGGTGAGCAGGCGCTTCACCACGTACAGGTAGCGGGCGTTCTCCTCGGCGCTGTCGATGAGGGTGACCGCCTCGGCCAGCACCTCGCCGTTGGCGTCGCTGACGTCGCCGGAGTGGCTGTTGGCGAAGAAGGCGTCCAGGCCGGCGCGGATCGCGGTGCGCAGGCCGCTGCCGTACGTGCCGACCGTGGCCGGGTAGTACCAGTGCACGTAGTAGCCGGCCCGTAGGTACAGCACGAGGGAGGCGGTGCCGGTGCGGTTGGTGCCGTCGTAGGAGGCGGCGTCGTCGCGCAGCGCGTACGCGACGCTGGTCATCTGCGCCTCGCGGAACGCCAGGTAGGCGTCGTTGCCGGTCAGGCTGAACAGGGTGTTGACGCAGTCGGTGGTGGACGCCTTGATCTGCTGCACCAGGGCGCTGCCGGTGCGGCTGGTGAAGTCGCTGGTCGCGCAGGGGGCGGCGGCCAGGGCGGCTCGGCCGCGCATGGACGGGGCGGTGCGCCGTTGCCCGCCGTCGGGCTCGTCGTAGTCGCGGCGCAGCTCGTCGAGGTTGGCGGGCAGCGGGGCGCGTTCGTCGAGCGGCAGCGGGTTCCGCTGGACGTGCCGGTCGCCGGTGCCGGTGTCGGCCGGGGCGGCGCCGTGGGCCGGTGTGGCAGCCGGTGCCGCGCTCGCTGTGGCGGGGGCGGTCAGCGGGCTCAGCCCCAGCACCAAGGCCAGGGTCAGGGGCGCGGCGGCCAGCCGGGCGCGTCGCTTTCGTAACAGTCGGATCATCGGGGTCGCCTCCTGGGCGGGGTGTCGACGGGGCTTCAGGGCCGGGTCGATGGGGGATGTAGGTCGGGTCCGGTGTGGACCGGGCTCGGCCGGGTGCGGGGATCCCTGCGTGTCTCCACGCACGTCAGGTCGGTTGTGGTGGTCGGTTCCGCCGCTTCTGCGGGCGGAGCCCGCGTCGACACTTGTCGATCTGGGTCGATGTCGTGCCGGACGTGGCCAGTACAATGGCACACATCACACATCGGTGTAAAGAATTGTTGATGATCGATCATGGGGCCGGGATGTCCGGCCGCAGCGGCCCACTTCCGGCGACCCCTGGGGCCGGCGGGGAGCCCGACACGGGACCGGTCCGGTGACCCGCGCCGCACCGTTGACACGTGTTCGGCCGGTCGCCTAGGGTCGCGGGCAGCATCGCCCACAACTGCACAGACACCGTTCGAACCCGCGCGGGAGAGACCCCGGCCATCGTCGGGGCGCCGAAGGAGCAAACTCCCAAGAAACTCTCAGGCCCCGTTACCGCGCAGGCGAGGTGAACTCTGGAAAGCAGACGATTCGTCGTCTCACCCACGGTGCAAACCGCCGACCGGCGGTGAAGCTCTCAGGTCCATGACAGAGCGGGAGGCAACCGACCGTACGACGCGACCGCGTCGGGACGAAGGAGCGCCTCCATGCATCAGAGTCCGACGACCCTGACTCGCCCACCCCTGCGCGCCCGGTTCGCCGGTTGGTCGATGCCGCTGCGCGACGGCAGCGAGACGTCCGTACGAGAACGGGCCGGCCTGTTCGACCTCAGCCACATGGGACAGATCGGGGTCCGTGGACCGATGGCCCCGGCCGTGCCGGACCACACGCTGGTCGGGCACCTCTCGGCGGTGCCGGTCGGCCGCGCCCGTAACACCATGCCCTGCGCTGACAGCGGCGGTGCGTTGGACGACCTGGTCGCCTACCGCCTCGCCGCCGACACCGCACCGGCCGACCGCGATGGCCCGGCTCCGCGCCGACGTCGCACAGGCGCCCGCCCGGCTGGGCGTCCAGGTCCGGGGGCACACCGAACCGGTGGAGATCGCCCCCTGCCCTCCTACCGCCGCCTGCGCTGACGCGCATCCCTGCCGAAAAGGAAGTAGCAGTGGACATGGAAGTTCCCGCGCGCCTGCGCTACAGCGCCAACCACGAGTGGGTCGACGACAGCGTCGAGCCGGCGTCGGTCGGCATCACCGCCTTCGCCGCCTCGGCGCTCGGCGACGTGGTCTACGTCGAACTGCCCGACCCGGGTACTGATTTGGTGGCCGGCGAGGTCTGCGGCGAGGTCGAGTCCACCAAGTCGGTCGCCGAGCTGTACATGCCGGTGACCGGCCGGATCTTCGAAATCAACGAGGCGGTCGTCGCCGACCCGAGCCTGATCGGCAGCGACCCCTACGGGGAGGGCTGGCTGTTCCGGCTTCGAATGACCGACCCGCCGGTGCTGATGACGGCCGACGAGTACCGCACCTACCTCACCGAATCCCACTGACGGAGGCCAGCCCGCCCGTGGCGGTCAGACGGCTTCCGGCACGACCTCGGCGTACCGCCGGCGCAGCAGGCCGACGAGCGGGTGACCGGTCGCGAACGTGACCCCGTCGACGGCGGCGATCGGCCGGATCGCGCCGGCCGCGTTGGTGGCGAAGGCGGTCGCCATGCCGGCCAGCCGGGACAGCTCGACCGGCTCGGTGCGCTGCGGGCCGTCGTGAGCCGTGGCAAGCAGCCGCATGGTCACGCCGGGCAGCACGTCGGCCAGCGGCCAGACCACGGTGTCGCCGTCGACGAAGCCGACGTTCCAGGTCGGGCCCTCGGAGACCCGCCCACCGCCGTCGGTGAACAGCGCGTCGTCGTAGCCGTCGAGTTGGGCGCGGCGGCGTTCGAACAGCGGGCCGAACAGCCCGGTGTGCTTGACCGAGGGCACGTCGCGCGCGTAGGTGGTGGAGCGCACCCGCATCGGCGGCTGCGCCTGCGGGGTGGCGGCGCGCGTGGTGACCAGCACGTGCGGATCGGTCGGGGCGGCGGGGTGGGTGAGCCGCAGGCCGGGGTCGGCCACGGTGACCCGGACCGTCAGCGGGCCGTCGGCTTCGGCGATCGCCGCGCGGATCCGCTCCCGGACGTACCGGCCGGACAGCTCGGCACCGAACACCGTGGCGCAGTCGGTGACCAGCCGGTCGAGGTGCAGGCCGAGGCCGCGGACCGCACCGTCCTGCACCCGCATCGTGGTGAAGTGCCCGTAGTTGGTCAGCGCCAGGTTGTCGATCGCCGTCATGGCGGCCAGTCTGGCACCGCCGGGATGGATCAGCGGGCCACGAGCGCCGGGACGGGCAGCACGAGTTCGACGGTGGTGCCGGGGCGGGCGTGGGCGGGATCCGCCCGCGCGATGGTGAGCGCGGCCCCGATGCCCTCCGCGCGTTCCCGCATCGACGCCGTGCCGACGCCGGCGACCAGCGGGGCGGGGATGCCCACCCCCTCGTCCGTGACGCACACGACCAGGCTGTCCGGTCCCATGGAGACGTCGATGGCGCACCGGTCCACACCGGCGTGCCGGCGCACGTTGCGCACCGCCTCGCCCACGATGCCGTACACCGCGGTCGCCACGGTGTCGGGAAGCTCCACGTCGGGCGCCCGCACCAGCACCGTCAACCCGGCATCGGCGTAGCGTTCCCGCAGCCGGTACAGCGCCGGCCGCAGCCCGCCGCCCTCCAGCGGTGGCGGCACGAGGTCCCGGGCGATCTCCCGGACTCCCGCCGCCTGACGGTCCATCTCGGCGACGAGCCGTCCGAGGAGGTCGTCGGCCGCCGCGATCTCGGACAGGTGGCGGTGCGGGCGCAGCATGTTCCGGCCCGCGGTGAGTGCGAGCCCGACTCCGCTGATCGCCGGCCCCAGGTCGTCGTGCAGGTCACGGCGCAGCTTGCGGCGCTCCTCGTCCCTGCTCTGCGCCAGCCGTACCCGGGAGCGGTCCAGGTCGCGTTGGGCGAGGGTGAGCAGGGCGAGCGCGGTGACGACCGGTGCCAGGTCGTGCAGCAGCGCGACGGTCCGCCCGTCGAGCCGCTCACCGGGGCGCGGCCAGGCCCACAGCTCTCCCACCGACCCGTTCCCGCCGTCCAGACACACCACGAGAGCCGGCCCGCGCGCCGACGGCCCGTCCCCGGCCGAGGCGCGGCTCGGCGGTACGGGCGGGACTCCCGTCAGGGTTATCGTGGCCGAGGCCAGCCGCAACGAGTCGGCGATGCCGTCCGCCACCGCGTCGAGCATCCGGGTGTTGTGCTCCGCCGCGCGCAGCCGGCCGGCGACCCGCCGGATCAGGCGTGGCCCGTCGTCGCCGTGCACCAGCCGGTCGACCCTGCGTTGCACCCACGCGCGCGCGGGTTGGAACCCGGCGGCGAGCAGCGCGGTCACCACGGCCTCGGGCACCGCCGAGGTCGCCGGCATGACCGTACCGAGCAGCAGCACACCCACGACGTACGCGCCGATCACCAGCGCGGTCATCAACGCCCACACCAGCGTCCGGCGGATGGTCAACTCCAGGCCCCACAGCCGCTGACGCAGCACCACGACCAGCACGGAGGCGGGGAAGAAGGCGTGGGCGCCGAGCATGAGCAGCGGGGCGAACGGCACCGGGACGGTGACGTGGAAGGCCGGGTTCAGCGCGAGCGGCAGGAAGGCCGCCGTCAGCAGCAGGGTGCCGATGGCGAGCCAGCCGAGGCCGTGCCGCTGCTGCCACGGCAGGGTACGGCGACGGGCCAGCACGCCGACGGCGGCGGCGACGCCGAGCACGACGAGCGCGGGCTCCAGCCAGGGATCGACCGCCGCGCGGGCCGCGAGGAGAGTGTCGTCGGTGAGCGGGATCGCGTGCAGGCCACCGGGCAGGGTGAGGGCGCAGGCCTGCGCGACCACGATGAGGACGGCGCCGGCGCCGACGGCGACCCGGGTGCTCCGGTCGAGCGGCCGTACCGGCAGGAGCCAGGGCAGCAACACGACGAGGGCGTAGAAGCCGGGCACCCAGGCCCAGTACGCGACGCCGGCGAGCTGCCCGGTCGTCCACAGGTCGGGCCAGCGGTACACCACCATGCTCCAGCAGGCCGCCGCCGCCGACAGCGATCCGCCGACGCCCGCCGCGGCCATGATCCAGGCGGCCAGGTGGGTACGGCGCAGCAGGGTCAGCCAGGCGACCACCCCGTAGACCGCGCCGACCACGAGGTCCACCAGCGTGTAGAGCATCCACGGGTGCCAGGGTGGCGCCGCCACGCACCAGGCCACCACGGAAGCGGCGGTCAACCCGCTGGTACCGGTCAGCACCGCCCACGCCACGATCCGCCACCGGGGCCCGGTCCCGGCGGCCGGACCAGCCACTGCCGGGCCCGACACGATCGCCGGGACCACCTTGCCGTCCACCTGACCGGGCCGGTCAGGCCGGGCCGGCGAGCGTCTGGCAGACGTTGTCCTGCTTGCCGACGGCGACCGCCATCCGGCGGGTTCCGGCGGCGTCGAACGTGATGACGTGCAGCCCGTCGAGCAGGTAGTAACCCTGCGGATAGCGGTCCCCGTCCCGGAACCCGAAGCCCGCGGGGCCGACGATGGTGTACCGCAGCCACCCGCCATCCGGGCGGTAGTCGGCCGCGCCGGACCCGCCCGCGTCCCGGCGCGTCATCCGTCCCGTGCTGACGTCGACGAAGTCGACCACGAGCGGACCGGCGAACTCCTCGCGCCTGACGGCCCCGTCGGGATACCGGTCGACCACCCGGACCCGGACGTCCTGTGAGACCACCTGGACCCGTAGCGGAAACGCGCAGTACCGGCCGGCCGGAGCGGTCCACTCCTCCTGCGTCCAGGGCCGCCAGGGCTCGGGCTGGCGTGGCCGTTGGGCGGAATGTTCCGTGCCGGCTGCCACGGCGGGCGCGGGGACGGCCGCCGCCGCCGCGGCTAGCACCAGCGCGACCCGTAGGACCGGGGATGCGACCTTGGACAGCAACATGCCTCACCTAACCGTTCTCATTGGGTTAACCGGTGTGTTGACAATGTCTGGTTAGTGGAGGGCCGGTCAAGGCATACTGGTGTCGTGCATTGGACCGATGTCGACGGCCTCCGGATGCCAGTGCTGCTCGCCGGTCACCCCGGGCTGGAACTCTGCAACACCTGGGCGGGCTGGGGCCATCCCCCCGACCCGCACCGGGAATGGCTGCGCGGCTACGACCACCTCGCCACCTGGGCCGGGCACGCCTCGCTGCTCGACCTGCCCACCGTACGGCGGCTGCGCGCCGCCGCGCGTCGGGAGCCCACCACGGCCGAGCGGGCCCTGGCCGAGGCGCGGTCCTTCCGCACCTCGCTGCGTACCCTCCTTCTCGACCCGGGCGCCGCCGGGGCGTTCCGCGCCGTCGCGGCCCAGGCCCGGCGCGCCGCCGCCGCCGCACGCCTGACGGCGGGCGCCGACGGCGTCGCGTCCTGGACCCTCTCACCGGACAACACCCTCGACCTGCCGCTGCTCGCGTGCGCGCGGTCCGCCGCGGACCTGCTCTGCACGCCGGCACGGGCTCACGTCCGCGCCTGCCCGGGGGCCGACTGCGGGTGGCTGTTCCTCGACCCCCGGGGCCGGCGGCGCTGGTGCAGCATGGCGGTCTGCGGCAACCGGGCCAAGGTCCGGGCGTACGCCGACCGCCACTGACGAGCAGGCACCCCTGATCGGCGCGCCCCTGCTCTTCAACCCACCGGCGCAGGCCGCCACGGCGACGGCCACCGGCAGGAGGACACCGGCGGCGGCAACCGGCCCGCCGCCGCGTCCAGAGACCCTTCAGCGATCCCGTGGACCCTCGTCCTGGTTCCGGCGGATGTCCTCGATCAGTTCCGCCACCAGCGCCGCCCGATCCGGCATGGCCGCGACGACGACGTGCTCGCCCTCGGAGTGCGCGCCGTCCCCCACGGCGCCGAGACCGTCGAGCGTGGGACAGCCGGCGGCCGCGGTGAAGTTGCCGTCGGACCCGCCGCCCACGTCGGCGCCTCGCAGCGGACCGAGGCCCAGCGCCGGCGCGAGGGCCACAGCCCGCGCGAACAGGGCCGCGGTGGAGGACGCCGGCAGCGGTGGCCGGCTCGCCCCACCGGCGAGGACGACGAACACGTCGGGCAGGATGGGCTTGAGGGAGCGCAGCTCCCCGTCCACGCGCTCCGCCTCGCTCTCCACGGCGACCCGGACGTCGACCCCCAGCCAGGCGTGCGCGGGCACCACGTTGCCGGCGGTGCCGCCACCGGCCATGGTCGGCGTGACGATCGTGCCGAGGTCGGGCCGGGAGAGCTCCCCGACGTCGAGCAGCAGGCGACCCAGCACGGTCAGCGCGTTGCGGCCGAGCTCCGGGTCCAGCCCGGCGTGGGCCGCGCGTCCGTGTACGTCGAAGCGGTACCGGCCGATCCCCTTGCGACTCGTCTTCACCGCTCCGTCGACGGACGGTTCGAAGACGAGCGCGGCGTCGCAGCGGTGGGCCGTCTCCTGCACGAGCTTCCGGCTGGTGGGAGAGCCGATCTCCTCGTCGCAGGTCAGCAGGATCTCCAGCCCGGAGCGATCCGGCAGTGCAGCCACGGCGTGGAAGAGCTGCACGATCCCGGCCTTCATGTCGAAGCAGCCGGGGCCGGTGGCGGTCCCGGCCGCGTCGTCGACGGTGAACGGCCAGCGTTCCAGTGTGCCCAACGGCCAGACGGTGTCGTAGTGGCCGATCAGGGCGACGGTCGGCTGGCCCGACGCGGCGGGCCAGCGCCACCGCAGGTGGGTCCGTCCGTCGACCTCGACGGAATCCGCGGGCACGCCGATGATCTCCTCGGCGATACCGGACACCGTCTCCGCCCCGGCCTGGCAGGCCGACCGGTCGTTGGACGGCGTCTCGACCGAGACCAGACGGCCGAGTTGCCCCACCATCTCGGCCGTGCGGGTCCGTAGGTCGTGGAGCCGGTCAGTGGATACGCTCGTAGGCATCCATGGATCTTTGCCTGGATGAAGCGCGACGGCAATCATGTCCCGGCGCTGAACCGGTCGCGCGACCCGACCTCACCGACGCGCGGGCGGGGTGGCGGTGGACGTCGGCGTCCTCGACGCCCACCGCTTCCCGCGCGGACGGTCAGGCGACGGCGCAGGCCGCCCCGTTGAGGGTGAACGAGGTCGGCTTTGCGGTGTTGCCGGTGTGGGTCGCCTGGAAGCCGATGTCGACCGAGGCGTTCGGCGCGATGGCGCCGTTGTAGGAGACGTTACGGGCGGTCACCGCCCCGCTGCTGGGGGAGTAGGACGCGTTCCAGCCGTTGGTGATGGTCTGTCCGCTGGGCAGGGTGAACGCCAGGGTCCAGCCGTTGACCGCGGCGCTGCCGGTGTTGGTGATGGTGACGGAGGCGGTCAGGCCGCTGTTCCAGGCGTTGACCGCGTACCCGATCCGGCAGGCCCCGCCGGGCGGCGGTGTGGTCGGCGGCGGGGTGGTGGGCGGCGGTGTGGTCGGTGGGGTGGTGCCGTCGAGGCCGAAGAAGCGGATGGCCTGGGCGGCGTCCACGGGCAGGTTGTGCGACACGCCGCTCATGCTGATGGCCTCGACCGGCGCGGTGGGGCCGCTGCCGCCGTACCGGGTGCGGGTCTGGCCGGACTGCGGGGTGTCGGTGTACGTCGGGACCTGGCTCAGCCCGTGCACGTTGGTCCACTGTTTGACCTCCTCCCCGAAGTTGGGGTAGCGCAGGACCTCGTCGTTCGTGCCGTGCCAGAGCTGCATCCGGGGCCGCTTGCCGGTGTACCCGGGGTAGGCGTTGCGGACCAGGTCGCCCCACGCCTGCGGGGTCCTGGTGATCTGCCCGTTGGCGCACTCGCTGTTCCATTCCGAGCCGTTCGTGGTGGCGAAGCAGGCGAACGGAACACCGGCGAACGCCGCGCCGGCGGCGAACACGTCGGGGTAGAGGCCGAGCAGGACGTTGGTCATCATCGCCCCGGAGGAGATGCCGGTGGCGAAGATCCGGTTCGGGTCGACGGGGTAGCGCTGCCGGACGTAGTCGATCATCGACTTGATGCCCACCGGGTCGCTGCCACCGTCGCGGCGCAGGGCCTGGGGCGAGGCGACGTCGAAGCACTGGCTGCTCCGGGTCACCGACGGGTAGACCACGATGTAGCCGTACCGGTCGGCCAGGGCGGCGAACTGGGTGCCGGAGTACATGGCCGGGCCGGTGCCGGTGCAGTAGTGCACCGCGACCACCAGCGCCGGCCGGGGCGCGACGTTGTCCGGAACGTACAGGTACATGCGCAGGTTGCTCGGGTTGGCGCCGAAGCCGGTGACCTCGGTCAGTGCCGCGGCCGACGCGGGGGTGGGGACGGCCAGCGCCGTCAGCGCGGTCACCGAGGCGGCCGCCAGGGCGGCGCACAGCAGTCTGATCTTCGCTCTCATGGACGGGTTCCTCCGGAGAATGCGAATGCGACAGGGTTGCCGATCGAGGCTGCCCGGCGCCCGATCATGTCCGGCTCAGGAACATCCATCAGTATGGATAGCCCGTGTCCGTCTGGCAACCCAGCGGGCCGGATGGCGGTGTCATCCGCACCCGTGCCCGGTGTCCGCGCCCCTGCTGCGGCGGGCCGGCCCGGCAGGTGATCCTGCCCCCGCTGCGGTCCGGCCCGGGTGCAGGCTAACGTTGGTGTCCTGGTGTGCCGGGAAGTCTGGTCGGCGATGGATGACGCGACCCTGCCGACGAGGAGACCCCGTGACCGACGCCCCCCGGCGCCGTACCAGCCTGTTCGCCCGACGCTCGTGGGGTGAGACCAGTCGCATCTCGGCCATCCTGCGCAAGGAGACCGTCGGCGGGGCGCTCCTGCTCGCCGGGGCCCTGCTGGCCCTGATCTGGTCGAATTCGCCCTGGTCCGACGGATACCAGGCGCTGCGGGACCTCCGGTTCGGCCCGGCGGCGCTGCACCTGGACCTCAGCCTCGCCACCTGGGCCGCCGACGGCCTGCTGGCGATCTTCTTCTTCGTCGCAGGGCTGGAGCTCAAGCGCGAGTTCGTCGCCGGCGATTTGCGCGACCCGCGCCGGGCCGCGGTGCCGGTGGCCGCCGCCGCAGGCGGGGTGCTCGTGCCGGCAGTCCTCTACTCCCTGATCGCCGACGCCGACGCGGCGAGGGGCTGGGCGATCCCGACCGCGACCGACATCGCCTTCGCGCTGGCCGTGCTCGCCGTGGTCGGGCGGTTCCTGCCCGCGGCGCTGCGCACGTTCCTGCTCACCCTCGCCGTGGTCGACGACCTGCTGGCGATCGTCATCATCGCCGTGTTCTACACCTCCGACCTGGCCGTCGGGCCGCTGCTGGGCGCACTGGTCCCGCTGGCGGTCTTCGCCCTGCTGGTGCGGCGCCGGGTGCGCTCGTGGTGGCTGCTGCTGCCGTTGGCGGCGGCGACCTGGACCCTGGTGCACGCCTCCGGGGTGCACGCCACCGTCGCCGGTGTGCTGCTGGCCTTCACCGTGCCGGTGCTCCGCAGCCGGGCCGCCGGCGGCCCGGACGCCGGTCCGGGCCTGGCCGAGCACTTCGAGCACCGGTTCCGTCCGCTCTCCGCCGGCGTCGCGGTGCCGGTCTTCGCGTTCCTGTCCGCCGGTGTCACCATCGGCGGCCTCGCCGGGCTGGCCACCGCCCTGACCGACCGGGCGGCGGTCGGCGTCGTGGTCGGCCTGGTGCTCGGCAAGCCGATCGGCATCATGCTGGCCACCTGGCTGGTGGCCCGGTTCACCCGGGCCGACCTCGACGAGGGGCTGAACTGGCTCGATGTTCTCGGCCTGGCGCTGCTGGGCGGGATCGGGTTCACCGTTTCGCTGCTGATCGGGGAGTTGGCCTTCGGGCTCGGCAGCGAGCGCGACGGCCACGTCAAGGTGGCGGTGCTCACCGGCTCCCTGGTCTCCGCCGTCCTGGCCACGGTGATCCTGCGCGGGCGCAGCCGGCTGTACCGGCAGGTGCACGAGGCCGAGAACGTCGACCTCGACCGCGACGGGGTGCCCGACGTCTACCAGCCGGAGCCCGGGCGGCCCGACGGCCGCTGAACCGGCGGGTCCACACCCGTCCGGTCCGGTGGTCACCCGGGGCCGGGCGGGCCGGGTTCACCGCCCGGGGGCACGAACGGGCTGGGGGCGGTCCAGCAGGGCCTCGCCCTGGGTGTCGAAGACCGGGAAGACGCCGTCCAGTCGCATCGTGTGCAGCACGGTGCGGACGAACCGGGACGGGGCGGCGAGGCACAGCACGACCCCCCGGTTCCTGGCCTGCTGGTGCGCGCGCACCAGCAGGCTCAACCCGGCCGGGTCGATCTGCTCCACGCTGTGCAGGTCCACGACGGCCCGCCCGTCGAACTCGACCGTGTCGTCGAGCGCGGCGCGCAGGGCACCCTCGTCCCGGCCCGTGACCTCGTCGCAGTCGTCGACGCGGTCCAGACCGAGGGCCGGGCCGGCCCAGCGGGGGCCGCCCTCTGGGCCGGCGATGCTGCACGGCGGGCAGCGGTGGGGGCCGACGGCGAAGGGTGAGCCGCTCCAGCCGTGCTCGGACACCAGCGTCCAGACGACCTCGGCGTCGGGCAGCACGCAGGCGTGACCGGTGGTGGTGTCGCCGCAGTCGTCGCAGATCAGCGTCATCAGACGATCGTCCGGTACGACGGTCATCCCGGATTCCTCTCGTTGTCCGCTGCCCCGGTCGGCCCCGGAGGACGTCGGCCGGGCATCGGGGTGACACCGACCGACCCGGCCCGGACCCGTCGGTCACCGCCTGTCGGCGGCACGGGGGCCGCTGCGGCGGCTGGGCAACCGCAACCCTGCTATGTGGTGTTGGAGGGGATCTCCCAGTCGCATGACAGTTGTGTGACAAAACCGAAAACCGCCGGGATCGGCGTGGGCGCGGCGTGCCGCCGCCGCAGAGGCTCCCGTCGCCCCCCTGGTCTCGTCGCCTCAGGTTCCGCATTCGGGCCGGGGCGCGATGCGGCCGACCCCGACCATTGATAAATGTAACAGTCTGGATGTATATCTTCTCTGCACCGTCGCCACGAGCCGGCGGTCGGACCATGCAGAGGAGCCCGCGTGCACACTCCCACCCTCCGCCGCGCCGCGCTTGCGGCCGGCCTCGCGGCGGCCGTCCTGGCCGCCCCGGTGGCCACCCCCGCGTACGCCTTCCCCGAGCACCCGGGCCCCGCGCCCGCCGCCGCCCCGGCCGGCGCTGTCCTCTCGGTCACCGACGGGCTGGCCCGCCGGCTCGCCGGGGCCCTCGCCGACCCGGCGGCGACCCGGGCGGTCCTCGTGGCCACCGCCGACGGCCCGGCCGACCTGCTCTCCGTCCCGCTCGCGGCAGCGGGCCTGTCCGGCGAGGCGCGGGCCGCGAACCGGCGGGTGCTCGCGGCCAAGGGCCTGCCGGCAACGGCCGGGTCGCTGCTGCGGCTGCGCTGGGCCACCCCGGACATGCGCGCCGCGGCGACCCGGGGCGCGGTTCCGCTGGTGGCGGCGACCCCCACCGACGACGAACTGGCCAGCGTCACCGCCTACGACCGGGGTGCCCGGCCGGTACGGCTGGACGCCGCCCGGGTTCCCGACCGCCCGGTGCTGCTGGTGGAGGTCGACACCAACCGGGCGCTGTCCGCCGGCCTGAAGTTGATGCGGGGGGAACTGGCCCGCCGGGGCGTCACCGACACCGCCGCCGCGCGGGCGGCGACCACCGCGCGGAGCGCGGCGGCGTCCGGCTACTGGGCCACGAAAGTCGACGCGGTACGACTCAACGACGACCACGAGCCCTGGCTCAAGGGCGACGCCGAGATCTACAGCCTCGTGGCCGGGTTCGGGCTCGACGGCAAGCCCACGGTGGACCTGGTCCAGATGCCCTACCTCGACCACGACGGCACGACCTACCGCCCGAACCAGCTCCTGGTGCACTTCTCGGCCTACAAGTACAACCTGGCCGACGTGGTGATGATGGAGGACGACGGCGACACCAACTACAAGGCCCTGGTCCAGGCGATCGTCGGCGCGCTGCTGGTGATCGTGGACGGCGGGGTGTACCAGCCGCTGGTGAGCGCGATCCTCGACGCCATCCCGACCTCCTGGTACACCGACGACCCGGACTACGTGGACTCCTGGTACACCCTGTCCACCGCCAGCAGCGGCCGGCTGGGCGGCGCGGCCGGCAACGGTTGGTTCGAGGTCTCCCCGTACTTCGTGCAGCCGCTCTGACCACGACGTACCCGGTGGGGCCGCCGAGCGCGGGCGGTCCCACCGGGTACGGGTGGCGGGGCTCAGCTGGTGGGGAAGTTGTCCGGGGTGCGGATCCGGTTGCGCATGAAGGTGCCGGACTCGGTCAGCACGGAGGGGCCGGTGTAGGTCCCGCCGTAGCAGGTGCCCGGGCGGAACGCGGCGCTGCCCTCGTCGGCGTCCGAGAACGTCCAGTTGGCGTAGCTGATCTTCAGCCGGTCCAGCAGATCCAGCCAGGCGGTGCTGCTGGCCGCGTCCACGGTGCCGCCACCGGTGTACGTGACGGTGCCGAACTCGGTGACGAACATGGGCAGCCGGGCGGCGGCGCGCTCCAGTTCGGAGCGGTAGCTGTCCTTGTGCGAGGCGGCGTAGAAGTGGAACGCGTACATGATGTTGCCGGCGTTCACCGGGTTGTTGACGACCTCGGTGGAGTTGCCGCCCTCGGAGACCCCGAGCGAGGACCAGCCACGGGTGCCGACGACGACGACCGCGTCCGGGTCGTTGGCGCGGATGACCGGGATGACCTGCTCGGCGTAGTTCTTGATGGTCGACCAGCTCACGCCGTTGGGCTCGTTGGTGATCTCGTAGATGACGTTGTTCTTGTTGGCGTGCCGGGCTGACACGGCGGCGAAGAACGTCTTGGCCCGCGCCAGGTTGAACATCGGGTCACCGGGGGTCAGCGTGTGGAAGTCGATCAGCGCGTACATGCCGCGCTCGGTGGCCTCGTCGACCAGCGTGTTGACCCGGTTGGTGAAGCCGGCGGGGTCGGTCTCGTAGCCGTCCTCCTGCACGTACATCGAGACGCGCAGCAGGTCGGCCAGCCAGTCCTTGGACAGCGCGTCGAGGGACGCGTCGTTGTGGCACTGGGAGAACCACTGGAGGCCGTGGGTGCTCATGCCCCGTAGCTGGATCGGCTTGCCGTACTGGTTGCACAGGTTGACCCCGCACACCCGGAGCTGGCCGTTGATCGCCACGGGCGTCGTGCCCCCCGGCGGCGGCGTGGTGGGCGGGGGCGTCGTCGGCGGGGGAGTGCTGGTCGGCGGCGGAGTGGTCGGCGGCGCGGTGGTGGGCGTCGTCCCGCCCGTGCACACCGTGCCGTTGAGCGTGAACGACGTCGGCGCCGGGTTGCTGCTCGTCCAGGAGCCGTTGAAGCCGACGTTGGTGCTCGCTCCGGTGGCCAGCGAGCCGTTGTAGCTCAGGCTCTGCGCGGTGACGGCGCTGCCGGTCTGGTTGAAGGTGGCCGACCAGCCCTGCACCACCCGCTGCCCGGAGTGGGGGAAGCCGAAGCCGAGGGTCCAGCCGTTGACCGCGGCCCCGAGGTTCTTGATGGTGACCGAGGCGGTGAACCCGCCGGCCCAACTGTTGGTGGTGTAGGTGACGGCGCAGCCCGTGGCCGCGCTGGCGTTGGTGGCCGGCAGGACCGCCGTCGCGCCCAGGGTCAGCGCGCCGACGGCGCCCGCCATGGCCAGGTGTCGTCGGGACGGGCGGGGGACTCTCTTCATCGGACCGTCTCTTCCGTCGGGAATGGTGGGGCGGGGCCCGGGACGGGGGTCGCCCCGGCGGTGGGGTGTGGTGCGGGACGTGCCTACGCGCGCATCCGCCCGATCGGCAGAGTCCCCGGGAGCGCTCCCACGGCAGCTTAGAGGCGTCCGTAACCTTCGTGCAACATGTCGATACATCGAAGTCCGGGAGCCCGCTGCCCGGTTCGGCGACCTGCGGCGCCCGGCCAGCGTCGCGCGGCGGTGCGGCGTCGCGCGGCGGTGCGGTGCCGTGCGGCGGTGCGGTGCCGTGCGGTCAGCGGGCGCGCGTGCTGTGCCGGACGATCAGCGGGGTGGCGAGCTCGATGCGGTGGCTGCCCAGTTCCTCGCCGTCCATCAGGTTGAGCAGCATCCGGGCAGCCATCGCCGCCATCTCGGTCAGCGGCTGGCGGACGGTGGTCAGCGGCGGCACCACCCACCGCGCGGCGTCCAGGTCGTCGAAGCCGACGACGCTCAGGTCGTCGGGCACCCGTAGCCCGCGCTCGTAGAGCGCCTCGTACGCCCCCCAGGCCATCTCGTCGGAGCACGCGAAGATCGCGGTGGGCGGCCGGGCCAGGTCGAGCAGGGCGTTCGTCTCCCGGTAGCCCGACGGTGAGGTGAAGTCCCCGGCGCGGACGTAGCCGGCGGGGATCCGCCGCCCGGCGGCGTCCATGGCGGCGCGGTACCCGTCGACCCGGGCCCGGCTGCACGGCACGGCGGCCGGCCCGCCGATCGCGGCGATCCGCTGGTGCCCGAGGCCGAGCAGGTGCTCGGTGGCGGCGCGCCCGCCCGCCCAGTTCGTGGCACCGACGGAGGGGATGTCCGCCTCGGGCTGCCCGGCCGGGTCGATGATCACCACCGGGATGCCCAGCTCGTCGAGCTGCCCACGCTGGCCGGTCGAGATGTCGGACAGCACGAGGAGCACGCCGTCGCAGCGCCGGGCGGCGAGCTGCTCGGTCCAGCGGCGGTCGGGGCGGCTGCGGTGCCGGCCGTGCACCGCGGAGACGACCACGCCGATCCCGGCCCGGTAGGCGAACTCCTCCACCCCGTCGATGATCTGCATCGCCCACGGGCTGCCCAGGTCCCGCAGCACCAGGTCGATCAGCCCGGCCCGGGCAGCCGGCCGGCTCGACCCGCGCGCGGTGTAGCCACGCTCGTCGAGCAGAGTCTGCACTCGCAGGCGGGTGCCCGGCGCGACGTCGGGTCGGCCGTTGAGCACCTTCGAGACGGTGGGGACCGAGACGCCGGCGGCGTGCGCGATCTCCGCCAGCGTCGCCCGCCGCTGCTCCATGACATCTCCCTCACGAGGTCGGCCCGGCCGCAGCATATCCCGAAACTTTCGGCGGTCGACCCTCCCGGAACCGGTGCCGCTCCAGTCGTCGCGGCCGTCTCCCCCTCCACCACTGCCCGACAGCCGAAACATCTCCGAAACCTTCGGCCGTTCGGGGCCGCTCGCGGACCTCGATGGCCAGCATCTTGGCGACGATGCATGTGAGCGCTGTCGTGGGGCGCGAGGTCGGCGACCCGCGCCCCGGGCAAAACCCGGTTGCGTGACGACCGGTGGTTTTGGGTAGTGTTCGCGCCATGTCGAGCCCTGAGGCATCCAAGGTGGGGGCTTTCGGTCACGCCGTCAGCCCCCTGAACCACTGAGTTCATCGCCCGCTTCCCCGCAGCCTCGCTGCACGGGACATTCGCGCGCGCCCTGGGGTGCTGGCCGCGGTGACGAGACGTCTTCTCGTTCCTCTCACCTCGGAGCTCTTGATGCCTCTGCCGCTCTACCTGCTTGCCGTGGCGGTCTTCGCCATGGGTACCTCGGAGTTCATGCTCGCCGGCCTGGTGCCGGACATCGCCACGAGCCTCGACGTGTCGGTCGGGGCCGCCGGGCTTCTGACCTCGGCGTTCGCTGTCGGGATGATCGTCGGCGCACCGACGATGGCGGCGCTCGCGCGCTGGTGGCCCGCCCGGGCCAGCCTGCTGGGCTTCGTCCTGGTTTTCGCCGTGGCCCACGTCGCGGGCGCCCTCACCACGAGTTTTGCGGTTCTGTTCGGCACCCGGGTGATCGCCGCCCTGGCCAACGCGGGCTTCCTGGCTGTGGCACTGAGCACGGCGGCCACGCTGGTCGCACCTGATCAGAAAGGGCGCGCGTTGGCGGTGCTGCTCTCGGGTACGACGGTGGCCACCATCGCTGGTGTTCCCGGCGGTGCGGTGCTCGGCACGTTGCTCAGCTGGCGGGCGACCTTCTGGGCGATCGCACTGCTCTGCCTTCCCGCTGCCCTCGGCGTCGTGAAGGGCATCCCGGCCCGGGTCGGAAAAACCCCTCGGGACACTCGGGCCGGCTTGTCTCTTCGGCACGAGATCGCCCAGCTCGCGATGCCCAGGCTGGTCCTGGTCATGCTGCTCGGTGCCCTGGTCAACGCTGCCACCTTCGCCACGTTCACCTTCCTGACACCGATCGTGACCGACACCGCAGGCCTGGGCGAGCTGTGGGTCTCGGTCGTGCTGGTGCTCTTCGGTGTCGGGTCCTTCGTCGGCGTCACCCTCGCGGGACGGCTCTCCGATCAGCGTCCCGGCATCGTGATCGCTGTCGGTGGCCCGTTGCTGTTGCTCGGCTGGGTCGCGTTGGCGACCCTGGCTGCCCGGCCGGTGGCGCTTCTGCTCCTCGTGTTCGTGCAGGGCACGCTTTCCTTCGCGTTGGGCGGCACCCTGATCGCCAGGGTGCTCTACGAGGCGGCAGGCGCCCCCACCATGGGAGGGTCGTATGCGACCGCGGCGCTCAACATCGGTGCTGCTGGCGGCCCCGTCGTTGCGGCAGCGACCCTCGGGGCCGATGCTGGCGACCTCGGCCCGGTGTGGGTCAGCGGCCTCCTGGTCGCGGTCGCACTGCTCATCGGCCTGCCGCTGCGGCGCTTCATCGCACCCCGCGTCGGCCAGGCGATCTGATGCGGCCCTCGACCCGCAGTCCGGCCCGAACAGCTAGCAGAGTCGCCAGCGGGTGAGCGGAGGGTGTCATGAGCGTTGCGCCAGGGCCGGGGGACCGGTACGTCGTCGGTGTCGACTACGGCACGCTGTCGGGTCGGGCGCTGGTGGTGCGCGTCGGCGACGGCGCCGAGCTGGGCACGGCGGTGCACGAGTACCGGCACGGCGTGATGGACTCGGCGCTCGCCGTCGACGGGCGGGCGTTGCCGGCGGACTGGGCCCTGCAGGACCCGCAGGACTACCGCGACGTGCTGCGGCACGCGGTCCCGGCCGCCCTGGCCGCCAGCGGCATCGACCCGCGGCGCGTCGTGGGCGTCGGCATCGACTTCACGGCCTGCACGGTGCTGCCCACCCTGGCCGACGGCACCCCGCTGTGCGAGCTGCCCGAGCTGCGCACCCGCCCGCACGCCTGGGTCAAGCTGTGGAAGCACCACGCCGCCCAGCCCCAGGCTGACCGGATCAACGCCCTGGCCCACGCCCGTGGCGAGCCGTGGATCGGCCGCTACGGCGGCAGGGTCTCCGCCGAGTGGCAGTTCGCCAAGGGCCTGCAACTGCTGGAGGAGGACCCGGAGGTCTACCACCGGGCCGAGCGGTGGATCGAGGCCGCCGACTGGATCGTCTGGCAGCTCTGCGGCGTCGAGACCCGCAACGTGTGCGCCGCCGGCTACAAGGGCCTCCACCAGGACGGCCGGTACCCGTCCCGGGACTACCTGGCCGCCCTGCACCCCGGCTTCGCCGACTTCGTCGCCAAGATCGACGGTCCGCTCGCCCCGCTGGGCGCCCGGGCCGGCGGGCTGACCGGGCAGGCCGCGGCGTGGACCGGCCTGCCCGAGGGCGTCACCGTGGCGGTCGGCAACGTCGACGCCCACGTCACCGCCGCCGCCGCGCGGGCCCTCGACCCGGGCCGGCTGGTCGTCATCATGGGCACCTCCACCTGCCACATGGTCAACGCCACCGAGCTGGCCGAGGTGGCCGGCATGTGCGGCGTCGTGGACGGCGGGATCAGCGCCGGCTCCTGGGGCTACGAGGCCGGCCAGAGCGCCGTCGGCGACATCTTCGGCTGGTACGTCGCGCACGCCGCCCCCGCCGGCTACGCCTCGCACGAGGCGCTGACCGCTGCCGCCACCGCCCAGCCCGTCGGCGCGCACGGCCTGGTGGCGCTGGACTGGTGGAACGGCAACCGCTCCCCGTTGGTCAACCACGACCTCAGCGGGCTGATCGTCGGGCTCACCCTGGCCACCCGTCCGCCGGACGTCTACCGTGCCCTGCTGGAGTCCACCGCGTACGGCACCCGCATGATCATCGAGGCGTACGCCGAGGCGGGCGTGCCGGTCGACGAGCTGATCGCGGCCGGGGGGCTCACCGCCAACGCCCTGTTGATGCAGATCTACGCCGACGTCACGAAGCGCCCGCTGGGCATCATCGGCTCCGCGCAGGGCCCGGCACTGGGCTCGGCGATCCACGCGGCGGTCGCCGCCGGCGCGTACCCCGACGTGCCGGCCGCCTCGGCGGCGATGGGCCGGGTCGACCGCGACGTGTACCGGCCCGACCCGGAGCGGGCCCGCGCCTACGACGCGCTGTACGCCGAGTACCGGCGGCTGCACGACCACTTCGGCCGGGGTGGCGACGACGTGCTGTTGCGCCTGCGCGCCATCCGCAACGCGGCCCGGCGGGCGGCCGACCACGACCCGGCCGGGTAGGCCGCGGCCCCCCTCGGGGTGGTGGCATGAGCCGGAAGCTGCCCGCCGAGGCGGCGCGGCCCACCGCTCGGATCGCGCGGCGCTGTGGGGCGGCGCCTATGGAGCTGAGCCGACGCTCCCGGCCGGGACGCTGCGACGAGTCGACCCTGTCCGGTGCCGTCCGGGAAACCACCGGACAGCACCGGCCTCCGCGATGCTGGACCGACCTGGTCACCGTCCGATTACCACAACAGGTGAGGAGCTGTAGTGATCGAAGTACGCGGAAGGACACGGTCGGAAAGCCTGCCCGGCGGGTCACGCGATCGCCGGGGCGGCCTGCGTGTCGCGCTTGAGTCGCTGCTCGGTGTGTTCCTGGCCGGCAGCCTGCTGCTGCTCGGCGCCGGAGCAGCCCAGGCCGGTGCCGGCACGCCGCAGGCCCGGGGGAGTGCGACACCGGGAACCCAGGCGATCGACTACTACGAGTTCCGGGCGCGGCACAGTGACAAGTGCCTGGACGTGGCGAACGCCAGCACCGCCCACCTCACGCCGGTCGTGCAGGGCAACTGCTGGGGCGGGACGAACCAGCACTGGCGGTGGATCGCGGTCGGGAACGGCTACTACGAGATCCGGGCGCAGCACAGTGACAAGTGCCTGGACGTGGCGAACGCCAGCACCGCCCACGGCACGCCGGTCGTGCAGGGCAACTGCTGGGGCGGGACGAACCAGCACTGGCGTTTCGTCCTGCTCTCCAACGGCTTCTACGAGATCCGGGCGCGACACAGTGACAAGTGCCTGGACGTGGCGAACGCCAGCACCGCCCACGCCGCCCGGGTCGTGCAGGGCGACTGTTGGGGTGGGACCAACCAGCACTGGCGGCTCGCGTACGCCGGTACCTGGGGCTGATCCCGACGGTGCTCCTGTGGTGGGTCAGGCTCCGCGCTCGTGGCGGGGCCTGACCCCGTCGGTGCCGGTCGTCGCTCGACGGGGCTCGCCTACGCCCGTCCCGGCGCGTGACGTCGCCGGTCGGTGCCCTCGGTAGGGTGGGGCCATGCTCGACGTACCCTGGCCGGCGTCGACCGAGGACCGACCGGGGCGCCGGGCCGGGCCGCCAGGGCTGGCCGGGTGGTGCCTACGGGTCGTCCGGTCGCGGCTCTTCGAGGTCGCCATCGTCGTGCTCATCATGGCCAACGGGGTGGTGCTCGGCGTCGAGACGTACCGCGACCTGGGGCCGGCGCGGCCGGTGCTGCAATGGTTGGAGTGGGTCTTCCGGGCCGCCTTCGTCTTCGAGATCACCGTCCGGGTGCTGGCCTACGGTCGCCGGCCGCAGGACTTCTTCCGGCACGGATGGAACGTCTTCGACTTCGTCGTGACAGTCGCGATCTTCCTGCCCGGCCTGCACGGCGACTCCGCGCTGCTGCGCGTCGTGCGGGTCGCCCGGATGCTGCGGTTGGTGCGGTTCTCGCCCGGGCTGCGCACCATCGTCGCGGCGCTGTTGCGCAGCCTGCCGGGCGTCGCCGGTTTCCTCGCGCTGGCCGGGGTGACCCTCTACGTGTACGGGATGGCCGGCTGGCTCATCTTCGGCGAGGCCCAGCCGGAGCAGTACGGCGACATCGGACGGTCGCTGCTGACCCTGTTCGTGCTGCTGTCCCTGGAGACGCTGCCGGACCTCGTCGAGCAGGGCATGGCCCTGTCCCCGTGGACCCTGGTCTACTACGTCAGCTACGTCATCATCACCGTGAACCTGCTGCTCAACATCCTGATCGCGGTCATCGTCAACTCGATGGAGGAGGCCCGTCGGCTGGAGATGACCGAGCGGCTCGGGCCCGGCTACGACGAGGACGGCGACGGGGTGCCCGACGAGGTGGACCGGATCGCGCTCACGCAGCGACTGGACGACCTGCGGGCCGTCATCGGCGAGCTGGAGCGGGAGCTGCGCATCGACCGGGACGACCGGCCGCCCCGACCCCGTCGCGACCCGGGGGAGCCGGCCACCGAAACCGGGGCCGCCAGCCGGGCGGATAGGGTGCGGACCGGACGACGACCCGATGGAGGATGACGTGGCGCACACGACGACGGTGGACGTGCCGGTGGGCGACGGCGTCGCCGACGCGATCCTGGCCCGGCCGGACGGCGACGGCCCGTTCCCGGCCGTGCTGTTCTTCATGGACGCGTTCGGCCTGCGACCCCGGCTGGTCGAGATGGCCGGGCGGATCGCCTCGCGGGGGCACGTCGTGCTGGCGCCCAACCTGTTCCACCGGGCCGGCCGGGCCCCGCTGTTCGACCTCTCCCGCCTGAACGACCCGGAGGAGCGCGGCCGGGCCTTCGAGCGGATCATGCCGCTCGTCGCCGCGCTGACCCCTGAGGTGGTGGCCGGGGACACTGCGGCGTACCTGGACTTCCTGGCCACCCGGGACGACGTCGCGCCCGGCCCGGTGGTGGTCACCGGCTACTGCATGGGCGGTACGAACGCCCTGCGCGCCATCGAGGCGCATCCCGACCGGATCGCGGCGGTGGCCAGCTTCCACGCCGGGCGGGTCGTCACCGACGCGCCGGACAGCCCCCACCTGGGCGTCGGCTCGGTGACCGGCGAGCTGTACTTCGCCCACGCCGACCAGGACCGGTCCATGACGCCCGAGCAGATCGCGACGTTGGAGGCGGCGCTCGACGCGGCCGGGGTCCGGCACCGGTCCGAGCTGTACGTCGGCGCCGCCCACGGGTTCACCATGGCCGACACCGCCGCCTACGACGAGCGGGCCGCCGAACGGCACTGGGTCGCCCTGTTCGACCTGCTGGACCGCACCTTCCGCGGCTGAGCGCCTTCGAGAAGGTGGGATCGGGTCGGTGTCCCGTGGCAGCCGCCGGCCCTTCGGACGCCGCGACGAACACCGGTGTTTGAGTCACCCCGCCGCGCCGGGGGACAATACCGGCATGACGGATCTCGGTGTGGTGTTCCTGCCGCAGTCGCCGCCGGAGCGGCTGCGCGACATCGTCCTGGCCGCCGACGAGGCCGGGCTTGAGGAGCTGTGGCTCTGGGAGGACTGCTTCCTGGAGGGCGGCATCGCCACGGCCGCAGCCGCCCTGGCCTGGACCGAGCGGGTCCGCGTCGGGGTGGGCCTGCTGCCGGTGCCGCTGCGCAACGTCGCGCTGACCGCGATGGAGGTCGCCACCCTCGAACGGCTCTTCCCTGGCCGGTTCCGCGTCGGCGTGGGCCACGGCGTGCAGGACTGGATGGGGCAGGTGGGCGCCCGGGTCGAGTCGCCGTTGACCCTGCTGCGGGAGTACCTAACGGCGCTGCGCGCGCTGCTGGCCGGGGATCGGGTGACGACCGAGGGCCGGTACGTGCGGCTCTCCGAGGTGGCGCTGGACTGGCCTCCGCAGGCCCCGGTCCCGTTGCTGGCCGGCGCGACGGGGCCGAAGTCCATGCGGCTGTGCGGCGCCGCCGCCGACGGCGTGGTGCTCACCGGCGGCACCACCCCGCAGGGGGTACGCGATGCGCTCGCCCTCGTCGCCGAGGGCCGGGAAGAGGCCGGGCGGGTCGGCGCGTACCCGGTCGTCGTCTACCTGCACGCGGCCACCGGCCCGGACGCCGACGCGCGGTTGGAGCGGGAGCGGGAACGCTGGGGCTACTCGACGATGGCGGACCGGGCGGTCTCCGGCGACGCCGAGGCGGTGGCGGCCGGGGCGCGGCGGTGGGCCGAGGCGGGGGCGGACACGATCGTTCTGCAACCGACCCCGGACGATCCCGATCCGGAGGGCTTCGTGCGCTTCGTCGCCCGGGACGTCCGCCCGCTGCTGGCCTGATCGACGCGCCGGCCGGGGCGCGTCCGGCCCGGTCCGCGCCGGGCCGGACGCCACACGGGGGTGGTTCCCCGCACGACCAGGCCGGTGTTGAGGCAGTCGGTCTGGACGGTGGAGCCCTGCACGGTGCCGGCGGGGTACGAGTCGCCGGCGCAGCCGTGCATGTGGCGGCTGCTGGAGCTGGTGCGTTCGGAGCTCGCGGGGCGGTGAACGGAATCACCGGCCCGGAAAGGTCCGGGCCGGTGATTCGGAACTGCTCGGTCAGCGTCCCTGGAGGGCTTTCACGTTGTCGCCGAAGGTCCAGCTCTTGGAGCCGTCCCAGTTGATCGACCAGGTCATCAGGCCCTTGAGGCCGCTGACGCTGTTGTACGCCTGTGAGACCAGGGACGGGGTCATGTAGCCACCGCCCGCTCCGGGCTGCGCGGGAAGGCCGGGCACCTGCTTGTCGTACGGAACCTTGATCGTCACGCCTTGGATCGTCAGCCCGTTGTTGAGGCACTGGGTCTGCACGGTGAAGCCCTGCACGGTGCCGGCCGAGTAGGAGTCGCCGGCGCAGCCGTACATGCTGCCGTTGTAGTACTGCATGTTCAGCCACCACAGCCGGCCGTTGTCGGCGTACTTCTTGACGATCGGCAGGTACGCGCCCCAGATCGAGCCGTAGGTGACGCTGCCGCCGGTGACGTACGCGGTCTCCGGCGCCATGGTGAGGCCGAACCCGGCGGGCATCTGGGCGAGCACGCCGTCGATGATGCGGATCAGGTTCGCCTGCGACGCCGAGAGTTGGTTGATGTTGCCGCTGCCGGTGAGGCCGGTCTCGATGTCGATGTCGATGCCGTCGAAGTTGTAGCGCTTGAGGATCGGCACGATGGTGGCGACGAACCGGTCGGCGACGGTCGCCGAGCCGAGGTCGATGCCGGCAGCCGCGCCGCCGATGGACATCAGGATGGTCAGGCCGGCGGCCTTGGCCCGGCACATCTCCGCCGGGGTGGGCACCTTCACGGTGACGTCCATGCCGTCTTCCCACAGCGCGGTGCCGTCGGCGCGGATCACCGGGAACGCGGCGGTGACCACGTTGTACCCGTGGGCGGTGATCCGGGAGTCGGTGATCGGGATCCAGCCCAGCGGCGGGTGCACGCCGTTGGCCGCGCCGTCCCAGTTCTCCCAGTATCCCTGGAGCACCTTGCCGGCCGGCCTAGTCTTGACCGCGCAGGTCTCCGTGCCCGGCGTCGTGGTCGGCGTCGGCGTGGGCGACGCGGTCGGCGTGGGCGACACGGTCGGCGACACGGTGGGGGAGGGCGACGAGGACGCGGTGGGCGTGGGGGAGGGGGTGCCGTCGCAGGGCCCGAGGTCCTTCCACAGCGCGGGCGTGGACGCGGGGTTCCAGCCCGCGCCGGTCGGCGGGGTGTGCGTCACGAGGGCCTGGTAGATCCGGCCGGCGTAGCTGACCCGGGTGCCCGCCGGATAGCTGGTGCCCTCGGCCCAGCCGGGGGCGGAGCAGGCCACGGCGGCGGCCGGCGCCGGGTCGGTGGCCGCCGCGGCGAGACCGCCCGTGGCGGTGAGGGCCCCGGTGGCGACGACCAGCGTCGCCCCCGCCAGTAGGGCGGTGGCCCTGCGTCGAAGTCTCATGACATCTCCTCTCGTCGATGGGCGGGAGCGTATCAGTAAAGATTGTTAAATAAAAAGAGGCGTTGCTATCGATCTATATCGATGAATACGCTGACCCGGTCCCCGCTCGTCCCGTCACCCAGTGGAGCGTGACCCATGCGTCTGTCCAAGGTGTCCCGGATCCTCGCCACCCTCGCCGCCGTCACGATGGCGACGCTCGGCCTCACCGCCGTGCAGGCCGCGCCGGCCTCCGCCGCCGTCAGCAACGTCTGCTACAACACCAGCCAGGCTGGCCCCTTCGCCAGCTACGCCAACCAGGCCGCCACGATCTGGAACAACTAAACCAACAACATCAACATGGCCCAGTGCGGCTCGAACCTGGTGATCTCCTACACCTACGGCGGCGGCTCGTACGCCCAGCGCACGAGCCTCGGCAACGGTCGCGTCGTCATCGACTACTACCAGGCCCAGCAGTACAGCCCGCTGCGGATCATGACCCACGAGATCGGGCACATCCTCGGCCTGCCGGACAACTACAACGGCAACTGCGCCCTCCTGATGTCCGGCGGCAGCGCCGGCACCTCCTGCACCAACCCGTACCCGAGCGCCGCCGAGGCCGCCAGGGTCGACCAGCTCTTCGGCTTCGCACCCCGGAGCGCGACCGGCGCCGGCGTCTTCACCGGCAGCTGGCCGGCCCCGGCAACGGTTGGCGCCCAGCACTGACCCTCGACCGCCCACCACCCGGGCCGGGGCCGGCGCACCGCGCCGACCCCGGCCCACCCCTTGCGCGGTGATCAAGAGTATTGCGTCAGGTTCGCGCCGAGCCCACGCAAACCTCTTGATCACCGCTCCGGGACGTGCGGCCTGGAGTGGCGCTGCGGCGGCCGGTCAGCGGTCCTTGCTGTCGGCGGGGGCCATCACCCGCAGCGCGTTGGCGGCCAGGCCGATCCGGATCGGGGTGTGGCCGCACAGCTCGCCGTCGACCTCGACGCGCGCCGGTCGGTCGGTCTCCAGCCACAGCTCGCCGACGGCGAGGAACGGGGTCTCGGCCAGCGTGCGGCGGTGACCCGTCGCCACGTTGCGGGCGGTGTCCCGCAGCAGCCCGCGCCGGGTCGGCCCGCCGACCGGGTACGCGACCAGCAGCCGGTCGTCGGCGTCGGCGTCCACCGTGATCGGCCGCCCGGCGTGGAAGCCGCCGTTGGCCACGTAGATCTGGTGGGTGTGGAACTCGTGCGTCGTTCCCCCGGTCCGGACGGTGGCCCGCAGCGCCCGGTGCCGGGCCAGCAGCGCCAGCGCGGTGGCCGGGTACGCGAGCCGGCCGGTGACCCGCTTCAGGGCGGGGGGCGTCCGGAGCATGATGTCGGCCGACAGTCCGACGCCGACGTGGTTGGCGAACGGCACGTCCCCGGCCAGCCCCAGGTCGACGTCTATCACCTTGCCCTCGGCCAGGACGGCCACGGCGCTGTCGAGGTCGAGCGGGAGGCCGAGGGTGCGGGCGAAGTTGTTGGTGGTGCCCAGCGGCAGCAGCCCCAGCGCGACGTCGCGGTGGGCGAGCAGCCGCGCGGCGGCGCTCTGCGTGCCGTCGCCGCCGCCCGCCACGAGCAGGTCCGGCCCGAGCGCGAGGGCGTCGTCCAGGCTCCGTTCCAGCTCGCCGGGGCGGTCGGCCGGGTAGCAGCCGAGCAGGGTGAAGCCGGCCTCCGCCAGCCGGGCACGGGCGTGCTCGTAGAGCCGGCGGCCCTGGCGCGAGCGGGCGTTGACCACCAGCGCCGCCCGCCGCTCCCGCCGGATGGCCGCGCCCAACTCCTGCTTCGTCCGCATGGGTGCCGACCCTATCTCCGCCCGGCCCCGGGAGTCCCGCCGGAACTCCGTGGGCCTCGGGAACGCCGGCCGGTGAAGGCTGTGCGTCAGCACCGGCCCAGGGCGCGGCGGAGGTTGCCGCCGAACACGTCGGCCGCCTCGGCGGCGGAGAGCCCGTCCAGCCCGACCGGGTGCAGCGTCTGCGCGAACGACACGTGGTCCAGGCTGGGGGAGAAGTCCGAGCCCCAGTACAGCCGTGCCGGGCCGAATCGGTCCAGCAGCAGGTCGACGAATGGCCGGGCCGCGGCGTGCGGGTACGCGTCGGCGGGGTCGCTGACGGCGTACAGGGCGGAGACCTTGACCCCGACGTGGGGCAGCCGGGCCAGCTCGGTGAGCGGGGCGAGCCGGCCCGCGACCGCCTCCGGGGTCGGGACCGTCGGGTGCCGGCCGGGCAGGCCGAGGTGGCTGAGGAGCACCGCGCACCCGTCGAGGGCGGCCGACGCCCGGCCGAGCCGGCCGGCGGCCTCCGGGGTGGCGTTGAGGCTGACCACCGCCGCCGCGTCGTTGAGCGACCCGGCGGCCGTCGCGGCCCAGTCGGCGAACGCGTCGGCCGAGGCCGGGTCCGGCAGGTACGCGGCGACGCCCGCGAAGCCCGCCGACCGGATCCGGTCCAGGCCGCGCCGGTCCGTGCCGGTGGCCGGCAGGTACGCCAGCGGCGCGATCCAGTCGTGCTCGGCCGCGAGCCGCGCGAGATGGCCGTTGTTGCCGGCGAACTCCGGTGCGCCCTCGTAGCCGACCACGAGCGCCCGGTCGATGTCGTGTTCGCGACGCAACGTCTGGTAGACGGCGAATTCGTCGCCCCCGGCCGGGGACCGTCCGTAGCGGCCGGGGTAACCGTCGGCGAACAGGTGCAGGTGTGCGTCGGCGCGTGGCATGGCCGGACCCTAACCGATTCCGGCAGCACCATTGACGTGGGAGGACCCCTCCTTTAGGTTCTTGTCTCAATTAGGTCCGGATTATCGGCCGCAGGCGAGGGGTGGACCGCGTGGTGCAGGCGCACGAGGACGTTGACGATCTGGTACGGCTGCGTCGGCAGCTTCACCAGCACCCGGAGCTGCGGTTCACGGAACGGCAGACCGCAGCGGTTCTCGCCGACCGGCTCGCCCCGATCGCCCGGGTCCGCTCCGGAGTCGCCGGGACCGGCCTCGTGGCCGAGATCGAAGGACGTGCGTCGGGGCCCTCCGTTCTGCTTCGGGCCGATATGGACGCCTATCCGGTCCAGGACGCCAAGGAGGTGCCCTGGGCGTCCGGCAACGCCGGGGTCTGCCACGCCTGCGGGCACGACGTGCACATGGCCGTCGTGCACGGCGTCGCGGCCCGGCTCGCGGCCGACCCGCCCGCCCGGGGCTCGGTGACCGTGCTGTTCCAGCCGGCCGAGGAGATCCCGTTCGGCGAGGACTCCGGCGCCGCCGCGGTGCTCGCCGACGACGCCCTGCGCGGCCGGCGCTTCGACGCCGTCCTCGGCCTGCACTGCTGGCCCGACCTGCCGGTCGGGACGGTCGGTGTGGACCGGATGACCGCGATGGCGGCCAAGGACGCCTTCCGGGTCGAGGTGCTCGGCCGGGCCGCGCACGCCGCCACCCCGGCGCTCGGCCGCGACGCCATCCTCGGCCTGGCCGGCATGATCACCCTGCTGCACGCCGGAGTGGCCCGCTCCCGCAACCCACACGAGCTGGTCGCGTTCAACATCGGCACGATTGACGGCGGGGCCAGCCAGAGCCAGGTCGCCGAGCGGGCGGAGGCGACCGGCACGCTGCGCACCCACGACGAGGCCACCCGCGCCCGGCTCAAGGAGGTCATCGAGCGGATCGCCCGGCAGCAGGCCGCCGCGCTCGACCTCGGCCTGCGGTTCACCTGGGCCAACGAGATGCCCCCGGTGCGCAACGCCGCCTCGCTGGTGGCGCTCGCGCACGCCGAGCTGCCCGGCCTGGTCGAGGTCGCCGACCTGACCGCGCCCCCGCTGACCACCGACGACTTCGCCCTGCTCGGCGCGCTCGGCCCCAGCCTGTACGTCAAGCTCGGGGTCACCGGGGAACGCGGCGGCGCGCCGCTGCACTCCGGCGCGTTCGACGTGGACGAACGGTGCATCGGGGTGGGGGTGACCGCCCTGGAGCGCCTCACCCGGGCCGTCCTCGCCGGCCGGCTCGCCAAGGCCGGCACCGACGAGCCCGACGGAGCCGGTGAGGCCGCCCCCGGCGACCGCGTCGCCGCCGTCGAGGCGGTCCGCGCATGAGCCGCCCGTCGGTCGCCGTGGTCGGCGCGGGGGCGTTCGGCGTCCGGCACCTGGCCGCGTACCGGTCGCTCGGCGTGCCGGTGCGGGCGCTGGTCGAGTCGGACGCCGCGACCCGGCAGCGGGTCGCCGCAGAGTACGGGGTGCCGCAGACGTACGCCTCCGTGGCGGACCTGCTCGCCGCCGCCCCGCCCGACGCGGCGTCGGTGTGCGTGCCCGGCCCGGCGCACCGCCCGGTGGCCGTGGACCTGCTCACCGCCGGGGTGCCCGTGCTGGTGGAGAAGCCGCTGGCCGCGACCGTCACCGACGCCGCCGCCATCGTGGCCGCCGCCGGGCGTACCGGCGTGCTCTGCCAGCCGGGGCACATCCTGCGCTACAGCCCCCCGCACCGGGCCCTGTACGACGCGGTCCGCGCCGGCCGGCTCGGCGACGTGCTCGCCGTCTCGTCCCGCCGCGACCGGCCCCGGACGCTCAGCCGGCTCTTCCCGCGCGAACACCCCGCGCTGCTCACCGCCGTGCACGACATCGATCTGGCCCTCTGGTACGCCGGAGCGCCCGTGGTCGAGGTCCGCGCGGCGGCCCGGACCCGACCCGGATCGGCCACCCCGGTCCTGGTGTGGGCGGAGCTGCGGCACGCCAACGACGTCGTGTCGTCGATCCGCAACAGCTACCTGCTCCCCGAACACACCCCGAACCACACCTCGGACCTGGTCGAGGTGTACGGCACCGACGGGGTCGCGCACGTCGACCTCGGCCACCCCACCCTGCTCGTCCAGGGCGAGTCGACCGAGGCGCCCGACTGGCTCCTCTCCCCGGTCGACGGCGGCGGAGCGCTCGCCGCCGAGCTGCGGCACTTCCTCGGCCAGGTCGACGGCACCGAACCGACGGCGGTCGTCCCGCTCGCCGACGGCCTGCACGTCGTGCGGGTCGCCGAGGCCGTGGCCGACAGCGCCACCGCCGGCGGCGCGGTCCGCCGGATCCCCCCGAGCCCCCACTTGTGACAGGAGCTACCCGATGTTTCGACGGAGATTGGCCGGCGTCCTCGCCGCCGGCATGGCAGCCGCCGCGCTGCTGACCGCATGCGGCGGCGACGACGCCGCCGGCGGCCCGGTCACCCTCAAGGTGCTGACCTGGGAGCCGGGTGGCACCGAGTACTGGAAGCAGGTCAAGACCAGCTTCGAGGCCGGCCACCCGGACATCAAGCTGGAGATGCAGTCCGTACCGTTCGACAAGTACCCCGAGGTGCAGGGCCCGTACATCACCTCGCAGTCGGGGCCGGACGTGATGGCCAACAACGCCGGGCTGGAGCTGTTCGACCGGCGCGGCGCGTACGTGCCGCTGGGTGACAAGGCTGCCGAGATCACCAAGGACCTGGTCACCTACAGCGGCGCCTGCGAGGGCTTCGACACCGCCAAGGCCTGCTACGGCGTGCCCTTCTCCTACCAGGGCAACGTCCTCTACTACAACAAGGCCGTCCTGACCGCCGCCGGGCTCGACCCGGAGAAGCCGCCGGTGACCTGGGACGAGTTCGGCGCCGCCTGCGACGCGGTGAAGAAGGCCGGCAAGACCTGCCTGGCCCTCGGGCTGTCCGGCACCTTCCCGGCGTACTGGGACTTCCCGGAGATCGCCCGCAACTACCTCACCGAGGACGACATCCGCGCCCTGCTCGCCGGCAAGCTGTCCTGGAAGGACCCCAAGCTCGTCGCCGTGCTGGAGAAGCTCGCCGAGATCACCACCAAGGGCTGGGCCAACAAGAACGCCCCGTCGATCACCATGCTCCCCGACGGCGCCGACATCTTCCAGCGCGGCGACGCCGCGTTCGCCGGCACCATCATCTCCGACGCGGTGAACTGGGAGGCGTTCGGCAAGGCCCTCGGCGACGACAAGCTCGGCGTCACCCGGTGGCCGGCGGTCGACCCGTCCGCGCCGCTGGCGCAGAAGTTCTCCGGCATCGAGGGCGCCGTCTACGGCGTGACCCAGTGGAGCGAGAAGAAGCAGGCCGGCCTGGAGTTCATCAGCTGGCTGGCCGGCAAGGAGAACGGCGAGCTGTGGGTCAAGCACGGCAAGGGCCAGCCGTTGAACAAGAACGTCGACAAGGCGCTGCTGCCCTCGTCGCCGGCCTTCCAGAAGATCCAGGAAATGGTTGCCCAGCCGACCCTGCACGCCGGGGTGATGCTCTCCGGCCCCGAGGCCGACGCCCTGGCCCGTGGCTGGCAGCAGGTCACCCTCGGCCAACTCACCGTCGACAAGTGGGCCGACCAGATGCAGCAGGCGCTGGAGCGTAGCCCGACGAAGAAGCAGACCAAGTAGCAGCACCCCGGGCGGGGCGACGCCGTGTCGCCCCGCCCGGCCAGCCCGGGGGAAGGAACCCTGATGACGATCTCCACCGCGCCGGTGTCGGAGCCGGTGGCCGCCGACACCCCGCCCGCGCCGGCCCGCCGCCCGCCACGACCCGGGCGGGCCCGGGAGTGGTGGCTGGCCGCCGCGCTGGTGCTGCCCGCCCTCGTGCTGGCCGTGCTGTTCAAGCTGGTGCCCCTCGTGCGGGGCGTGCTCACCAGCTTCGAGTCGTCCAGCGGGTTCGGCGGCAGCGAGTTCGCCGGGGCGGACAACTACACCCGGATGTTCGACGACTCGATGGTCCTCACCAGCTTCCGCAACGCCCTGCTGGTGGTGGCCACCCTGCCGGTGTGGATCGTGCTCCCGCTGGTGCTGGCGCTGCTGATCCACCAGCGCTCGCCGGGCTGGAAGTTCTTCCGGGCCGTCTACTTCGTGCCGTACACCATCGCGCCCATCGTCGTCGGCATCATGTTCCGGCAGATCCTCTCCCCCGACGGGCCGCTGAACGCCCTGCTGCGCGGCGTCGGCCTGGAGCCGCTGGCGATCGAGTGGCTCAACGGCCGGTACAGCGCGCTGTTCTCGCTGGTCGCGGTCGCCCTGTGGAGCTTCTTCGGGCTCGGCGTGATGACCTACCTGGCCGGCCTGTCCACCATTCCCGACGAGATGCTGGAGGCGGCGTACCTCGACGGCGCCGGGTTCTTCCGGCGGCTGTGGTCGGTGGTCGTGCCGATGCTGCGCCCGACCGTGGCGTACTGGAGCGTGGTCTGCGCCTCCGGGGTGCTGATCTGGCTGTTCCCGCTGATCTACGCGCTGACCCAGGGCGGGCCGGGCGACGCCACCATGCTCCCCGAGTACCTGGTCTTCCTCACCACCTTCCAGTTCCTTGACCGCGGCTACGGCTCGGCCATCGGCATCGCCCTGTTCGTCTTCGTCGCCGTGCTGTCGATCTTCAGCGTGCGGCACATGTTCACAGAGGGGACCCGCAAGCCGCGATGAACCCGCGCCACTCCGCCCGGATCGGGCGCTACCTGCTGACCTTCGCGCTGGTCGTCGTCGCCGTCGCGGCGATCTACCCGCTGCTGTTCACCGTGGTCAGCTCCCTGAAGACGCAGTCCGGCTTCGCCCACGACCCGCTGGGCCTGCCGGCCGGGATCACCCTGGACAACTACCTCGAGGCGTTCCGCCGGATGGACATGCCCCGGCTGCTGCTCAACTCGCTGATCACCACGCTCGGCGGGCTGGTGCTGTCGGTGCTCGCCGCGCTGTTCGTCGCGTACGCGGTGACGAAGATGCGCTTCCGCGGCGGGAAGATCGTCTTCCTGCTGATCATCGTGACGCTGACGATCCCCAGCCAGGCGATCATCTACCCGCTCTACCAGACGGTGCTGGACCTGGGCATGTCCGGCCAGTACCAGGGCCTGATCCTGGCGTACGCCGCGTTCGGGCTGCCGCTGGGCACGTACCAGCTCGCGGGGTACTTCCAGCAGATTCCCGACGAGCTGATCGAGGCGGCCCGGGTCGACGGCGCGGGACACCTGACCATCCTGTTCCGGCTGCTCGCCCCGATCGCCACCCCGGCCCTGGCGGCGCTGGCCATCTTCAACTTCGTCTGGATGTGGAACGACCTGCTGCTGCCCCTGGTCATCATGGGCGGCTCGGACAGCAAGACGCTGATGGTCGGCGTCTCCATGCTCAGCGGCCAGTACGACGTGTCGGTGCCGCTGGTCAGCGCCGGGCTGATCGTCGCCCTGCTGCCGGTGCTGATCATCTACCTGGTCTTCCAGCGGCAGCTCGTCTCCGGCGCGCTCGCCGGCTCCGGCAAGTGACGGTTTCCGGTCGCCCCGGGGCGACCCCCTGTCCACCCGGGCCGGTGGCGGCCCTGCCCCCGGCCCGGCGGGGCGTCCGGTGAGCGCCACCGCCGGGCCGGGGGAGCAGGTCTGCCACCTGTACCGGTTGCGCCCCGGCGCGGAGGCCGAGTACGAGCGCCGCCACGCCGAGATATGGCCGGAGCTGTCCGCGCTGCTGGACGAGGCGGGCATCTACGACTACGCCATCTACCGGCGAGACCTGCTGCTGATCTGCGTGCTGCGCACCCGGTGGGGCTTCACCCGCGCGGGCGCGGTCACCGGCGCCTCGGACGTGCAGGCCCGCTGGACGGCGTCGCTGGCCCACCTGTTCGCCGAGATCGCCGACGCCGACGGCGAGCCGCTGTGGGCGCACCCGGTCTTCCACCACCCCGGCCGCCCGCCGACCCGCTGAACTGTCGCGCCGCTACCTGACGCGGGCATGATCAGCGAGCATGCTTCCCCTAATGCCCAGGATGAGAACAGCCATTAGGGGAAGCATGCTCGTCATCGCGCATCTCAGCGACACGCACCTCGACAGCCATCCTCGGTCGGCCGAACGGACCGCCCGGGTGATGGACCACCTGCACGCCCTGCCCCGACCGGTCGACGCGATCCTGATCAGCGGGGACATCGCTGACCACGGCGAGGTGGCCGAGTACCGGATCGCCGCGAAGCTCTTCGCGTCCCCGCTGCCTGTCATGCTCTGCCCCGGTAACCACGATGTCCGTGCCGCGTACCGCAAGGGTCTGCTCGGTGACGAGGGCGGCGGCAACGGCCCGATCAACACCCGGTACGACGTCGCCGGCGCGGTCTTCCTGCTCGCCGACTCGTCGATTCCGGGCGAGGACGACGGCCACCTCGACGCGGAGACCATGGACTGGCTCGCCGACCACCTCGGCTCGGTGCCGGCCGGGACACCGGTCTTCGTCTCCTTCCACCACCCGCCGGTCGAACTGCACCACCCCGTCATCGATTCGATCCGGCTGTTCCCCGCCGAGCCGCTGGCCGAACTGCTGGCCGCTCATCCGCAGGTCGTCGCGGTACTGACCGGGCACTTCCACACCGCCGCAGCGAGCACCTTCGCCGGGCGGCCACTGCGGATCGCGCCCGGCGTCGTCTCCACGCTCCGGCTGCCCTGGGAGGGTGACGGGCCGCTGGTCGATCTGCGGCAGCCGCCCGGGGTGGCGTTTCACGTCTACGACGATGCGGGGCTGCTGACCACCCACTACCGGGTGGTGGTCTGAGGATTCGGGGAATCTCCGTACTCGGCTTCCTGGTCGCCCTCGCGCCGATCACCATGACGGCGGGGACCAGCCTGACCCTGGTCGTATCGCGGGGTCGCCGCGGACGGCGGCGGGTAGCAGATGCCCTTCCCTACACCGCGTACGCGACCGAACCGTCGGCGCGCAGCGGGATGCGGGTCAGCGGCCGGCCGGTCAGGTCCAGCGGTCGCTCGTCGGTCAGGTCGAGCGTCACGCCCAGCCCGGGGGCCTGCGGCACCGGCAGGAACCCGCCCTCGCGGCGGACGCAGGCCCGGGCCGGCCCGTCGGCGAGCCGGTCGTCGATCGGGGAGTACTCCTGGGTGACGAAGTTCGGGATGACCGTGTCGAGCTGCACCGAGGCCATGGTCAGCAGCGGGCCGAGGCAGTTGTGGGTGACCACGGCCGCGTGGTACGCCTCGGCGAGCGCGGCGATCTTCCGGCCGTGGCTGAGCCCGCCGGCGAGCCCGACATCGGGCCGGACGTACTGGGCGCCGCCCTGGGCGAGCAACTCCTTGAACTCCCAGATGGTGTGCAGCCGTTCCCCGTTGGCCATCGGCACGCCGAGCGCCCGGCGGGCCACCTCGGCCTGGCTGCTCACGCTGTCGATCTGGATCGGGTCCTCCACCAGCAGCGGGTGGTGCCGGGCCAGCGCCGGCACCACGGCCGTGGCCTGCAACGGGGTGAGCTTGCGGTGCAGCTCGATGAGCAGGTCGACGTCCGGGCCGACGGTGTCGCGCACCGCCGCCGTGGTGGCCTCGGTCTCGGCGACGAGGCGGGCCAGCGACACGTCGCCGTAGTCGGCGGGCAGCGGGTCGAACTTCACGGCGGTGAAGCCGTCGGCGACGGCTGCGGCGGCCTGGGCCGCGAGGGCCTCCGCCCCGGTGCCGCCCAGCAGCAGGTGCAGCCGGATCCGGTCGCGCACCCGGCCGCCGAGCAGCTGCCACACCGGCACACCGAGCCGCTTGCCCAGCAGGTCCCACAGGGCCAGGTCGACGGCCGAGACGGCGGCGGTGAGCACCGAGCCGCGGAACGGTCCCATCCGGTAGAGGTGGTGCCAGTGGTGCTCGATCCGGTTGGGGTCCGCCCCGAGCAGGTACGGCCGGAACGTCTCCACCACGGCGTGCACCGCCGTCGGGTATCCCCAGCAGGCGGACTGGCCGACACCGGTCAGCCCGTCCGACGTGCGCAGCTGGACGAAGTGCGCGTCGCCGCGCACCACGGACTCCACCTCGGCGATCTCCATGCCCGCTCCCCAAATTAGAGACCAATAACGGCCACAAACTTGCTTGTGCACTCTTCCATAGCCTTGGACTGCTGGTCTAGGCTCCTCAACCAACGAGCCGGAATAAGGCTCAATTATCTCAGGGGGTGTGATGGGCCTGCCCGACGACTATCGGCTGATGGCCCGGATCCGCCGGTTCGAGGAGCGGCTGGCCGCCCTCAAGGACGCCGGCGAGATCCCGGGCTCGATCCACCTGTGCAACGGCCAGGAGGCCGTCCCGGTCGGCGCCTGCCGGGCGCTGCGCGACGGGGACCACGTCACCGCGACCTACCGGGGACACGGCTGGGCGATCGCCCGGGGCGTCGACCTCACCGGCCTGTTCGCCGAGATGATGGGCCGCGACTCCGCGCTCTGCGGCGGGCGGGCCGCGTCGCCGTACCTGTCGGACCCGGGGCGCTGGTTCGTCGGCGAGAACTCCATCGTGGGCGCCGGGGTGCCGATCGCGACCGGCGCGGCGCTCACCGCCCAGCGCACCGGCAGCGGGGCCGTGTCGGTGGTCAGCATCGGCGACGGCGCGATGAACCAGGGCAACGTGCACGAGGCGCTCAACCTCGCAGCCGTGCTCGACCTGCCGCTGGTGCTGGTGGTGGAGAACAACGTCTACTCCGAGATGTCCCGGATCGAGGACATGGTGCGGGTCCGGCAGCTCGCCGAGCGGGCCGCCGGCTACGGCCTGCCCGGCCGGGTGGTCGACGGCAACGACCCCGACGCCGTCGCCGAGGCCATGGCCGAGGCCGTGGACCGGGCCCGGGAGGGCTCCGGTCCGTCCATCGTGGAGGCGATGACCGAGCGCCTCGTCGGCCACTACAGCGGCGACGTGCAGCACTACCGCCCGGCCGGTGAGATCGCCGCCGCCCGGGAACGCGAGCCCCTGGCCCGCATCCGCCGGGCCGCCGACGCCGACCTGGCCGCCCGGCTCGACGCCATCGACGCCGAGGTGGCCGACGAGATCGAGGCCGCCGTCACCGCCGCCCGCGCCGTGCCCACCCCGGACCCGGCGACCGCCAAGGAGCACGTCTATGTCTGAGTCGTTGCGCTACATCCAGGCCGTCAACGCGGCGCTCACCTGGGCCCTGGACAGCCGGACCGACACCGTCTACTTCGGTGAGGACGTCGCGCTGCCCGGCGGGCCGTTCGGCGCCACCAAGGGGCTGCACAAGCGGTTCGGCTCCGACCGGATCTTCGACACCCCGATCTCCGAGACCGGCTTCCTCGGCATGGCCCTCGGCGCGGCCATGACCGGCCTGCGGCCGATCGCCGAGATCATGTACGCCGACTTCTCGTTCGTGGCGATGGACCAGATCGTCAACCAGATCGCCAACATCCACTACTCCAGCGCGGGCCGGTGGAAGGCCCCGCTGGTGATCCGGATGCAGCAGGGCTACTCGCCCGGGGCGTGCGCCCAGCACTCGCACTCGACGGAGGCGTACTTCGCGCACACCCCCGGCCTGCGGGTGGCGCTGCCGGCCACGCCGGACGACGCGTACCAGATGCTGCGCACCGCGGTCGTCAGCGACGACCCGGTGGTGGTCGCCGAGGCTCGGATGCTCTACCCGATGCGGGGCCCGGTGCGCACCGACGCCCCGGTCGAGGAGATCGGCGGGGCCCGGGTGGTCCGGCCCGGCGCCGACGTCACCGTCGTCGCCTGGTCGCGGATGGTGTCCGCGGCCCTGGACGCCGCCGCGACCCTCGCCGAGGAGGGCGTCGACGTCGAGGTGGTCGACCTGCGCTGGCTCAACCCGCTGGACTTCGACACGGTTGCCGCGTCGGTGGCCCGCACCGGCCGGCTGGTCGTCGCCCACGAGGCGAACCTGACCGGCGGCTTCGGCGCGGAGATCGCCGCCCGGGCCGCCGCCGAGTGCTTCGCCGACCTGCGCGCCCCGATCGCCCGGGTGGCCGCCCCGGACGTGCCGATGCCCGCCGCGCCCGCCCTCCAGGCGGCCGTGGTGCCCGAGGCGGCGACCGTGGCCGACGCGGTGCGCCGCACGGTCCGCGCGTGAGCGGCGTCGCCCCGGCGGCCGGTCCGGGCGGCGGTGGCACCCAGCCGCCCGGGCCGGGCGTGGGCGGCGGAACCGCGTCGGTCGGCCTGCTGGCCGGGCGGCGGGTGGTCGTCGTCGGCGGGGCGTCCGGCATCGGCCGGGCCACCGTGCTGGCCGCCGGCGCGGCCGGCGCGGCCGTCGCCGTGCTGGACGCCGACGCCACCGGGGCGGCCGACGCCGCCGCCGAGGCCCGGTCCGCCGGGGCGAGCGCCTGCGCCCGGGGCGTCGACGTCACCGTCGAGGCCGAGGTCGCCGGGGCGCTCGACGCCGTCGCCGCCGAACTGGGCGGCGTCGACGCCGTGCTGCACGTCGCCGGGATCATGGGCGGCCAGGGCCTGGACGTGCGGGACGTGCCGGTCGAACTGTGGGCGCGGATCATCGCCGTCAACCTCACCGGCCCGTTCCTGGTCGCCAAGCACGCCGCCCGGCACCTGAGCCCCGGCGACGGGGTGCTCGTGCTGGTCGGGTCGAAGGCGGGCGTCCAGACCGGCTCCGGCTCGGTACCCTACGGCGCGAGTAAGGGAGGGTTGCACGGCCTGGCGCTCACACTGGCCCGACAGCTCGGTCCACAGGGGATCCGCGTGCACGCGCTCTGCCCGGGAGACATCGACACACCGCTGATGCGGCGGTCGCTGGACGAGGCGCGGGTCAACGGCACCGACGGCGGGCGGGTCGCCGCGATCGAGGCCGCGCTGGGCCGCCCCGAGGATGTCGCCTCGGTGCTGGTGCTGCTGGCGTCGCCGGTCAGCGCCGGCCTGGCCGGCACGGTCTGCACGGGCTGAGCACCCCACCCTCTAGGCCAGCGGGACACCACGTGGAGGCAGCATCGTGATCGGGATCATCGGCCCGGAGGACTCGATCCGGCTCGTGCAGGAGGTGGCGGCGGGGGAAGGCCGCGCGGAGGCGGTGACCACACGCGTGTACGCCCGCCCCGAACAGGCCCCCGAACTGGCCCGCGAGCTGGACGAGGTGTGCCAGGTGCTGCTGTTCACCGGGCGCATCCCGTACGCGTTCGCCAACGCCGCCGGCGAGCTGCGGGCGGAGATCGACTACGTCCCGCACGCCGGCATCGACCTGTACCGGACGCTGTCGCGGATGCTGCTGGCCACCGGCGGGAAGCTGCCCCGGGTCAGCGTGGACACCATAGAGGCGGAGACCGTCCGCGAGACGTACCACGACATCGAGGTCGCCCCGCCCACGGAGATCCTGCCGATCGCCGACTCCTCCGGGCTGCTCTTCACCGGCCTGGACGAGATCACCGCGTACCACCGGGAGCGGTACGCCTCCGGCGCGGTCGAGGCGTGCCTGACCTGCCTCGGCGCGGTGCACCGGGACCTCGTCGACAGCGGGGTTCCGGTGTGGCGCGTCGAGCACACCCGCGCGTCGGTGCGCGACGCGCTGCGCCGGGCCTGGCTCGCCGCCGAGATCCGCCAGTCCCGGGCCACCCAGATCGCCGTGATGATGGTCGACCTGGGTGTGCCGACGACCCGGGCGCAGGACCCGTACCAGGCGGAACGGCAACGGCTGCGGGTACGTGAGGCGCTGCTGGAGCACGCCGAACGGATGCGCGGACGGCTGGCCGCCGTCGACGACCGGACGTTGGTGATCACCACCACCCGGGGCACCGTGGAGAGCGCCATCGCCCGGCACCGGGACGGCCACGCCTCCCTGCTCGCCCTGCGCGGCGTCGACGTCGAGCACGCCGTCGGCTTCGGCGCAGGCACCACCATCGCCGCCGCCGAGGACAACGCCCGCAAGGCCCTCGCGCTGGGCCGGCACAGCGGCGACACCCACGTGGTGTTCCCCGACGGGGAGGTCTACTCCAGCCGGGAGACCGCCGTGCGGCCCCGGCTGCGGGAGACCGCCCCGGGCGTGCTGCGGGTCTCCGAGCAGCTCGGCATCGGTCCGCTGTCCACCCGGCGGCTGCTGGAGGCCCTGCACCAGATGGACCCCGACGAGGTCACCGCCCGGGGGCTGGCCGACGCGTACGGCGTGGAGGCGCGCTCGGCCCGCCGGCTGCTCAAGGCGCTGCGCGCGGCCGGCTTCGCCGAGGAGGTCGGGGTGCACGTCAGCACCGGAGCGGGCCGCCCGCAGACCGTCTACCGGGTCGCCATGCGGCGACTGCTCGGCGCGATCGGGGCCGAGGCATGAGTTTGCGCGATCGGGGCCGAGGCGTGACGGCCGGCCCCCGGTGCGGCCGAGCCGGACCGGCCGGGACCGCGCGGGCCGTCACCGCAGGAGGAATCCACCCGTGAAGTTCGAACCGACCTACCTGGTCACCGCCACCTTCGCCGCCGACGTCGTCGTCCGGCGCGAACCCCACCGGGCCGCGCACCTGGCGCACGTGCGCGCCCTGCTCGCCGACGGCACCGCCCTGATCGTCGGGGCGCGTGCCGACCTGAGCGCCTCCGTGCTGGTGCTGCGGGCCGCAGACGCGCCCGCCGCCCGCACCCTCGTCGAACAGGACCCCTACTGGCGGCACGGCGTGTGGACCGCGATCGACGTGGTCGACTACCTCGCCGCCACCGCCCACACCATCGGGAGGACATGATGTCGTCGTACCGCCAGGTCTCCGGCGTGCGGGTGCTCGGGGCCGAGCACGCGCCCTTCGCCGCCGGGCTGCTGCGCGAGGCTTTCGGCGAGGGAGGGCCGGACGCCGTGCCGGTCCGCCTCGCCGTCGACCCGGCGCTGGCCGAGGGCGGCCACCGGACCGACGTGCCCGAGCGGGGCGAGATCCGGCTCACCGGTGACCCGTTCGCCGGCCTGGTGTACGCCGCCCGCGCCCTGGTCACCTCGGCCACCCCGGCCGGCCTGCCCGTCGGCGCGTCCGCCGCCGCCCCCGGGTTGCCGCTGCGCACCCTGTGGACCTGGGACCACTCCACCAACTGGGACACCCGCCAGCTCGGCCAGCAGGAGATCGGCGCGCTCAACCCGTACGCGAAGTCCGCCGACGCGTTCGGCGCCGACTACCGCCGGCTGGTCGACTTCTGCAGCCGCGAACGGATCGGCGGGATCGTCGTGTACGGGCTGCTGCGCGACGCCCACGGCGGCGTCGAGGCGGCCCGCGAGCTGTGCGAGTACGCCAACGCCCGGGGCGTGCGGATCATCGCCGGGGTCGGGATCAACGCCTACGGCGGCATCTACTTCGACGGCCGGCACCGGTACAACCTGGCCACCTGGCTGCGCCGGCGCCCCGACCTCGCCGCCGAGCTGCCGAAGAAGGTCGGCTTCGACATCGACGAGTTCGGCGACCTGCACTTCCCGGCCAGCGAGTACATGATGGCCGCCTGCCCGTCCCAGCCGGACAACCTGGCCTGGCACCGCGACGCCATCGACTGGCTGCTGGACACCCTGCCCGTCGGCGGGATCAACTTCGAGACCGGCGACTACGGAAGCTGCGCCTGCGCCCGGTGCGCCGCCCGCGCCGGCGGCGAGCGCACCTCCTGGTCGTACGAGGCGATGCGGTCGGTCTACCCGACCCTGCTGGAGACCGCCCGCCGCACCGGTCCGGCCGGGGTGCCGCTGCGTCACCTCGTCGAGGTGTACTGGGACAACATCTTCGACCTCGACGCCCAGAAGCCACTGGCCGACCTGCCCGACGACGTGGCGTACCAGTACTGCGTCAACCGCGGGTTCTGGTACGACCAGCGGGACCGGCTGACCGCCGAGCACGTCGACCGCCTGCCACACACGACCAGCGTGCTGCGCACCCACGCCGGGTCGCAGTGGAACCGGCAGCGTCACTCCTGGGTTCCCGAGATGTACGCCGACATGGCCACCCGCTCCGGGGCCGCCGGGATGCGGGGGCTGACCATCTTCGCCGAGCCGTCCGCGTACCACCCGACCAACGAGATCAGCTACCTGGCGTACGCCCGGTTCTCCTGGGATCCGGAGCTGGCCTGGGCGGACTTCTGGCGCGACGAGGTGGCCCCCCGGTTCGGCGGCTCGGCCGAGGCCGAGGCGTTCCGCGACGGCGCTGCCCTGCTCGACGACCCGGCGGCCACCGGCGCGGCCCTCACCGCCGTGCGCGGCGACGCCCTCGCCATGGTCGCCGCCACCGCCGGGGAGACGCAGCGCCGCTGGCTGTGGCTGGCCGAGCGGGCCGCCAGGTACGCCCACTGCGCCGGCTGACCCGGGGTCGGCCGCGGGCTGTGACGGTTGCCACGCGGGACCATGACAGTTCTGTGAAGAATCCGCTGGTCGGGGCGTTGGCGGTTTGGCCGGCCGGTCTTCGGGGGCACCGTGGTGGACGCAGGCGACAACCTTTTGAAAGGAACGGCCCACCGTGGAAGTAACCGGGTTCTTCACCGCCATCATCATCGGCCTGATCGTCGGCGCGCTGGGCCGGCTGGTCGTACCGGGCAAGCAGACCATCCCGATCTGGCTCACCCTGCTGATCGGCGTGGTCGCCGCGATCCTCGGCACCCTCGTGGCCGGCGCTTTCGGGGTGGACGACACCTCCGGCATCGACTGGATCGAGCTGCTGATCCAGGTCATCTTCGCCGCGGTCGGCGTGTCGCTCGCCGCCGGCGCCTACGGCCGCCGCCGACACTGACCCGCCGCGCCCGACGGCCGCCGCGCCGCCGTCGAGCGCTCGCCCCTCCGGCCGCCGGCCCGCCCGAACCAGGGTGGGCCGGCGGCCGGCGTCAGGGGGTGGCCGGTTCGTCCGCCCGGGCGGCCGGGCCCCCGTCGGTACGCCGGTCCGGCCGGCGCGCGGCGTCGGGCCCACCGGCCGCCGCCCACGCCGTGGTCAGCAGCAGCAGCGCCGTGATGTAGGTGCTCATCACGAGCAGGCCGTGGCCGGGCAGGGTGGTGCCGGCCGCGTCCAGGCCGATCAGGAGGTCGGAGACGAGGAAGAACGCCCCGCCGACCGCCGCGCGGGCCGACACGCCGGCCGCCGCGGCGGCCATCAGGCACAGGGCGAGGCTGTAGCCGAGCACGGGCAGCCGTAGCTCCCCGAGCGGGCCCCACAGCACGACGTTGGCCAGCGCCCACAGCACGAGGTAGCCGGCCACCACCGGCACGGGGGGCCGTCGGTGCCGGGTGAACGTCACGATGAAGCTGACCTGGGCGCCGAGGAAGAATCCCATCCCGACCAGGAACGCGGGCCCGTCGGGCAGCAGCAGCGCCACGTCCCCGCCGGTGGCGAAGACCAGCCCCAGCGCGAACCCGTCGAAGCGTCGGCCGGAGCGCAGCAGCCAGAGCAGCAGCAGCGGGGCGAGCAGCGGCTTGGCCAGCCACTGGAGCACGGTGCTGTCCGTGGCGACGCCGACGAGCTCGACGGCGGCGGCCACGCCGAAGGGAATGAGGCGCCTCATCGGGCGGGCTGCCAGCCGGGACGGCCGAACACGTGGCCGAGCCGGTGCCGCCAGGATCCGGAGGCCCGCACGTCGGCCCAGATCGCCCCGTACTCGTGGGTGGCCACCCGCAGCGGGTGGTAGGTGCCGATGTTCGTGGTCAGCCCGTACCGGACGGCGGCGCGCTCCGGCTCGAAGGTGCCGAACAGCCGGTCCCAGACGATGAGGATCCCGCCGTAGTTGCGGTCCAGGTACTCGGCGTTGACGCCGTGGTGGACCCGGTGGTGCGACGGCGTGTTGAAGAGCCACTCGATCGGCCGGGGCAGCACCCGGACCCGCTCGGTGTGCAGGAAGAACTGGTACGACAGGCTCACCGACTGCTGGAGGAAGATCATCCACGGCGGGACGCCGAGCAGGGCCAGGGCCAGCCAGAACGGCAGTGTGGTCATCGGCGTCCAGCTCTGCCGCAGCGCGGTGGACAGGTTGTAGAACGTGCTGGAGTGGTGCACGACGTGACCGGCCCAGAACAGCCGTACCTCGTGGTGGGTGCGGTGGAACCAGTAGTAGGCCAGGTCGTCGGCGAAGAACAGCAGCACCCAGGTCCAGACGCTGGTGGGGGAGAGCTGGACCGGCGCGACCGTCCACACCGCGGCGTACAGGCCGACGGTGAGCAGCTTCCAGGGGAAGCCGATCACCTGGCTGCCGGCGCCCATGGTGAGGCTCGTGGTGGTGTCGCGCAGCTCGTAGCCGCGTTCGTCGTCGTCGGGGGCGAACCGGTAGGACAGCGCCTCCACGACGATGAGCAGCAGGAACGCGGGTACGGCGTAGAGCACGGCGGGGATCATGCTCGGCATTCCCTTCCGGGTGGGGTGGCGAGGGCGGCGGTGAGCAGGGCCCGGGCCTGCTCGGCGGCGGCGTCGCCCCGGCCGGCGGCGACCGCCTCGGCGAGCCGGTGGTGCCCCGCCACGTCGAGCAGTTCGGCGGCGTGCCGCTCGGGCGGCACCTCGCCGACGGCGAGCGCGCCGGCCACGAGGCTGTTGAAGCTCAGCAGGTACGCCGTGTTGCCCGAGCCGCGCACCACGTGCCGCCACAGCGTGATGTTGGCCTCGGCCATCCGGGGCAGGTCGGGGGCGAGCCCGGCGTACTCCTGCGCGGCGCGGGTGACGGTCTCGCGCGTCGCCGCGTCGGCCCGTTCGGCGCAGAGCCGGGCCGCGTCGACGCCGATGCAGGCCCGCATCTCCAACATGTCCCGCACCAGCGTGTCGACGGGCAGGACGTCACCGGAGCGGATCAGGGACAGCGCGAGGTCGAGCCCCGCGTGCACCCGCCAGTCCAGCACCAGGGTCGCGCCGCCCTGGCTGACCCGGACCAGGCCGAGCTGTTGCAGCCGCCGCAGCGCCTCCCGGACGGCGTGCCGGTTCACCGCGAAGGCGGCGGCCAGCTCCCGCTCGCCGGGCAGCGTGTCGCCGGGCCGGTACGCGCCGCTGACCACCGCGTCGCGGAGCTGCCCGAAGACGTGATCGGATACGGACCCCCGGGGCACAGGCACAAACACCACGCCGAGCAGTGTGTCCCCCACCACATCAACCCGTCAACTGGTTGGACCATTACCCCACCCCCACCCCCTGGGTGGAGGTGGGCGGGGAGAGGGCCTGGTCTACTCGGGTCAGTACCGAGTTGTCTTCTCCGTCGACACCCCGTAGCAGGTCGATGGCGGTGGCGCGGATCTGTCCGATGATCATTACCACCGGTAGCGGGGGGTTGGACCTGAGCAGCTGGGCGGCGGTTCGGACCGCTTCGAGTGCCGTCGCCTCCGCCTGCTCGGCGTGCCGGGCCGCCTCCTGCCGGCCGGCGAGGTCGGTGGCCAGCGCCGCCCCGGCGGCCCGTACCGCCTCGGCCAGCGCGCGGATCGCGGCACCCACCTCGGGCGGGGTGGCCTCGTGCAGCCGGGTCAGCGTGACCCCGGCGCGGGCCAGCACCCGGATGTTGCGGGCCGCGTAGTCGAGCTGCCGGGCGGTGGCCTCGACGTCCCCGACCCGGCCCAGGTGCCGGCGGCGGCGCACGCCGAGCCGCAGCGTCTCGCCGCAGGCCTGCACCGCCGTCCGCAGCCGCTCCACGCAACCGTCGACCTCGCGGGCCCGCTCCAGCGCCGCCCGGGCCGCCACTTCGTCGCAGCGCGCCAGCGCCTCGTCGATGCAGGTGAGCACCTCGGCGAGGTCGGCGAACGTCCGGCGCGCCTCGGCGACCAGCGGCGCGAGCGGGTTGCGGCCCACGGTGAGCTGGCTGGCGGCGAGCGCCACCGCGCCGCCGACCAGCGCGTCGACGAAGCGGAACGGCGCCAGGTCGCCCTTCGGCGCGGCCACCGCGACCAGGTACAGCGCGGAGATCGCCGCCTGGACGACGAGGGTTCTGCTCGCCCCGATCGTCACCATGAGACCGATGGTCAGCACCAGGACCGCCAGCAGCGTTCCGCTGCCCGGGCCGAGGGCCTGCACCACCAGCTCGGCGACCAGCACCCCCGCCGCGACGCCGAGGACGATCTCGATCGTCTGGCGGAGCCGCTGCCCGCGCGCCTCGCCGAGGACCACCAGGGCCGCGGTCGGCGCGAAGAACGGGTCCGGGTGGCCGATGAGCCGGGAGGCCACGAACCACGCCACCGTCGCCGCGAGGGCCGCCTCGACCACGTCCACCCAGTCCCGCCGCAACCGGCCCACCGCCGCCCGCGCCCAGTCCCGCGCCCGGTTCGCCGCGGCTCGGACCCATTCCCGAGCCCGGTCCCGCGCCCGGTTCGCCGCGGCTCGGACCCGATCCGGTGACCGGCCCACCACGCCCTGTTCCCAGCCCCGCATCCCGCGCCTCCCGCCCGCCTGTCGCCACGGTGGACCGGGGCACGGCGCGCCGTCGCCCCGGCCAACCGGTTTCGGGCAGCGCAGTACCCCGCAGGAGGGCGGGTAACGCTCGAAGTGGTCGCCCGCACAGGCCGGACCGGCGGAGTCCGCACACCAGCACCCGCCGGGGCGGCAACCCGAACGCCGCCGCGGCTGTGAGCAACGCCCCTGCCCCGGGGAGGTTTGCCGAGGCCCGGAGTGGTGAACGTTTAGGGGCCAGCGACGACGAGAGGGGCTCCGCGTGTCCGGCACAACCCACCACCGGTCCAGTCACGACACCGTGGCGCCGAGCGACGTGACCGACCCGCTGTTGTGGCGCCTGGCGTACCACGTCGCCGAAGCGCACCAACCCGACGACAGCGGCCACTGCCACAGCCTCCTGTGCGACGGGCAGGAGGCGCCGTGCGAGACGATGCTGAACGCGGAGCGCGCCATGCAGCTCGCCCGGGGAGCCGCCCCGGCCGAGTCCCAGCACCCTGGGCCCCGGAGCCGGCCCGCCACGCCGGGCCTGCCGCCGCAGGGCACCCGCGCCCAACGGAACGCCGCCTGAGACCTCGGCGATGGGGGAGCGGCGCGAAGTCCGCCGACCTGCCCGGCCCTGCCCGCCTCGACCTGGAACCGGTCTCAGCCGGCTCCGGCCCCACGGGCGACCGTGACCCCGACGGGGTCCGGATCACCATCGTCGACCCGGGCCCGGTGGCTCTCGCCGTCGGAGAGGAACGACGCCAGTCTCCGCCCCTGTTCGGCGACGGCGGTGCGCTCGGCTCGGGAGAACCGGCGCAGCGGAGTGACGGTCACGGTGCCGGCCTCGACGCTCCAGGTCGCGGCGACCCACCCGTCGACCAACACAACGCGCGCGCCGGCAACCGACAGGCCACGGTGGGCGTCGTCGATGATCCGGCTCCGGTCGTGATAGCCGAGTATCGCGTTGTCGAACGCCGGCAGGAACCGTACCGGGGCGGGGGTGTCGGGGTCGGGGCGCGGCGCGTCGGGTAGGTCGATCAACTCGCGGCCCCGTCCGTCACGGAAGGTGATCAACTCCCCGCGCATCGCGGTCACCGCGGCCGGCAGTCCGGCGAGGCCGCACCAGGCGCGCAGGTCGGCCGTAGCTGCGGGGCCGAACGCGGCCAGATAGCGCCGTACCAGCGCCCGGCCGACCGGATCGGAGCCCTCCGGGGCCGGCGGGTCGATCTCCCGACCCAGCCAGGAGGAGAGCAGGACGTTGCGCACTCCCGCCCTCGTGCGCCACAGCCCGCGCGGCGGCAGTTGCGCCATCGGGACGAGGGCGGCGATCAGCACTTCGCCCAGTGCCCGAGGGCTCGGTGTCGGCCAGCGCCCGGCGAGCGCCCGCGCGAGTTCGGTCATCGAGCGGGGCTGGTCGTCGGCCATCACCGCCCGGCCTGCTTCGGCGAGCTCGTCGAGGTCTGTTCCGTCGAACTCGCGGCGGTAGGTACCGATCGACCGCTGGCGCAGCATGCTGTCGTGCCGGGCCCGCCAGGCCAGGGCGTCGTCGGCGGTGACGAGGTGAATGGTGCGGCGCATGAGGTGCGTCCGTACCAGGCTTCGCCGGACCAGCAGGTCCGAGAGCACCGTCGGGTCGAACGCGCGCAGTCGCGACCAGAGCCCGACGAACGGTTCCTGCGGCTCCTGCGCCTGCAGGCCGCCGAGGTGCGCGACGGCGTCGAGGACCGGTACGTCGGCGCGATCGAGCAGCAACTGCCGGGCGAGCGTCGCGCGGTTGAGCGCCCGGGGGCCGAAAACGGTCATCGGGTCATCGCCCTGGTCGTGGCGGTCACGGTGGCCGGGTGCTTCGGGTCGTTCTCGTTGTCAGGCACGGAACGAGAGTCGCAGCTGAAGCGGTCAGATAGTGGCCGCTTCTCATGGCAGCATCGGGATCTGCGCCGAAGACCTCAGCGCGACTGCTGTCGCTGCTCCAGGCGCGCCGGGACTGGCCGGGGGCGCTGCTGGCCGAGCGGCTGGACGTCAGCCCGCGTACCGTGCGCCGTGACGCCGAGCGGTTGCGCGGCCGGGCAGCGCCGTGGGTCGCGGCCGGGTTAGCATCGTCGGCCGCGACACCGGCGGCACGAATCACGACGGGGGCAACGACAGATGTTCCGGCGGGTGGCCGTACTGGCCGCACTCACCCTCACCGCGACGGTCGGCTGCGCCGACAAGGCGACGCCCACGGTGGCGCCCCCGCCGTCGGCCAGCCCGACCGCGTCGCCGGTCGCGGCCGGCCCGCCCTGGTACGACGAGGTCGCCCCGGCGGCGGCCGGCACCACGGTCGGCCCCGAGGGCAGCGCCTGCCCGCTGTCGATGACCTTCTCGGTGCCACCGGAGTGGAAGGTGAAGGCGGTCAAGTCAGGGACGGACTACCGGGCCGGCCCCGCCCTGCTGCTCTGCGAGATCGACGCGAAGCCGGCCGGGCACATCGGTTTCCTCCGGGTCTGGCAGATCGAGGGAGCCACCCCGTCGGACCCGCAGGTCACGGTGGACAAGTTCCTCGCCGAGTACAGCAGCAAGGCCGAGGGCCCGCAGTACCGCCGGACCAAGGCCGGACCGCTGGACTCGTACGAGGCGACCTGGACCGAGGAGGGCAGCCGAAAGCGGGCGATCGTGGTCTCCACCCTGGACGGCCAGCTCATGCTCACCCTCGGAGGCATGGACGACGACGAGTTCGAGGCGATGCTCCCGGCGTACCAGCTGGCCAAGGCGAGCGCGAACCTGCCGAAGTGACCGCACGAATGCCCCCCGGTCGGGGACCTGCCCTTCGGCCCCTATGGAGCTGCCCCGTCCACGCTCCCACTCCACCGACAGCACAAACGGGGCAGCTCCATAGGGGCCAACGCACGACAGGCCGACCCGGCAGGGGCCGATGGTGTCGGCAGTGCGGTGATCAGGATCGACCTCCCAGCAGATCGGCCCCGCCGTGTCCGCTCTGCCCGTCCGGCGGGGACAGGTGGTCCGCGAGCCGCGCGGCGGCGGTGAGCATGGCCCGCCCCCGGTCGGTGAGCCGTCGCCGCCAGCCCTCCAGTGAGCCGGCCAACGCCTCGGGGCCGGCGGCGGCCCGGACCTGGCGCAGGACCGTGGCGATGTGGTCGAGCCGGTAGCCGCCGCGCCGGAGCAGGTGCGCCAGCTCGGCGTCGCGGACGTCGTCGACCCGGTACAGCCGGTGGCCGGTGTCGGGACCGCGCTGTGGCACGAGGACGCCGGCCCGCTCCCACTTGCGCAGGGTGGCCGGCGTCACGCCGATCCGGTGGGCGAGGTGGCCGATCGTCAGCGGACGGTCGGGCCGGCCCGTGGCCGGCGACCCCGCCCCCGGCCGACCGTCTCCAGGTTGATCCGGCAGTGCGGCCCCGGCGGGTACGCCGGTGACCGTCAACACCCCGACGGTCGCCTCGACGACGTCGAGCGTCTCCCGGTCGCGGAGCAGTTGGGCGTGGCTGCGATCGATCGCCCGTAGTGCGGTGTCCACGTCGCCGGCGTTGACGGCGCGCATGATCTCGCCGGCGGTCGCGTAGCCGTGGGCCGGGACGAGCGCGAGATAGGCGTGCAGCGCGTTCGCGTGCAGGATGGAGTAGGCGCGGTAGCCGCTCGGCGTGCGCGGGGCCGGCGGCAGCACCCCGTCGCGTTCGTAGTTGCGGACAGCCTGGGTGGAGATGCCGTGCTCCCGGGCGAGGTCTGCGGGACGGTACGAACGCCCCTGCACTGCCGTTTGAGACTTCAACGCCAGCTCCTCGCGTCGCATCGAGTCAAACCTTCACAGGTGCGTCCAACGATACGGTGAAGGCCATGACTTCTGTACCCGAGTCCCTGCCCGCAGCCGGCCGGTCGTTCGACGCCGCAGGCAGGCCCCGACCCCGTCGCCGCGCCGCTCGGGGAGCCGCACGCGTCGATCGGGGACGTCGACCGGCTGCTCGCCCACGCGCACGGCCGAGCGCTTGACCAGCAGATGCGGGCGTGAGGTCGACGTCCCCACGCCCGCATCCGGGAAGCCAGACGAAGGCGGCCATCTCACTGTTCGGTCGGCGCGAGGTGTACCCGCCGGAGCAGTTGCGCGTTGAGTGCCACGACGATCGTCGACGCCGACATCAGGACGGCGGCGATGGCGGGGTTCAGGGCGATGCCGGCCCAGGCCAGCACCCCGGCGGCGAGCGGGAGTGCGATGACGTTGTAGCCGGCGGCCCAGGCCAGGTTCTGGATCATCTTGCGGTACGAGGCGCGGGACAAGCGGATGATCCCGGTGACGCCGCGGGGGTCGGAGGAGGCGAGCACGACCCCGGCCGACTCGATGGCGACGTCGGTGCCGGCGCCGATGGCGATGCCGACGTCGGCGCGGGCCAGGGCGGGCGCGTCGTTCACCCCGTCGCCGACCATCGCCACGGTCAGCCCGCGGCGTTGCAGGTCGGTGACGGTGTCGTCCTTGTCCGCCGGCAGGACCTCGGCGAACACCTCGTCGACGCCGGGCCGGAACCCGAGGTCGGCGGCGACAGCCTCGGCGACCGGCCGGGCGTCGCCAGTGATCATCATCAGTTTCTTGACGCCCAGCCGTCGGAGCTGGTCGATCGCCTGCCGCGCCTCCGGGCGTACCTCGTCCTCAAGGGCGAGGGCGCCTACGATCTTCGCGGTCGCGTCGAGTCGGGCGAGGTAGAGCACTGCCGCTCCCCGGTCCGACCACTGCCCGGACGCGTGGGTGATGTCGTCGGGGACGTCGGCGCCGAGCTCACGCAGGAGCGCGGGGCCGCCCACGGCGTACTGGGCGCCGTTGACGGTGGCGCGTACCCCCCGGCCGGTCAGCGACTCGAAGCCGGTCGCCCGTAGCGGTTGCCCGTGTCGGGCGGCGGCGGCCACGATCGCGCGGGCGAGCGGGTGCTCGCTGTCCGCCTCGACCGCCCCGGCCAGCCGGAGCACCTCGTCCTCGCTGCCGCCGGCGGTCGCGGCGACTGCGGTGACGGCATGTTCGCCCTTGGTCAGGGTGCCGGTTTTGTCGAACAGCACCGCGTCGACGGTGCGCATCCGTTCCAGCGCGAGCCGGTCCTTGACCAGGATGCCGGACTTCGCGGCCAGCGCGGTGGACAGGGCGATGACGAGGGGGATGGCCAGGCCGAGGGCGTGGGGGCAGGCGATGACCAGGACCGTCACGGTACGGATCACCGCCTCGTTGACGTCGCCGAGCGCGGACCACACGACGAACGTGAGGATGGCGGCGCCGGTGGCGATGTAGACCAGCCAGGCGGCGAACCGGTCGGCGAGCAGTTGGGCCCGCCCCTGTGACTGTTGCGCCTCGGTGACGAGGCGTTGGATGCCGGCCAGGGCGGTGTTCTCGCCGATCGCGTCGACGCGTACCCGGATCGCGGAGTCGGTGGCGATCGTGCCCGCGACCGCCCGGTCGCCGGCACCTCGCGGCACCGGCCGCGACTCGCCGGTGATCATCGATTCGTCGAGTTCGGCCCTGCCGTCCACGATCTGCCCGTCGGCCGGCACCCGGGCGCCGGGGCGGACGAGCACCACGTCGCCGACGCGTAGCTGATCCACGGGAAGCCGCTGGACGCCGTCTTCGGTGACGCGTTCGGCGTCGTCGGGAAGCAGCGCGGCGAGCGCGGCGAGCGCGCCCCGGGCCTGGCCGATGGCCTTCATCTCCTGCCAGTGCCCGAGCAGCATGATGCTGACCAGCGCGGCCAGCTCCCACCAGAAGTCGAGGTCGAACGCTCCGGCGGTGGTGGCCAGCGACGCGACGTAGGCGACGGTGATCGCCATCGAGACCAGCAGCATCATCCCGGGCGCGCGGTCGCGCAGCTCGCGGACCGCGCCGACCAGGAACGGCCAGCCGCCGTAGAGGAACACGACCGTGCCGAGCACCGGCCCGACCCATGACATGCCGGGGAAGTCGAGCGAGTACCCGAACCAGTCCATCACCATGTGGCTGGTGACCACGATCGGCACCGTCAGCGCGAAAGTCAGCCAGAACTTGCGGCGAAACACCTCGGGGTCGTGCCCGGCGTGCTTGTCGTGCCCCTGATGCCCACCGTGGCCGGCGTGCTGATCATGTCTGCGATGTCCTGCGTGCTGCTCACTGCCTCCGTGTGCCGCCTGCCCAGTGGTCGGACCGCTCCCACCGTGCGGAACCGGATCATCGCCTGCAACGTCGTGGCGCATCTCATCGCCTCCTTATCCTGGTGGCCAGCGTACCTCATACCCCCGGGGGGTATAGGTGCAGGGGATGTGGAGCGAGCTTTCTCCCTCTGGGTCTGGTTCTCCGGACGCGGAGGCGTACCCCGCCTGGTCCGGGCAATGTCATCGAGTGCGAAAAGCTGGCCATCGCGGGGTGGCGGCAGCGCCCGTCAGCGCCTGACCACGCCCCGGCGCTCCGGTGCCGCATCGCCCATTGCCTCACATACCCCCGGAGGGTATCTTGCGATGGCGCGCCTCGATCTGTCCGAGGTGTGGCTGTGACGTCAGAGGCTGTCTGCGGTGCCGCCGGAACGACCATCGCTTGCCCCGGGGCCCTCGCAGCACTCAGTTGCCGCGAAGCGGGGAGGCGGAAGTGGTTCAGGTCGAAGGGTTCGCCGAGGACGGGTACGACGCGGTGCGCCAGGTCTTCCAGCAGCTACTGGACGACGGTCGGGAGACCGGGGCGGGAGTGTCGGTCTGGCGCGACGGCCGGGAGGTCGTCCGGCTCAGCGGCGGCTGGGCCGACCCCGAACGGCGGCGTCCCTGGCGCGACGACACCCTGGTGCAGCCGTACTCGCTGTCCAAGACCTTCGCCACGCTCGCCGCCCTGATCGCCGTCCGCGACGGGGCGCTGTCCCTGGATGAGCCGATCGCCACCTACTGGAAGCAATACGGCGTCAGAGGCAAGGAGCGGACCACGCTACGTCAGGTGCTCACCCACCAGGCGGGTCAACCCCGGTTCCCGGCCGAGGCCGCCGCACTCGACCTGCTCGATGACACCGCCCTGCGGGCGAGCCTGGCCGAGGCGGCGCCCGAGTACGTGCCCGGCACATCGCTGGGAGAGCACGCGCTCACCTATGGCCACCTCATCGACGGCATCCTGCGCGCCGCCACCGGCAGCACACTTCAAGAGGTGTACGACGGCGTCGTGCGCCCCGCACTCGGGCTGGACGCGTGGTTCGGCGTACCGGACGGCGCCCTGGACCGCGTCGCCGACCTGGAGTACGCGAGCCCAGATTGGCCACGTCGGCTCCACGCGGCCCCGTGGCTGCGGATCCCCGCAGGCGTGCTCGACATTGCGCGGGCGAACTCCAGGATCTGGCGTCAATCGGTCTTCGCGGCGGTCAACCTGCACACCACCGCCACCGCCATGGCCGGCTTCTTCGCCCACCTCACGAGCGACGACGGGCCCCTGCGTCAGCTACTCGGTACCCACCTGCACGCGGAGTTGCTGAGATCCCAGGTCACCGGGCACGACGAGGTCTTCGGCACCAGGCTCACCTGGACACTCGGGTTCGTCCGCGACCGGGGCAAGATCGCGAAAGGTGGCATCGGAGGCTCCGCCGCCTGGTGGTCGCTCACCCACCGCCACGCCTGCGCGTACCTCACCCGCAGACTGGACGACCACTCGCGCGCCGCAGCCATCGCCGCGGCCCTCGACGACAACCTGGCCGTGGTCGGGGAGGACTGACAGCCGATCACGTTTCTCCGGGCGCTCACCGGCCTGGTGTGGGTGGCCCGCCGCTCCCGGCGGATGAGTGCGGCAGCACCGAGACAGGCCAGGTGCTGCCGTAGCGGCGGCGGTGCGGTCAGTCCCGGTAGTGCAGGAGGTAGACGCCGGCGGCCCCCACGGTGCAGAGCAGCGACCCGCTCGGGTGCCACGCGACCCAGACCACCGGCCCCGCCACCCGGAGCGCGCACCGGCAGTCGCCGGTGGCGACGTCCCACAGCCGTACGGTCTGGTCGTTGCTGGCGGTGGCCAGCAGGGTGCCGTCCGGGGAGAAGGCGCACCGGTCGGCCCAACTGTGGTGGCCGACGAGGACGCTGAAGGCCGGTGGTCAGCCCCACCTCGGCGGGGGTGTCGGCGGTCAGCACCCGCACCAGGCGACCGCCGAGTTCGGGCCGCTCGACCATCCTGTCCAGCGGGGGCGCCATCCACGGCCGCCGCGGGCCGCCGCCCGTCGGCCCCACGGGCGACGCGGCCTTCTCGCGGTTTCTCCGCTGCTCGTCCACAGCCGAGAGCTCAACTTCCGGGCGTTGTCCGCCGCGATGCGTGAGCACGGCGCGACGCTCGACCCCGGGTGGTACTGGCTGCGCCAGGCCATCTCGGTGCCGGACCTGCTGGTGCTGTGGGAGCGGCAGTTCGGGCCGCTGTCGGCGCCGGTCGCCGTGATCACCGACCGGTTCCGGGCGTACGTGATCGGGGCCGCGCCGAGCCTCGTGGTCAACGCCCCCGTCGCCGCCGTCGCCCGTGCCGCCGCCGCCCGGGGGCAGAAGCTGGCGATCGGATCCAACGCGTCGACCGCCTCCATCACCGTCGGTCTCGCGGCGACCGGGCTCAGCCCGCTGTTCCCCGTCGTCGTCACCAGGAGCGACGTCACGCGCGGCAAGCCCGCGCCGGAGATCTACGCGCTGGCCGCGCGCCGGCTCGGCGTGGACGCGGGCGACTGCCTGGTGTACGAGGACGCCGAGGAGGGCGTCGCCAGCGCCCAGGCGGCGGGCATGGCCGCCTACAACATCAGCACCGGGGCCCTGGTGCCCCGGCCGCGCGCAGCGTCCCCGGGGTCGACGCTGCGACAGGTGCCGGACGGATGACGTTCTCCGGCGTGGCCCGGGGTGGTGCTGTTCGTCGTGCCCGACGGACCAGGCGATCGATTCACCAGGGGTGTCCATGAATGAGGAAGTAGTCGCGATTCAACGGATTGCTCGATTCTCCCGGCCGACCGTTTTCGGGCAGTTCGAGGTGACGGTCTACAACAAGGACGGCAGTTTCCTTTTCGCCATCACCCGGGGCGACCTTCCGGCCGACGACCTTCTGGTGCGTGTGCAGTCGCCGTGCCTGTTCGGCGAGTCGTTCGGCGTGAACTCCTGCGACTGCGGCGCACAGTTGACCGAGGCGCTACGGATCGGCGCGCAGCAGCCCCACTTCCTCCTGGTCTACCTGTCCAACCAGGAGGGGCGCGGCCTGGGCCTGTTCCAGAAGGTCAAGCTCATCGAGGTCGAGGCCAACCGGAACGTCGGCATGATGGAGGCGTTCGACATTCTCGGCCTCCCGCTGGACATCCGCGAGTACCGGACGGCGAGCGAGATGATCCGGGATCTCAACGGCGACCGAGCGATCCGCCTGATGACCAACAACCCGAAGAAGGTCGACGGGCTCACGGCCGGCGGGATCAACATCTCCGAGCGCGTGCCGCTGCTGGTCGACCCGCCCAACGAGGCGTGCCGCGCCTATCTGAAGGCGAAGAAGGAGAACCTCGGGCACATCCTGCCGCACCTGGACTGACTGCGGTCGGTCGCGCGGATCCGGCACGCGCCCGGCCGTGAGCGGGTCGCCGATCTGGAGGTACGCGCGGGCGGCATCGGTCAGGTGCGCCGCCCGGTGCTCGGCCGGCAACCGCCGCCGGTCGTGGCGGCACGGGCGGCCTCGGCCAGCAGCATCCCGCGCAACGCCGGGTGCTCCGGCGTGCCGTCGCGCGGCCCGTGGGGTCGGTGCTGCGCGCGGCGGCGGTCGTGGCCGCCATGGGGACACGGCGGATCGCGGACGACGGGAGCCGGCGGGCCAGGACATTGAAGATAAAATTAAGAAAATTAAGATTAGCGCGTTGACGCCTTTAGAAAGTCAAGGTAGAAATGAATGGCGGGCGCGTCGTCGAGAGTAGGGGAGCCGAGGGTGGACTGGCAGGAACTGACGGACCTGACGCACGGACAGCCGTTCGTGGTCGAGCGGGTCCGCCTCGCCGGCAGCGGCATCGTGGTCGAGGGGCAGTTCGAGCCGCCGCAGTTGGCTCAGCTCAGCGTCGACGACCAGGTGTTCGTTGCCGCGTTCGTACGGTCACACGGTTCGATCAAGGAGATGGAGCGGATCTTCGGGGTGAGCTACCCGACGATCAAGTCCCGGCTGAACCGGATCGCCGCGCGCCTCGACTTCGTCGACACCGACCCGGCGCCCACCGGCGCCGACGTCGTCGACCGCCTGCGGCGGGGGGAGATCAGCGTCCAGGAGGCGCTGGCCGAGCTGGAGCGGTCCCGATGATCCCGCAGCTGGTGACGTACCGCCAACGTCGTAGCGACGGCCGCTGGCTGCGGCTGTACGTCCCTGTCCTGCCGGTGCTGCTGGTGCTGTCACCGCTCCTGCTGATCGCCGTGCTGGTCGGGCTGGTCGCCTGCCTCGCCACCCGGGTGAGCCCGGTGGGCGCGCTGCGCGGCATCGGGCAACTGCTATGCGCGCTGCCCGGCACCCGGTTCGAAATCGACGATGGCCGAACGGCCGTGCTGGTCAGCGTCAGATGAGTCAGAGAGGGAGGAGCAACAAATGAACGAGCAGCGCCGCCAGGTCCTGCAGATGCTGGCCGAGGGCAAGATCACCGCGGACGAGGCCGAGCGGCTGATCGACGCCCTCGGACGAGAGCAGCCCGAGTCGCCGCCGGGGGCCGTGCCCCGCCCGAAGCCCCGCCCCAAGTACCTGCGCGTCGTGGTGAACTCGGAGGACGATCCCGGCGGCGACGGGCCGAGCCGGGTCAACATCCGGGTCCCGCTGCAACTGCTGCGCGCCGGGGTCCGACTCACCAGCCTCATCCCCCCGCAGGCGCTCACCAAGGTCAACGACGAGCTGACCAGGTCCGGCGTGCCGATCGACCTCACCCAGCTCAAGCCGCAGCACATCGAGGAACTCGTCGAGCACCTCGACGATCTCACCGTCGACGTCGACCAGCCCGACGCCAAGGTGCAGGTGTTCTGCGAGTAACACCGCCACGTCGCCGGACGCCCGCCCGGACCACGGGGTCGGGGCGGCCGTCCGGCCGGCCGGCGGGCATGGGCGTCCAACCCGTCACGCGACGGAGCCGCGCAAGCGGTCGTCACCCGAGGCCGACGGCCGTGGCCAGCCGAGCGACGTCCGCCGGGACCGGCCCGCCGCGCATCAGGGCGACGATCACCGTACGGGCCACCGGCCGTAACCGGACCTCGGCCGGCGCGGTCCGGTCGGCCTCGACCAGCACGCGCCCGGCCGCGAACGGGTCACCCACCTGGAGGTACGCGCGGGAAGCGTCGATCAGGTACGCCGCCCGGTGCTCGGCCGGCAACCGCCGCCAGGCGTCGCCGCCGATGACCTTCTCGTGCCGGGTGACCGCCTCGCCGCCGGAACCCAGGTCGACGGCGGTCGCCACCCGGGCCAGCTCCACGGCCGTCGGCCCGAATCCCGTCCAGTGCAGGTCAGGGCCGTCGTCGCCCAGCCGCTCGGCGATCCCGGCCGCCTGGTCGACCAGCTCCCGTACGCCCGGGGCATCGCCGCACGCGGCGGCGGCCAGGGCGGCCTGGACCAGCAGCGTCCCGCACAACGCCAGGTGCTGCGGCGGGCCGTCGCGCGGCACCGTGGGGGCGATGCGGTGCGCGGCGGCGATCGTGACGGCCAGGGCCGGCCGGGCGCGGCCGAGGTCGCGCAGCGCCTGCCCCAGCGGCACGGTGGCCGCCGCCACCAGCAGCGGGTCGCCCGTGGACACGGACATGGCCCGGTCGGCGGCCAGCCAGCCGAGGTCGCCCTCGCCGAGCTTGACCAGCACGGACGACGTGATCCGGTACGCCTGCACCAGCAGCTCCGCCCCGCCGTCCCCGCCGCCGCCCGAGTGGGCGCGTTGGGCGTCGCCGAGCAGTGCCGGCAGCATCCGCAGCAACTGCGGATAGTCGGCATGCTGGTACGTCAGCCAGGCGTGCCCCACCCGCCGGGCCAGCTCGCCGGCCGGCGGTGCCGCCCGGCCGCCCGGCCCGGTCAGGACGGTGTCGTAGCGCGCCAGGGCGGCCCGCACCCCGTCGACGCCGTCCACGGCGGCACCAACCGACGGCGGCCGGGCGTCCCGGCCGAGCAGCGCCACCGGGTCGACGCGGAGCGCGGCGGCGAGTTCCCGGATGACGGTGAACCTGTCGAGGGCGCGGGCACCCCGCTCGACCTTGTCCACCCAGCTCTTCGACTTGCCGAGCCGGTCGGCGAGCATCTGCTGGGTCATCCGCCGCCGGGCCCGCAACTGCGCGACGCGGCGGCCTATCGGTAGGTCATGGGTGGTCACGACGCCACCGCCGGTCGGGCACCGCCCTCGTGGTGTCGTCCACCGGAACCCGGTCCGCCTCGGCCTGCTCCAGCAGCCGTCGCCTCGCCGCCTCCCGCTCGGCGGCCTCGGCCTGCTCGCTCCGGCGCTGCCCCGGGTCGCTATTCGTGCCGTCCATATCTCCCTGCCTTCTGGTTGGGTAGATAGCGTTGTTGCCGGTCTTGATCTTTCGCCTCGGCCGGGTGCTCCTGGACCACCCACATCTCCAACGGTCTGCCGCACCATCCGACGATGCGCTCGGTGATCTCGGCGGTGCTCATGCCGGTGATTTCCGCGTGGGCGTCCGGCAGGTACGCGGTCATGTAGCGGACGAGGGTCCGGACGTTGCACTGGCACAGTTCCTTGAGCTGGCGCTTGCGGGCCAGGCACGGCCAGGGTTCGCCGCAGGCGAGGCAGTTCCAGTCGGGCCTCGACGGGCCGTGGAGCGCCGGGTAGTCAGCCATCGTCCGATTCGTCTTCCGGCTGACGGTGGCAGCCCTGCCGGCGGGGGGAGTAGGTCGGCCACATGGGCGGGCGCCTGTACTCACCGTATGGCCGCTGTGCCCACGGCTCACGTGGGCGCCGGCGCTCCGCTCGCAGCTCCGTCACGGTGTCCCGGTGGTAGCGCGCCTCATCCCGGGCGGTGACGATCTCCTGGTACAGGGCGTCCAGATCGGCCTCGACCCGACGCAGGAACCTGCCGACTGCCTCCGGGTCGAGGCCACGCCGACCGAACTTGGTCATCGGGAAGTCGTGCCATCGGATATCGGCCGGCGTCAGCAGATTCCGCCTGGACTGGTAGACCGCGCCGCCCTCGCCGGCCGCCTCGCGGGTCCGATGGTCACTGGTGGAGAGTCGTTTCCCTCCGGCCCGTTCGGGCAGTTCTGCCCCTGGTTCCATGTGCCTCCGTCCTGCGCTGTCGACGCCTTGGCGCTCGTGCGGGCACTGCGGTTGCTGGTAGTGGATGTGCTGTCTCGATCCCCGCGTCAGACGCCAGCCAGGGCGGGGTGTCTCGGTCAACCTAAGTCACTGTGTGACCTAGGTCAATCACTGGGCGGAGTCTTCCGGCGAGTCGTGATCTAATCGCCGGGCCAGCCAGGGAGAGACCGCATGCCCATACCAATGTCGTCGAGGCAGATCGCAGACGACCTGACCGCCCGCATCACTGCCCGCGAGTACAAGCCCGGCACCAAGCTGCCGTCGCTGCGAGAGCTGTCCGATCTGTACTCGGTCAGCGTGTCAACTATCCAACGCGCCTTGGAGCTGACCCGTGATCGAGGGCTCACCGTGGGCCGCGCCGGCAGCGGGGTGTACGTCGTGGATGAGCCTCCAGCTTAGGAGGCCGAGTAGTCGACTGTGAAGGTTGCCAGGATCTGTGAGGCGTACGGGCATCGCGTGCAGAAGTCGGTGTTCGAGGTGGTTTGCCGTGAGGCGGACAAGGTGCGTTTCGTTGCCGCGCTCCAGGAGGTCATCGACCCGACCCAGGACAGCGTCCGGATCTATCGGCTGCCGGCTTACGCGCTTGACGATGTCGAGCATCTCGGCAAGCCGCGGCTGATTGACCCACGGGGAGCGTTGGTGATCTAGGAACCCCAAGTGACCACGGATACGTGAGGGGGTTCCGAGGCGAAGAATGTGGATTAGTTGAGCAAATCGGACTGCGGGTGGATCGAAAAGGCATCAATAGATCGCTATTTTCGCTGTTCGGGAGCCGCTGCGCCCGGCCCTCGTGCCGGGCGAGGATCGCAACGCGAAAACCGTCCACACCAGACACACCTTGTACTAGCGCTGCGCCCGGCCCTGGTGCCGGGCGAGGATCGCAACCGTCCGATCCGGCGCGGCGCGCGTCGGACATCATCGTGCTGCGCCCGGCCCTGGTGCCGGGCGAGGATCGCAACAGGCGACAACAGTGGTGCGTCTCCGGCGACCCTGCGCTGCTGCGCCCGGCCCTGGTGCCGGGCGAGGATCGCAACTCCTTGATCCGGTCCTCGTGCACGGACCTGGCGATGAGGCTGCGCCCGGCCCTGGTGCCGGGCGAGGATCGCAACCTGGCGACGGTGCCGCGCCGTCGGATCTCGGACGGGATGCTGCGCCCGGCCCTGGTGCCGGGCGAGGATCGCAACTGCGTCTCGGGCCGGCTGGCCCGGACCGAGGCTCAGCTGCGCCTGGCCCTGGTGCCGGGCGAGGATCGCAACTTGGCCTTGGCCTCGCCGAATCCGTCCGATGGTCGCTGCGCCCGGCCCTGGTGCCGGGCGAAGATCGCAACGGGTCGTGCATCTGCACGGAGACCATGCCGGTGTGCTTGGCTGCGCCCGGCCCTGGTGCCGGGCGAGGATCGCAAACATCAAGGCGTACCGGACGCAGGGCGGCACCGATAGCTGCGCCCGGCCCTCGTGCCGGGCACGGGTCGCAAGGTGCCACAACCCTTGTACCGGGCGATCGTGGTCACGGGGCTGCGCCCGACCCCCGTGCCAGGCGAGGACGAGCTGATGCAGACCGTGCTTTGTCCGGCCTCGTGCCGTGCCCTGTCGCAGGGGTGGCGGTAGTTCGCGGGGAACTTGAGGTGGTCGGGGTCACCGGGGGAGTGCAGAAGCCGTCAGAGCAGGGCGTCGTCGGGAGGCCGTCGGTCATCGAGCCTTCCCGCTCTTCGTCTGGGCGCTCTGAGCCGCCGTAGCTGGCACCATCTCGCTGATGGACAGCGCCGCTGCCGACGTACGTTCCTCTTCCCGCCGGGTAGGGCGGTAGGCCACGCCGAATGCGGAAGCCAGGCAGATCGCGGCGGCCACGACAAGCGTCGGGCGGTCGCCGAGCTGGACGGCGGCGGAGCCGAGGGGAATTGCCAGCACGATAGGACCGAACATCGCGGTGTTCGCGGTCCCGGCCACTCGGCCGAGTACCGCTGTCGGCGTGTGCGTCTGCACCGCCGTCACTGCGGCGACCAGGGCCCAGGGCAGGCCGATGCCGGCCATCACCGAGGCGGCCACCGTGCCGGGCCACCAGGGTAGGCAGCGCACCAGGCAGCCGACGGCGAACAGCGTCGTGCCGGCGACGCCCACGGTGACCGGGCTCCATCGGGCGATGAGCCGGCCCACGATGAGACCGCCGACGATGGAACCGGCGCCCTGCGCGCTGAACAGCACTCCGATGAACGTCGTCGGTAGGCCCAGCGTCCCGGTGACCATCGCGTAGTTGGCGGCGGTCGTGAAGCCGGACATGGCGATGGACACGGCGGCGAGCGCGACCGTGACGCGTGTGGCCCGCTGCGCTAGCAGGACGGCGAGGCCCGCGCGGAGGCCACGTTGCCGCTCGGTCGGCAGGTCGGGTGGCGTCTGCTTCAGTCGTACGGCCGCGTACAGGAGGGCGACCAGAACCGGCATCGCCGCGCTGAGCAGGACGACCGCGTGACCCCCGCGCCACGCGTAGAGGCCCGCTCCGGCCAGGGGCGCCACGAGCTTCATGCCCTCCTGGGCGCTGGAACGCCAGCCGTTGACGTCTCCGAGTTCCGCAGGCGACAGCGCGGACGGCAGCAGCGCCGTCTCGCCCGCGTCGATCAGCACGTAGCTGACGCCGTACGCGCAGGAGACCAGGAAGATGAGCCACGTCTGACCTGGTCCGCGAACCGTGAGGAGACTGAGCAGAGCAGCGGCCAGAGCGAGGTTGACCGCCATGACCAGCGATCGCCGTGACGCTCGGTCGAGCAGGCCGCCCAGCCACGGGCCGGCGAGGACCGGGGCGTACACGCAGAGCCCGGCGAGGGCGGCGAGGCCGGTGGAACCGGTGAGGTCCAGGATCCAGATCCCGGCCACCAGCGACATGGCGCTGCTGCCGAAGCCGGACAGCAGCGAGATCGCCACGAACAGGCCGGCGTTCCGGCGCATGAGCCCTCCAAGGTCGAGTCGGGACGACTCAGATCCTTGATGTTGAGCCGGACTCAGGCAAGATTTTCTCGGCCTGTCAAGGTTTCGTTGACAGAAGATCGTCGAATCGTGCCGCGACAGCCTGCACCGGCCCCGGCAACCGCTCGCGTCCTGCTTCTGTCAGGTCGAGCACGAGAAGCGATGCCAACGCGTACAGCGAGCCCGGATCGGCGTCGAGGGCCGCCTCCGCGGTCTTGCGTGCGAGAGCCGCACGCCCGAACCGAGCGTCCCACCGCCGGTCCGCGTCGATCCACCGCTGGAGGTCGAGGACCGCACCCCGTATCGCCGCGATCCGCGTCGAGTACCCGAGATCCCGTTCGTGCCGCCGCGACCGGCGTACGGCCGCCAGGCGTTGCCGGCGCTGCTCCGCGGCCTGCCGGCTGCCGAGGCCGAGCGCGGCGGCGATCTGTCCCCAGGTCACACCCGCGTGCCGCGCGCGGTCGATCAGCTCCAGCTCGCGCTCGTCCAGCCGTGCCCGGTCGACGGCGACATCGGTCAGCTCGATCAACTCGGGTGTCATGTGTCAACGTTACATTGACAGCCGGTCCTGCCCTGCGTAGCTCGCCGCCGTCGCGGCGCGTGACCGCCACTCGTGGGCCAGGATGGCGAAGACGAGTCGGTCGGCCCACTCTCCCCGGAACAGGTAGCTCTCGACATGGTGTGCCTCCTGGCGCATGCCGATCCGGGTCATCAGCCGGGCGGACGCGTCGTTGCGGCCGTGACACCGGGCGTAGATCCGGTGCAACCCGAACTCGTCGAACCCCCAGTCCAGGAGCGCCGTCACGGCTTCCGTCGCCAGCCCCCGTCCGCCGTGGTCGGGGTGGATGACGTACCCGAGTTCGGCCGTGCGGTCGAGCCGGCTGCGCCAGACCAGCTCCACGGTCCCGATCACCCCGGCGTCGGTGGCCACGGCGAGAGTCAGGCAGTCGCCCTCCGCGCGCAGCGCGTCCTCGCCCGCCATATCGAGCACCGACGACCGCGACTGCTCACGGGTACGCGGCTCCGCGCCGAGCATCCAGCGCACGACGTCGGGCCGGCTCTGATAGGCGTACACGTCGTCGAGGTCGTCCACCGTGACCGGGCGCAGGGTGAGTCGCGCGGTGCGAATCGGGTACGTCGGCCGAAACATCACGCGATCGTAGGGGAGCCGGCGGCCGGATGGCCCCTCGATTTTCACCGATCGCGTGGGGCGGGCCTGGGCGGTGGTTGCCGTCAAGACGATGCCGGGGACCAGGGGCGAATCCGTGTGGACGACGAAAGACCCCGTCTCTATGGTGGACCGATGGCGTCGGTCAAGCAGATCCAAGTCACCTTCGATTGCGCAGAACCCGAGCGCGTCGCTCGTTTCTGGTGCGAGGTGTTGGGGTACGTCGTGCCGCCGCCACCGGAGGGGTTTGCTACCTGGGACGATTTCGACCGCGCGCTGCCGCCTGAGCGTCAGGGCTCGGCGTTCGCATGCAACGATCCCTCGGGCGTGGGCCCGCGACTGTTCTTCCAGCGCGTTCCCGAAGGCAAGGTCGTCAAGAATCGACTGCATCTTGACGTGCGGGCCGGCACCGGGCTCGTGGGTGAAGAGCGCGTGGCCGCACTTGAGGCCGAATGCGCACGACTGGTCGCGCTCGGCGCGGTACGCGTGCGACTACTGCGGGCCGATGGATACAACGAGTCGTGCCTCGTGATGCAGGACATCGAAGGCAACGAGTTCTGTCTCGACTGAGTGGCCGCGAACATGGCATCCGACTAGGACGCCGCGTCGTCCGAGGGCGCGCGGCCCGTGCCGCGCTTGCCGCGTCGGCTGTGAAAATCGCTGTCCGGTTGTCGGAGCACGGTGATAGACAGCCGGGGTGGAAGAGACTCTGGAGTTTCCCGATCTGCTGCGGCTGATCGACGAACGATCGACCGCCTTCCGTGCCGCGGTCGCCTCCGCGCCCAGCCTCGACGTGCGGGTGCCGACCTGCCCCGAGTGGACGCTGTTCGATCTGACGCGGCACCTGGGCGAGGGGCGCCGCTCCTGGGCCGCCACCATCGCCGCAGGCCCTGCCGCCGCGGCCAAGTCCGCATCGGAGGGCCCGGCTGCGCCCCGGGAGCGCGAGGCCCTGCTGGCCTGGTCGGCCGCATCGACGCAGGAGCTACTGGACGCACTGCGCGAGGCCGGCCCGGATCGCGGTTGCTGGACGTGGTGGGGCACGTCGCAGTCGCCGCAGACCTGCGGTGCCGTCGCCCGGCACCAGCTCCAGGAGATCGCGGTGCACACGTACGACGCCCAGCTCACCCTGGGCGCACCGCAGCCGCTGCCGGACGAGGTGGCACTCGACGGCGTCGACGAGTTCCTGTCCACCTGCTGCGCGACGACGAGCGCCTGGCCGCACAAGCCCGCTGCCGTCGACTTCCACGCCACCGAGGGCCGCTCCTGGCGCCTGTCGCTCGCCGCCAACGGCGCACGGGCCACCCGTCACCCCATCGCAACCGCCGCCGGCGAGGGCCCGGACCCGGCCGCCGCCTCCGCCCGGGGCACGGCTGGCGAGGTGGTTCTCGTGCTGTACGACCGTATCCCGATCGACTCCCTACAGCTCGACGGTGACCGACGTCTGTTCGACCTGCTCAGGGCCTGGAACCCGGACGAGTAGGGCGTGACGACGCGGCACCTCGCGCGCCCCGAGGGCGGGTCCATTCCCGAAGTGTGGCACTGATCCGTCGCCGACAGAGCCGCTCGAACGCACTCATCTGCCGCTGATCGTGCGCGCCGACAATCTGCGAGATGCCTGGGTGTGACCACCTCTCCTGCTCCTGCGCGTTCTCAGCCTGCGGACGCGGGTTCGGCGGGCCGGGCCGCGAAGAAGCGGATGATGTCTTCCGCCGCGGTCGGGGACAGCATCATTGCCTGGGCTCGGGCGGACATCTCGGCGATCGGGTGAATCCTGGTGAACATCACCTCCTCGTACGTCCGGATCGCCGAGTCCGGGTCGGTGGGGTTGGCGGCGAGTTCGCGGGCGAGTTCGGCGGCGTCGAGCATCGCCTGGTTGGCGCCCTCGCCGACCGGCGGCATGAGGTGCGCGGCGTCGCCGATGAGGGTGACACCCGGCCGGCTGGACCAGCGCGTACCGATGGGCATCGCTTCGATCCTGCGCGACGTCGGCGCGCTGTCGCCGGCCTCGATGAGTGCGGTGAGGCGTGGGGCCCAGCCACCGAACATGTCCAGCAGGGCGCGCTTACTGCGATACGTGTCGATAGGGCGATCGTCTGCGCGCAGCGAGATCCCGACACGTAGGCTGCCGTCGCCGAGGCGTTGCGCTGCCAGGATCTGGTTCACGCCGACGCACCACAGGTTCCCGGGGCCGACCAGCTCGGCGAGATCGGGGTGGCGCCGATCGACGTCTTCGATGTTCAGCTCTACGAGGGTTGCCACATAGGACAGTTGGACGTCGGTCAGCAGCGACCGGACGATTGAGCGCGCACCGTCCGCGCCGACGAGGATGTCGCAGCCGGTTCGGTGGCCGCCCTGGAACGTCAGTTCCCAGCCCGCGTCAGGTCGCGGGGTCGCCGCGACAAGCCGGTGCCGCCAGACAACCGTGTCACCGGGGAGGGAACCGAGCAGCAGATCACGCAGTGCGCTCCGGTCGATCTCGGGACGTCCGGAGAACGAGCCGGGTTGCGGCTCATGGTGTACCAGGGTCCGTCCGGCCGGGTCGACGATGCGATGTTCCTCGCCCTCGGGCCGTGCCTCCGACCGGAACCGGCCGGTGAGACCCGCCTCGGCCAGGGCCTGTTGCCCGGACTCCGGGTGCAGGTCGAGCGTGCCGCCTTGCGATCGCGCGGATCGGCTCGCCTCACGTTCGTACACCACCGCATCGATGCCGTGCCGATGCAGGATCCGTGCCAGCGTCAGCCCGCCTAGGCCGCCACCGGCGATCGCGATTCTCATCTTCGCCCCCTTAGCGTACGCTGTATTCATGGATACGCCGTACGGTAGCGCGCCGATCCCCATCTGGGAACGGCCCGAGCCCCAGCCGCGGGCGGCGCCGGTGCCGTTGAGCCGCGCGAAGATCGCCGCCACGGCGATCCGGCTTGCCGACGCGCACGGCCTCGACGGACTGTCGTTTCGCAAGATCGCCAAAGAGCTCGGAGTCGGCCCGATGCGGCTCTACGACTACGTGACCAACAGATCCGAACTGCTCGATCTGATGGTCGACGCCGTCTATGCCCAGATCGCCGAGGCGGGCCGGCACTCCGAGTGGCGAGCCACGGTGCTGGCCATCGCCCGCGCGACCCGTAACGCCGCCCTTGATCACGAGTGGTTTTCCGACCTGCTCGGCGGAAGGCCGCACTTGGGGCCTCACGCGCTTGCCGTGGGCGAATCGACCGCGGCGGCGCTCAGCCGGGCCCCCGGCGTATGCGACATCGACGATCTTCAGCGGACTCTGGGCGCCCTCAACGCTTTCATCATCGGCGCGCTCCGCAGGGAGGTCACCGAGCGACGCACCGCCCGTTCCACCGGCACCGACGAGCCCGCCTTTCAGGCCAGTCTCGGTCCGTACCTCACCCGCGTGTTCGAATCCGGCCGGTACCCCACCATCGCCCGGCTCGTCATCGACGGCACCCACCTCAACGCCGAGGAAACCTTCAACCACAACCTGACCACCGTCCTGGACGGCATCACCGACCATCCCCGCACCTGACCAACTGCTCCGAGGCCAGCGGGCGTGGGACCGGGCGTGCGGTGGCTGGATCGACTTCCCGAGCGTGGAAACCCAGTCAGGGTCGGTTCCCGCGATTCCTGGCTCGAACGGCGAGGAGCGCACAGCCGATAACGGCGATGCCGCCGAGGACCGTGGGCCAGGCCAGGTGCTCGTGCAGGAGGAGAGCGGCCCAGCAGATGCTCATCACCGGCTGGGTCAACTGCACCTGGCTGACCTGCGCCATCGGTCCAATGGCCAGGCCCCGGTACCAGGCGAAGAACCCGAGGAACATGCTCACCACGGCGAGATAGGCGAACGCGCCCCACTCGATCACCGAGCCCGTCGGCGGCTGCTGGACGAGCGAGACGCCGGTGAGCGCGATCATCAGCGGGGAGGCCAGCACGAGGGCCCAGGAGATGGTCTGCCACGAACCCAACTCGCGGGACAGGAGCCCGCCCTCGGCGTAGCCGATCGCGCACACGATGACGGCAGCGAACAGCAGCAGGTCCGACCGGTGCAGCCCGGCGAGGCCACCGCCCTGGATCGCGGCGAACACCACGGCCGCGATCGCGCCGATCCCTGCGGCGACCCAGAACGGGGTCCGAGGCCGCTCGCGACCCCGGATCACGGCCATCACGGCCGTCGCGGCCGGCAGGAGCGCGATGACGACCGCCCCGTGGCTCGCGGGTGCGGTGGTGAGCGCGTACGAGGTCAGCAACGGAAACCCGACGACCGCGCCACCGGCCACGACCGCTACCCGGACCCACTGGGTGCCGCGCGGCATCCGCTGCCGGGTCAGCCACAGCGCGGCTGCGGCGAGGAGCGCCGCGACGACGGCGCGCCCGGAGCCGACGAACAACGGTGACATGCGCCCGCCTTCGACTGCGACGCGGGTGAACGGCACCGTGAACGAGAACGCCGCGACACCGAGCAGACCCCACCACAGACCGGTGTGAGCCTTCGGTAGCGGTGGCGACAAAACTAGAGTAGCGCTATCGTCAGTCTTCATGTTCAACGGTAGCAGTCAGCGGATCCTGGATGAACTGCACAGCTGGGTGGCGGCGGCTCCCGCCGGGGCGCGGCTGCCCTCGACGCGGGCCCTCGTAGCGCGTCACGGGGCGAGCCCGGTCACGGTGCAGAAAGCCCTGCGGACGCTGGCCGCCCAGGGGCTCGTGGAAGCCCGGCCGGGCGTGGGCACCTTCGTGCGGGCCGTCCGCACGGCACGACCGAACGATTACGGGTGGCAGACCGCCGCGCTCGGTTCCCCGCCGAATCGCAGGGCACAGGCGTTCACGGCGCTGCGCACCACACCCAACGATGTGATCGCGCTGCACGCGGGCTACCCCGACAGGGAACTCCTTCCCGAGAGATTGGTGCGGTCGGCGTTCGCACGTGCCACCCGCAGCGATGCCGCTGTCGGGCGACCACCGGCTGCGGGGCTGCCGGAGTTGCAGGCGTGGTTCGCCACAGAACTCGGTGCGGTCACCCCGCCCGGTCTCGCACCTCCGGCCGCGAGCGATGTGATTGTCCTGCCCGGTAGCCAGAGCGGGTTGAGCACGATCTTCCGCGCACTCGTAGGAGCTGGCCGGCCCGTGCTCATCGAGTCGCCCACCTATTGGGGCGCGATTCTGGCCGCCGAGCAGACCGGCGTGCGGCTCGTGCCGATCACCAGCGGCCACCGCGGCCCGGACCCCGACGAACTCGACCGCGCGTTCGCCCAGACCGGGGCGCGGGCGTTCTACGCCCAGCCGAACTTCGCCAACCCCACCGGAGCCCAGTGGTCGCCAGACCTCGCCGACCGGGTGCTGGGCACCGTGCGCGAGCACGGGGCGTTCCTCATCGAGGACGACTGGGCCCACGACTTCGGGATCACCGCCGATGACGCGCCGCTGGCCGCGCGCGACGACGGGGGGCACGTCGTCTACCTGCGGTCGCTGACCAAGAGCGTGTCACCGGCTGTCCGCGTCGCCGGGCTCATCGCCCGCGGGCCCGCCCGCGACCGCATCCTCGCAGATGCGCAGGCCCAATCCATGTACGTCAGCGGCGTCCTGCAAGCCGCCGCCCTGGAGGTCGTCACGCAGCCCGCCTGGCATACCCACCTGCGCGGACTGAGACATCAACTTGCCGCGCGCCGCGACCTTCTCGTCGGCGCGCTGCGCGAGCACGTGCCTGACTCCCACCTCGACGCGGTGCCGCACGGCGGACTGAACCTCTGGCTCCGGCTGCCCGACGACACCGACCTGACGCGCCTGGCCCGCGACTGCGAAACGGCGGGCGTCCTGGTCGCCGCTGGAGGCGACTGGTTCCCTGCCGAACCCACCGGCCGATACCTGCGCCTGAACTACTCCGGCCCCAACCCCGGCGCTTTCCCCGACGGAGCACGAGCCATCGGACAAGCCCTCACGGCGCAGCACGGATAGGGCAACGCCCGGCGCTGCCCGCCTCGCTGCTTCAGTCCGCCTCGCTGACCGTGACGCCACGCGCGCGCAGCTGCGCGATCTGGTGCTCGGGCAGTACGGCGAGCGGGGTGATTTTCAGCTCGCGCAGGTTGCGCAGCGCCTCTACGCCTGCCAGCGATCGGATGCGGAACTCGTCGGACTCGCCGTCCCACTGCTGCCACACCATGTGCGCCGTGAGGTGCCCACCCCCGAGCCAGCTGAGGGATTCGACGGTGTCGAGCGCCGCCTGGGGTATCACGACCGTCATCAGCCGGGCCAGGTTGCCTTCGTCGAACTCGAACTCGTCGAAGAAGTACGTCGGCGGCAGCTCGACCGAGCCCATCAATCTGTCGAGCACTGCCAGCTTCAGGATCGGATCACTGAATGGCGCCGCCGCCTTGACCGGGTCTGGCAGGAAGTTGTCCACCTGGACTCCGCGCGCGGCCAGCGCCGCGAGCACCTCGTGGCCCGCTGGGTGCAGCACGGCCGCACAGCCGATGTGCACCCGCTTGAGCCGATCGCAGGCCAGCAGCGGGGTCAGGTCCGCGTCCGGCGGCACACCGACCCACAGCAGTTCCAGCGCGGGCAGCGCGGTGAGCGGTCCGAGATCACTGACCTCGGACTCGCGCAGGTACAGGTTGTTCACTTCCGGAAAGCCCTCGATGCCGGTCAGCGACCGGATCGTGCCGTCGGCGCCGTCCGGCAGCGCGTCCCACAGATCCGCCTCGTCGGTCCAGGACGCCTGATCTGCACCCGCCAAGACTTCCAACGCGAGCACCTCGGCATACCGGGCTTTGAGCTCCTCGGCCGAACGTTCGCGGATCTTGGCGACCGCGTCGTTGAGATAGTCGGCCTCAAGCAGGGCCAAGTGCAGGCAGGGATCCATGCAGGCAACCTAACTGACCGTTTGGGAGGGTCGAGTGTCGGCGTCCGGCTGTCTCTGCTCAGCGGCGTACCGCCGACGGCCGCCGCGCGGCGGGGACGACCAGCGGGCCGCCCGTCTCCGGGTCGTCGATGACCCGGCAGGGCAGCCCGAACACCCGCTCCACCAGCTCGGCGGTGACGATCTCCCGGGGCGCCCCGGCGGCCACCACGGCACCGTCGCGCATCGCGATCAGGTGAGTGGCGTACCGGGCGGCCTGGTTGAGGTCGTGCAGCACCGCGACCAGCGTGCGCCCCTGCTCCTCGTGCAGGCTCGCGCACAGGTCGAGCACCTCGATCTGGTGGGCGATGTCGAGGAACGTGGTCGGCTCGTCGAGCAGCAGCAGCTCGGTCTGCTGGGCCAGGGCCATGGCGATCCACACCCGCTGCCGCTGCCCGCCGGACAGCTCGTCGACCAGCCGGTCCGCGAGGTCGGCCACGCCGGTGGCGGCCATCGACTCGTCGACCACCCGCTCGTCGTCGCGGGACCACTGCCGCAGCAGGCCCTGGTGCGGGTACCGGCCCCGGGCCACCAACTCGGCGACCGTGATGCCGTCGGGGGCGATGGACGACTGCGGCAGCAGCCCGAGGGTGCGGGCGACCCGGCGGGCCGGCTGGGCGTGGATGTCCCGCCCGTCGAGCAGCACCGTGCCGGCGGCCGGCCGCAGCATCCGGGCCAGGGCGCGCAGCAGGGTGGACTTGCCGCAGGCGTTCGGCCCGATGACGACGGTGAACGACCGGTCGGGTACGGCGACGCTGAGCCGCTCGGTGATGGTCCGCTTGTCGTACGCGAGGGTCAGGCCGTCGCCGCTGAGCCGGGGGGTGCCGGGCTGCATCAGGGGTGCTCCAGTCTTCAGGTCGCCGGTCACAGCCGGCCTGCCTTGCGTTCGGTGGCCAGCAGCCACACCAGGTAGCCGCCGCCGAGCGCGCCCGTGATCACGCCGACGGGGAGCTGGTGCCCGGTGAAGGCGCGCTGGGCGACCAGGTCGGCGGCGACCAGCATCGCCGCGCCGAGCGCCATGGCGGCGGCCAGGTTCGGCCCGGGCGCGCGGGTCAGCCGGCGGGTCAGGTGCGGCGCGGTGAGCGCGACGAAGTTGACCGGCCCGGCCGCGGCGGCGGCGACGGAGACCAGCAGCACCGCCGCGACCAGCAGCACCGTGCGCAGAGCCCGCACCGGTACGCCGAGCGCGGCGGAGGTGTCGTCGCCCAGCTCGGTCATCCGCAGCGCCGGCCCGCAACCGAACAGCACCACCGGGACCAGCACCGCCAGGGTGACGGCGAGCGGGACGGCCTGCGCCCAGCCACGCCCGTCGAGGCTGCCGGTGAGCCAGAGCACGGCGCGGGCGGCGTCCATGAGCTGCGCGCGGGTCAGCAGCCAGCCGTTGACGCCGGTGAGGATCGCGGCGACGCCGATGCCGGCGAGGATCAGCCGGTGGCCGTGCGCGCCGCGCGCCCAGGCCACCGCCCACAGCAGCAGCCCCGTGGCCAGGCCGCCGACCACGGCCGCGCCGGCCAGGGCGAGGGTGCTGCCGCCGACCACCACCACGACGAGGGCGCCGGTGGCCGCGCCCTGGGTGACGCCGAGGATGTCGGGGCTGCCGAGCGGGTTGCGCACGAGGGCCTGCAACACCGCGCCGCCCAGCGCGAGGGCGGCCCCGACCAGCAGGGCGGTGACCAGCCGGGGCAGCCGCAGCTCGCCGATGATGAAGTCCTCGGCCGGGGTGCCGCCCCCGGTGAGGGTGCGCAGCACGTCGGCGGGGCCGATCGGGTAGTCGCCGCCGCCGATCGACAGCACGCCCAGGGCCAGGGCAGCCAGCGCGCAGCCGAGGCCGACGAGCAGGGCCCGGGCCCGGAACCGCACCGACCAGTGGCGTACCCGTACGACGGTCACGACCGCACCGCCCGGGTCCGGGTGACCAGGTGCAGGAAGAGCGGGCCGCCGAGCACGGCGGTCATGATGCCCACCTGGATCTCGCCGGGGCGGCCGAGCACCCGGCCGGCCACGTCGGCGCCGAGCAGCAGCACCGGGGCCAGCAGCGCGCAGGCCGGCAGCAACCAGCGCAGATCCGGCCCGGTCAGGGTGCGGACCAGGTGCGGCACGAGCAGCCCGACGAAGACCAGCGGCCCGCAGGCAGCCGTCGCGGCGCCGCAGAGCAGAGTCACCGCCACGACGACGGCCGCCCGGGTCGCGGCGGGCCGGGCGCCCAGGGCCCGCGCCTGGTCGTCGCCGAGGGCGAGGGCGTTGAGCGGCCGGGCCGTGGCGAGGGCGATCACCAGCCCCACCGCCGCGAACGGCAGCACCCGGACCACGGTCGCCAGGTCGGCGCTGGCCAGCGAGCCGACGGTCCAGAACCGCATCTTCTCCAGCGAGGCCGCATCGAGGAGCATCACCGCGCTGACGTACGAGTAGAGGGCCGCGTTGAGCGCGGCCCCCGCGAGGGCCAGCCGGGCCGGGGTGGCGCCCCGGCCGCCGCCGACGGCGTACACGAGGGCGGTGACGGCCCCCGCGCCGGCCAGGGCGAACCAGACGTACCCGTCGACGCCCGTGACGCCGAGGAACGCGGCGGCGGTGGCCACGGCCGCCGACGCGCCGGCGTTGATGCCGAGCAGCCCGGGGTCGGCGAGGGGGTTGCGGGTGACCGCCTGCATGATCGCGCCCGCCACCCCGAGCGCCGCGCCGGCGATCAGGCCGAGCAGGGTGCGCGGCAGCCGCATCTGCCGCACCACGGCGTGCGCGGGGGAGTCGGAGTCCCACAGCCCCTGCCAGGCCTCGGCGAGGGTGAGCTGCTTCGCGCCGACCGCCAGGCTGATCGTGGCCACGGCCGCCAGCAGCAGAAAAGCGGCCAGCAGCCCGGCCAGGCGGGCTGCGGGCCGGCCGCGGCGGGGCGGCGGGGGTGGGGGCGTCGCCGGTGGAGCGAGGGCGGTCGGCGACGAGTCGATGACGGACAGTGCAAGCTCCTGTGTGGGTAGGAATCGACCGGCGACGCTGTTGACAAGGACTTAGGTTAGGGTAACTTAACCTCGCACTTGGTCATCAGACCACCCCGGAGTGGAAAGAAGTTGTCATGCCCGTACCCGTGTCCCGTCCGCGTCTGACCCGCCGCGGACTGCTCTCCGCCGGCGGCGCGCTCGCCCTCGGCGCCCTGCTCGGCGGCTGCGGCGGCAAGGACGACGAAACCTCCTCGCCGGCCGCCGGCAGCGGCCCCTGGTCGTTCACCGACGACCGGCCCGAGAAGGTCGCCCGGGACGCGACCCCGAAGCGCGTCGTCGCCTTCACCGGCGTCGCCGCCGCACTGGTCGACTTCGGACTCGACGCCCAGATCGTCGGGGTCTTCGGCGAGACCACCCGCGCCGACGGGTCGAAGGAGCCGCAGGCCGGCGACCTCGACGTGGGCAAGGTGGCCGTGCTCGGCAACGTCTGGGGCGAGTTCAGCATCGAGAAGTACGCCGCGCTCAACCCCGAGCTGCTGGTCACCCACATGTACGACCCGGGCGCCTTCTGGTACGTCCCCGACGAGAGCCGCGACAAGATCCTCGGTCTGGCCCCCACCGTCGCGATCAAGACCGCCAGGGTGCCGATGAACCGCCCGATCGAGCGGTACGCCGAGCTGGCCGCGTCCCTCGGCGCCGACCTGAAGGCGAAGAAGGTCACCGACGCCAAGGCCCGGTTCGAGGCCGCCGCCGAGTCCGTCCGGCAGGCGGTCAAGGCCAACCCCGGCATCAAGGTGCTCGCGGCGTCCGGCAGCCCCGACCTGTTCTACGCCTCCAACCCGAAGGTCAGCACCGACCTGATGTACTTCGCCGAGCTGGGCGTCGACATCGTGGTGCCGACCAAGCTGGAGCAGGGCGACTACTTCGAGAGCCTGAGCTGGGAGAACGCCGGCAAGTTCCCGGCCGACCTGATCCTGCTGGACAACCGCGCCACCGCCCTGCAACCGGCCGACATGGCCAAGAAGCCCACCTGGGCCCAGCTCCCGGCGGTCAAGGCCAACCAGGTCACCCCGTGGGACGCCGTGCCGCGCTTCTCGTACGCCGGCGCGGCCCCGCTGCTGGAGAGCCTCGCCAAGGCGATCGCCTCCGCCAAGAAGGTGAGCTGAGTTGGCCAGCGTCACCCTCGACCCGGTCGCCACCCGGTTCCGGTTCTACGAGGCGGGGGTCGTGCGCACCCGCCGCCTCGGCCCGACCATGACCCGGATCACCCTCGGCGGCCCGCAGCTCACCGCCTTCGCCGGCGGCGGGCGCGACCAGAGCGTCAACCTCTTCCTGCCCCACCCCGGCCAGAGCGCCCCCGTGGTGCCGGTCGATGCCGGCGACGACTGGTTCGGTCGGTGGCGGGCCCTCGACCCGGCCGTCCGTGCGGTGATGCGCTCGTTCACCGTCCGCGCCCAGCGCCCCGAGGTCGGCGAGGTCGACATCGACTTCGCCGACCACGGCGACACCGGCCCCGCCTCCCGGTGGGCCGGCCGGGCGCGCCCCGGCGACCAGGTGCTGCTGCTCGGCCCGGCCGTCGCCGACAACCGCGCCGTCTGCTTCCGGCCGCCCGTCGACGCCGACTGGATGCTGCTCGCCGCCGACGAGACCGCGCTGCCGGCCGTCGGCGCCATCCTGGAGTGGCTACCCGCCGGGACCCGCGCCCGCGCCTGGATCGAGGTGCCGCACGTCGCCGACATCCAGGACCTGCCCGCCCCGCCCGGGGTCGAGGTGACCTGGCTGGTCCGGGGCACCACCCCGCCCGGCTCCGGCCTGCTGCGCGACGCCGTCCGCGCGGCCCGGCTGCCCGGCGTCGTCCCGTACGCGTGGCTCGCCGGAGAGTCCGCCACGGTTCGTGGCCTGCGCCGCCACCTCGTGCAGGAGCGCGGCACCGACCGCCGCCGGGTGACCTTCGCCGGCTACTGGCGGTGCGGCGTGTCCGAGGACACCCTGCGCGGCGAGGCCCCCGCCGCCGCGGCGGCCTGACCGTGGCCGTGAGCGCCCCGTCTGCCGGGGTCACCGGCCGCCCGGCCGTGGCCGCGAGCGTCCCGCCCGCCGGGGTCACCGGCCGCCCCCGCCCCACCGCCGGCCCCGAGTCCCACCGACCGTCGAGGAACCGCATGAGCATCCCGGGTCGTCCCGCTCCGGACGTGCCGCCCGCCACCGGCACTCCGGCGGGCCCCCGCGCCCACCTGTTGACCAACGGCACCGCCGAGCAGTACCGGCGGGTGCTGGCCGACGGGATCGACCGGGTCAGCGCCCGGATCGCCAACACGGACCGCCCGTTCACCGGCGTCACCCCGGCCGCGCTCGCCCCGACCGTCGCCGCCGTCGACCTGGACCGCCCGCTCGCCGACCCGGCCGCCGCCCTCGACGAGCTGGAGGACGTGTACCTGCGCGACGCGGTCTACTTCCACCACCCCCGCTACCTGGCCCACCTCAACTGCCCGGTGGTGATCCCCGCGCTGCTCGGCGAGGCCGTGCTCACCGCCGTGAACTCCTCCCTGGACACCTGGGACCAGAGCGCCGGCGGCACCCTCATCGAGCGCCGCCTGATCGACTGGACGGCCCAGCGGATCGGCCTCGGCCCCGCCGCCGACGGCGTGTTCACCAGCGGTGGCACCCTGTCCAACCTCCAGGCGCTGCTGCTGGCCCGGGAGGAGGCGTGCGCCCGCAGCGCGACGCCCCGCCGTGAGCTGCTGCCCCGGCTGCGGGTGATCGCCTCCGGCGCCGGCCACTTCAGCGTGCAGAAGTCGGCCGGCCTGCTCGGCCTCGACACCGGCGCGGTGATCGCCCTGCCCACCGACGCCGACCGCCGGATGTGCCCCGACGCCCTGCACGCGGAGCTGGCCCGCTGCCACGCCGACGGGCTCACCGTGATGGCGGTCGTCGCCACCGCCGGCACCACCGACTTCGGCTCCATCGACCCCCTCGACGCCATCGCCGACCGGTGCGCCGCCGCCGGGGTGCGGCTGCACGTCGACGCCGCGTACGGCTGCGGGCTGCTGGTCTCGCCCACCCGGCGGCACCTGCTCGCCGGCATCGAACGCGCCGACTCGGTGACCGTCGACTACCACAAGTCGTTCTTCCAGCCGGTCTCCTCCAGCGCCCTGCTGGTCCGCGACGGCGAGGCGCTGCGGCACGCCACCTACCACGCCGACTACCTCAACCCGGCCCCCCGGGCGACGGGGGAGCAGCTGCCAAACCAGGTCGACAAGAGCCTCCAGACCACCCGCCGGTTCGACGCGCTGAAGCTCTGGCTCACCCTGCGGATGATGGGCCCCGACGCGGTCGGCGCGCTCTTCGACGAGGTGATCGACCGGGCCGACGGGGCGTGGCGGCTGCTCGCCGGCGACCCCCGCTTCGAGGTGGTCACCCGGTCCGCGCTGAGCACCGTGGTGTTCCGCTACCTGCCCACCGGGTCGGCGGACGTGCTGGCCGACGACGCCAACCGGTACGCCCGCCGGGCCCTCGCCGCCTCCGGCGCGGCCGTCGTCGCCGGCACCAAGGTCGACGGCCGGCAGTACCTGAAGTTCACCCTGCTCAACCCCGAGACCACGCTGGACGACGTGGCGCACGTCGTCGACCTCATCGCCGAGCACGCCGGCCGGTACGTGCACGAGCGGGCCACCGCCGGTATCCCCTGCCCCGTCGGCTGACCGCGAACGTGCCCGCCCCCCGCCCCCGCGCAGAAAGCGAACCCATGTCCACCCACGACGTCATCGCCGTCGGGCTCGGCCCGTACAACCTGGGCCTGGCCTGCCTCACCGAGCCGCTGACCGACCTGGACTGCCTGTTCCTGGAGGCCCGGGACTCGTTCGACTGGCACCCCGGGATGCTGCTGGAGACCGTCCGGTTGCAGACCCCGTTCCTGGCCGACCTGGTCACCCTCGCCGACCCCACCTCGCCGTACTCCTTCCTGAACTGGCTCAAGGAGTCCGGGCGGCTGTACCAGTTCTACATCCGCGAGCGCTTCCACCCGCTGCGCAGCGAGTACAACGCGTACTGCCGGTGGGCGGCGGCGAAGTTGGCCGGGGTGCGCTTCGGCCACCGGGTCACCGCCGTCACCCACGACGAGGCCGACGACCTGTTCACCGTGCACGTGACCGTCACCGCCACCGGGGAGACCGTCACCCACCGGGCCCGGCACCTGGTGCTCGGCACCGGCACCCCGCCGCACGTCCCCGCCGCCTGCGCCGGGCTCGACGGCGACGTGGTGCACTCCTCGGCGTACCTGGAGAACCGGGCCGCCCTGCGGGAGAAGAACAGCGTCACCGTGGTCGGCTCCGGGCAGAGCGCCGCCGAGATCTACCACGACCTGCTCGGCGACATCGACACGTACGGCTACCGGCTGAACTGGGTTACCCGCTCGCCCCGGTTCTTCCCCCTGGAATACACCAAGCTCACCCTGGAGATGACCTCCCCCGACTACGTCGACTACTTCCACGCCCTGCCCGAGCCCACCCGCTACCGGCTGGAGGCCGAGCAGAAGGGGCTGTTCAAGGGCATCGACGCCGACCTGATCAACGAGATCTACGACCTGCTCTACGCCAAGAGCGTGCACGGGCCGGTGGACACCCGGCTGCTCACCAACACCGAGGTGGCCAGGGCCCGGCACGACCCGGCCGCCGGCGAGTACACCCTCGGGCTGCGCCACGTCGAGCAGGAGGGCGAGTTCTCCCTGGCCACCCAGGGCCTGGTGCTGGCCACCGGGTACCGCTACGCGGTGCCGGACTTCCTCGACCCGGTGCGTCACCTGCTGCGCTTCGACACCCACGGCCGGTTCGACGTGGCCCGCGACTACAGCGTCGACCACGCCGGCCGGGTGTTCCTCCAGAACGCCGGCACCCACACCCACAGCGTCACCTCGCCCGACCTGGGCATGGGCCCGTACCGCAACGCCGTGATCATCCGGGGGCTGCTCGGCCGCGAGCACTACCCGGTCGAGCGGCGGATCGCGTTCCAGGAGTTCGGCGTGTCGGCGGGGGTGGGTGCGTGACCGAGGTCGTGCACACCCGCACCGACCCCCGGCTGGGTGACTTCACCCTGCGTACCCTCGACCCGGTCGCCGACGCCGCGCTGCTGCACTCCTGGGTGACCCACCCGAAGGCCGCGTTCTGGCTGATGGCCGACGCCGACGTGGCCCGGGTCGCCGCCGAGTACGCGCGCATCGCCGCCGACGAGCACCACGACGCGTTCGTCGGGCTGTGGCGGGGTGAGCCGGCCTTCCTCGTCGAGCGGTACGACCCGGCGCGGGTCGAGCTGGCCGGCCGCTACCCGGCCCGCCCCGGGGACGTTGGCATGCACTTCCTCTGCGCGCCCGTCGACGCCCCGGTCTCCGGCTTCACCCGGGCCGTCATCACCACCGTGATGGACTGGCTGTTCGCCGACCCGGCGCACCGCCGGGTGGTGGTCGAGCCGGACGTGCGCAACACCGCCGTGCAGGCGCTCAACGCCGCCGTCGGCTTCGTGCCGGCCGGAACCGTGGAGCTGCCCGGCAAGACCGGCCTGCTCAGCTTCTGCACCCGCGCCCAGTTCGCCGCCGCCACCGGCCCGACCCCGACCAGCAGCGAAGGACCGACCACCGTGGACCCCCAGGACGCCGTCGCCCACCTCACCCCCGACACCTGGGCGCGCGCCAACCGGCTGCTGGTCCGCAAGGCGCTCGCCGAGTTCGCCCACGAGCGGCTGCTCACCCCCGAGCCGGTCGGCGACGCCCCCGCCCCCGGCGAGCCGGCCGAGTACGAGGTGGCCAGCGACGACGGCGCCGTGACCTACCGGTTCGCCGCCCGCCGGCTCGCCCTCGACCACTGGCGGATCGACCCGGACAGCATCACCCGCCGTCGCGACGGCGCGGAGCTGCCCCTGGACGCCCTCGACCTGTGCGTGGAGCTGCGCGGCGCGCTCGGGCTTACCGACCGGGTGCTGCCGGTGTACCTGGAGGAGATCACCTCCACCCTGGCCGGGTGGGCGTACAAGCTGGACCGGCCGGAGATCGACGCCGCCGAGCTGGCCCGCGCCGACTTCCAGACCATCGAGACCCGGATGACCGAGGGCCACCCGGGCTTCGTCGCCAACAACGGCCGGATCGGCTTCGGCATCGACGAATACCACCGGTACGCCCCGGAGGTCGGCCGGCCGGTGCGGCTGCTCTGGCTGGCCGCGCACCGCGACCACACCACCTTCACCTGCTCCACCGACACCGACGCCGACGCCCTGCTGCGCGACGAGCTGGGCGAGGACGCGCTGGCCGGCTTCGCCGCCACGCTGACCGGGCTCGGCCTCGACCCGGCCGACTACCTGTTCATCCCCGTGCACCCGTGGCAGTGGTGGAACCGGCTCGCCGTCACCTTCGCCGCCGACGTGGCCGAGCGCCGCCTCGTCCTGGTCGGCCCCGGCCCGGACGAGTACCTTCCCCAACAGTCCGTGCGCACCTTCTTCAACGTCACCCGCCCCGAACGGCACTACGTCAAGACCGCGCTGTCCGTGCTGAACATGGGCTTCATCCGAGGACTGTCGGCGGCGTACATGGAGGCCACCCCGGCCATCAACGACTGGCTCGCCGACCTGATCGAGCGCGACGAGGTGCTCCGGGCCACCGGGCTGACGATCATCCGGGAGCGGGCCGCGATCGGGTACCGCAACCGCCGGTTCGAGGCGGCCACCGACCGGTACTCCCCGTACCGGAAGATGCTGGCGGCGCTGTGGCGGGAGAGCCCCGTCCCCGGTCTGGAGCCGGGGCGGCGGCTGGCCACCATGGCGTCGCTGCTGCACGTCGACTCGACCGGCGGGTCGTTCGCCGCCGCCCTGGTCGCCGAGTCGGGCCTGCCCGCCGGGGTCTGGCTGCGCCGGTACCTCGACGCGTACCTCGTCCCGCTGCTGCACTCCCTCTACGCGTACGACCTGGCGTTCATGCCGCACGGCGAGAACGTCATCCTGGTGCTGCGCGACGGGGCGGTGGAACGGGCGATCTTCAAGGACATCGCCGAGGAGATCGTGGTGATGGACCCGGACGCCGACCTGCCCGAGGCGGTGCACCGGGTCCGGGCCGACATCCCCGACGACGAGAAGCTGCTGTCGATCTTCACCGACGTGTTCTCCTGCTTCCTGCGCCACCTCAACGTCGTGTTCACCGACGCGGGGCTGCTCACCGAGGAGGAGTTCTGGCGGGCGGTCGCGGACTGCGCGCACGACTACGCCGACCGCGTCCCGCACCTGGCCGACCGGCTGCGCCGCTACGACCTGTTCGCCCCGGAGTTCACGCACTCCTGCCTCAACCGGCTCCAACTGCGCAACAACGAGCAGATGGTGGACCTGTCCGACCCGTCGGCGGCGCTCCAGTTCGCCGGCACCCTGGCCAACCCGATCGCCCCGTACGCCCGCCAGGCCTGACCCCGCGCACGGGCCTTGACCCCGCCGCGCCCGCCCGCCCTCGCCCGCCCGCTCGCCCCCCGCCCGCTCGCCCAGCTCGCCCGCTCTTTCACGGAAAGAGTGGCTGTCCCGGCCGGAATGACCACTCTTTCCGTGAAACTGCGCGCAGGTGCGGGGTGCGGGGGTGGGGGTTAGGGGCGGCGGGGGTACGGGCGGCGGGTGAGCGTGGCGTGCAGCATCGTCGTCAGGGTGACGATGTCGAAGACCGGCAGCCCCAGCCGGGCCTGGATCGCGTGCGCGAACGGCACCAGGTCCGTGCACTCGATGACCAACGCGCCGAGGTCCGGGTGGGCCTCGGCGAGCCGGTCGACGCGGTCGAGCACCTCCCGGCCGAGCCGGTCGGCGTCGAGGGCGTCGCGGCGGCCCTCCAGCATCACCTCGCGGAACTCCGGCTGGCCGGCCATCCCGGTGACCCGCACCGGCACCGACTCGGCGCCGATCGCGGCGAGGTGGCGCGGGGTCAGCGCGTTCTCGTCGGCGACCAGCAGCCCGACCGGCCGCCCGACCATCCGGTGCACCATCGGGAGCTGGACCAGGCTGGACGACCACAGCGGCACCGACACGGCGGCGGCCAGCTCGGCCTGGAACAGCACCAGGAAGCCGCACGCGCCGGTGATGCCGGCGACCCCGGCGGCCTCCAGATCCTTGGCCGCCGCGATGAACGGCTCCAGCAGCGTCGGGTCGGCCTCGCGGACCAGGCGCTGCGGCGTCGCGCCCTCGACCACCCGGTAGCGCACCGGGAAGTCGAAGGTGGCCGGGTTGCGGATGTGCCCGGGGATCTTCTCGAACGAGGTGTCCAGGCAGAGCACCCCGATCGGGGCGTCGTCTGTCATCGCGTACTCCCAGGGGTTGGGCGACGGCGCGGGAAGCGGCGCCGCCAGCGGTCCACGGCGAAGGGGGCCAGGTCCAGTTCCGGGCGGACGCCGCCGACGAGCTGGGCGATCAGCCGCCCCCCGGCCGGTGCCAGGCCCATCCCGATGTGGCCGTGCCCGGCGGCCACACAGACGTTCCGGTACGCCCCGGCGCGGCCGAGCAGGGGCAGGCTGTCCGGGGTGCAGGGGCGCAGCCCGCTCCACACCTGCACCCGGCGGTCGGTGTCCAGCCCCGGCAGGTACGACCGGACGGTGCGCGCGATGCCGTCGACCCGACGGGGGGAGACGGAGACGTCCATCCCGGTCAGCTCCAGGGTGCCGGCGAGGCGCAGCCGGTCGCCGAGCGGCATGACGGCGACCTTGCCCTCGCTGAGCAGGATCGGCAGCCGGGGCGGGTTCTCCGGGGCGGCGACGGTGACCGCGTAGCCCTTCGCCGGCTGGAGCATCAGGTCCAGGCCGAGCTTGCGGGCGCAGGCCACGGACCAGATGCCGGCGGCGATGACCACCTCGGCCGGGCGCAGGTCCCCCCGGCTCGTGCGCACGGCCCGGACCCGGTCCCCGGCCACTTCGAAGTCGCGGACCTCGGTGTGGGTGCGGATGTCCACGCCCATGCCGCGCAGCACCCGGGCGAACTCGACGAGGAACGCCGGGATGCGCAGCGCGGCGCCCTCGGCGTTGAGCAGTGCCCCGGCCACGTCGAACTCGACGCCCGGTTCGATGCGGGCCAGCTCGCCGGGTTCGAGCACCCGCAGCGGCACCCCCCGGGCGACCGCCGCCGGCACCGAGCGGCGGGCCTGGGCGAAGCCCTCCGGGGTCTTGCAGGCCAGCAGCATGCCCTGGGCGGTGAGGGTGTCGGCGAGCGGTCCCGCCGCGCACACCTCGTGCAGGATGGCCAGGCTGCGCTGCTTGAGCGACAGCAGGATCTCGAAGGCGGCCCGGGCGTCGTGTTCGGTGCACACCCGGCGGAAGTGCCACAGCCAGGCGAGCAGGGCCGGGTCCCAGCGGGGCCGGATGTGGAACGGGCTCTCCGGGTTCAGCAGGTAGCGCAGCCCCTTGGCCGGCACGCCGGGCTCCGCGAGCGGCGCGGAGCCCTGGGTGCCGACGAAGCCGGTGTTGCCCGAGGAGCAGGCCGCCGGGTCGCCGACCTCGCCCCGGTCGACGACGGTGACCCGGTGGCCGTCGCGGGCCAGGAACCAGGCGCAGAACAGGCCGACGATGCCCGCGCCGACCACCAGCACGTCGGGCTCGTCGCCGGGTGGGCGCGGCGCGGGCGTCGTCGACATCGCCCGCGCCCTACACGCTCACGACGAAGAAGCAGGTGGGCAGATTGAGCACCACCCGCTCGTAGATCTCGGCGGTCAGCGCCAGGCCGGGCTCGGCGAACGTGCCGGGCGGCGGCTCGGCGAAACCGATCATCGAGTGGCCGGCGTCGAACAGCAGCGCGCCGTGGCCGAAGTCGCCGACGATCGCGGTGCCCGGGTCGACCAGCCGGGTCCGGACGATGAACACGCCGTTCTCCTCGACGTCGCGCATCAGCGTGCCGGAGCCGAGCAGCCGGTAGTAGTCCGCCGGGTTGATGATCAGCCCGTCGGCGGTGCTGCCGTTCTGCTCCACCTCGTTGCAGGCGGACAGGATCGTGGAGCCGAACGGGCCCGGGTCGGTGAGCCGGGCGATGTCCGGCATGGTCAGCAACCCGCCCTCGCCGCGCAGGATGGTGACGTTCTCGGCGGTGGCCAGCCGCACGACGAGGCGGTAGTTGATGAACTCCGCGAAGCTCGTCGGGTCGTCCCACAGCCCGTCCGGGACCTGCACCCACGCCTTCGTCGTGAACAGCGGCGGGATGGGGGAGCGGTGGAAGTGGTTGGCCGCCTCCCGGCGCAGGTCGGCGCCGTCGACCGTCGGGTCGTCCGGGAGGGCCGGGCTCTCGTGCCAGTAGAACTCCTGCGGGTCCCGGGACAGGTCCACCACCTTCAGCACGTTCCGCGACGGGTAGCGCGGCTTGCGCCGGGAGCTGGTCAGCGAATCGGTGATGGTGACGTCGTACTCGACGCGGGTGTCGAAGCCCTGCTCGGCGAAGGCGTCGGCGAAGACCTGGCCCGGCGAGAGCTGCTTCTTGCGGTCCTCGACGACCTCGGCGATCGTCCGCTTGATGACGTCGGTTCGTTGCATGGCCTCACACCTCGGGTCGGGGTCGGACGGTCACTGCACGGCGGGGGCGCTGCCCGGCGCCGGTCACTGCGCGGCGGGCTTGCGGGCGACGAACATGCCCCAGCCGAACTCGCCCCGGTCGATGGCGGCCTGGATCTCCCCGCAGGACGCGGCGAAGCCGAGGATCCACTCCCGGGCGGCCGGGTCGTCGGTGGACGCGGCCCGCTGCCGGGCGGTCTCGCCGAGCACCCGGTACGTCTGCCGGATGTGCGTGTCGAGACTGCGGGCGACCAGCACCTCGAACCCGGCCTCGGTCAGCGCCTCGGCGTACCCGTCGAGGGAGTAGCCGCTGCTCCAGCGCACCCGGTCGTAGACGTGCCGGCGGGCGGCCTCGCCGATCTCGGTGGTCGGCTGGAGGAAGTCGGTGATCGCCAGGATCCCGCCGGGGGCGAGCACCCGGTGCATCTCGGCGTGGCTGCGCGGCTTGTCCGGCACCAGGAACAGCGCGTCCTGGCTGACCACGTGGCTGAAGCTGCCCGGGGAGTACGGCAGGGCGGTGGCCGACCCGTGCCGGAAGGCGATCCCCGGCGTCGGGCGCTCGGCGAGCTTGGTCTGGGCGAACCGGACCCGCTCGGCGCTCAGGTCCAGGCCCTCGCCCCGGCAGCCGGTCTGCCCGGCGAGCCGGAGCAGGAAGTTGCCGCAGCCGCAGCCCACGTCCAGCACGGTCGAACCGGCGTCGATGCCGGCCTCGGTGGCGAGCAGGTCCGAGGTCCGGTCGGCGGCGCCGTGGTAGTCGGCGTCGGCGTCGTCGGCGAAGTAGCCGGTGTGCAGCACGCCCTCGCTGTCCCAGAAGCTGAGGTACGTCTGGGTGGTCTCGTCGAAGAACTCGGAGACGTCCCGCTCGGTGAAGGTGGGGCTGGTCGTGGACATCACGCACTCCTTCGTGCTGTGCCGCCGGCCGGCGTCGCCGCCGCCGGATCGGGGGAGGGGTCAGGCGTAGGTGTCCTTGCGGACGCCGGTCAGGTGTGGCAGCTCCGGGCCGGTGGCGCTGGCCCCGCCGTCGATCAGGTGCACGCCCGCGGTGACGAACGAGGCCCGCTCGCTGGCCAGGAACGCGGCCACGGCGGCGACCTCCCCGGGGTCGGCCAGCCGGCCCAGCGCGCTGTGGTGGCCCATGGCGGCGAGTTGCTCCTCGACGTCGCCGTCGCCGGCCAGCCGGGCGGCGGCCCGCTCCATCGGCGGGGTGCGCACGCTGCCGGGGGCGAGCACGTTGACGGTGATCCCGTCGCGGCCCACGTCGACGGCGAGGCCCTGGGCGAAGCGGACCAGCGCGGCCCGGGTCACCCCGGAGAGGACCAGCGGGCCGATCGGCACGCTCGCGGTCTCGGAGGCGACGAACAGCAGCCGACCCCAGCCGGCGGTGCGCAGGTGCGGCAGCGCCGCCAGGGCCAGCCCGACGGCCGGCAGCAACACCCGGTCGACGGCGGCCCGGTAGTCGTCCACCTCGAACAGCGCGGCCGTGCCGACCGGCGGGCTGCCGCCGCTGACCAGCAGGACGTGGGCCCCGCCGAGGTCGGCGGCCACCCCGTCCACCCAGCGGCGGGCCGCGTCGGTGTCGGTGACGTCCACGCTGGTGGCGCTGACCCGGCCGGCGGCCACCCCGGCCAGCTCCCGCTCGGCGGCGGCGAGCCGGTCCGGGTCACGGCCGCAGATCGCCACGTGCGCGCCCTCGGCGGCGAACTCCTTCGCGCAGGCCAGCCCGATCCCGCTGGACCCGCCCGCGACGAGGACCACCCGTCCCTTGAGCCCGAGATCCACGCTCGTTACCTCCCTGATCCGCTCGTCGGTGACAGTCGGTCCGCACCGCGTGGGGCGGACCGGTAGCCGTAGCGGGCGAACAGCGGCTGGGCCAGGGCTGTCGCGGCCAGCCGGTCCGCCCGGGACAGGGTGCGCCGCCAGGAGTCGTCGCGGTCCCGGATGACGGTGGCCCCGGTGCGGAACCGGTCCGGGTTGCCGGTCACCGTGTGGTTGGTGTGCAGCTCGACGGTCCGCCCGCGCACCGGGTTGCCGGCCGGGTCGGCGCCGCAGAGCCGCAGCAGCGCGTCGACGGTGCCGGCCGGGTCGGCGGTGAACGACTCGTAGCGCAGCAGCGTCGACCGCTCGGGGAACCGCCGGGTGATCGCGGCCGAGGCCAGGTTGAACCCGTGCCAGTACGCGGTGCTGCGCGCCGCCGACATCGCGTAGACGTACTGCTTCGGCTCCCGCCAGGAGTGCGCGACCGCGCGCGGGTCGCGGACCAGGTGCACGTAGTACGGGGTGATCCCCGCGACGTACGGCAGCAGCGCGGCCTCGCCGGGGATCTTCGTGGTGTCCACGATGGTGTGCGCTCCGGTGCGCTCGGCGGCGGCCCGGTAGACCTCGCCCATCAGGTCGGCGTGTGCGCGGATCTCGTCGTCGTACAGGCCCCGGCGCAGCACCCGCCAGGTGTGCCGGGTGCGTACCCGGGACCGTTGGCGGCCGATCACCGCCGCGGCGTGCGCGTCCGGCGACATCCCCGCCGGGCGGCCGACCGGCAGCACCCGCGACCAGATGTCGCAGGCGGTCAGCGGGACGCCGCAGCCGCACAGGTCGTTGACGCCCCGGCCGGTGGAGTTCCCCCACAGGAAGTGCAGCTCGCCGACGTGGAAGAAGCCGGGCACCTCGTTGAGCACGTTGCCGATGATGGTGCTGCCGTTGCGGCACCAGCCGGTGACGCACAGGACGGTCAGGTCGCTCATGCCGCGCGGGCCTCCGTCTCTCGTCCTGCGGGTCGGGCGGTGCCGGGCCCGGCCGCCGGGCGGCCGATCCACGCCGCCAGCACCGCCGCCGCGACGGCGCAGGCCGCGCCGACGCCGAACACGGCGGGGTAGTCGAGGGTCGCCGCGACCAGGCCGGTCACCGGCCCCCACACGGCCAGCCCCAGGTCCCAGAACGAGGTGTACGCCCCGATCGCCGCCCCCTGCCGGGACGGTTCGGCCCGGTTCATCACCATCAGCGCCAGCGACGGGTGCAGCAGGGAGAAACCGACGCCGGTGACCACGCCGCCGGCCACGGCGACGGGCAGGTTCGGGGCCACCGCGATGATCACCAGTCCGACCGCCTCGCCGGCCGCCGACCAGGCCGCCACCCGGCGCGGGCCGAGCTTGTCCGGCAGGTGGCCGATGACCAGGCGGGTGAGCGCGTACACGGCGCTGAAGCAGCTCAGCACCACCACGCCGGAGCCGATCCCGCGCGCGTCCAGGTGCAGCACGATGAACGCGGCCAGGCCGGCGTACCCGGCGGCGCCGAGGGCGAGCGCGGTGCCGGGCAGCAGCGCCGGGCGCAGCAGCAGCCCTCCGCCGCCCTTCGCCGGTGCGGCGGCGGGATCCCGGGGCGGGACCGGGACCATGGCCACCAGCGCGGCGGCCAGCAGGGGAGCGGCGGCGGCGAGCGCCCAGACCGCCGCGAGGGAGACCTGTTGCAGGGTGGCGCCGAGGAAGGTGCCGGCGGAGATGCCACCCCACATGCTCATCCCGTACAGGCCGATGAGTTGGCCGCGGCGGTGGTGCGGGGCCAGCGCCACCGTCCACACCGCCCCGGCGGTGAACAGGGCGGCCTCGCCGGCGCCGAGCAGCAGCCGCACCGCCACCAGCACCGGCACGGACAGCGGCAGGAAGTAGAGCAGCCCGCCGCCGGCCACCACGAGGGCGCCGGTGAGCATCACGGTGCGGTGGCCGTACCGGTCGGCCAGCGCGCCGGCGACCGGCCGGACCAGCAGCGCGGTCACCGCGGTGACCGTGACGACCAGCCCGACCACCAGGTCCCCGGCGTCATGCCGGTCGCGCAGGAACCCGGGCAGCACCGGGAGCACCGCGGTGAGGCCGAGGTAGCCGGCGAAGAGCCCGCCGAAGATGCCGACCAGGGCCAGGCGCGGCACGGCGCGGGTCGGGGCGGCCGTCATCGGCGCACCGGCTCCGCCGGCCCGGCCGGCGCGGGCCCGGGGCGCTCGGCGGCCACGGGGTGCTCGACGGGCCCGGGACGCTCGGCGGCCACGGGGCGCTCGGCGGGCGCGGGGTGCTCGGCTGCCACGGGGCGCGCGGGGTGCGCGGCGGCGGCCACCTTGCGGACCGCCCGCACCAGGTCGTCGCAGTCGTCGAGGGTCAGGCTGGACGACAGCGGCACGTCCACCGCCTCCCGCAGGTACCCGGCGGTGCGCGGCAGCATCGCCCGGATCTCGTCGAGGTCGTCGGTGTCGTACACGAACCGCCAGTTCCAGAACGCGCGGACGTTGAGGTCGTCGTCGGCGCCGATGTTGCGCGCGTCGACGCCCTCCCGGCACAGCGCGCGGGCGAACCAGCCGGCGTCGCCGCCGGGCACCCGGAACACGAACGCCTCACCGAGGTACGCCCCGGGGGCGACCGGCCGGCGGATCGCGATGCCCGGCAGGTCGGCCAGCGCGGCGGCGACGTACCCGTAGTTGCGGTGGAACAGCCGCAGCCGCTCCGGCAGCCGGGCCATCTCGGCGCGCAGCAGCGCGGCCCGGATCTCGTCCATCCGCAGGCTCAGCAGGGGCAGGTCCAGGCCGGTCAACGGCGCCTCGCCGTCGGGAAAGTGCCGCCGCAACCGCCCCTCGTACGCCCCGGACAGCGCCACCGCGCGGGCGTACAGTTCCCGGTCGTCGGTGACCAGGAAGCCGCCCTCGCCGCTGTTGAGCGCCTTGTCGGACTGGGTGCTGAACGCCCCGGCGGCCCCGAACGTGCCGAGCTTGCGGCCGTTGAGCTCGGCGCCCAGCGCCGGCACCGCGTCCTCGATCAGCGGCACCCCCATCTCGGTGGCGAACCGGGCCAGCGCCTCGGCGTCGGCGGCGAAGCCGCGCATGTGCACCACGAGGATCGCGCCGATCCGGGGATCCCAGCGGCGTCGCAGGTCGTCGATGTCCATCCGCAGATCCTGGTCCACCTCGACCAGGAACGGCCGGCACCCGGCCATGACGATGGCGCTCGGCGTGGCGACGAAGGTGAACCCGGGGCAGGCGACCAGTGAGCCCGGGGGCACCCGCGCGGCCATGATGGCCAGGGCCAGAGCGGCGGTGCCGCTGGACACCGCGAGGGCGTGCCGGGTGCCGAAGAAGCGGCACAGCTCGTCCTCGAACCGGCCGCACTCCGTCTCGTGCTGCGGGCGGTGGTCGTAGCGGAAGTAGAGGTGGCTGCGGACGGCCCGGCAGGCCGCCTCCTCGTCCTCGGGATGGACGAAGACGGCGCCCTTGTCGTACGTGGGCCAGGGGGTGCGGCGGACCGGTGCGCCGCCGTGCAGGGCGAGGCGGTCCTCCGGTCGGTCGTGGCGCGCCGCAGGCAGTGGCCGGGGCGGCGCGGGAGCTTCGTCGTTCCCCTTCACCGGCTGGCTCCTCGCTCGTTGCAGGCGGGTGTTCCGATGGCGTATTTCCTAACTGGACGCCAACGGTGACCGCGCGTTCTGCGGATGCGGCGAATAAACCCACTGACGTGGGGAAACGTCGTCTATCCGGAATCGCGATAATCGCCGTCCAGTGACAGCAATGATTGTCGTGGGGATGCGGCGCGTCAACCCGTGCATTCTGCAATCTGCTTGCCCGGCGCGGCGGCGGGCGACCCGCCGTGACCGCCGGTTGCCGCCCTGCGGGGTCGACTGGCCTGGGCAGGGCCCTGGGCTGGATCGATGCGTGTCGGGCGGCCTATGATCGCGGGACCGATTGTCACCCTCCGTGCTCCCTGTCCGGCGAGTCGGAGGGCCGGTTTCCTCTACCCCGATAACTACGAATTCCCTATCGGAAAAGCAGTCTATTTGGCCGCCTTCGGCTTGCGGCGGGTGCTCAAATCGGTCAACAGCCGTCAATTGCAATTTGTCCGAGCGGAACCGGAGATTTGAGCTGCCGCCGCGGAATGGGTTGCCGCTGACCTCGCCGAATGCGGCCCGGCCCGGGCTGGCTTCCGTCGCCGGGGACCGGCGGCCCGGCGGTCCCGTCCCGCACGGGGCGGCGACGGGGCGGCGGGCGCAGGTCGCCGGGATGTTTTCCGCCGGGGGTATTTACTGTTAAGAATGTTTACTTTATGTTCATCGCATCCCCCCAAGCGGGCGCGTTCCCCCAGCTCGGCGGTGCGCTGACGCCCGCTTCGACCCGAAGGAGCATCCACATGCGTCGAACAGTCGTCCTTCCGCTCGCGTCGGCGGGTGCCGTCATCGCCTCGCTGGCCGTCGCGGTACCGGCCCAGGCACACGGGTACGTCTCCGGTCCGCCGAGCCGGCAGGCGCTCTGCGCCCAGAACCGGGTGCCCGACTGCGGCCAGATCAAGTACGAGCCGCAGAGCGTCGAGGGCCCGAAAGGGCTGCGCAGTTGCCACGCCGGGATCAGCCAGTTCGCCGTCCTCAACGACGACGCCCGGGGTTGGCCGGCCACCTCGGTCGGCAGCTCGGTGACCTTCACCTGGACCAACACCGCCCGGCACGCCACCAGCAACTGGGAGTACTGGATCGGCGGCACCCGGGTCGCCGTGGTCAACGGGGGCGGGCAGCAGCCGGGCGCCACCGTCTCGCACACCGTCAACCTCGGCGGGTACTCGGGGCGGCAGAAGATGCTCGCCATCTGGAACATCTCCGACACCGCCAACGCCTTCTACTCCTGCGTGGACCTCCAGATCGGCGGTGGCGGCAACCCGACGCCCACCCCCACCACGTCGCCGACGCGGCCCCCCACGCCGACCCCGACCACGCCCGCGCCGACCACCCCGGCCCCGTCCGGCACCTGGACCGCCGGGCAGGCGTACCGGGCGGGTGACCAGGTCACCTACGGCGGTGCGACGTACCGGTGCACGCAGCCGCACACCGCCCTGCCCGGCTGGGAGCCGCCGAACGTGCCGGCGCTCTGGACCCAGCTCTGACCCGACCCGGGTGTGGCCCGGTCCCGGGCCACACCCGCCCGTACGGAAGCCAGGGTGTGGCCCGGTCCAGGGCCACCACACCGGCCCCGTACGGAAGCCAAGGGTGTGGCCCGGTCCAGGGCTACCACACCGGCCCCGCACGTAAGCCCAGGGTGTGGCCGGTCCCCGGCCACGCCCGCCGAGCACGGAAGGCCACGGCACCATGAGACCCGACGCAGTCCGCGGCGTGCGCCGCCGCCTCGCGGCGCTCCCGCTCGCCGCGCTCCTGGCGGTCGCCGGCTGCGCCGCGCCCCCCGTCGCCGCCCCCGCTCCGCCCTCCGGCGCGCCGCCCGCCGCCGGGTCGGCCCGGACCGACCCGGCGGACGTGCCGTTCCTGACGGCCATGGTGGCCCACCACGACCGGACCCGGGTGATCGCCGCCGAGGCGACGGGCCGGGTGACCGACGCCGAGCTGCGCACCCTGGTCGCCGCCGTCGACGCGACCGAGGCCGACGAGCTGGCCACCATGCGGCGCTGGCTGGCCGCCGCGACCCCGCCCAGCGACGACGCCGGGCACGCCGGGCACCACGCGCACCCCGGCGGGTCGCCGACCGCCGACGCGGACCTCGCCCGGCTGCGCTCCGCCCCCGCCGACCGGTTCGACGCCGTGCTCGTCGACGTGCTCACCGTCCACCAGCGCCGGGCGGCCGCGCTGGCCCGCGCGCACCGGCCGGCGGCGGCCGGCGCCGGGGTACGTGACCTCGCCGACCGAATCGAACGGTCCCGGACCGCCCAGATCCAGCTGATGTCCCGACTGCCCGCGACCCGGGCCGGCTGAGCGCGGGCCGCCGGCCGGAAGATTCACCAGGGGTACGTCCCGGGCGGGTGCGGGCCGTGTACGGTCCCGGCCATGATCAGCGATGGGGGTGACGGTGGCGGCTCGGAAGCCGGCGCGTCCCGTGCGGGTACCGAGTTGACGCTGTTGGCGCAGACCATCGCCGCCGGACAGGTGACGGCGCTGCGCCACGCCGTCGCCGCCGCGGCCGGCACCGCCGGACTGGCCGGCGTGGCCCTGGACGACTTCGTGCTGGCGGTGCACGAGTTGGTCGCCAACGTCGTCCGGCACGGCGGGGGCAGCGGCGAACTGCGACTGCGCCGCGAAGGCGACCTGTTGACGTGCGAGATCACCGACGACGGCCCGGGCCTCGGCGACGTGCGGGTCGCGCTCCCCGCGCCGAACGAGGTCGGCCACCGCGGCCTGTGGCTCGCCCGGCAGCTCACCGACGGCCTGGAGATCCGCGCCGACGGTCGGGGCACGACCGTCCGGGTCAGCGCCCGGCTGGCCACCCCGGCGGGCCCGGGGCGGTGACCACGCCCCCGCCCCGAATCTGCCCGGGCTGAGCCGCCGGAGGACCACTGCTCACCGCCGGCACGCCGTCACGTGCATACTGGCCCGGTTTGCTGTCGTCGCCGTCGGGCCGTTCACCCGGCGGGTCGGTTCCGGGGGGTTGCGATGGTCGAGCGGTCGGCGGTACGACGTGGTGGCACGGCTCCCGGTCCGGCCGGATCGGTGACCGACCCGGGCCTGCGGCAGCTGCTGGCGGGCCTGACCGCGGTGCGCGACGGCGACTTCGGCACCCGGCTGCCGGAGGACGGCGACGGCCTGCTCGGCGAGATCGCCACCGTGTTCAACGGCATGGTCGACCAGCTCTCGCTGTTCACCTCCGAGGTGACCCGGGTGGCCCGGGAGGTGGGCACCGAGGGCCAGCTCGGTGGCCAGGCCGAGGTGCCCGGGGTGTCGGGCACCTGGAAGGACCTCACCGACTCGGTGAACGCCATGGCCGGGAACCTCACCGACCAGGTGCGCGACATCGCCGAGGTGGCCACGGCGGTGGCCCGGGGCGACCTGTCGCAGAAGATCACCGTGGATGTTCGGGGCGAGATCCTGGAGCTGAAGGTCACCATCAACACGATGGTGGACCAGCTCTCGTCGTTCGCCGACGAGGTGACCCGGGTGGCCCGGGAGGTGGGCAGCGAGGGCCGGCTCGGCGGTCAGGCCGAGGTGCCCGGGGTGGCCGGCACCTGGCGCGACCTGACCGACTCGGTGAACTTCATGGCCGGCAACCTGACCAGCCAGGTGCGGAACATCGCCCAGGTCACCACGGCGGTGGCCCGGGGCGACCTGTCGCAGAAGATCACCGTGGACGCCCGGGGCGAGATCCTCGAACTCAAGAGCACCATCAACACGATGGTGGACCAGCTCTCGTCGTTCGCCGACGAGGTGACCCGGGTGGCCCGGGAGGTCGGCACCGACGGCCGGCTCGGCGGCCAGGCCCAGGTCAGCGGCGTCGCCGGGACGTGGCGGGACCTGACCGACTCGGTGAACTCGATGGCGGTCAACCTCACCGACCAGGTGCGCAGCATCGCCCAGGTGGCCACGGCGGTGGCCCGGGGCGACCTGTCGCAGAAGATCACCGTCACCGCGCACGGGGAGATCCTGGAGCTGAAGAACACCATCAACACGATGGTGGACCAGCTCTCGTCGTTCGCCGACGAGGTGACCCGGGTGGCCCGGGAGGTCGGCACGGAGGGGCGGCTCGGCGGCCAGGCCGACGTCAAGGGCGTATCGGGCACCTGGAAGGACCTCACCGAGTCGGTGAACGTCATGGCCGACAACCTCACCGCCCAGGTCCGCAGCATCGCCGAGGTCACCACGGCCGTGGCCAAGGGCGACCTGACCCAGAAGATCCGGGTCGACGCCCGGGGCGAGATCCTGGCCCTCAAGGAAACCATCAACACGATGGTCGACCAGCTCTCCGCGTTCGCCGACGAGGTGACCCGGGTGGCCCGGGAGGTGGGGACGGAGGGGCGGCTCGGCGGGCAGGCCCGGGTGTCCAACGTCGGCGGCACCTGGAAGGACCTCACCGACAACGTCAACGAGATGGCGAACAATCTCACCAACCAGGTGCGCTCGATCGCGCTGGTCGCCACGGCGGTGGCCCAGGGCGACCTGAGCCGCAAGATCACGGTGGAGGCCAAGGGCGAGGTCGCCGTGCTCGCCCAGACCATCAACACCATGGTCGACACCCTCGGCGCGTTCGCCGACGAGGTGACGCGGGTGGCCCGGGAGGTGGGCACGGAGGGTCGGCTCGGTGGCCAGGCCCGGGTGCCCAACGTGGCCGGCACCTGGAAGGACCTCACCGACAACGTCAACTCGATGGCGAACAACCTCACCGGCCAGGTCCGCAACATCGCCCAGGTGACCACCGCCGTCGCCCAGGGCGACCTGACCCGGAAGATCGACGTCGACGCCCGCGGCGAGATCCTGGAGCTGAAGACGACCATCAACACGATGGTGGACCAGCTGTCGTCGTTCGCCGCCGAGGTGACCCGGGTGGCCCGGGAGGTGGGCAGCGAGGGCCGGCTCGGCGGGCAGGCCGAGGTGGAGGGCGTCTCCGGCACCTGGAAGCGGCTCACCGAGAACGTCAACGAGTTGGCCGGCAACCTCACCCGGCAGGTCCGGGCCATCGCCGAGGTGACCAGCGCGGTGGCCACCGGCGACCTGACCCGCTCGATCACGGTGGACGCCTCCGGCGAGGTGGCCGAGCTCAAGGACAACATCAACTCCATGGTGGAGTCGCTGCGCGAGACCACCCGGATGAACCAGGAGCAGGACTGGCTGAAGACCAACCTCGCCCGGATCTCCGGCCTGATGCAGGGCCACCGGGATCTGGAGGTGGTCGCCGGGCTGGTGATGGACGAGCTGGCCCCGCTGGTCTCCGCGCAGCTCGGCACCTTCCTGCTGGTGGAGGAGACCGGGGGCACCCCCACCCTGCGGGTGGTCGGCGGCTACGGCCACCGGGCCTCCGGCCGCCGGTACTTCCTCGGTGAGTCCCTCGTCGGGCAGGCCGCGGTGAGCAAGCGGGCGATCGTGGTGGACGCCGTCCCGGCCGACTACGTCACCGTCTCCTCCAGCCTCGGCGCCGCCGCGCCGCTGCACCTGGTGGTGCTCCCGATCCTGTTCGAGGACCAGGTGCTCGGCGTCATCGAGCTGGCCAGCATGAGCCGGTTCACCGAGGCGCACCGGGACTTCCTCGACCAGCTCATGGAGACCATCGGCGTCAACGTCAACACCATCGTCGCCAACGCCCGGACCGACGTGCTGCTCACCGAGTCGCAGCGCCTCGCCGCCGAGCTTCGGGCCCGCTCGGAGGAACTCCAGGCCCGCTCCGAGGAACTCCAGCGCTCCAACGCCGACCTGGAGGACAAGGCGGCGCTGCTGGCCCGGCAGAACCACGACATCGAGACCAAGAACTCCGAGATCGAGCAGGCCCGCCAGGAGTTGGAGGCCCGTGCCCAGCAGCTCGCGCTGGCCTCGAAGTACAAGTCGGAGTTCCTCGCCAACATGAGTCACGAGCTGCGTACCCCGCTGAACTCGCTGCTCATCCTGGCCCAACTGCTGGCCCAGAACCCGAACCGCAACCTGACCGCCAAGCAGGTCGAGTACGCCACCGTCATCCACTCCGCCGGCACCGACCTGCTCCAACTGATCAACGACATCCTCGACCTGTCCAAGGTGGAGGCCGGCAAGATGGACATCAACCCGGAGACGTTCGAGCTGGGCGTGCTGCGCGACTACGTCGACGCCACGTTCCGCCCGCTGACCACGCCGCGCGGCCTGGCGTTGGAGATCAGCACCGCGCCGGACGTGCCGCAGCGGCTGCACACCGACGAGCAGCGGCTGCGGCAGGTGCTGCGCAACCTCGTCTCCAACGCCGTCAAGTTCACCGAGCACGGCCGGGTGGAACTGCGCATCGAGCGGGCCCGCCCGGAAGAGCTGCCCGTGCAGTTCGCGCCGGGGGAGACGGTGCTGGCCTTCCGGGTCGTCGACACCGGCATCGGCATCGCCGAGCAGCACCTCACCGCGATCTTCGACGCCTTCCAGCAGGCCGACGGCACCACCAGCCGCCGGTACGGCGGGACCGGGCTGGGCCTGTCGATCAGCCGGGAGATCGCCCACCTGCTGGGCGGCCGGATCACCGCGCGCAGCGTCCTCGGGCGGGGCAGCACGTTCACCCTCTACCTGCCGGCCACCGTGCCCGGTTCGGCCGTGGCCACCGGCGCGCCGGCCCCGGCGGGCCCCCCGATGTCCCTCGCCGCCCTCGCCGGCCTGGTCGCGCGCGACCAGGCCACCGTGCCCGGCCCGTTCGGGCTGCCGACCGGCCTGCCCCCGGCGGACGGGCGGCGCGTCCTCGTCCTCGAACACCACGACAAGGGGCTGCTGACCATGCTGGTCCACGGTGTCGTGGCAGGGCTGGCCGACGGACTCCCACCGGTCGAGGTGACGACCGTCCTGGACGCCCCCTCCGCGCTGGAGGCCGTGGCCAGCCGCCGGCACCGCTGCCTCGTGGTCCACCTGGACCTGCCGGACGACAGCGGCGCCGTGCTGCTCAGGGCGCTGCACGACGACGCCGCGAACGGCGGCGTGCCGGTGCTGGCGTACCACGCGCGGCCGCTGGCGCCCGGGCAGGAGGCCCTGCTCCGGGCGACGGCCGGGGGCCGCCCCCTGGAGATCGTCGCCAGCCTGGACGACCTGCGCGAGCGGATCGCCCTGCACCTGTCGGTGGACGTACCCGAGCGGGTGGTGCCGCTGGGCCGGCCGGCCCAGGAGGCCGACGCCCCCTGGGCCGGCGTCGCCGGGCTGGCCGGGCGCAAGGTCCTGGTGGTCGACGACGACGCCCGCAACGTCTTCGCCCTGACCAACATCCTCGAGCTGCACGGGCTCGACGTGGTGTACGCCGAGAACGGCCGTAAGGGCATCGAGACCCTGATGCGCCACGACGACATCGACCTGGTGCTGATGGACGTGATGATGCCGGAGATGGACGGGTACGCGGCCACGGCCGCCATCCGGGCGATGCCGCGCTACGCCGACCTGCCGATCATCGCCGTGACCGCCAAGGCGATGCACGGTGACCGGGAGAAGAGCATCACCTCCGGGGCCAGCGACTACGTCACCAAGCCGGTGGACGCCGAGGACCTGTTGCACTGCATTCACCGTTGGCTCGACACCTGAGCCCGACCCGACCGCGTCCTCACGCTGGGTGGGCCAGCCGCGTTGGGTGATGTGGTGACCCGCGATCGGCCGGGCTGAAGGTGTTCCGCCAGCCGCAGGGGCCGACCCGTCGTACCTCATGGTGGCCCGTTTCGCAGTCCTGCGCGGCCATCTTCCGGCCGGGGTGACCGACCGGCTCGCCCGGCAGGACCGGGCCGGCCGGGGGATGCATGGGGGTGACGGCATCGTTACGATGTGTCGACATCTTCGTTGAGGGGGGCTGTCCGCGTGTGCTGTCCCGCTGTCCGCTCCGCACCGGCCGTGGTGACCGCGTCGCCGCGCCGCGTCGGCGCCTCCCCGGTCGCGCGGGTTCGCGGTGGGGAGGCGGGGGTGGGGGCGGGAGTGTCCCGGGTCGTGCGGCGGATCGCACTGCTGCTGGCCGCGACGGGTGCCGGGATCGTCGGGGCCGTGCTGCTCGCCGGCCCCGCCGCCGCCGCGCACGACGGCGGCCGGCCTCCGGCCGCGGCGGGCCCCGACGGGGCACCCCGCTCGGCGGGTCCGTTGGCCGGTGTCCTCGACGGCATTCTGCCCGCCCGCGCCGACCACGCACCGTCCGCCGGCCCTGACCGTGGCGGTCCCGACCGTGGCTCCTCCGACGGTGGTCGGCCCGGCTCCTTCCGCCCGTACCGGCTTGTTGACCGGCCCATCAGGCCGCTGCTGGTGCCGCTGCCGCCGACGGCTCCCCGTCCGGCAGAGCCCGACGCCCCGGGCCCGGTCCGGCCCGCGCCGCCCCACGCCCGGCCCGGGTCCGGCGAGCCGTCGCGGCCCCACGCCCGGCCCGGGTCCGGTGCGGCGTCGGCGCCCGAGACACGTCCCGGGTCCGGTGCGGCGTCGCCGGGTGGCGACGGAGCGACCCGTCCGGGCTTCCGTCCGGCCGCCCGGCCAGGCCTCCCCGACGTGGCGTCGGCCGTTGCCGGGGTGACCGGCGGCCCACAGGGCCCGGCGGCCGGGAACGGGCGGCCGCGTCCGGTGACGCCCGGTGACCCGGTGCCCCCCGGCCCGGTCGGCGGCGTGACGGCCCGCCTGCCGGCGCTGGTCGGGAGCCTCACGACCGCCCTGGCCGACACGGTCACCGGGGCGGCGCAGCAGGTCCTGCCCCCGGTCCCGGGGCTGGTCGACGAGCTGCTCACCCCGCTGCTGCCGGCGTTGCCGGGCCTGCCGGGACTGCCGGCGTTGCCGGGCCTGCCGGGACTGCCGGCGTTGCCGGGCCTGCCGGGACTGCCGGCGTTGCCGGGCCTGCCGGGCCTGCCGGCCGACCCGGCGGGCCCACCCGGGCCCGCGACCCCACCGGCCGGTCCCGCGCCGTCCCCCGGCGCACCGGTCGAGCCCGGGGCGCCGCCGTCCCCCATCCCCGCCCCCGTTCCCGCCACGCCGTCGCCTGGACCGGTCGGCGGCGTGGCCTCCGGGCCGACCGTGGCGTCGGTGTCCCTGACCGGGTGGACGGCCGGTCCGGCCTTCCCCGGCGCGGCCCGGGCTGCCTCGGGGCAGGTCGGTACGGTGGCCGAGGCGCAGCCGTCGGGTGGACCCGGCCGGTCGGGTCCGGCCCCCGAGCGCGCCGACGACGCCCGTGCCACGTCCGGGCCCGTGCCCGCCTCGGCCGACGAGGCCCGCTGGTCGTCGTACGCCGGTGGCCGGGAGCGCACCACGCGCTCGTCGGTTCCGGTCGACGGCCGCGCCCCGGCGGTGACCGTCCGCCCCGGCTGAGCCTGCGGCCCGGCCCGTCCCGCGGTCGCTGGCCCCCTGCCGTGCCGACCGCCCGACGTGGCCCATCGTGGCCCGTCAGCACCCGTCGTGGCGCCGCTCCGGGCCGACGCTGTCCGTTCCCCGCGCGCACCGTTACCGTCCCCGGCATCGAGCCGGGTGGTCCGGGCGGTGCGACGCGTACCCGAGATCGGAGATACGTGGTGATCCACGTCGTCGTGGCCGAGGACATGGGACTGCTGCGCAGCGCGCTGTGCGCCGCGCTGTCGAACGAGGAGGACATCGAGGTCGTCGCCGATGCCGCCGGCATCGGTGAGTTGTGGGGGGTGCTGCGCCGGGAGCGCCCCGAGGTGTTGGTGCTGGAGCTGAAGCCGGGGGTGCCCGAGTCGGCATGGGTGGTGGCGAAGGTGGCCGCCGAGGCCCCGGGAACGGCCGTGCTGGCGATGAGCCACCGCTGGAGCCCGCCGCTGGTCGAGGCGGCTCTGGCGGCCGGCGCGCGTGGCCTGGTCAGCAAGGACGCCGGACTGTCGGAGCTGGTGCGCGCGGTCCGGACGACCGCCGCCGGTGAGCGGGTCATCGACCCGGCCGCCGCGGTGGCCGTGCTGAGCCCGCCGGTCAACCCCCTGACCCGCCGGGAGTTGGAGGTGCTGCGGGTGGCGGCCGAGGGCCTGCCGCTGAAGGAGATCGCCCGTCGGCTCTTCCTGGCACACGGGACGGTGCGCAACCACCTGTCGGCCATCCTGCACAAGACCGGTGCCCGCAACCGGATGGAGGCTGTCCGACTGGCGCAACGGGACGGCTGGCTGTAGCCGTCGCGGGCGGGCCCGACGCGGATGCGTGTCGGGCCGCCCGCTCACCGAGCGGACCCGTCAGTAACGTGTTTGAATATTGACTGTCCGTGATCAATGGAGCTGCTCGGGAGAGGCCCGCCGTGATCCGTACCCTGCTCGCCCTGGACGGTGCCCTGGTCCGGGGCGCGTTGTCGCTCGTCCTCGCCGCCGAGGAGGACATCCACGTGGTGGCGGAGGTGGGCCGCGGCGACGCGGTCGGCCAGGCGGTCCGCGTCGGCCGGCCGGACGTCGCGGTGGTGGACTTCGACCTGATCACCGACGGCGCTGCGGCGCACAGGTGCCCCCTGCTGGTGCTCGCCGACCCCCGCCGTGCCCGGGGCCTGTACAGCGTGTTCTCCCCGGGCCGCACGGTCGGCATCCTGGCCAGCGACGTGGCCCCGCACCGGGTGGTCGACGGGATCCGGCGGCTCGCCCGGCACGAGTCGGTGGTGGACGCCGAACTGGTGCTGGCGGCGCTCAGCGCCGACAGCCCGTTGACCGAACGGGAGACCGAGGTGCTGCGGTTGACCGCCGCCGGAGCCCCGGTCGCCGAGGTGGCCGGGTCGCTGCGGCTCTCGCACGGTACCGTCCGCAACCACCTCGGGCGGATCGCCCGCAAGACCGGGGCCCGGACCCGGGTCGAGGCCGTCCGGGTGGCCCGCGAGTCCGGCTGGATCTGACACGAGACTGCCCCCGTGCGCCGCCGAGGAGGCGCGGCGGCGCACGGAGCCGAGCGGAGCGGCGGCGCGGGTGCGGAGGCGGGGCGGCTGGGCGGCGGGGCGGGTGCGGGGGCGGGGCGGGTGCGTCAGCCCCGCCGGGCCGGCGCCGGTGCCGGCGTGGGCCGGTCGTCCCAGTGCCCGACGAGTTCCCGGTAGGCCGGCGACCGGGCCAGCAACTCCTCGTGCGTGCCGGCCACCGGCCGCTCGCCGTCGACCACGAGCACTAGGCCGGCCCGGACGGCGGAGCTGATCCGGTGCGCGATCACCACCAGGGTGCCGGGCCGGCGGGCGAACGCGTCCTCCACCGTCGCCTCGGCCGCCGGGTCCAGGTGACAGGTCGCCTCGTCGAGGATTACCAGCGGGGCGGGGGACAGGTACGCCCGCACCGCGGCGACGAGTTGCCGCTCGCCGGCGGAGAGCGCGCCAGGCGTCACCGCCCCCTTCAGCCCGCCGAGCCGGGCTGCCAGCGCCCCGGCCCCGAGGGCGTCGACGGCGTCCGACATGGTGCCGTCGTCGGCCTCCGGGCGCAGGTAGCGCAGGTTGTCGGCGAGCGAGCCGGTGAAGACGTACGCCTCCTGCGGCACCAGCACCCGCAGCCGGGCCAGCGCGGCCGGCGGGGCGCCGGCCACCGGAACCCCGCCCAGGAGCACCGTGCCGGCCTGCGGGGCGAGCAGGCCGGACAGCAGCGCGGCCAGGGTGGACTTGCCCGCCCCGCTCGCCCCGACCACGGCGAGGTGCTCCCCGGCGGGCAGGCTCAGGGTGACGTCCGCCAGCACCGGCCGGGCCGCCGCGCCGTAGCGGAAGGTCAGCCCGCGCACCCGTACGGCCGGTTCGGCGCCGCCCGGCCCGGCCGGCGCTCCCGGTGCCGGCTCGTCCGGACGGCCGGCCGGCGCGGCCCCCGGCGACGGGGTGCCGCGCCGGGGGGCGGGCTCGTCCGTGGGGTCCGGGCAGGTCCGCAGGATGCGGTCCAGGGTGACCACGTAGCGCAGACCGCCGCCGCCGATGCCCTGCACCAGGGCGTGCAGGGCGGGCTGTAGGCCGGTGGAGACGTAGATCAGCGCGCCGAGCAACGCGCCGGCGGTCAGGCCCCGGTCCACCAGCCGGGGCGCGGCCAGCAGCAGCACCGCCAGCGGCAGCCAGCCGCCCACACCGAGGCTGAGGCTGCGCACGGCGGACATCCGGCTCAGGACGCGCTCGGCGGCGGCCTGGTCCGCCACCCGCCGACCCACGTCGGCGACGACCCGCCCGGCCGCCCGGCACGCCCGCACGTCCCGGTGCCCGGACAGCGCGGACGCGCCGGCCCGGCCAAGCTCCTCGCCGGCGCGGACGTACCGGCGCTGCTGCCCGGCCATCGCCGGCAGCGCACCGAGGAACACGGCCAGCCCGGCGACCAGGGGCGCGGCCACCAGCGCCGCGACCGCCGGGTCCAGGGCGACCAGCCCCAGCAGGGCCGCCCCGGCGGCGAACAGGAAGCCCCGGGTCACCATCAGCAGGCCGGCGAAGGTGTCCCGGACCAGCTCCACCTGGTGGGTCAGCCGGGCCGCCGCGGCGCTGTCCGCGCGTCCGCCGGCCCGGGTGGCGTCCCGCAGGGCCGCCCGGACCACCCGGGCGGCGAGGTCGTCCCGGAACGGCTCGACCACCGCGCCGAGGCTCCGGTACGTCCGGCCGGTCGCCACCGCGCCGACGAGCACCGCCCCGGCGAGCAGCCCCAGCCAGCCCAGGCCCACGCCTGGCCGGCCGGCCAGGAAGCCCTCGTCGACCGCCCGCGCGACCAGCGCGCCGGAGAGCAGCGCCGGCAGCGCCTCGACGAGCGACCAACCGGCGAGCCGCGCCACGACCGGCCGGCGGGCCCGCAGCGCCGCCCAGGTGACCTGCCGCACCCCGGGGCGGGTCGCGCCCGGGGCGCCCCGGCGATCGGTCCGGCGTCCCCGGCGGCCGGTGCCGAGTCCCCGGCGGTTCATCCGCCGTGCCCGTCGGCGTGGAAGACCGCCCGGTAGGCCGGGTCCGCCCAGAGCCGCCGGTGCGGGGCGAGGGCGCGCAACCGGCCGCCGTCGAGCCAGGCGACCAGGTCCGCGCCCGCCGCCGTGGCGACCCGGTGGGTGACCACCAGCCGCGTCCGCTCGCCCGGCTGCCCCGCCACCGCCCGGGCGATCCGGTGCTCGGTGACGGTGTCCAGGCTGGACGTGGCGTCGTCGAGGATCAGCAGCCGGTCGGCTGCGGCGAAGGCCCGGGCCAGCCCGAGCCGCTGGGCCTCGCCGCCGGACAGCGGCGTGTCGGCCAGCGGGGTACGGAAGCCCGCCGGCAGCCGGTCGACGACGTCGGCGACCGCGGCCGTCTCGGCGGCCCGCCGTACGGCGAAGGTGGCCGGGGAGCCGTCGGCCGGCGGCGCGGCCCCGTCCGGGGGCAGGGCCAGCCCGATCGCGTCGTGCACGGTCGCACCGACCAGCGTCGGCCGGTCGAAGGCGTACCCGACGGCCCGGCGCAGGGCGTCCGGGCACAGCCGGGGCAGCGGCATCCCGTCGAGGCGCACCTCGCCGGCGTCCGGGTCGTGCAGCCGCCCGGCGACGGCGGCGAGGGTGGACTTGCCGGCCCCGGACGGTCCGACCACGGCCACCGTTGCCCCGGCCGGGACGGTCAGGTCGACGCCGTCGAGGACGGGCCGGCCGTCGTCGGCGTACACGCTCACCGAGCTCAGCCGCAGCGCCCCACGGCCCGGCGGCAGCGGCTGGTCGCCGTCGGCCGGCGCCGGGTACGCCAGCAGCTCGGCGACCCGGGCCGCTCCGGAGCGGCTGCGCACCAGGCGGTTCAGGGTGGCCAGCACCGCGCCCAGCCCGGCGCCGGTGGCCGCGTAGCGGACCGCCGAGACGAGCTGGCCGGGGGTGAGCCAGCCGGCGGTCAGCGCGTACCCGCCGACGGCGACCACGCTCAGTTGCAGCAGCGGCGCCACGGCGGCGGTGCGGGCGCTGGCCCGGGCCAGCAGCTCCCAGCCGCGCCGGCCGTACCCACGAAGCTCCGGCAGCGCGGCGAGGATCCGCTCCTCCTCCCGGCCGCGGGTTGCGGCGGCGGCGATGGTCCGGGCGCCGGCGAGGGACTCCAGCAGCCGGCCGGCGATCGAGTTCAGGGCCTTCTGGTAGCCGGCGGTGGCCGCCGAGGCATCGGTGACGAACGCGCGCATCAGGCCGGCCAGCAGCACGAGCCCGGCGAGCAGGGTGACCCCGAGCACCGGCTCGATCAGGGTGAGCGCGACGACGCTGCCGAGCGGGGGGAGCACCGCGATCGCGCTGAGCACGACGGCGGTGCCGGCCTGGCCGGCGTCGGCGGCCTGCCCGACCAGCCGGCCGACCAGGTCCCCGACCGGGTGCCGGCGGGCGGTGCGCACGTCGAGGGCGAACAGGTGCCGCAGCAGGCGCGCCCGGATCCGGGCGGTGGCGCGGGCGGCGCCGTACCCGCTGGCCAGGTCGCCGAGGGTGTCGGTGGCGACCAGGACGACGACCAGGGCGCAGGCGACGGCCGGCCACCACCGGGTGCCGCCGGTCAGCGCCGCGTCGACGGCGAGGCCGAGCACCGCCGGCAGCAGCAGCTCGGCGACGGCGCCGGTCAGCGTGACCGCGGCCAGCGCGGCCGTCCACCCCCCGGCGTCGCGGACCACCCGCCGCAACAGCCCGTCGCCCGTGCGCATCGGTTCCCCCTCGAACGGCGGGCGGCCCCGGGTGGACTTGTTCTGTCCACCCGGGGCGCCGCGGATCGACCCGGTCAGTTGCAGGTGGTGATGGAAAGCGAGCTGTCGCCGCAGAGCAGCAGGCTCGCGCTGGAGCCGCCGCCGGTGCGGTCGGCCGGGGCCATTTCGAGGCCCTGGAGGTCCAGGAGCGCCATGTCGAATCACCTCCATCCATGGTGGTCGGTGTGGTCGGTACGGTCAGTTGCAGGTGGTGATGGAGAGCGAGCTGTCGCCGCAGAGCAGCAGGCTCGCGCTGGAGCCGCCGCCGCCGCCGGTGCGGTCGGCCGGGGCCATCTCGAGGCCCTGGAGGTCGAGGAGCGCCATGTCAAATCACCTCCTTCCGTGGTGGGTGCGGTCAGGATGGCCCTCGCCGCTGCGAGGGAGTCTCGGCGCGCCGGCCAGCGGCGCGAGGAAGGGCAGGGCCACCGGCTCGTCGTGCCGCGCGGCGGCCAGCGCGAGCAGCACCCCGGCGGAACCGGTGCCCAGGTCCATGGACAGCCGCAGGAGCTGCTCGCCGGGGAAGGCGGTGCCGCCGCCGTACGGCAGGGCGTGCCAGGCGAGCCGGCGCAGCTGCGCGTCCAGCTCGCGGCGCTGCCCCGGGTCGTCGGTCAGGGTGGCCAGGTACGCGATGATCCCGGCCCGCCCGGCGAAGAGTCCGGACTGGGCGTAGAACGGGGATCGGGCTGCCCGGCGTACCCCGGCGCTCGCCTCGGCGAACCGCTCGTCGGTGCGGTGGCGCAGGTACTGGTCCAGCACCAGCCCGATGCCGACGCTGCCCTGCCCGAGGTACGGCATGGTCCGCCAGCCCTCGTTGACCTCCAGTGCGCCGTTCGGGCGCACCACACACCGGCGCAGATCCTGGCGCAGCGCGGTGGCCGCGTGATCCAGCAGGGCCTCCTCGCCGGTCAGCTCGTACAGCCGCAGCAGCAGCAGCGCCGGCCCGGAACGACCGCGCAGCAGGCCGGCGTACGGGTTGCGCCCGCCGCTGATGTCCGGCCCGGGGTCGTCGGCGAGCCGTTCGACGACGGCCGCCGTCACCCTGTCGGTGGCGTCGCGCAGCCCGGTCTCCCCGGTGCGCCCGGCCAGCTCGGCGAGGTTCAGTGCGATCCCGGACAGGCCGCTGGCCAGGCTCAAATCCAGCTCGGCCCAGGGCTGGCGCAGGCAGATGTCGAGCACGTCGAGGGCGTCGGACCGGCGGTCCAGGCGCTCCAGCGCGTACGCCACCCCGTGCAGGCCGTCGTAGAAGCCCAGCCGGGTGCCGGATGCGGGGGCGGTGGCCCGCCGCACCAGCCAGTCCTCGTGCTCGGGTCGGCGGTCCGCGCCGCTGACGGCCAGGGCGTGCAGCACCCCGGCCGCGCCGTGGGCGAGGTTGAGCCCGCCGGTGTGGAACTGCGCGATGTCGCCGGGGAAGAGCCGGTCGTCGCGGTCCGGGGTGGCGCTGGCGAGGATGGCGGTGGCGATCCGCCGTCGCACGTCGGGCCAGTCGCCGTCGAGGTCGTACCGGCGCGGGTCGGCGGCGGGCGCGCCGGTCTGGGCACCGGCCTCTCGGCCGGGAGCGGTGGGCGCGGCGGCCCCGGTGATCTCGGCGACCGCCTCGGCCAGCCACGGTCGGGGGACCGGGAAGCTCTCGGCGATCACGTCGGCCAGGTGCGCGGCCTTGTCCGGGGCGATCCGGACGAGCTGGGTCAGCGGGAGGAACAGCGCCAGGCGCAGGCAGGCCAGGGCGTACCGGTCGACCGCCGGGCCGGTCCGGTCGCCGGGCGCGGCGAACCCCTGGTTGCGCAGCCCCGGCCGGCGGTGCCCCTCGATCGGCGCGGTGACCTCGAAGTCGACCAGCGCCACCCGGTCGTCGGGGCGGATCATGATGTTGAACAGGTGCAGGTCGCCGTAGACCAGGCCGCGCTCGTGGATCGCGGCGACGATCGCCTCGACCTGCGTCAGGACGCTCCGCGCCCAGTCGGCGTACGCCGCCCGGTCGGCCTCGGTGGCGTCGGCGTCGATCAGCGGGTACCGGTCGACGACGACCTTGTTCAGCGCCCGGCCCTCGATGAACTCCAGGGCCAGGAAGCGGTGCTCGCCGAGGGCGAACTCGTCGTGCACGGCGGGCACCTGGGGCAGGTCGGCGAGCCGGCGCAGGGCGGTGGCCTCCCGCTCCAGCCGGGCCACCGCGTCGACGCCGTCGGCGTCCAGGCCGGCGTGCGGGCGGGCCTCCTTGAGCACCACCTCGGTGTCGGTGCGCAGGTCCCGGCCCACGTACAGGCCCCCGCCGTTGGAGAAGTGGATGACCTTCTCGATCCGGTACGGCACCTCGGTGGTGCTGGTGGCGCCGCGGGCGGCCAGGTGCGGGGCGAGGAAGTCCGGCAGGGTGACCCAGTCGGGGAGGTGGAACACGGGATCGCGGCGGTCGGGCACCAGCGTGCCGGCGCCGTCGGCGATCGCGGGGACCACCTGCCCGTCCGGGGAGAGGCAGTAGCGGCGGGCGAAGCCGCCGTAGCGCACGTGCACCGGGCCGGCGCCGTAGCGCAGGTCGCTGAGGATGTACGGCCCGTCCTCGCCGCCCAGCAGCGCGTCGAGCTCCTTGCAGGCCAGCTCCAGCTCGGCGGTGTCCCGGGGGTAGATGGTGACGAACTTGCCGCTGGCCGAGCGGGCCGCGTACTTGGAGTTGCGCAGCAGCAGGGTGCGCGGGCCGCGCAGGAACTTGAACGACAGCCCGCGCGGCACGCAGTACGCCCACACGGCGTCGAGCACCCGCTCGGCATTGGCCAGGGTGGCCGACACGTGGATCTTCCAGCCCTGCTGCGGCAGCGAGCCGCCCTCCGGGGCGTGGATCAGCCAGTCGTCGAGCGACTCGCGGCGCCAGCCCGCCGGCACCTCCCGCTCGGCGGCGGCGAAGGCCGGCTGCGCGACCGCGCTGCCGAGCGAGTCGTAGAAGAGCCGGTCAGCGGCGCAGTAGTTGTCGTAGCGCTCGTCCACCGTGGCCCCCTCCGCGATCTCGGCCGGTGCTGTTCTCCGGCGTTGAATCGAGTTTCGTGGAGGTGGCCACCCGAACCCAGTGCCCTAAGTCACGAAGCAGAATGCGTGTTACACGGGTCGGGGTGACAAAAGTCAGCGTGAGGCCGTGTGATCTGGAAGGAAATCGCCGGGCCCGGGGCGGAGAGATTTCGGGGCCGCGAGAAGACTAATCGGCCGACGCCCCTGCGGGCGTCGGCCGATCAGGTAGGACGGCGGTGACGATCAGTCAGTGTGCCGCTGCGCCCGGTACCGGGCGATCAGGGCGCGGGTGGACGAGTCCAGCCCGGACAGGTCGGCCTCGTCCCCGGTGAGCAGCGGCGCGAGCTGGTTGGCCATCACCTTGCCCAGCTCCACGCCCCACTGGTCGAACGGGTTGATGTCCCAGATCGCGCCCTCGGTGAACACGATGTGCTCGTACAGCGCGATGAGCTGGCCGAGCACCGCCGGGGTCAGCTCGGCGGCGGTGATCGAGGTGGTCGGGTGGTTGCCCGGCATCACCTTGTGCGGCGCCAGCTCGGCCGGCGTGCCCTCCGCCTCGACCTGCTCCCGGGTCCGGCCGAAGGCCAGCGCGGCGGTCTGCGCGAAGAAGTTCGACATGAACAGGTCGTGCATGTCGTCCAGGTCGTGCCGGGGGCGGCTGAACCCGATGAAGTCCGCCGGCACCAGCCGGGTTCCCTGATGGATGAGCTGGTAGAAGGCGTGCTGGCCGTTGGTGCCCGGCTCGCCCCAGAAGATCTCCCCGGTGTCGTACGACACCGGCGTGCCGTCCAGGGTCACCGACTTGCCGTTGCTCTCCATGGTGAGCTGCTGCAGGTATGCCGGGAACCGGTTCAGGTACTGCGAGTACGGCAGCACCGCGTGGGTCTGCGCGCCGAGGAAGTTCGTGTACCACACGTTGAGCAGCCCGAGCAGCGCCGGCACGTTGCGCTCCACCGGCGTGGTCCGGAAGTGCTCGTCGACGGCGTGGTACCCGCCCAGCAGCTCGCGGAAGCGCTCCGGCCCGACGGCCAGCATCACCGACAGCCCGACGGCCGAGGGCAGCGAGTACCGGCCGCCCACCCAGTCCCAGAAGCCGAACATGTTCTCCGGGTCGATGCCGAAGTCGCGCACCCGATCGGCGTTGGTGCTCACCGCGACGAAGTGCCGGGCCACGGCCGAGTCGTCGCCGCCGAGGCCGGCCAGCAGCCAGTCGCGCGCCTGCCGGGCGTTGGCCAGGGTCTCCTGGGTGGAGAACGTCTTCGACACCACCACGAACAGGGTGCTCGCCGGGTCCAGGTCGGCGGTGGCCTCGGCGATGTCGGTGGGGTCGATGTTGGAGACGAACCGGCAGGAGATCCCGGCGTCCCGGTACGCCTTCAGCGCCTCGTACGCCATCACCGGCCCGAGGTCGGAGCCGCCGATGCCGATGTTGACCACCGTGCGGATCCGCCCGCCGGTGTGCCCGACCCACTGCCCGGAGCGGACCCGGTCGGCGAACGCGGCCATCCGGTCCAGCACCTCGTGCACGTCGGCCACCACGTCCCGGCCGTCCACGCTCAGCGAGGCGTCCCGGGGCCGGCGCAGCGCGGTGTGCAGCACCGCCCGGTCCTCGGTGGCGTTGATGGGCGCGCCGGAGAACATCGCGGCGATCCGGTCGGTCAGCCGGGCCCGCCGCGCCAGGGCGGCGAGCAGGGTGAGCGTCTCGTCGGTGACGAGGTTCTTGCTCCAGTCGACGTGCAGGTCCGCCACCTCACCGGCGAGGCGTTCACCCCGGTCGGGGTCGGCGGCGAACAGGTCGCGCAGGTGCGCGTCCCGGGCCTTCTCCGCGTGCGCCGCCAGCGCCCGCCACTCGTCGGTGGTGGTGATCTCCTCGGCCATTCTCCGGCTCTCCTCCCGCACCTGCTCAACCGTTGCGCGGCCGTCACCGTACTGTGCGTGCCGGCCCGCCCGGGCCAGATTGCCACCAGCCGGGACGTGTCGCACCCCGGGCCGACTCAGGCCACCCGGGCGATGCCCCGGCCGGCGGGTCGGCACCGCGCCGGGATCGCAGGGTGTGCGGGCCCGCACCGGCGCGCGATCCCGCCCCCCGGGGGCGGGCGTTTCCTGTCGTACCCCTGAGGCAAGATCTTTCTCAGGACGGGCGCCCCGGTGGCCCCGGTTCCGGCGGGTCGTCGCGCCCGTCACCCCCTTTTGTCGTGCGCCGGCCCGTCGTCGGCGCGGAGTCGGTGTGCCCGCGGGCGCACCGGGTGCGGAGGTCGTAGGTGCTGGAGACGGAGCACGTCCCGTGGGAGCGGCGCGGCCTCGCGCCGGTGCTGACCGCGGTGCGTCCCCGCAAGCTGGCGAAGGTCCCCTTCGTCGAGCTGGCGGACGGCCGGTTGCAGGGGGTGGTGTCCAGCGGTTCCGACATCGAGCGGGTCTACGTCTCCTCGATCGCGGCCGGCAGCCACGGCTTCAACTGTTCCACCAACAACAACCGGCCCTGCGGCGGCCTGCGCGGCGCGCCCTGCAAGCACCTGCACGCCCTGCTCGACGAAGCCGTCCTCCAGTACGGCGTCGAGCGCGTCGGCCGGTACCTGCGCATCGACGTCACCGACGGGGTACAGACCGGCAGCGACCTGGCCCGCCGGCTCGACGGCCACCACGAGGCGACCCCGGCGGCGGTGGTGTTCAGCCGGTTCCTGCGCCACCTGGCCTACCTGGAACTGCCGGCCGCCGACGGCCCGCTGCCCGAGCTGCACTGGTTCCCGGCGACCGGGGCGGGCCGCTGATGCGCGGGGCCCAGCTCACCGCGCTGCGCGACGCCGCGCCGGCCGGCCTCGCCCCGGCCCTGGACCTGGTCGCCGGCCTCGACGAGGCGCTCGTCGCCGGCCTGGCCCGGGTGGGCGAGGCGCAGGCCGCCGCGCTCGGCGACCTCGCCGCTGCCCTGGCCGCCACCCCGCTCGGCGACCGGGTCGCCGAGGCGGTCGCCAAGCTCACCGCCGGGTCGCCGGCCGACGAGCACCTGGCGGCCCTGGCCGGGGCGCGCACCGCACTGCTCGGCGCGGCGCACGACGCCCTGCTCGCCGGGGCCGACGCCGCCCTCGGCCGGGAACGCGCCGCGCAGCCGACCCCGCCCGCCGGCCCGCTGCCCGCCGAGGCGGCGGCCCCGCTGTCCGCCGCCCGGTCCTGGCTGACCGAGCTGGCCATCACCGGCTGGCGCGGTGTCGACCACGACCTGGTCGCGGCCGGCAGCCGGCCGATCGAGGCGACCCTCGCCGTCCCGGCGCTGCGTCGGCTGGCCGTCCTCCTCGACGGCCTGGCCGCCGAGCTGCGCGCGTCCTGCCCGGTCGCCACGATGCCGGCCGTGCCGGCCCGCCGCTGGGCCGACCTGTGGGCCCGCGCCGCGCTGCTCGCCCAGGAGGCCGCCGGCGTTCCCGACCCGTCCGCCGCCGGCGTCGAGACCGTCACCGGGCGGCTGCTGGTGCTCGGCGTCGACGTGCACGAGCACGGCACCGCCGTCCAGGTGCAGGCACACGCCGTCCTCGAACCGGCCGACGGCGGCCCGGCCCGCCTCGTGCGCACCGGCGTCGCCGCCGCCAAGGTCGACACCATCGTCGGGCCGGCGCTGTGGCGGCTGCTCACCGACCACCCGGTCCTGCTGGGCGCGCTCGCCGAGCACCGCAGCCTGGAGGTGACCGACCTTCCGCTGTCCGGCGGCGACCTGTGGTGGCGCGACGGGCAGGCCCGCCCCGGCGAGCCGGCCGACCCGTTCGCCACCGCCCGGGTGCTGCTGCCCACCGCGGTCGCCGCGCCGGTCCCGCCGCTCGGCCGGCACCCGGTCGCCGTCGCCGAGCCGGTGCTGCTGGAGGGGTACGCCGTCGACACCGGCGAGGACGGCGGCCTCCGGTTCGCCGTCGACGGGGAACGCGTCGCGGTGGACGTCGACCGGCTGCCGGCCTGCGGCCCGCTCACCCCGGCCCTGGTCGCCGCCTCGACGGCCTGCCTGGGGCTGCTGCGCTGGGACGGCCGGTGGACGGTGCAGCCGCTCGCCGTGCAGGCCACGGTCAAGCGAGCCACGGTCGCCGCGCACAACGGCGACTGGGCGCAGGGCCCCACCGACCCGAAGGTCGCCAAGGCCGAGGCGAAGGCCGGCGACTCCGTCGCCGTGCTGCGGGAACGCGCCGGACGGCTGCTGCGCCGATGAGCGCGACCCCCGAGGCGCCCGGAGGAGGCGCGCAGGTGAACGCCGACGCGAACCGTCGGCAGGTGCTCTACTGGCGGCTGCTGGCCCGGCTCTTCGACCCCGCCGACGAGCAGCCTTCCCTGGAGGCGGCGAGCGTGGCCGTCGTTGACGACCTGGGCCTGCCGGCCGCGCTGCTCGACCCGTCGGTCTCCGTCGACACCGTGGTCCAGCGCTTCCCCGGCCTCGCCACCGAGCTGGACGGCCTGCTCACCCCCGACCAGCCGGTGGACGGCGAGCCGGCCGCGGCGGGGGAGGCCGAGGTGCGGCGGGCGGCGCTGGTGTCCAAGCTGCTGCTCAACGTCTTCGCCACCGGCGGGGGCAGCGTCAGCGCCAGCCAGCTCGCCCGGTGGCAGTCCGACGCCGGCTGGTTCGAGCGGGCGCTCGGCTGCGAGCCGGGTGAGCTGCGCCGGCAGGCCGGGGCCGGCGGCGGGCTGGGCGGCGTACTGGCCGGCCTGGAGGGCGACCTGGTACGCCGGATGCACCTGCGCGAGGTGCTCGCCGACCCGAGGCTGGCCGCGAAGCTCACCCCGAGCATGTCGCTGATCGAGCAACTGCTGCGGGACAAGTCCAACCTGTCCGGGGTGGCGCTGGCCAACGCCAAGGCGCTGATCCGCCGGTACGTCGACGAGGTCGCCGAGGTGCTGCGCACCCAGGTCGAGCAGACCAGCGTCGGCACGATCGACCGGTCGGTGCCACCGAAGCGGGTGTTCCGCAACCTGGACCTGGACCGCACGATCTGGAAGAACCTCACCAACTGGAGCCCGGAGGACCAGCGCCTCTACGTCGACAAGCTCTACTACCGGCAGACCGCCCGGCGCACCACCCCGGCCCGGCTGATCGTGGTGGTCGACCAGTCCGGCTCGATGGTCGACTCGATGGTCAACTGCACCATCCTGGCGTCCATCTTCGCCGGGCTGCCCAAGGTGGACGTGCACCTCATCGCGTACGACACCCGGGCGCTGGACCTGACCCCGTGGGTGCACGACCCGTTCGAGGTGCTGCTGCGCACCAAGCTCGGCGGCGGCAACGACGGGCCGGTGGCGATGGCCATGGCCCGGCCCAAGATCGTCGAGCCGCGCAACACCGTCATGGTCTGGATCTCGGACTTCTACGAGTTCAACCGCTCGCAGCCGCTGTTCGACGGCATCGAGGCGGTGCACCGTTCCGGGGTCAAGTTCATCCCGGTCGGCTCGGTCAACAGCTCCGGCAGCCAGATCGTCAACCCCTGGTTCCGCCAGCGGCTCAAGGACCTGGGCACCCCGGTCATCTCCGGCCACATCCGCAAACTCGTCTTCGAGCTCAAGAACTTCCTCACCTAGGAGACCCCTGACATGTCCGAGATGTTGCGTGCCCCCGTCGAGGTCAAGTTCGCCGAGGAACTGGCCTGGCTGGAGTCGGTCGACACCGACCCGAAGCCGTTCTCCTGGCGGCTGAGCCCCCGCATGGTGCGGCTGTTCGTGCTCGGCTCCGAGCGGGCCGACGGGCTCGACCGGGAGGTCGCCCAGAAGTGGTTCGGCGACCGCAGCTTCGTCGAGCGGGCCATCGTCACCCTCGCCTCCGACCGGGGCCTGTTGCTGATCGGCGACCCGGGCACGGGCAAGAGCTGGCTGGCCGAGCTGCTCGCCGCCGCGATCTGCGGCAACTCCACCCTCGTCGTGCAGGGCACCGCCGGCACCACCGAGGACCACATCAAGTACTCGTGGAACGTCTCCATGGTGATCGCCAAGGGGCAGTCCCGGGACTCGATGATCCCCTCGCCGATCATGACCGCGATGGAACAGGGGGTGATCGGCCGGTTCGAGGAGCTGACCCGCTCCACCAGCGACGTGCAGGACGCGCTGATCTCCATCCTGTCCGAGAAGTACGTCTCCATTCCCGAGCTGGACGACGACAACATCGTCTTCGCCAAGCCCGGCTTCTCCATCATCGCGACCGCCAACAGCCGGGACCGGGGCGTCAACGACCTGTCCTCGGCCCTGAAGCGACGGTTCAACTTCGTCCGCATCCCCGTGGTGACCAACAAGCGCAGCGAGGCGGAGATCGTCCGGTTCCGCACCGAGGAGCTGCTGCGCCGGCACAGCATCGAGCTGGACGTCCCGCCCACGCTGCTGGACATCCTGCTGCAGAGCTTCGCCGACCTGCGGGCCGCCGCCGCCTCGGCCACCAGCGACGACGAGAAGCTGGAGTCGGCGCTGTCCACCGCCGAGCAGATCGGCGTGCTGGAGGACGCGATCCTGCACAGCCAGTTCTTCGGCGACCGCACCCTGAGCGCCGAGACCCTCGCCGGCTCGCTGGTCGGCTCGCTGGCCCGACGCAGCCCGGAGGACCTGGCCATCTTCAACAAGTACCTGCACGGCGTCGTGGAGCCCCGGGCCAAGAAGGACGGCGGCTCATGGGAGGGCTTCCTCGACGGCGGCCGCCAGGCGATCGCCAACCTGTCGTGACCGGCCCGACGACCGCGCCGCCCGGCGCGACCCCACCGGCCGGCGTCACCGGGCCCGCCGGGGACCGGTCCCCGGCCGCCGGCGCCGCGTCCGGCGCGTTCCGGGGGCTGCGCGAGCAGCTCACCGACGCCGCCGAGACGTTCGCCGGCAGCCCGGGCGCGCTCGCCGGCATCCTCGCCGGGATGGTCGACGACGTCGACCGGGCGCTCGGCGAGCGGCTGGAGATCTTCCCGGTCTGCCACCACTCGCCGGCCTCCGCGCTGGCCATGGTGCGCCGGCTGCGCGCGAAGCAGCCGAAAGTCATCTACCTGGAGCTGTGCGAGGACCTGCAACCCCTGCTGGGGGAGCTGCGCAACTGCCGGCTGCCGGTGGCGGTGCAGGCGTTCGCCTCGAAGCTGGACGGGTTCCCCGTCGAGTGGGCGCCGCTGAGCGTCGTCGCCCCGATCACCGAGGCGTCAGCGGAGTACCAGGCCATCGCGTACGCGCTGGAGACCCCCGGCGTGGAGCTGGTGCTCGTGGACCGCTCGGTCGACCACGTGTTCCAGTGGTCGCCCCGGGACCAGGTCGGGGGCGGGGGCGAGACGGGCGGCCCCGCCGACGGGGCGCCGCAGGAGGCGGCGGCGACCCACGAGGAGGAGGCGGCGCTGCACGGCGACGCCGTCGGCGTGGAGATCGGCGACCTGCGGCCCCGCTTCGCCGAGCTGGAGGCGTACCTGCTGCACCACGGCAAGGTGCGGCACTGGTCGGAGTGGTGGGACCAGTACGTCGAGCAGCCCCTGGTCGGCGCCGACCACGAGACGTACCGCCAGGTGATGGTGCTGATCGGCAGCCTGTTCCGGCGGCTGCGCCCGGCCGACGCCGAGCGGCTCGACCGCGACGAGGAGCGCGAGCGCTACATGTGGACCCGGATGCGGGAGCACCTGGCCGCCTCCGGCACCGACCCGGCCGACTGCCTGTACGTCTGCGGCGCGTTCCACGCCGCCAGCCCCGTCGCGCAGTTCGGCACCGGCCCCGACGCGGCCCCGTACGAGATCAGCCCGCGCACCGCCACCCGCTGGCTGTACGGGCTGATCCCGTCCAGCCACTCGGCGATCGAGGCGCAGTTCGGGTTGGCGCCCGGCTCGGTGTCCATCGCCGCCGCCACCTGGGCCAAGGCGGTGTCCCGCTCGGGCGCGGTCCCGTTCCGGCTCGCCGGCCAGCAGGGCGGCAAGCGGGCGTCGGGGCGCTCCCGCAGGGCCGCCGCCCCGGTCGCGGTGGCCGACGAGCCGGTGACCGACCGGCTGTCGGGCTTCCTGGCCCGCCCGCCGGTCCTCGACGGCCTCGACGAGGCGGAGCTGCGCGGCTGGTGCGTGGACATCGTCCGGCTGGCGCGGCGCAACGGGTACCTGGCCAGCACCGCCGACGCGATCGCCGTGTTCGAGACGTCGATCCTGCTCGCCGGGCTGCGTAACCGGGCCCGCCCCACCCCGTACGACTTCGCCGACGGGGCGGTGACCTGCATCGAGAAGGACGTGGTGCCGGGCCGGCGGGACGTCCGCCGGCTCTGCGAGATCCTGCTCGGCGGCGACCGGATCGGCCAGGTCGGCTACGAGGCCCTGCCGCCGCTGGCCCGCGACGTGCTCGACCGGCTCGCCCCGCTCGGGCTCGACCTGGACAAGCGCACCATCCAGCGGGCCCTGCTGGACCTCCAGGGCCAGCCGGCCGTGGTCCCCTGCTCCGACCTGCTGTGGCGGCTGCGCCACCTGCTGCCCCGCGACGCGGTCCGCCCCATCATGGGCGAGCGGCGGCTGGGGGAGCGCTCGACGCAGGAGAGCTGGGACCTGGCGCTCGGCCGGCACCAGCGCGCGCTGATCGAGCTGGGCTACGAGGGTGTCACCGTCGAGCAGGTTCTCGAACAGCGGCTGCGCCGCCGGGCGTGGGGGCCGCAGGCCACCGCGGCGGTCGCGCTGGAGGCGGTCGAGGACGCGATCCTGCTGCTCGACGGCCGCCGGCTCGTCGACGAGCTGGGCGCCCGCGCGGTGGAGCTGCTCGCCGCCGAGCGGACCGTCGACGAGGCCCCGGAGGTGCTGCGCCGCATCCGCCGGCTGCTGGCCCACTACCGGGCCACCGAGCCGGACCTGCCGGCCTGGTGCGCGGCCTTCGTCACCACCGGCTACGCCCACTACTGCACCCTGCTGCCCACCGCGTTCGTCGACGCGGAGGCGGGGGTCCGTCAGGTGGCCGCCATGCTGGGCTTCCTGTTCGGCATGGAGAGCCTCGCGCTGGCGCTCGGCTGCGACCGGGCCCAGCTCGAACTGGCCGTGCGGCAGTGCCGGCCGGAGGCGCCGGCCCGGGTGGCGCTGCACTGGGCCGCCCAGCACCAGCTCGGCCTGCTGCCGCTGGCCGAGCTGCGGGCCCGCGCCGTGGAGTTGCTGGCCAACCCGCTGGTGGTGCCGGCGTTCCCGCAGTACCTCAGCGGGTTCGTGCAGGCCCTGGAGCCGGTTCCCGGCCTTGCGCCGTTCGTGGTCGAGCTGATGTCCACGGCGTTCGCCCGGCTGCCCGACCCGGTGCTGCTGCCCTGGCTGCCGACGCTGATCACCACCCTGCGCGAGCAGGCGGGCGAGCTGGTGCCGACGCTGGTCCGCGAGGCCGGCCGGACGTTCCCCGCCACCCTGCCTGCCCTGGACGCGTGGGTGCCGCCGTGGGCAGCCCGCCCGGCGGCGTCGCCCGCCGCCGCGCCGGTGCCCGCCCAGGCCGGGCCGGTGGTCGACCTGCTCGTCGGCCACCCGGCGACCTGCGACGCCGTGGCCGCCCTGCTCGGCTGCCAAGGCGAGTGGCGGGTCGGCGAGCCGGCGGCCGGGCCCGGGACGGCGGTCGATCCGGAGGTAATCGGTCTGCTCGCGGCGCATCCGGCCACCGCAGCCGAGGTCGAGGCCCTGCTCGCCCCGGCCCGCTGACCCGGCTCGGCAGGCCGCGCCCGGCAGGCCTCGCCCGGCAGATCGCGGCCGGGCTGGGCATCGCCGGCTGCCCGGTCGGGTTGGCCGACCGGCCACCCCGGCCGGGGTGGCCGACCTTCCCCAAGGCCACCCCGGCCGGGCGCGGGCCCTGGTGATCGGCTCCGGGGCACAGACACGGGCGGTCAGGGGCGGCGGCCCAGATGGTGACGCAGCGCGAGGTGCAGGGCGAGCCGGGCGTCCGGGTCGTCGAGCTGCGCGCCGTACCGCTCGCGCAGCCGACGCAGCCGGTACCGGACGGTCTGCGGGTGGGTGTGCAGGAGCCGGGCGGTCTCGACCACCTGGCCCTGGGTGTCCAGCCAGGCGGCGAGCGTGTCGGCGAGGGCGCGCCGGGCGGCCGGCCCGAGCGGGGCCAGCGGCGCCAGCGCCCGCGCGACGAGCCGGTCGGTCAGCCCCGGCTCCCAGGCGGTGAGCAGGGTGAGCAGGTGCGCGTCGCAGTCCAGCACGCCGTCGGCGGGCAGCACGCCGTCCCGTTGCAGGCGCAGCGCCCGCCGGGACAGCCGGTACGACGTGCGGGCCTGCCGCAGCGGCACGGTCGGGCCGAGGGCCGCCCGTCGGCCGGTCAGCGCCCGGCGCAGATGGGCGAGGCGGCCCGGGGCGCCCGGGTCGGGCAGCACGATCCGGACCACGTCGTCGATGACCGTGGCCACCGCGCCGCCGCCGATGGCGCGGGCGAGGTGCTCGTCGTCGGTGCCGTCGACGCTGATCACGGCGACGGCGCCGGGCAGCGGCCACCGGGCGGCCTCGGCGGCGGCGTGCAGCGCGGCGTCGCCGGGCGGGTCCGGCTGGACGAGCAGGGTGATCAGCCGGCGGCGGACCACGGTCCAGTCGTGGGCGGCGTCCCGCTGCTCGTCGAGGTAGCCCTCGGCGGCGGCGCCGGCGAGGGTGTCGGTGTAGCCGAACAGGGCGGCGGCGATGAGGTACAGCTCGTCGGCGGCGAGCCGGTCCGGCCGCTCGGGCGCGACCAGGAACGCCCAGAGGGCCCGGGCGCCGACGGTGAGCACCGAGCGCAGCGCGTCGACGCGGTGCCCCTCCTGGTACTCGGTGCGGCCGAGGTCGTGGAAGACCCGCCGGGTGTCGGCGAGGGACCGGCCGGGGTCGGCGACGGCCGCCACGAACGCGTCGACGGCGGTTTCCACACCCAGGGCGAGGCCCCGGCCCTGCCCGCCGGTCAGCGAGCGGCCCTGGGCCCGCATGGTGGCCCGGACGCTGTGCAGGGTCTCCTCGTGCAGCCGTGGCCGGGCCGCCCGCAGGTGCTCGCCGACGTGTCGGGGGAGCCCGGTGAGGCGGGGCTCCAGCTCTTCCAGGGTGTCCGCCACGGTCGCCCGCCCTCCCGATCCGCCGACGGTGTGCGGCACCCGCAGCCGCAATTCTTGTCATTCGGATGACAAACGCCGGGGCCGATCCTGCGTCGGCGTACCACCGATTTTGGCACCATGGTTCGTAGGGTTCCGGCATGGACGCGGATGTGATCGTTGTCGGGGCCGGACTGGCGGGCCTGGTCGCCGCCACCGAGGCGGCCGATGCCGGCCGGACGGTGCTGCTGCTGGACCAGGAGCCGGAGCAGAACCTCGGCGGGCAGGCGTGGTGGTCGTTCGGCGGGCTGTTCCTGGTCGACTCGCCCGAGCAGCGGCGGATGGGCGTCCGCGACTGCGTGGAGCTGGCCTGGCAGGACTGGCTGGGCAGCGCCGCGTTCGACCGCGCGGAGGACCACTGGCCGCGCCGGTGGGCCGAGGCGTACGTGCACTTCGCGGCTGGGGAGAAGCGGGCCTGGTTGCGGTCGATGGGGCACCGGCTCTTCCCGGTGGTCGGCTGGGCCGAGCGGGGCGGCGGCGCGGCGGACGGGCACGGCAACTCGGTGCCCCGGTTCCACGTCACCTGGGGCACCGGCCCCGGGGTGGTCGAGCCGTTCGCCCGCCGGCTGCGCGCCGCGGTGGACGCCGGCCGGGTGCGGCTGTGCTTCCGGCACCGGGTCGATGACCTGGTCACCACCGACGGCGCGGTCACCGGGGTACGCGGGGCGGTGCTGGAGCCCAGCGACGCCCCGCGCGGCGCGCCCAGCTCCCGGGTCGAGGCCGGCGAGTTCGCGTACGCGGCGCAGGCCGTCGTCGTCACCTCCGGCGGGATCGGCGGCGACCACGACCTGGTCCGGGCGGCCTGGCCGGCCCGGCTCGGCGCCCCGCCGAAGCGGATGGTCTCCGGCGTCCCGGCGCACGTCGACGGGCGGATGATCGGCATCACCGAGGCCGCCGGCGGGCAGGTGATCAACCCCGACCGGATGTGGCACTACGTCGAGGGGCTGCGCAACTGGGATCCGGTCTGGCCGCAGCACGGCATCCGGATCCTGCCGGGGCCGTCCTCGCTGTGGCTGGACGCCACCGGTCGACGCCTGCCGGCGCCGCTGTTCCCCGGCTTCGACACCCTCGCCACGCTGCGTCACCTGCGGGCCACCGGCCACGACCACAGCTGGTTCCTGCTCACCAAGAAGATCATCGCCAAGGAGTTCGCGCTCTCCGGCTCGGAGCAGAATCCGGACCTGACCAACCGCAGCATCCGGCAGGTGGTCGACCGGGCCCGCGCGGGCATCCCCGCCCCGGTGGCGGCGTTCCTGGAACACGGTGCGGACTTCGTCGTCGCCGACACGCTGGAGGCCCTGGTCGCCGGCATGAACGACCTCGTCGCCCCGGACGGCGGCCCCAGCCTGGACGTCGCGGAGGTGCGGCGGACCGTCGAGGCCCGGGACCGGGCGATCGCCAACCCGTTCGGCAAGGACGCCCAGGTCACCGCAGTCCGGGGCGCGCGGGCGTACCGGGGCGACCGGCTGATCCGGGTGGCCCCGCCGCACCGGCTGCTGGACCCGGCGGCCGGGCCGCTGATCGCCGTCCGCCTCAACATCCTCACCCGCAAGACCCTCGGCGGGCTGCACACCGACCTGGACGGCCGGGTGCTGCGGGCCGACGGGCAGCCGCTGCCCGGCTTGTACGCGGCCGGCGAGGTGGCCGGCTTCGGCGGTGGGGGCATGCACGGCTACAACTCCCTGGAGGGCACCTTCCTCGGCGGCTGCCTCTTCTCCGGCCGGACCGCCGGACGCGCCGTGGCCGCCGCGACCGCCTGACGGCCCCGCCCGCCTGATGGCCCCGCCCGCCTGACGGCCCCGCCCGCCCGACCGCACCGAGCCGTGCGACCCCCGCCGACGGCGGGCAGCTGCGACGCCGAACCGGGATCGGGGAATCGGCGCGGAGTATGACCGTAATGGATATTGACCAGGGAATAGACGCATGTCAGTGTTTGCTTCCCTGGAACGAACGTCGCGGCGCCCCTCCGGACGCCGCCGGACCCCGCCGCCCACCCGGCGCGCGGGGTCCGGTCACGCCCAGGTGCACGAACCCCCGACCTGCACCGAGGAGCATCATGAGACGCACAACGTTGACCGCGGGCATCGCGCTCGCCGCCGCCGTCGCGCTGACGGCGTCGACGGCGACGCTGCCGGCCGCCGCCGCCCCCGCCCCGGCGCTCGCCGCGCTGGCCGCCCCGGACATCTCCGTGACCAACGTCCAGGCCCACCTGTCCCAGCTCCAGAGCATCGCCAGCAGCAACGGCGGCCACCGTCGGGCCGGCTCGGCCGGCTACACGGCGTCCGTCAGCTACGTCAAGGGCAAGCTCCAGGCCGCCGGCTACACGGTCACCGAGCAGAACTGCACGAGCTGCACCTACCCGGGCAACAACGTCATCGCCGAGTGGCCGGGCACCGCGCCGGCCGACCAGGTTGTCATGTTCGGCTCCCACCTGGACGGCGTCTCCGCCGGCCCCGGCATGAACGACAACGGCTCCGGCTCCTCGGTGCTGCTGGAGAACGCCCTCGTGCTGGCCCAGCAGAACCCGACCATGACCAAGCGGGTCCGGTTCGCCTGGTGGAACGGCGAGGAGCAGGGCCTGCAGGGCTCGAAGTTCTACGTCAACTCGCTGAGCGCCACCCAGAAGGGCTACATCAAGGGGTACTACAACTTCGACATGGTCGCCTCCACCAACGGCGGCTACTTCATCAACCGGGTCACCTCCACCACCGCCGCGCCGCTGAAGGCGTACTGGGACTCGCTGGGCCTGGCGCCGGAGGAGAACGTCGAGGGCCAGGGCCGCTCCGACGACTACTCGTTCCAGCAGGGCGGCATCCCCACCTCCGGGTACGCGATGGGCGCCAGCGCCCGCAAGACCAGCGCGCAGGCCGCCAAGTGGGGCGGCACGGCCAGCGCCTCGTACGACCCCTGCTACCACTCGTCCTGCGACACCACCAGCAACATCAACGCCACCGGGCTCAACCGCAGCGCCGACGGCATCGCGTACGCCATCTGGGACCAGGCGGTGGGCAGCGGTACCCCGACCAACGACTTCTCCGTCGCGGTCAGCCCGACCTCAGGCAGCGTCGCCCGGGGCGCCTCCACCACCGCCACGGTCTCCACCGCCACCACCTCCGGCAGCGCCCAGACCGTCGCCCTGTCGGCCTCCGGCGCGCCCAGCGGGGTGACCGTGTCGTTCAGCCCGTCGTCGGTCACCTCCGGCGGCTCGTCCACGATGACCGTCGCCGCCTCGTCGACGGCGGCCACCGGCACCTATGCCATCACGGTGACCGGCACCGGGTCGGCGACCCGCACCGCCACCTACAACATCACGGTGACCGGCACCGGCGGCTGCGCCGGCGGCCAGGTGGTCGGCAACTCCAGCTTCGAGAGCGGCACCAGCCCGTGGACGGGGTCCACCGGCGTGATCACCAACTCCACCAGCCAGGCCGCCCGCACCGGCTCCTACAAGGCGTGGCTCGGCGGGAACGGCAGCAGCGTCACCGAGTCGCTGTCCCAGTCGCTGACCGTCCCGGCCGGCTGCGCCACGTACACGCTGTCGTTCTGGCTGCACATCGACACCGCCGAGACCACCACCTCCACGGCGTACGACAAGCTCACCGTCCAGGTCGGCAGCACCACGCTGGCGACGTACTCGAACCTCAACAAGGCCACCGGCTACGTGCAGCGCACCTTCAACGCCGCCGCGTACGCCGGGCAGACCGTCACCCTCAAGTTCACCAGCGTCGAGGACGCCTCCCTGCAGACCAGCTTCGTCATCGACGACGTCACCCTCACCGCCAGCTGACCGGAGCGGACGGGGCCCCGCCAGCGCCTGCGCCACGGCGGGGCCCCTTCCCACCGGCTCACGTCGCCCTCCGCCGGCCGTCGCGGCTACCCCGCCGCGACGGCCGGCCGTCGTTTCCGCCGGGAGGGCCGGACCGTCGGCGCCCGGCCGTCCCGGCGGGCACGGGAGGGGCGGCCCGGCACCGATGCCTGCGACACGCCGATTACGGGGGGACACCGCGAAGTCGCGGACAGTAGGCTCCCCGTGGCTGCCGACCGTAGCGGGCGGTCCGGAGCCAGCTCTCCGGGAGGGTTCGTGGAGAAAGCCGTCCGCCAACGCCGAGCGCCCGACCAGACCACGCCAATCGACCCCGTCACGCCGGCCGACCCCGTCGCCCCAACCGACCCCGTGACGCCGGCCGAGGGTTCGCCGGCTGACGGCGTCGAGGCGTCGGCCCTGCCCGAGCTGGAGGACCGGGCGTGGATGCACCACGCGAACGACTTCGCCCACACCAGCTTCTGGGCGGTGGCCCGTCGGCTGCCCCGGCTGGTCCGCGAGGCGATCGCCCTGGCCTGGGCGACCAGTCGCCGGGACACCGCCGCGTCCATCGGGCTGAACGTCGCCGCCGGGGCGATGACCACCCTCGGCCTGCTGGCCACGACCGGCGTGCTGCGCGAACTGTTCGCGGCCGACCCCACGCCGGACCGGATCCGGGGGGCCCTGCCGGCCCTGGCGCTGACCGCCGCCGCCGTGCTAGCCAAGGGCGGGCTCACCATCGCCGCCGGCTGGGCGCAGGCCCGGCTCACCCCGCAGATCAACTATCAGGTCGAGCTGCGGCTGTTCGAGGCCACCACGGCCGTGGACCTGGCCGCGTTCGACGACGCCGGGTTCGCCGAGGAGATGGACCGGGCCCGGGAGCGCGGGGTGACCGAGGCGGCCTGGATCGTCGACCACACCGTCAACCTGATCACCGGCGTGGTCGGGGTGCTGGCCACCGCGGCGGCGGTCACCGTGATCCAGCCGCTGCTGCTGCCCTGCCTGCTGCTCGCCGCGGTGCCCGAGGCGGCGACCGCGGTGAAGATCGCCCGGAGGCAGTACCTGGAGATGCTGGCCAGGATCAACCGGCGCCGTCGAATGTCGATGCTGGCCAACCTGATGGCCAACCGGCACACCGCCGCCGAGGTCCGGGCGTACCAGATGCGGGACTTCCTGCTCGGCGAGTACCGGCGGATGATGGCCACCGAGACGCGCGCCCACCTGCGCCTGGTCCGCACCCAGACCCGGACCCGGGTGCTCGGCACGTCCGCCGCCGGCCTGGCCACCTTCGGCGTGTACGCCGTCCTCGCCGGCCTGCTCCTGACCGGCATGGTGGCGCTCGCCGCCGCCGCGACCGCGCTGATCGCTCTCCAGTCCGCGCGCTCCAACCTCGGAATCGCGGTTTTCGCCACCAACGCGCTCTACGAGGACGCCCTCTACTACCAGGACTACCGGGACTTCCTGGACCGGGCCCTCAGCCGGATCGGCCCCCGCGGCGACCAGCCGATCGACGGCTTCGACGCCATCGAGTTGGACGGGGTCAGCCTGCGCTACCCGGACACCGACAGCCCGGCCGTCGACGAGGTGAGCCTGACCGTCCACCGGGGACAGGTGGTCGCCCTGGTGGGCGAGAACGGCTCGGGAAAGTCGACCCTGGCCAAGCTCATCGCCGGCCTGTACCGGCCCACCGGCGGGGTGATCCGCTGGGACAACGTGGACACCGCCGAGCTCGACCCCCGCCAGACCGGCGCGCACGTCGCGGTGCTCACCCAGGACTGGTGGAAGTTCCCGTTCACCGCCGGCCAGAACATCCGCATCGGCCGGCACGACCGGGCCGCCGGGGGGCCGAGCGTGCAGGACGCCGCCCGGGCCGCCGCCGCCCACGACATGATCATGGACCTGCCGTTCGGGTACGACACCCTGCTGGACCGCGAGTTCAAGGACGGCCACGACCTCTCCGGCGGCCAGTGGCAGCGCCTCGTCGCCGCCCGTGGCCTGTACCGGGACGCCCCGCTGCTGATCTGTGACGAGCCGTCGGCGGCGCTGGACGCCCGGGCCGAGCACGCCCTCTTCCAGCACCTGCGCCGCCGCCCCGACCGGGCGGTCGTGCTGATCACCCACCGGCTGGCCAACGTCCGGCACGCCGACCAGATCTTCGTGATGGAGCGCGGTCGGCTGGTCCAGCGCGGCACGCACGACGAGCTGATCGCCGCGGACGGGCTCTACCGCGAACTGTTCCACCTCCAGGCCAGCGGCTACCTCGGCACCGCCGCCGGGGACGCGCCGACGCCACGCTGACCGGCGCTACCGGCGCGTCGAGGGCTGATCGCCGCCCGAATGCTGGGCAGGAGCTTGAATTCCTACTGGGAGAGTAGGAAACTCCATCCGTGAGGACTCCTCTCCGGCTGGTCACCCGCCGGGTCGTCGACCTGATGCGGGTCGCCTCCGAGCTCTGTACCGGCCCGGGGCGCGTCCGCGCCTGACCGTGCGTCCGGCCGATGCCATGGCCGTCGTCCTGTCGGTGGGCCCACCCCGGTCGCGCCGCCGCCCCCGTTGGCCTCCCGACCTCCCCATCCGTTCGCGCGCGGCCCCGCCGCGCCCGACGGGCGTCCCATCTCCCGCATCCGAAGGAAAACCCGATGAGCGACAACCAACAGCCACCACCCACCGCGCCGGAGTCCCGGTTCGCCGTCAGCGAGGACTGGGCGGCCACCGTGCTGGGCCTGCTCCTGCTCGGCCTGGTCCTGGTCGGCGCGATCCCCGCCTGGCTGGTGCCCTGATGAGCGCCGACGCCGCCCGGGCGGCGACGGACGCCCCCACCGGGGACGCCGAGGGCCGGCGCGCCGGCGCGCCGACGGCCGGGCCCGCCGGTGCCACCGTGGCCGGGCCCGCCCCCAGGGGGGACGACAGCGCCGGGTCCGGGCTCACAGGGGACGACAGCGCCGGGTCCGGGCCCGCCATCGTTCCCGCGCCGCGTCCCCGCGCCGTGCCGGCCTGGATCGCGGTCGGCCTCCTGGTGCTCCTCGCGCTGGCCGGGCTGACCCGGTACCTCGAACAGCAGGTGCCGATCCTCGCCGAGGACACCGCGCTCGAGGGCGTCGCGAAGGCCGTCGAGTACCCGGTCTACGCCATCCTGCTCGGTCTGCTCGGCAACGTCGCGGTGACCCTGCTCGGCTGGCGGGACCGGGTCTCCGCCGCGTTCCGCACGGAGTTCTTCATCAAGACCGGGCTCGTCCTGCTGGGCGCCTCGATCAACCTGGCGGTCATCGCCAGCGCCGCCGGCCCGGCGATCGCCCAGTCGATCCTGCTGATCAGCGGCGTATTCCTGTTCACCTGGTGGCTGGCCGGCCGGTTCGGCCTGGACGACAAGCTGCGCGCCCTGCTCGCGTCGGCCGTGTCGATCTGCGGGGTCAGCGCCGCGATCGCCGCCGCCGGCGCCGTCCGGGCCCGTCGGGAGCAACTGGCCTACACGGCCAGCCTGGTCATCATCTTCGCCCTGCCGTCGATCTTCCTGCTGCCCTGGCTGGCCGGTGTGCTCGGCCTCTCCGACGAGGTGGCCGGCGCGTGGATCGGCGGCAACATCGACACCACCGCCGCAGTCACCGCCGCCGGGGCGCTCGCCGGCGAGGAGGCGCTCCAGATCGCCAGCATCGTCAAGGTCACCCAGAACGCCCTGATGGGCGTCGTGGCGGTCGCCCTCACCGCGTACTTCGCCCTGCGGGTGGAGCGGCGGCCCGACGCGGCCCGACCGGGGGTGGGCGAGCTGTGGCGGCGCTTCCCCAAGTTCGTCCTCGGTTTCGTCGCCGCGTCGGTGATCGCCACGTGGTACCTCGACACGGCGGGTGCTGACGGGAAGGCGACCATCGCGATCGTCAACGACCTGCGGGTGTGGTTCCTGATCCTGGCGTTCGTCAGCATCGGCCTGGAGGTCCGGGTGACGGCGTTGCGCGAGGCCGGCTGGCGCCCCGTCGCGGTCTTCGCCAGTGCGACCGTGTTCAATCTCCTGCTCGCGCTCGGGCTCGCCGTCTTGCTGTTCCGGGGCGTGTCGGCGTGACGTGCCGGGGGGGGGGGGGGGGGGGGGGGGGGGCCCCCCGCCCCCCCGCGCCGCCGCCCCCCCCCCCGGGGGGGGGGGGGCGGCGGCGGGGGGGGCGCGGGGGGGGGGGGGGGGGGGGGGGAGCGGG
>NZ_JBIATC010000003.1:192429-445275 GCF_042891255.1 Micromonospora sp. NPDC001898 | reverse complement strand
TTGTTTGTGTTTTTTCTTTGGGGGGGGGGTGGGGGGGGGTGGGGGGGGGGGGGGGGGGGGGGGGGGGGGGGGGGGGGGGGGGCGGGGGCGCCCCCCCCCCCCCCCCCCCCCCCCCCCCGGCCCGGGTCAGCAGACCGTTACCGGGTGGTTGACGACGCCGTCGAAGAGGTAGCCGAGGTCGTTGGAGCGGGCCCTTTCCGGCTGGCCGGCCCCGGTGACGTCGGTGGCCCGCGCCCGTAGCGTCGCCGGCCCCGGCCCCGCCGGACGCCAGCGCGCCGTCCATCGCTGCCACGGCCCGCCCGCGTCCCCGGCGACCAGTTCGGCCGGCCGCCAGCCGTCGTCGCCCGTGTGCACCCGCACCGATCGGATCGGGCCCCCGCCCGACCAGGACCGGCCGCGCAGCAGCACCTCCGCCCCGGCCGGGATCCGGGCGTCCCAGGGCAGTTCGAAGGCGCTCTTCACCGACTGGGGGCCCAGCTGCCCGCCGCCGTCGGGCTGGCCGGGGCCGAACATGCGGTAGAGCTGGGTGTTCCACGGCGAGAACAGCGGGGTGGCCGACACCTCCACCGGGCCGACCCACTTGACCGAGGAGATGCCGATCCAGCCCGGCACCACCACCCGCACCGGGAAGCCGTGGTCCGGCGGCAGCGGCTCGCCGTTCATCTCGTACGCCAGCAGCACGTCGTCGAGGGCCTTGCCGACCGGCAGCGGCCGGCGGACCCGGCCCAGGTTCACCCCGCCGGTGACGTAGTCCGGGTCCAGCCCTTCCGGCATCACGTCGACCGCCGCGCCGGTCAGCCCGGCGCGACGCAGCACCGTGGACAGCCGCACGCCCCGCCAGTGCGCCACCCCGACGCCGCCCAGGCCCCACGCCACCCCGGGGGAGGGCCGGTCCTGCTGCCCGGCGAAGAACCGGCGGGCGTTGCCGGCGCACTCGACCAGCGCGGTGACCCGCTCGGCGGGCAGCCGGCGCAGGTCGTCGTAGCCGAACTCGACCGGCCGGTCCCGGGTGGGCGTGCCGCGCAGGCCGTCGCCGAACAGGCTCAGCCGCCACGTGTCGGGGTCGATCACCGGGGTTCGGGTGTGGTTACGGACGAAGAACCGGTCGTTGGGCACCACGTACCCCTGCCCGGCCATCGCCTCCCAGCGCATCTCGGCGTTGGTGTCGTGCCGGGTGAACAGCCGGTCCGGCAGCGGCTTGACCATGCCCGGCCCGGCGGCGTCCCGCCCGGGGTCGGCGCCGACCGGGTCGGCCGCCACCGCGACCGGTTCGCGTTCGCCCGCGGCGGCGGCCAGGGCGGTCATCGCCGCGCCCAGCTCCAGCAGGCGGGGGCGGGACACGCCCGCGCCCCGGGTGCGGCCGGCCAGCCACTGCCGGGCCCGTCGGGCGTCATGGTCGGCTTCGTCGTACGACAGGGAGTGCGGCATCGGTGGTCCCTCCGGCTCGGCGACACGAACTCCTATTCAATCAATAGGAGTTATCGCCGGGGCAGCGCCGGGTGGCGGGAACCGCCGGCCCTTCGGCCGAGCCGACCGGCGCCGCTCAGGTCGCCGCGGCCACGACGGTGATCACCCCCGCGACCACCAGCACCCAGGCCCAGAGCCGGTCCACGTTGAACCAGGCCCGCCGCAGCACCCCGACGCCGAGCACCTCGTACACCGCCACGGCCGCGGCCAGCGCCACGCCGAACATCGCCACCGTGTGCACCCCGGCGGCGGCCAGCCCGGGCAGCGCGCCCGCCGGGGTCGCCGACACCTGCGCGGCGTGTCCGGCGTGCCCGGCGTGCCCGCCGGCCGTGACCGGCTCGGCGAGCAGCACCGGCAGCAGCATCAGCCCGGCGCCGTGCGCCGACGACATGAGGAACGACCACCCGGCGAGCTGCGCGTTGGACGGCCGCATCCCGGCCCACCGGAAGTGCCGCCGCGACAGCAACTGCCACAGCCCGAACCCGACCAGCAGCACCCCGCCGACGATCGCCACGGTGGTGCTCGCCACGACCGACCTGGTGGCGCTGACCAGCGCGGCCACCAGGCCCACCGAGGCGAGGTGGCCCAGCGCGATGGGCAGCAGCGACGTCACGAGCATCCGTCGGCTGCGCTCCTGAAGGCCCCGGCCCACCGCGAACAGCCAGCCCATGGCCGGGTTCAGCCCATGGAACGCGCCGAGCCCGGCCAGCGCCAGCCAGGCCGTCCCGGTCACGGGAAGCAGTACGAGTCGGAGGACGCGTCGCCGCCCTGCAACCGGGTCTGGTGCACCCGCAGCCCCCGGAACTCCTCCCCGCGCGGGAAGAACCGCGGGTCCGGGGTGAGCCCGCCGGCGTCGGGGTCGACGTCCAGCTTGGCCAGCCAGGCGCCCACCCCGTCCGGGTAGAACTGGTCGTCCCACGAGCCGTAGAGGGAGTTGGACACGTACACCCGGCGGCCGTCGCGGCTGATCTCCACCATCTGCGGGCCGCCGGCGAGGGGCTCGTCGGGGAAACCCGGGTGGGGGGTGCGCCGCACGATGCCGCCGAGGCGCACCGATCCGGTCTGCACCGGGTGGAACGGGTCGCTGACGTCGTACTGGCGCAGCTCGCCGGTGCCCCAGCAGGAGACGTAGAGGTGCCTGTCGTCGACCGACAGGTCGATGTCGGTGACCAGCGGTGGGACCGCCCCGAACGGCTTGAGCAGGTCCGGCAGGTCGGCCGGGTCGGCGGGCTCGGCCGGGATGTCGATCACCTTGGTCACGGCCCAGGCGTCGCCGTCGCGGTGCCACAGCCAGACCGAGGCGGACAGGTCCTCCACGCTGATCACCACGCCGACGAACCCGTACGTCTTCGTCGGGTCGTGCGCCGGTCGCAGCTCCAGCGGCATCTGGTACGCGTCGCCGAGGTCGACCCGCTGCACGTGCCGGCGTTTCGCCAGGTCCCAGAAGTGGATGGCATGCCCGTACTTCCGCCCCAGCAGCAGCTCGCCGACGATGCCGTCCTCGATCATCGACGGGGTGCCCCACTCGCTGGTCACCAGCACGTCGTGGTTGAGGTGCCACCAGAAGTCGTACGCGAGGAACTGCGGCCCCCGGTCGGCCTCCCACGCCCGGCGGACCTCGAAGCTGGTGTGGTCGAGGATCGCGATGCCGCCGGGGCCCTCGGCGCCGTCGGCGCCGCCGAGGGCGGACAGGTAGATCCCGTCGGGGCCGCAGTGCACCGTGTGCGGCCGGGAGTAGCCGGCCCGCTGCGCCAACTCCTCCGGGCCGATCACCTTGACCAGCTCCGGGGCGCGCGGGTCGGGCTGGGTGTCGTACACGTGCACCCGCGACGAGCGCAGCCCGGGCACGATCAGGTAGCGCCGCTCGACGTGCGGGTGCGGCGCGGTCGGGCAGAGCGCGCTGCTGCACGCGTTCCACCCGAAGTGGTGCACCTCGTCGCCGGTGTGCGGCAGGTCGGTCCAGCCCACCACCCGCCCGTACTCGGGGGAGGCGGGGTCGGTGTCGAGGACCGCGATGGCGTCGGGGCGGGCCGCCGAGCGGTCGAAGGCGGCCACGTAGGCCAGCTTCTCGGCGGGGGCCCGGGCGGCGTCGCGGGGCGAGGGATAGAAGGACGGGTCGGGTGTCCAGCGGCTCATGGCGGCTTCCTCCGGGGTCGGCGTGCCGGACCGATCGCATCGACGCATCTCAGCGAGCGGAAACAGCCTACTGACCCGATGGGGCACCGTGGTTAACGCATCGTGCCGACTTCCCTGCCCAGGGTTGCCCGGTGGGGGCGGCCTCTCAGGCGTCCCGGTGGGCGGCGAGGAATTCGGCGAGCACCCGGGTGTGGGTGGAGAAGGCCAGCTCGGCGGGCTCGGTGAGCACCAGCCACTCGGTCGCCTCGTCGGTCGGCGCGGACGGCGGGAGCTGCCCGGCCGCCCGCTCGGGCAGCGTCCCGAAGACCATCATGGTGCCGCCGGCCGGGGCGCTGTGCACCCCGAACAACTCCGCGTCCCCGGCCGCCGCGACCAGCCCGGTCTCCTCCCGCAGCTCCCGGACCAGGGCGTCGCGCCACTCCTCGCCGTACTCGATGAAGCCGCCGGGGAGGGCGAGCAGGCCGCGCGCGGGCTCGATGTCCCGGCGCACCACGACCACGCCCAGGCCGGCGTCGGTGCGTACCGGCAGCACCGCGACCGCGACCGGCAGCGGGTTACGCCAGACGGTGTGCCCGCAGGCCGCGCAGGCCCGGGGCCAGCCGCTCTCCGCCGGATAGGCGGAGCCGCAGGAGGAACAGTGGGAGTACGGTGCGCCGGTCATGCCGCTGCACGTTACCGCCCCGGCCGCCCGGCCCCCGCCGGGGTGGCCGCCAGGAGCCGGCGGGTGATCCACAGCGGCGAGGTGACGGCGTTGCCCATCACCACCGCGTGCGCGCCCGCCGCGAACGCCCGGCCGATCTCGTCGGTGCCGCGGTACCGCCCCTCGGCGAGCACCGGCACCGGCACCGCCGCCGCGAGCCCGGCCACCAGCTCTAGGTCCGGCCCGTCCCGGCGCGGACTGGCCGCCGTGTACCCGGACAGCGTGGTCGCCACCGCGTCCGCCCCGGCCCGCACCGCCGCCACCCCCTCGGAGACGGTGGAGACGTCCGCGAGGACCAGCGCGCCGGCGGCGTGCACCGCCGCGACCGTGTCGGCGAGGACCCGGCCGTCGGGGCGCGGCCGGTCGGTGCCGTCCACCGCGACGACGTGCGCCCCGGCGGCGGCCACCTCCACCGCCAGCTCGGGCGTCGGGGTGATGAAGACCTCGGCGTGACCGTGCTTGTACAGCCCGATCACCGGCACGCCGACCGCGGCGCGGATGGCGGCCACGTCGGCCGGGCCGTTCGCCCGGATCCCCACCGCCCCGCCGGCAACGGCGGCGGCGGCCACCCGGGCCTGGACGTACGGGTCCCGCATCGGGTCGTCGGGCTCGTCCGGCAGCGGCTGGCAGGAGACCACCAGCCCCCCGGCGAGCGAGTCGAGAATTCCCACGTTTCTCAGTCCTTTCCCTCGTCGAACGCCGGCCGGCCCGGGTCCGCCGACGCGCCGGCCGGCTCCCCGGTGGCGAGCCGGGCCGCGCCGACCACGACCGCGTCGGCACCCAGCGCGGCGGGCAGCAGCGGCACGTCCGCCCAGCCCGGCGGCAGCTCGGCGGCGTAGGCGGCGGTCGCGGCCGGCAGCAGCGCCCCGCCCGCCCCGCCGGCCACCAGCACCACCTGCGGGTCGAGCGTGGTCACCAGCCCGGCCAGGGCCGCGCCGAGGCTCGCGCCGGCCCGCTCGACCACCTCCCGGGCGGCGGCGTCCCCGGCCGTCGCCCGCTCGGCCACCTCGCGCCCGGTGACCCGCTCGCCGGTACGCAGGGCGTAGCCGGCGGCCAGGCCGGTGCCGGACGCGACGGCCTCCAGGTGCCCGTACCGGCCGCACCCGCAGCGCAGCCGCCCCGCCCCGGGCGCCGGCAGGTGGGCCACGGCGCCGGCCGCGCCCCGGGCGCCGGAGTCGATCCGGCCGTGCCGGACCAGCGCCCCGCCGAGCCCGGTGCCGACCGCCACCAACAGCAGGTGTCCCCGGCCCAGGCCGGCTCCCGCCCAGCTCTCGCCGAGCGCGGCGGCGTGCACGTCGTTGGCGACCCGCACCGGCCGGCCCAACCGCCCGGCCAGCTCGGCGCGGACGGCCGTGCCGGTCCACCCGGGCAGGCTGTCCGTGGCGTACCGGATGCCGCCGGTCGCCGGGTCGACGGTGCCGGCGGTGCCCACCCCGACCGGCCGGTCGGCGGCCCCGGGGATCAGTTCGGCGGCGAGCCGGGCGGCGGTGTCCAGCACCGCGCCCGGCCCGGACCCGGCGGGGGTGGGCGTCCGCAGCCGGCGCAGGACCGTGCCGTCGGCGGCGACCAGGGCGGCCGCCGTCTTGGTGCCACCGATGTCGACGCCGACGGCGGCGTGGGCCGGGACGGTCATCCCTTCAGGCCCGTGTGCGCCAGGCCCTCGACGAACTGCTTCTGCGCGATCACGAACACCGCCAGCACCGGCAGGGCGGTCATCGACGCCGCCGCGAGCTGGACGTTCCACATCGGCCCGCCGTACGCGTCGACGAACTGGGTCAGCGCCTGCGGCAGGGTGAACTTCTCCGGCGAGGAGAGGAACACGATCGGTTCGAGGTACAGGTTCCAGCTGTGCAGGAAGGTGAAGATGGCCACCGCACCCAGCGCGGGGCGGGACAGCGGCAGGGCGATCTTCCAGAAGGTGGCGAACCGGCCCAGCCCGTCGACCCGGGCCGCCTCCTCCAGCTCCCCGGGCAGGGCGATGAAGAACTGCCGCATGATGAACGTGGCCAGCACGCTCGGCGCCCCGAAGATCGGCACCAGGATCAGCGGCCAGTGGGTGTCGACCAGGCCCAGCTTGAAGAACATCTGGAACAGCGGGACGATCGTGACCTCGCTCGGGATGAGCAGGCCGGCGAGCACCACCAGGAACAGCAGGTTCTGGCCCCGGAACCGGATCCGGGCGAAGGCGTACCCGGCCAGCGCCGCCACCGCGAGGGTGCCCACGGTGACCACCAGGGCGATGTAGACGCTGTTGAGGTACTGCCGCGCGAACGGCTGCAACTCGAACACCCGCTGGTACGCCTCCAGCCGCGGGTTCGTCGGCCAGAGCTGCGGCGGGAAGGCGAAGATGTCCGCCACCGGCTTCAGCGACGAGGTGACCATCCACCAGGTGGGGAAGACGAACGGGATCGCCAGGACCATCAGCACCCCGTAGAGCACCAGCTTCGTCCTGGGCGACAGGTCACGACTCATGGAAGACCCATCTCTTGCGCATCTGCCACTGCAGCACGGTCAGCGCGAGCACGACCGTGAACAGCACGATCGACAGGGTCGCGCCGTAGCCGAAGTGGTGGAACTGGAAGGCCTGCTGGTAGAGGTAGTAGACGAGCACCGTGGTCGAGGTGCCCGGGCCGCCCTGGGTCAGCACCGCGATCTGCGCGAACACCTGCAACGAGCCGACCACCGTGATGATCGACGTGAGCATGATCGTCGGGCTGATCAGCGGCACGGTGATCCGCCAGAACTGCCGCATCCGGCTCGCCCCGTCCACCTCGGCGGCCTCGTACAGATCGCCCGGCACGCCCTGGAGGGCGGCCAGGAACAGCACCATGTTCAGGCCGACGTTCTTGAACACCTGCACGACGACCACCGACAGCATCGCGGTGCCCTCGCCGCGCAGCCAGTTCGGGCCGTCCACGCCGATCGTGTCGAGCAGCCCGTTGATCCCGCCGTTGTCCTGGAGCAGGAAGCCCCACACGATCGTCCAGGCGACCAGGGAGACCACCACGGGGGAGAAGAACAGGGTGCGGAACACGATGGTGCCGCGCAGCTTCTGGTTGAGCAGCACGGCCAGCATCAGCGCCAGGGCGAGGTTGAACACCACCAGCCCGACCGAGAACAGCCCGGTGGCCTTCAGCACCCCGCCCAGGTTGGTGTCCTCGGCGAGCTGCGTGTAGTTGTCGCCGCCGACGTATTCGAACGTGCCGGCGAGCACGTTCCACTCGTGCAGGCTGTACCAGACCACCAGGACCAGCGGCAGGATCACGAACACGACGCTGCCGACGAGCTGCGGGGCGACGAACAGGTACCCGGCGAGCTGGTCGCGCCGGCGGTTGGTCCACCACGGCGGGCGGGCCCGGCCCGGGGCGGGCCCGGTCTTGGCGACCGGGCCCGTCCTGGTGTCCGTCGGGGACATGGTCACTTCGCCAGCAGCGGCTGGATCTTGGCGCACACGCCGTCCAGGACCGCCTTGATGTCGGCGTTCGGCTGCCACAGCGGGTCGAGCCCGGCGCGGACCTGCTGGCTCAGCTCGGCCTGCCCGGCGTGGCTCGGCTTGACCACGCCGCTGGTGATGCCGTCGATGACGACCTTCTGCAACTGCTCCGGCTTGAGCTTCGGGTTCGTCTTGCCCAGCGTCTCGGCGGTCAGCAGCGACTGCCGCGGCGGCGGGAAGAACTGGGCCAGCTTCGCCGAGTTGGTGGGGTTGGTGAAGAAGGCCAGGAAGTCGGCCGCCTCGTCGGCGTGCGGGCTCTTCTTCATCACCCCGAGGCCTGCCTGGCCGAGGACCGAGTAGTTGCCCTTCGGGCCGGCCGGCAGCGGCACCAGGTCCCAGCCGAAGCCGCCGTCCTTCAGCAGCGACGCCCGGGAGATCTGGGTGACCGTCATGGCCGCGTCACCGGCGAAGAAGTCCGCCGTGGTGCCCGGGCCGGGCAGCGCCTTGTCGGTGAAGATCCCCTTGTGCAGGGCGGTCATCGCCGCGACCATCTCCGGGGAGCTGAAGCCGCAGGACTTGCCGTCCTCGCTCCACGCCTGGGCACCCCAGCCGGTGAAGAAGGTCGACAGGTTGTCCCAACCCTTGTAGTCGAAGTCCCGGATCACCAGGCCGGCCTTGCCGGACTTCTTGGCGGACGCCGCGGCGGTGGCCAGGGCGTTGTCCCAGTTCCACTGCCCGGCGGCGATCAGCTCGGCCGGCGTCTTCTGCCCGGCCTTCTTCACCATGTCGGTGTTGACGAAGACCCCGAACGGCGAGTTGGAGAACGGGTACGCGTACAGCTTGCCGTCGTCCTGCCAGAGCTTCGTGGTGGCGGGGGAGAGGTCGTCGTAGCCGTACCCCTCGGTCTTCTTCAGCGTCTCGTCCAGCGGCAGCAGCGCGCCGGATGACACGAAGTCAGGGGCCGAGTTCTCGAACACCCAGGCCAGGTCGGGGGCGTTGCCGCCGGCGATCTGGGTGGTCAGGGTGGTGGTGTAGTTCTCGAACGGCAGCGGGTCGAAGGTGATCGACTCCACGTCCGGGTGGGACTTCTTGTACTCGTCCGCGATCTCGTTGAACAGCTTCAGGTGCGCCTCGTTGGCGGACCAGACCGTCATCCGCAGCTTCGCCGGACCGCTGTCGCCGGCGTCGTCCCCGCCGCCGCAGGCGGTCAGGGCGAGCGCGCCGACCATTGCGACGGCGACGCCGCGCAGGGCCTTTCCTGCTCTCACAATTTTCTCCTCACCGGGGGGTGTTTCAGTAGCCCACGATCTGCGGCCAACGCAGTTCCACGCCGGCCGTTGTAAGGCGGTCCTGGAAATCGGCCAGCAGACGGGGGGTGTTGCGGACCGCGCGCGGGGACTCGCCCCGCTCGAGACAGAAGTCGGCGAGCAGGCCGGCGACCTCGCCGACGTTCCACTCGACCGGGTGCAGCCGGTAGCTGCCGTTGGTCACGTGCGTGGTGCCGATGTTCTTGCCGGCCGGCAGCAGGTTCTCCACCCGCTGCGGGATCAGCGCGCCGAGCGGGATCTCGAACGGGCAGGACCCGACATCGATGTAGTTGTCGCCGCCGGTCGACGGGTGCAGGTCGATCCGGTACATGCCCACGCCGATCGAGTCGGGGTAGCTGACCGCGCCGTGCTCGCCGCGCACCGCCAGCGACAGGTCCTGCTCGACGACCGTGTACTCGGCCCGGATACGCCGCGACTCCCGGATGTACGGGGCCTGGGCCAGGCCGTCGGCGCTGCCGGTGACGTCGCCGCGCAGCCGCAGCCCGGGGAATCCGGTGCCCCCGTCGGGCCGGGGCGCCTCGGTCTGCATCCAGTACAACACCGAGTACGACAGCTCCCGCGCCTGCGACAGGTGCCAGGACGCGTTCGGCACGTCGATGACCGGGCCCTCGAAGTAGTCGATCATCGGCCAGTTCACCAGCGTGATGTCGCTGGCGTACGCCCCGTCGACGAAGTTGCGCCTGGCGGCGATCCGCCGGAACGTCCACAGGTTGCCGTCGCCGGGGCTGAGCCGCTGGTCGGCGTTGACCGCCAGGGGGTCGTCGTCCGGGTTCGGGGTGAAGCTGCGCTCGACGATCTCCAGCGTCCGGGGGTGCGGGGAGCGCCAGGACAGCAGCCGGTCGCCCCAGAAGTCCGGCTTGTAGTCGCGCCAGAAGTCGTACCCGGCCGGGCGGTCGATGGTGTGGTCGCCGTCGACGTGGTCCAGGGCGAAGCAGACCGACAGGGCCTGCATGTTCATCGGCTGGGCCTCGGCCGGCGCGCTGGGCTCGCCGGTCTCCCCCCGGGACTCGAATCCGGTGACGTACTCGACGCCGGCCAGCGGCAGCAGCTCGCCGGTCTCGGTGGCGTCCAGCACGTACGGGGCGGTCAGCTCGACCAGCTCGTCGGGGCGGTCGCGGTGCGCGACGGTCACCCCGGTCACCCGGTCGCCGTCGGTGGCCGCCGAGACCGGCCGGTACGGCTGGAGCACCGTCAGCCGTCCGGACCCCCGGTACGGCGCCAGCATCTCCTCCAGCACCGCCACCGCGACCCGGGGCTCGTGGCACAGCTGGCTGACCCAGCCGGCCCCCGGGTTGAGGTTGGTCCAACCCCGGGACCGCTCGGTGAGGGGGAAGTGCCGCCGGTAGTAGTCCCGGATCCCGGTTCGCAGCTCCCGGTAGCTGGCGGTGACGCCGAACTGCTCGACCCAGGAGTGCTCGTCCGGGGGGACCGCCTGGCTGGTGAGCTGCCCGCCGAGCCAGTCGAACTCCTCGGCCAGGATGACGCTCCGGCCGGCCCGGAGGGCGGCCAGTGCCGCCGCCACCCCGCCCAGCCCGCCGCCGACGACGAGGATGTCCGCACGCATCGTTACCACTTACTTCCTTCCAGTTGCGCGATCGCCGCTCAGGAGCGGTCGACCGCCGGATCGGGGGCGCCGAGGGTGTCCCCCTCGACCAGTTGGCACGGCAGCAGGCGCTGCCCCACGCCGTCGGCGCTGCCGTCGATGACCGAGGTCAGCACCTCGACCGCCTGGCGTCCCATCTCCTCGCGGGGGATGTGGAAGCCGGTGAAGGTGAGGTCGGTGGGCAGCGGCACGGTCGGGTCGCCGAGGGTCACCACCGACAGGTCGCCGGGCACCGTCAGGCCGCGCCGCCGGGCGGCCAGTTCGAGGGCCACCGCCGTGGCGAAGTCCTCCACGAACACCACGGTGGTCCGGTCGGCGCGCAGGTCGTCGAGGATGGCGTCGGCGTCGCGCCCGGCGGTGGGCAGTTCCCGGGCGCTCTCGGCCGCGCCGCCGTGGGCGGCGAAGCCGCGCCGCCGGTCCTCGGACGACTCGGCGTGGGTGCCCATGGACAGGTACGCCAGGCGGCGGTGCCCGTAGCCGAGGGCCCGTCCGGTCAGGGCGTCGACCGCCGCGGCGTAGTCCGCGCCGACGGACGGGACCGGACCGCCGGCGTCGTTGCGCCGGCCGACCGCCACGTACGGGAAGCCGTCCCGGTTGAGCCGGTGCAGCTCGGCGGCGTCGATCTCCCGGCCGAGCAGGAGGCAGCCGTCGGCAAGCCGCAGCCGGTTGTCCTGGTGGAAGATCCGCCGCCGCCCGTCGACGACCGGGGCGCTGGTGAACAGCAGCAGGTCGCAGCCGACCCGCTCGGCGTACTCCTCGATGCCGAGCAGGAACGGGTGGAAGAAGTCCCGGCTGCCGCTGGGGAACGCCGGCTCGTAGGTGAAGACGCCGATGATCCGGTTGAACCGGGCGGCCAGCCGCCGGGCCACCGGGTCGGCGGCGTAGCTGGTCTCCTCGATGGTCCGCAGGACGCGGTCCCGGGTCTCCGGCGCGATCCGCACGTCGGCGTCGGAGCGGTTGTTGAGCACCAGGGACACGGTGGCCTGACTGACGCCAGCCAGGCGAGCGATGTCACGTTGGGTGACGCGACGCGGCGAAGAGGGCACGGGGGAGTCCTCCGGTTGGTGCTAATGCGTATTAGCGATCGGCGTTGGAGAGGACTCTCGCCCCCGACCCGGGGAGATGTCAAGGGCTCTCTGGAGATTTTCTCGCGATGAACTCCCTGAACTAATGCGTATTAGCTCGCCGGTGCCCGGGGCCGCCGACGCGCTTTCGCCCCTCGCGGCCGTTCCGCCCCAGGATCGAAGTGGCCCCTTGACGGGGGGCCGGCCGGGCGACGAAGATCGGAGAAGGATAGATGCTAATACGTATTAGCAGACTTCGACGAGTGCGCTGTCGCCCCGCCGGGCACCCCTCAAATCACCCTGAGTGACGTCGATGGGTGCCCGGCAAGGGCGGTCGGTGTGATCGGATCAGGCGCGCAGGGCCGCCCGGGCGTCCATCAGGGCGAAACCGAGCAGGTTGTCGCCCCGCCAGCGGGCCGGGTTCTCGACGGCGGGGTCGTCCGCGGCCAGGCCGACGCCCCACACCCGGTCCACCGGGCTCGCCTCGACCAGCACCCGGGCACCGGTGGCCAGCAGGAAGGCGCGCAGGTCGGCGTGCTGGGCGAACTTGGCGACGCTGCCGGCGACCACGACGTCGTACCGGTGGACCGCCCAGACGGCCTCGTCGAAGCCGCGGACCCGGCGGCCGAGGGCCTTGGCCCGCTGCGGGTGCCCGGCGGCGAGGACCTGCTCCGCCACCGCGTCGTCGCCGAAGAGGACGGCCTTGCTCCACATCATCCAGTGCTCGGCGGTGTGGAAGACCCGACCGTCCACGGTGAACGGCGCGGGCCACCACTGGCTCAGGCAGCCCGTCCCGACGGACCCGTCCCGCTGGGGCCGGTGACCCCAGAAGTGCAGGTACTTCACCGGCTTACCGGCGCGGTGCAGGGCCACCAGGTCGGCGACGGATCGAGGCGACATGGCCGACAGTCTGCCCTCCGCCCCCGACACCCGCCGCCGAGTTTCAACCTGGACTCTCAGCCGGCCGGGTTTGCGGGGCATGCCGAGGTGCTGCCGGATGGGCTCGCCCAGCGTGTCGAAGGCCTGCCCCCGATGCTCGTGTCGAACTCGACTCGTATGAAGTCCGGCCGGCCGGTCGCGACAGCAGGCTGTTCCTGTCAGCTGGTCCCGGCGGTCACCTCGGCCGCCGCGCGTTCGCCCGCGCGTACCGCCCCCTCCAGGTAGCCCGTCCAGCCGACCGCCGTCTCGGTGCCCGCCCAGTGCACCCGCCCCACCGGCGGGCGAAGCGCCGGCCCGTAGCCGCGCCACGAGCCGGGGGTCAACACCCCGCAGAAACACCCCCGGGTGTACGGGTCGGCCGACCAGTCGTACTCGACGAACCCGTCCGGGCGGGCGGCGTCCGGGCCGACCATGGCCACCAGCGCGTCCAGCACCGCCGCCCGCCGGGCGTCCGGAGACATCCCGCGCAGCTCACGCGCCTCGTCGCCGTAGCTGAACGCGGTCAGCACCCCGCGCGTCGAGTCCGGGGTGCCGTTGTCCACCGTCTCGGTCACCGGCCCGGTCGCGCTGGTGCCGACGCCGGAGAGCCCGCCGGCACGCCAGAACGGCTCCGGGTAGAGCGCGTGCACCTTCACCGCCGAACCCATCGGCATCCGCTGGGTCAACCCGTCGCGCAGCGCCGGCAGCGGCGGGTCGTACCGGATCCGACCGGCCAACGCCGGAGCCACGGCGACCACCGCCGCGTCGGCGGGGTACGCGTCCCGGTCGGTGCGCACCAGCACCCCGCCGGCGTCCTGCGCGATCACCGTCACCGGCGCGCCCAGGCACAGCGCCCCCGGCCCCACGGTGGCCGCCAGCCGCTGCGCCATCCGCTCGGCCAGCGCCGCCGGGCCGCCCACCACCCGGTCCTGCTGCGCCCCGCCGGCCATCCCCAGCAGCAGGGCGCTGCCACCGCCGCTGCGCAGGTAGAACAGCATCTGAAGCAGGGAGATCTCGTCCGGACCCGTGGCGAGCAGGCCGCCGGCCAGCAGCCGGCCCAGGTACCGGGCGCCCGCCGGATCACCTGCGGCCTCGGCCAGCCAACCGGACAACGGCAGCCGGTCCCACTCGGGCGCCTCGGCAGCCCGCCAGGGCGCCACCGGATCGAGCCGCGCGGCGAGGGCGTCGAGCCGGGCCAGCACCCGCGCGGTGGACTCCGGCGGCTCTGGGCGGCGCTCCCCGTCCCAGCGCAGCACCGGCGCGCCGAGGGCCGCCGACGGGAACGTGGTCAGGCCGTGCTCGGCGACCAGGGCGTACATCCGGTCCTGGGTGGGGCCGAGCCACTGCGCGCCCAGGTCGAGCTGGGTGCCGTCGGGCAGCCACCGGGTCAGCGTCCGCCCGCCCACCCGCTCCCGGGCCTCCACCACCCGTACGTCCCACCCCGCGCGGGCGAGCGCCAGCGCAGCGGCAAGCCCGGAGAACCCACCCCCAACCACCACCACCCGCCCACCAACACCCACCCCACGGCATACCCCCGACCAGCTCCCCTACGCCCCTCCCTACGCCCCGCCCCGCCCCCGGCCGGCTTCCTCGCGGCCCCTTGATCGTCTGCTGGTCACCGGCGCGACACGCCGGGTGGGACGCCGGTACAGGACAGACGATCTCCATAGCATTCCGCCGGGGCCTGTGGGCCGTCATCCACAGCGGGGCGGGTTGTCCACAGATCGGTGTTGCGGGGTGGCGGAAGCGGGGCGGGCGGGCCACGGTCAGCCGCGTGAACGGTGAGCTCAGTGAGTTGTTGCGTCGGCACGGTGGTCTGCTGACCTGGGCCGCCGCCGTCCAGGTAGTCCCGGAGTGGACGTTGCGCCGGGCCTGTGGTGCAGGGAGCCTGCTTCGGGTGCTGCCCGGCGTGTATGTCGACGCCCGGCTGGCACCCCCACCCAACGCCCCGCCCGGTCTCCCACCCAACGCCCCTCCGCTCGCCCCACCAACCGTCCAGCCCTCCGTCTCGCCCTCCGCTTCGTCCCTCGTCCCGTCGCTGGCCCGGCTCCCGCCCGAGCTGCGGCACCGCGCCGCGCTGGCGTACGGGGACGGGCGGGCGGCGCTCGGCGGGCCCACGGCCCTGCACGCCTGGGGCGTACGCGGGCAACCCGACGGGGAGCCGGTGCACCTCGACGTGCCGGCCGGGTCGGGGCTGCGTTCCCGGCCGTACCTCGTGCTGCACCACCGGCGCGGGTTCCGTCCCGCACCGCCGCACGCGCTGAATCGCCGGGGTGTGCCCGTCGTCCGGCTGGAACGGGCGCTGGTCGACGCCTGGCCGCTGCTGCCGGCCGTCGACCGTCCCGCCCCGCTGATCCGCGCGGTCAACGACGGCCTGACCACCCCGGCCCGGGTCCGGTCGGCGCTCGCCGGGACGCCCCGGCTCACCCGTCGCGCCGAGCTGCGCGCGCTGCTGGACCGGCTGGCCGTCGGCTGCCGCAGCCCGCTGGAGGTGTGGGGGCACGACCATGTCTTCACCGGCGCGGCGATGCCCCGCCTGCGGCGGCAGTTCCGGGTACGGATCGAGGGGCGCACCATGTACCTCGACGTCTACGCCGAGCGGGAACGGGTCGACTTCGAGTTGGACGGGGCCACCGCCCACGGCGAGCCGGGGCAGCGGGAGATCGACCTGCGCCGCGACGCGCTGCTGGCCACCCGTGGCATCCTCGTCGTCCGCTTCGCCCACCGCAGGCTGGTACGCGAGCCGAACCGGGTGCGCGCCGAGGTCCTGGCCATCCTGGCCGCCCGCCGCAGCGGTCGGTGAACCGTCCGTCGGACTGAGTCGCCAGCGGGCGCTGGCTTGCCTCGTGCGGCTTCGTCCAGGTCGACGGACCGTCGGCGGACGTGCTGCCGGACGGCCGGTCCGTCGAGTCGGACTGGTGGCGACACACGGACGGGCGGGCTCGGCGGTGCTGCGTGAGTCTGCACGCGCCGGCTTGACGATCCTGTTCGGCTGAATCGGGCGGCGGGTCAGTCGCGCAGGGTGCGCAGGATGCGGGCCAGGTGGGCCCGGTCGGTCGGGCTGAGCCCGCCGAAGAGGCGTTCCGCCTCGGTGTGCCGGGACGCCCGGATCGCCGCGCCGACCCGGGTGCCCTCGTCGGTCAACGTGACCAGGGTGGCGCGCCGGTCGACCGGGTCGGGGCGGCGGGCGACCAGCCCCCGCTCCTCCAGGCCGTCGACCACCTCGGTGGTGGAGCGCGGCGCGATGCGCAGGTGCTCGGCGAGCGCGCTGAGCCGCATCGCGCCGTGCCGGGTCAGAACGCCCAGGGCCCGGGAGTGCCCGGGGTTGATCGCCCACGGTTCGAGGGTCTGCCGGGACAGGTGACGCAACCGCCGGGCGACGGCCCAGAAGCTCTCTGCCAGGCCCTCCTCGTGCTCCCCGGGGCTTTCGTCGCCAGCCCCGGCGGGGTGCGCCGGCCCGGGGGCGCGGTCGTCGGCGGTCACCGGAATACCGTAGCAGCAGTTCCTGTTGTCACCTCATGATGAGGTAACCTCAGCATAATCGTTCCCCCGATCGGAAGGCACACCCTTGGACACACCCCCCACCCACCGTGAGGGCCGGGGCGGCTCCCGCACCGTTAGCCCCGCCGAGAAGGCCCAGGCCAGGCAGGTGTCGCTGCGCCGCATCGGCCGGCTCTTCGCCCCGCACCGCTGGCAGCTCGGCACCGTCACCGCGATCATCGTGGTCTCCTCGGTCGTCGCCATGGCGTCGCCGTTCCTGCTGCGTACGGTGATCGACCGGGCCCTGCCGGAGCGCGACCTGACCCTGCTGGTCCGGCTGGTCCTCGGCATGGTCGCCGTCGCGGTCGTGACCGCGGCCCTCGGCGTGGTCCAGACCTGGCTCTCCACCCGCGTCGGCCAGCAGGTCATGCACCGGCTGCGCACCGACGTCTTCGCCCACCTGCACCGCCAGTCGATCGCGTTCTTCACCCGCACCCGCACCGGCGAGGTGCAGTCCCGGATCACCAACGACATCGGCGGCATGCAGACGGTGGTCACCTCCACCGCCACCTCGATCGCGTCGAACCTCACCACGGTCGTCGCCACCGTCGTCGCCATGGCGGCGCTGTCCTGGCGGCTGTCGCTGATCTCCCTGGTCGTGCTGCCCCCGTCGATCTGGCTCACCCGCCGGGTCGCCCGGATGCGTCGCGAGATCACCGCGCAGCGGCAGCGCGAACTGGCCGACCTCAACGTCACCATCGAGGAGGGCCTGTCGATCAGCGGCGTGCAGCTCAGCAAGACCCTCGGCGCGGGCGACGCGCTCATCGACCGGTTCGCCGCCTCGTCCGCCCGCCTGGTCGACCTGGAACTGCGCTCCGACCTCGCCGGTCGCTGGCGGATGGCCTCGATGAGCGTTATCTTCGCCGCCATCCCCGCGCTCATCTACCTCGGCGCGGGCCTCCCCGGGACCGCCGGCACGCTGAGCATCGGCACCCTGGTCGCCTTCACCGCCCTCCAGGGCGGGCTGTTCCGGCCGCTCATGGGCCTGCTCGACGTGGGTGTCTCGCTCACCGCCTCGATGGCGCTGTTCGCCCGAATTTTCGAGTACCTCGACCTCCCCGTCGAGGTCGACGACCCCGAGCGCCCGGTCGAGATCGACCCGCGCCGGGTGCGCGGCCACGTCCGCGTCGAGGGCGTCACCTTCACCTATCCGGGCAGCGACACCGCCGCGCTCGCCGGGGTAACCCTCGACGTGCCGGCCGGCACCGGCCTGGCTCTCGTCGGGCACACCGGCTCCGGCAAGAGCACCCTCGCGGCCCTGGTCAGCCGGCTGCACGACCCCACCGCCGGGCGGATCACCATCGACGGCATCGACCTGCGCGACCTGCGGCTGACCGACCTGGCCGCCGTCGTGGGCGTGGTCAGTCAGGAGACGTACCTGCTGCACACCACCGTGCGGGAGAACCTGCGGTACGCCCGGCCGGACGCCACCGACGCCGAGATCACCGACGCGGCCCGCGCCGCCCAGATCCACGATCTCATCGTCGCACTGCCCGACGGGTACGACACCATGGTCGGCTCGCGGGGGCACCGGTTCTCCGGCGGGGAGAAGCAGCGCCTCGCCATCGCCCGCACCCTGCTGCGCGACCCCCGGGTGCTGGTCCTCGACGAGGCCACCAGCGCGCTGGACACGGAGACCGAGCGCGCCGTGCAACGGGCGTTCGACGAGCTGTCCCGGGGACGTACCACGATCACGATCGCCCACCGGCTCTCCACCGTGCGCGACGCCGACCAGATCGCCGTGCTCGACCACGGCCGGATCGTCGAGTCAGGCACGCACGAGGGCCTGCTCGACCGCGCCGGCCGCTACGCCGCCCTCGCCGCCTGACCAACCCCAGGGCAGGTCAACCCGCCCGTACGGCGCGTGGTGCCGTCCGGCGGGGATGCGGTGTCGGCGGTAGGGCGGGGCGGAGGCCGGCGAGCTGGACGTACACCTCGCGTTTGGCGGTGGCCAGGCCGCAGTGGTCGAGTACGTAGCCGGTCAGCCAGATCCAGCCGTGGTACGTCGGCTGGTCGGAAACCGACACGACGCGGAAGGTGAGGGCCCGGTCCCCGGCGAACTGCACCGAGGCCCGGCCGTCGACGGTCAGCAGGTCGCCGGGGGAGGGGCGCATCGCTACCAGCGGCCCCGGTTGGGTGGTCGCTGCTCCGGCGGGCGGCACTCCTGGGCATGCATGATCTGCCAGTCGCGCAGCGCCCGCTTGAGCCGGTCGTTCTCCTGTACGAGCAGCCGCACCTCCTCGTACAGCTCGGTCAGCTCGTCGGCCAGCCGGGTCTGGAACTCGCGTACCTGATCGGCATCGACGCCGCGCCGACGCGGGTCGAACGCCCGGGTACGCACCTCCTGCGGGGTCAGCCGGGCCGGCCGGCCCGTTCCGTAGAGCTGGCCGCCTCGATACACCTGGGCCACGACGGTCCTTTCCGGGGCAGCCGGAAGCGTGCAGGGTCCGTGCGGTGGGTCGGGAAGGGCGGGTCGTCCGCGCCGGCTGCGGACGGCCCGCCCGCTCCGTCGCCGCAGCCCGTTTCGGCGGTACGACGGCAGAGCGGCCCGGTGGGTCGGGGCGGGCAGGGGGTGCCCGCCCCGACCGGGGGAATGCCTCTGTTCCTTGTTGCCACGCAAGGGGAGAGGCAGGAGTCAACTTAGCTGTCCCAGTCGTCTTAGTCAAACTCTGAGTTGTCGCAGGGTGTCCTTGCGTGATCAAATTGGCGTGCCACGCAGGGGGAAGGCCATGCCGATCACCGCCGACTACATCCGCATCGCCGACGAGATCGTCGCCGACGTCCGGGCCGAGAAGCTCAGGCCGGGCGACAGGCTGCCCTCGATCGCGCAACTTGCGGCGACCCACCAGGTCAGCCCGTCTACCGTCAAGATGGTCTACGTGCGCCTTGAGGCGTTGCGCGTCATCCGACGACACCAGGGCAAGGGTGTCTTCGTCACCGATCCGAAGACCTGGATGCGGGAGCCGTAGGCGGACGAGGTCGGGGCCGGCGTGACGGGTAGCCGACAGAACCGCCATCGGGGCGTGAATTCTGTCCCCGCCGATCGGCAAGCTGGTGTCCCGTCGTCGGAGGTGCCGCATGCCGTACGTGAAGTCCCACATCCGCCGCGACGGTGCCCGGGTCCGGGCCCACTACCGAAAGCGGCGGCGCGCTCGGGGCGGCGGGGTGGCCCGCCGTGGTCGGTCCGGTGGCGGTGCCGGGAGCGCGGCGCTGCTCGTCGGGGGCGTGTCCGTGCTGGTGCTCGTGGTCCTGGCGGTCGACTTCGTGCGGCAGCACCCGTACTGGTCGATCCTCCTGGTGGCGGTCGTCGGTCTTGCCGTCGCCGCGTTGCTCTTCGCCCGCGCGGGGCAGCGGGCCCGACAGCGGGCTGAGCAGGCTCGACAATGGGCGGAGCAAGCCCGGCGGGACCGGCTGATCGCGGTGACGGACGAGATGTCCGGGCCGGAGTTCGAGCGATGGTTCGCCCGGCTGTTGGAGGCGTCGGGGTTCCGGCAGGTCACGGTCACCGGCGGGTCGGGGGACCGGGGCGCCGACGTCGTGGCCGTCGCGCCGGACGGGCGGCGGGTGGTCGTGCAGTGCAAGCGGCAGGGCGTACGCAACCGGGTGGGTAGCGCCGCCATCCAGCGCTTCGCGGGGACCTGCCGCGAGGTGCACGGGGGCCAACTCTGCCTCATCGTGACCAACAGCTTCTTCACGGCGGGCGACGGCGCGCGGCTGGCCCAGCAACTCGACATCGCGCTGGTGGACCGGGCGGCCCTGGAGACCTGGGCGTCGACGCACACTCCGCCCCCGGGTCTGTTCGTGGCCCGCTGAGTCTTCCGATCGGCCGTCCACCCGGGTGGCAAGACCGGTGCCCGCCGGCCGATTCCACCATTGACGGGTATCTGACTCGGCGGTCGGATCAAGGACGCTCGTCGAAACCGATAACCTCGCCCTGAGCGCTGCTCCGACTCCGTCTCGTCAGCGTGGGCGGATCATCCAGTGGGGGTTCTGCATGGCGCCGAGCCGGCGGCGGGCGGTTCTGATCGGGGTCAACCAGGGCGGGAGCGACGTTCGGCTGCCCGCCCTGCGATACGCGGAACGCGATGTCCAGGCCGTCCGGGGGGTGCTGCTCGACGAGGAGATCGGCACCTTCGACGACGCCGACATCAAGATGTACGTCGGCGCGGAGGCGACCTGGCGTGAGATCAAGGCCGGGCTTCGCGAGATGGCGTTGGACTCCGGCCCCTCCGACGTGCTGCTCGTGTACTTCGCCGGCCACGCGCTGGTGCCCGAGTGGAGCACCCAGCTCGACGCGTACCTCGTCACGGCGGACCTCAACCCGGACGCCCTTCGCCGCGAGCCGGACAACGGCCTGCGGATGGCCTTCCTCAAGCGGGACGTCTTCGAGACCTTCGCCGGCACCTCCTTCCTCGTCCTCGACTGCTGCCACGCCGGGATCTACCTGGACGCCGACCTGCGCCACGCCGAGGCGATGCAGACCTACCGCACCCGGGTCGACCGGCACAGCGCGCTGCTGGCCTGCCGTAACGGTGTGGCGGCGCGGGAGGACGAGGAGTACGGGCACGGGGTGCTGACGTACCACCTGCTCAGTGCTCTTCGCGGTGGCGCCGCGGACGACAGGGGCCGGGTGTCGTTCGGTCAGATGGCCGCGTTCGTGGCCGAGCAGGGGCTCGAACCCCCGCCGGTCCAACTCGTGCACATGTGGGGCCCGACCACCGTGCTGGTCCAGCCGCCCACCTCGCGGCACGAGCGTCGGCTGCAGAGTTCGCCCGCCAACCCCAGCACCACCCGGCCCTGCAAGAACCCCCTTGAGGACCAGTCCAGCTCGATCGTGCAACTGCTCGGTCGGGTCTTCCGGTCCGAGGCCCACCCGATGCGGGCGTCCCAGCAGCGCGGGCACGCCGAGCGGGTGGAGATCGTCCGGCACGCGCTGGCCGCGGCCTCCGTGGCCGTGGTGGAGTTCTCCGGCCCGGCCATCCGGGTGGCCGACTCCACCGCCCGCTTCGACAAGGAGGAGCTGCGACCGCTGCTGGAGCTGAGCTCCGCCGACGCGATCCGGTACCGCACGTCGATGCCTGGGCACATCGTCTCGAACGACGCCGGCCTGCGGCTGCTCTGCGTTCCGCTCTCCTACGAGGACGATCGCATCCTCACGTTGACCGTCGTCGACCCCGCCGTCGCGCTGCTCGACATGGGCGAGCCGCTCGCCGTCATGCTCCGGGCCCTGTGGGACTCGAATCTCCTCGGCGACCCGCTGCAGGCCGAGATGCAGGTGGTGACCGCCCTGCGCACCGCCTTCGGTCGGCTGCCACTGAACCTGTACGAGTACGCGTTCAGCCTCTACCAGAAGCTGGTCGACTCCATGATCATGGTGTTCCAGCCCGTCGTGGAGCTGGACCTGCGCCCGGCCGGAGTGAGCATCCACAGCTTCGAGGCCCTCGCGCGCCGCAGCGACAAGGAGCTCCGCGCGCCACTCGCCGCGCTACAGATGGCGTACGTCTGGGGTGACCGCTTCATCATCGAACGCGACTCGCTGCTGCTCGCCAAGTCGATCCACTCGTACGCCACCGCGGATGCGGACGCCCCGTGGCACGGCACGAAGCCGCTGTCGGTGAACGTCGCGGTCCGCTCGCTGCTCAGCGACTCCTACCTCAACCAGGTGAGCCGGGCGCTCGCCGAGGCCGCCATGCATCCGCGCACGCTCACGCTGGAGATCTCCGAGCAGGACGCGATCCAGCCCGGCCCGGGGGAGCGGTGGCCGCAGGAGCCGCTGCTCTACTTCCACCGCCGCCTCACCGAGCTGGCCCGGGAGCTTCGGATCAGCTTCGCCGTCGACGACTTCGGCGTCGGGTACGCCTCGCTGGCCCGGATGGCGGAGCTGCCGCTGACCCAGATCAAGGTCGACCGGGCGGTGCTGCACCATCCGATGGCGCTGGAGGAACTCGCGTTGGTGGCGCGGGTGTCCCGGCACGCGAGCGACCTCGGGCAGGCCCCCACGCCCCGGGCCGTCATCGTGGAGGGGTTCGACGACGCGGCGCCGGTGACCCTCAAGCAGATCTACGACCTGGGAATCCACCACGTGCAGGGATTCTTCAGCGGCGCCGTCGCGTCGACGTCGCTGCACCCACTGGATCAAGCCGCCCGCGAGCGGATCGCGGGCCTGGTGAGAGGCGAGGAATGACCGTAGTCAAGCTGCTGCTGCCGGCCGAGGTCTTCGAGGAACTGGACCTGCCGTACGAGGGCGTTCGTGACCTGTCGGCGATCACCCTTGCCGTCGAAGGGACGGGCCTGCTGGCGAACCTCGCCGCACTCGCCGCGTTGCAGCCCCAGCTGGGCGACCTGGTGGCCGCGATTCGCAACTGGCGGCTGCGGGACCCTCGCCCCTCGGTGACCCTGACGGTCACCGGCCCGGGAATCGACCTGAAGGTGGACCTGCCGCGCAATGTCAGCCGGGCTCGGTTGTTGGAGCAACTCCGCCCGCTCCTCGACGAGCAGGACTGACGCTCCTTAGTCGGCGGATCTCGGCGACGGTCAACGCGATGACCTGCGGGTCGGCGTCGGGTTGCTGGGTGGCGAGGATGGACAGGCTGTCGCGCTTGTGTTGATCGATGAAATCGTCGGGTGGTGGACGGGTTTGGGCGATTTGCTGGCGCGGACGTCGATCGTTGTATCAGGTCGGGTGGACCGTTTGTCACACCGGTGGTCCGACATGCCAGGCCGGAGGGCTCGGCCAACGAGGTTAAGGCCGCGCGGATGCTGCCCTCCGGATGATGAGGTGTCACGGTGACCAACCACGATGACGCGGCGTCTGTCCTACCGTTGACACTGGCTTGGGTGAGCCAGCACCTGGAGGTCGGCGAACGAATCGTCCGGACCGAGATGCTGCACGGCGGCATCACTGCCCAAATGTGGAGGCTGACCATCGGCAGGCCGGACGGCAGCACCCGCCTCCTGGTGCTGCGAAGCTTCGTCGACCCGTTCTATGTAGGACACGCCGAGGACTGGCTGAACCGGGAAGCCGACGCCTTATCCCTGCTCACGCAGACCAGCGTGCCAGCTCCCGGACTGGTCGCGGTCGATCCGACCGCCACGCATTGCGAGTATCCATCGCTGCTGATGACGAATCTGGCAGGCCGGATGATCCTCCACGATGAGGGCGTGGAAACCCGCGTTCTCCTGCTTGCCCGTCAACTCGTAGGGATCCACGGGGTGCGACCCACCAAGCGGCCCCAAAAGTACGCGACGATGACGACCGCTGACACCGTCGTGACTCCGAAGGGCGCCGACGCGGGGGCTTGGGCCGCCGCGATCGACGTCATCCGCAAGCCCGCGCCGCCCTACGAAGGGCGATTCCTGCACCGGGATTTTCAACCTGGCAACGTGCTGTTTGACCTGCCGTCCCTCGGGCCGGCAGGTGCCCAGATCACCGGCGTCGTCGACTGGGCAGGGACCTCATGGGGCCCGGCGGATCTCGATGTGGCGCACTGCTCCACCAATCTCGCGCTGTTGCACGGCCCGGCCTGGGGCCCGCAGTTCGCGCAGGCGTATGAGCAGGTCGGCGGGGTGCTGGCCGCGCACGCGAGCGAGCGGCTGTACTGGCAAGTGCGGGACGCGCTGGCGTGCTCAGAAGAGGTGCAGTCGGTTTCGCAGCCCTGGCGCGAGGCAGGCAGGACAGACCTGACGACGCGGGCCGTGGAGGAGCGCCTAGATGCCTACATCACCGCCCTGATGGACGCGTCGGACTGAATCGAAAGAGGTTCGGCGTACGGCCCGAGCCCTATCGTTCACCGCCCAAACCAAGCGAAGGCTCTGGTTCGACAGCGCCAAGTCATGATCGGCGGGCCACCCTCTTGTCAGATTGGCTGGACCGGGGCCCGCGCCCAGGCTTCGCCCAAATGCCGGGGAGGCCGCCGCTACGCCGCCCCGCCCGTGCGCCGGGCAGTCGGGCGGCGACCTGACAAATTGCCCCCACCCGGTCGGGGACCTGCCCTTCGGCCCCTATGGAGTTGCCCCGTCCACGCTCCCACTCCACCGACCGCACAGGCGGGGCAGCTCCATAGGGACCAACGCAGGGCAGACCGACCCGGCAGGGGCCGACGATGTGGGCAGCGCGCGCATCCCCGGGCGCCTGCCAAGCCGGAGGCCCTCACGACTTTGCCGGGTGTGGAACAGCTGAGGTTCGGCGGAACCGAGGCCCCGGGCCCCCGTACGGCGCACCACTACCAGGAGCGCCATTTCCGACGGCACGACTGACCGCGCGGGAGATCATGGAAGGAATTGGCCCCTGGAGGGGCCAATTCCTTCCATGATCTCCGGCCATCCTGAGGTGCGGAACGGGATTCCCGGAAGGTGGATGAACTTCGGGCAGAATCGGACACCTCGCGACTTTGCCGGGGCCCTGGGCCCGCGCCTACCTTGCCGTCACCGCCGCCCACGCGAAAAGAGGGACCTCGAACCTGATCATGAGAGGCTCATCCCCCTCACCCTCGGTGAGGTCCGCCGTCTCCCGGCACATCTGAACACCACCACCCGGACTATCGACCACATGCATCGATGGTCACGATGGTGACGCCGACACCAGTACCGCGCTAAGCCCGCTACCAGAGAAGACTTCGACTTCATCAGGCGGGGCTGGAGTACTAGAGCCACCCAAACTCACCCCGACGGCGGTGCCGGCCTCAGGTGGCGCTCACCGGATGGTCGAGGATCGCGCTGAAGCGCTCCTCGGCGAGGTCGAGCTGGCTGAAGATGTGCGCCTTCACCGTCGGCGCGAGCGGGGTGTCCGGCCGGGCGATCAGCTCCCGGAAGACCGGCACCAGCGGCCGGTACTTCGCCGCCAGGGAGAACACCTTCGGGCCGACGGCGTGGATCACCCCGACCCCGTTGTCGGTGAAGTCGGAGACCTTGATGACCCGGGCCCACGGCTCCCGGTCCAGGCTGGCCGCCACGTGCTCCCGGTACTGCGCGTGCCGGTCGCGCCCCGGGTCGTACGCCGGGTTGGTGACCGCGGCGACCAGGCGCGCGACCCGCGGGCCGAACCGCGCGGCGAGCACCGCCAGCGCCGCCGCCGTGCAGTCGCCGGCCGCGACCACCGGCCCCGCCGTGGGCCCGTCCGCCGTCGGCCCCGCCGGGTGGTCCCCCGCCCGGCCCGCCGGCCCCGCCGGGTGGCCCTCGGTCAGACCTGCCAGCTCCGCCGGGTGGTCCTCCACCGCGTCGTGCAGCAGGCCGGCGACGATCACATCCAGGTCGCGCACCTGGTAGTGGTGCATCATCCGGATGGCCACCCGCAGCAGGTGGTTCAGGTACGGCTCGCGCACGCGCCGGTCGTCGCGGTGCAGTTCGGCGGCCAGGTCGAGGGCGGCGGTGAGCCGGGCCCGCGCGTCGGAGTCGAATGCGCGGATCTCCAGCCGGAACCGTTCCAGCAGGCCGGGCTCGCCGTGGATCTCGGTGATCGCGTGCATCGGCATGGTGGCCAGGTACGGCGGGAAGTCCATGGACCACTTATAGCTGATCTTCACCGTCCGTGGGTACCGTCGTCGGCCTTGCGACGGCAACCGCGCGGGTCAGCCGCTGACAGACGCCCGTTCGACCAGCGGGACCGTGGTTTCCTCCGGGACGCCGTGCGGGGGCGGCACGGGCCGGCGGTGGCCGGAAACGGTGATCGGCGTCAACGGCCCTCGCCGTCTGGGGAGAATGGCCGGGTGGACCGGGTGCTCGCGGTGCTGGTGACGTCGCCGCCCGCGCTGGTGCTCGCCCTGGTCTTCCTGCTTCCCGCGCTGGAGGCGTCCACCTTCCTCGGGCTGTTCGTGCCGGGGGAGGTCGCGGTGCTGGTCGGCGGAGTGCTCGCGCACTCGGGGCGGCTGCCACTCTGGGCGGTGGCCGCTGCGGCGGTGGTCGGGGCGACGCTGGGCGACCAGACCGGCTACCTCATCGGCCGCCGGTACGGCCGCCGGCTGCTGTCCCGCACACCCCGCCGGCTGGTCCGCTCCGGGGAACTGCGGCGGGCGCTGGACCTGGTCCGCCGCCGGGGCGCGGTGGCGGTCGTGCTCGGCCGCTGGGTGGCGGCGCTGCGCGCCCTCGTGCCGGGGATCGCCGGGCTCAGTGGGATGCCGCGGGTCACGTTCACCCTGGCCAACGTCTCCGGCGGGGTGCTCTGGGCGGTGACCGTGGCGGTGCTCGGCTACCTGGCGGGCGCCTCGTACCGGCTGCTGGAGCGTCGCCTTGGCCTGGGCGGAGAGGTGCTGCTGGCCCTGCTGGTGGTGCTGGTGGCGGCCCGCCTCTGGCGGCACCGCCGGGCGGCCGGGTGAGGCCGTGGGCGGGGCCGGCCCGCTTCCCCGGCACGCAGGGGCGTGCGGGCAGGGCCCCTGCCGCCGCGGCGCGTCGGGCAGGGGCCCCGCCCTCACAGGGGTGAGGTGACCCGTGGGGGTGTCCACGGTGCCGGTCGGGTCGCCCGCGCCGCCGGTGGTCCCGTTCTGGCCGAGCGCGTCGACCGAGGCGAAGCCGATCGGCGGCGCGTCCGGGGGTCTCTACAACGGCAGCCGGTTCGCCCCGGCCAGCGCGCCGACCACGAGCGGGACCAGCGGCGCGGGCAGCACCTGGCCGCTGCGCAGGGCCGGCGTCCAGCCGGCGTCGACGCCCAGGTCGGGATCGTGGGTCGCGTTGTACGCGGCCACCAGGTCGACCGGACGCGCCCGGTCGCCGCCGGCGCGGACCCAGTTGCCACGGGTGGTGACGGCGGTGCCGCCCCAGTCGTAGAGCAGGCCCCCGGCGGCGAGGCCCGCGCCGAGGGTGAAGTAGTTGTTCTCCACGTACGGAGCGGACTGCACCCCGACGCCGACGGCGTACTGGAAGTCCTCGCCGGCCAGCCGGTACCAGTTGTTGTAGACGTCGACCTGGCCGAACCGGACCCGGGGCAGGCGTTGGAGCACCCTGTCGAACAGGTTGTGGCGCAGGGTCACCTTGAGCCGGCCGACGTCCGGCCCGACCGTGTTCGACGAGCCGATCAGCATCAGCTTGTCCCGTCCGACGAACCGGTTGTACGAGGCGGTGACCAGGCTGGCGGTGTGGGTGATGTCCAGCGACCCGTCGTGCACCTGGTACGGCCGGCCGAAGTGCACCGGCTGGGCGCTGTCCGGGTTGTCGCCGTCGGTGAAGCTGTTGTGGTCGACCCAGACGTGCTCGCTGCGCCGCACCGAGATCTGGTCGTACTGGGAGTTCCAGTTGCCGGTGGCGCCGTCCGTCGGCGACCACGCCGGGAAGCAGTCCCGGGCGTCGTCGAAGGTCAGGTTCCGCACGATGACGTTGCTGGCGCTGTCGATCATCAGGGTCAGCCCGGTCAGCATCGCCCCGCGCAGCCCGACGATGGTGGTGTTCGGGCCGACGTTGATCTGGGTCTGTCGCGTCTGGTTCGCCACCGAGCGCACCCGGGCGGCCTCCAACACCCCGGTCGGCGGCGTCATGCCCCACACCGCCGGGTCGTACGCGGCCAGGTAGGCCGGCAGCGAGTACCCAGGGTCCGCCAGGTCAGCGCAGTCGAGCAGGCTGCGGTCGTCGGCCTCGAACCCGTCGACGACGCCGTCGACGACGATCACCTTGGGGGTGGCGTTGGCCCGGTTGGTGGCGTTGTCACCGCCCAGGGCGCGGACCAGCTCGGCCCGGCTGCGGACCAGGTGGACCTGGTCGGCGGCGGCCGTCGAGCCGCCGGTGGTGCCGACGCCGTCGGCCGCCCAGCCGTCGCCGGCCGGCAGCGCCTGGCGGGCGAGCCGCTCGACGGGGTCGGGCACCGGGGCGGTGGCACCGGGGGCGGCCGACGCCGCCGTGCCCGGTACGACTGACAGGGACAGGGCGACCAGGGCCGCCCCGAGAACGCGTGGACGCATCAGGGACTCTCCGAAGTGGTCTGTCGGTGCGGCGGATTCCGTAACGAGTGCTTCTCCTCCATCAGCTCGGTGCGTGCCGGCGGCACCGCCCACGCCACCGCCAGCTCCGACAGCAGCGCGCCGGACTCGGCCGCCCGCCGCAGCGCCCCGTTGACACCACGGACGCTCAGCACCCGGTCCGGCCCGCTGCCGGCTGCGGTCACCAGGTCGCCGCCGAGCAGGGTCGGCTCGGGCGAGACCCGGACCGCCTCCAGCACGGCGGTGAACGGCGCGGTGCGGGCCAGCGGGGCGATCAGCGGCGTCCCGTCGGCGCGGTGATCCAGCAGGTTCTCCAGCAGGCCGCGCCGCCCCGGTACCTCCCAGGGCACGTCGTCGCCCGGCAGCAGCAGCCGGTCCGTCGGGTACTCCAGCACCGCCCGGCCGGCGGTGCCGGTCACGATCACCTCCCCGGCGACGAAGTCCTCGCCGGCCAGGGTCACCGCGGCGACGATCGGCGGCCCGGAGCGCGGGACGACCCGCAGGGCCGCCGTGTCGTCCACCTCGATCGGGCGGACCCGGTAGCGCTCCAGCTCGATCACCGCCGGCCGCACCGGCGCGCCGGCGACCGCCTCGGCCACCGCCAGGCACTGCATCACCGCGTGCGCGAGCGGGTTGGCCAGCGCCCCGTCGAGCACCGGCCGGCCGTTCAGCGTCCGTCGGCCGGCCCACGGGGCCCGGGCGTAGTAGCCGTCCGAGCGCTGCCAGGCCGCTACCGTGGCGATGCCGGTGACCGTGCCGAGCCGCCCGCCGGTCACCGCCGCCGTCAGCTCGGCCAGCGCGGCCGAGCCGAGGGCCTGGAAGCCGACCTGGCAGGACCGGCCGGTGTCGGCCAGCGCGGCGGTCAGCGTCCGGTGCTCGGCCGTGGACAGCACCGGCGGCTTCTCCAGCAGCAGGTCCGCCCCGGCGGCCAGCACGTCCAGCGCGATCGGCAGGTGGGTGTGCGGCGGGGTGCAGACCACCACCACGTCCGGCTTCGCCTCGGCGAGCATCGCGGCGTGGTCGGTGAAGACCACCGCGCCGGCCGGCACCGGTGCCTGCGGCTCCTCCTCGATCGGGCGTACGTCGACCAGGGCGACCAGCCGGACCCGGCCGGCGGCGTGCAGCGGCGCGATCGCCCGGCGGTGCCAGCGCCCGTGCCCGTTCGCCCCGATGACCGCCACCCGGGGCGGGCCCCCGGCCGACGCGGCGCCGGACCGGCCGGCGCCACCCGGGGCGGCCCCCGGGCGGGAGCCGCTCACGCCGCACCGGCCAGGGTCGCGGCCACCCCGTGCCGGTGCAGGGCGGCCAGCCAGTCGGTGACGTCGGCCCGCACCTCGTCGTCGTCGGCCACCACGGCGGGGAAGACCTCACGCAGCCCGAACAGGGCGTCGACCACCCCGGCCGGGGTGCCGCCGGCGGTGGCCAGCGCGCCCCGGATCCGGTCGGCGAGCGGGTCGACCAGCGGGAGCGCGCCGCCGTCGTCGGCGTGCCCGCAGGCGAACCGCGCCCACGCGGCCACCACCAGCGCGGACCAGCGCGCCGGACGGCCGGCCGCGCGCAGGTCGGCGATGGTGTGCAGGATCCGCTGGGGCAGCTTCTGCGAGCCGTCCAGGGCGACCTGGAGGGTGCGGTGCCGGATCGCCGGGTTGGCGAAGCGGCCCAGCACCTCGTCGCCGTACTCGACCACCGACACCCCGGCCGGCGGGGCGAAGCTGACCGCCACCTCCTCGGCGACGAGGCGGCGCAGCACCCCGGTCAGGCCGGGAATCCCCAGCGCGTCGGCGACGGTCTCCCGACCGGCGAGGGCGCCCAGGTAGGCGGTGGCCGAGTGCAGGCCGTTGAGGCCGCGTAGCTTCAGCCGCTCCCACGGCCCGGCGTCGTCGGTGAGCACCGCTCCGGCCCGGTCCCACGCCGGCCGGCCGCCGGGGAAGGCGTCCTCGATCACCCACTGGGTGTACGGCTCGGCGTCCACCGCCGCCAGATCGGCGAAGCCCAGCGCGTGCCGGGCCACGGCGAACGTGTCCGCCGTGCTGGCCGGCACGATCCGGTCCACCATGGTCCCGGGGAAGGTGACGTTCGCCGCCACCCAGCCGAGCACCCGCTCCGCCGCGCCGGAACGGGCCAGCGCCTGCTCGACCACGCCGCGCAGCCGGACCCCGTTCGACGGCAGGTTGTCGCAGCTGACCAGCGCGATCGGCCCGGCGTCGGCCGCCGCCCGGGCGGCCAGCCCGCGTACCAGCAGGCCGGGCACCGTGCCGGGCGGCCCGTCGCCGGCCAGGTCGGCGGCGAGCGCCGGGTCCGGGCGCAGCCGGCCGGTGACCGGGTCGAGCTGGTACGCCTTCTCCGTCACGGTCAGCGTGACCACCCGGATCGCCGGGTCGGCGAGCAGCGCCACGATCCCGGCCGGGTCGCTCGCGGCGTGCCGGACCCCGGCCAGCGACCCGATCACCCGGGTGCTGCCGCCGGTGGCGGCCCTGGTGGTAACACTGAACAGGTTGTCCTGCGCGGCGAGCGTCCCGACCAGTTCGGTGCTGCGCGGGGCGACCCCGACGATGCCCCAGTCGCCGCCCGCCGCGCCGATCGCGGCCTCGGTGTAGACGGCCTGGTGGGCGCGGTGGAACGCGCCCAGGCCGAGGTGCACGATCCCGGCGGGCACGGTGCCGGGGCGCAACAGCGGGCGGCTCGCCTCGGGCAACCGGCGCAACGCGGCCAGCCCGAGCCGGGACGACCCCACGGTCACCGCCATACCGGGCCGTCCGGGAAGCGGAACTGCGCGATCGACTCGGGACGCATCGTCGAGCTGTAGCCGGGCGCCTCGGGCAGCAGGTACCGGCCGCCCCGGGTGCGCACCGGGTCGACGAAGTGCTCGTGCAGGTGGTCGACGTACTCGACCATCCGGCCGTCGAGGCTGGCGCCGACCCGCAGGAAGTCGAAGATCGCCAGGTGCTGCACGTACTCGCACAGGCCGACGCCGCCGGCGTGCGGGCAGATCGGCACCCCGAACTTCGCCGCCATGACGATCTCGGAGAGCACCTCGTTGACCCCGCCGACCCGGCAGGCGTCGATCTGCATCACGCCGATCGCCTCGGCCTGGAGCAGCTGTTTGAAGATCACCCGGTTGGCGGCCACCTCGCCCGTGGCCACCCGGCACCGCCCGCCGGTCAGCTCGGTCACCGCGCGGGCGATCCGGGCGTGGCCGAGGATGTCGTCGGCGTGCGTCGGCTCCTCGATCCAGTACGGGTCCACCTCGGCCAGCGCCGTCATGTTGGCGATCGCCTCGTCGACGTCCCACACCTGGTTGGCGTCCATCATCAGCAGCGCGTCGGAGCCGATCTCCGCGCGGATGATCCGGGCGCGGCGCAGGTCGTCGGCGGGAGGGCCGCCGACCTTCATCTTCACCGCCCGCCAGCCCCGCGCGTACGCCTCGCGGGTCAGCGCCCGGACCTTGTCGTCGGGGTAGCCCAGCCAGCCCACGGAGGTGGTGTACGACGGGAACCCGTCGCGCGCCAGCAGGGCGAGCCGGTCGGCCATCCCGTCGCGGCCCCCGTCCAGGATGGTGGCCGCCTCGCCGGGGGTGAGCGCGTCGGTGATGTGGTGGAAGTCGATGCTGGCCACCAGGTCCTCGGTGGGCAGCTCGGCCAGGAACCGCCACATCGGCTTGCCGGCGAGCTTGGCCCGCAGGTCCCACACGGCGTTGACCAGCGCGCCGGTCGCCATGTGGATGACGCCCTTCTCCGGGCCCAGCCAGCGCAGCTGCGCGTCGGCGCTCAGCGAGCGCCAGAACGCCACCGGCTCGGCGCCGATCTCCTCGACCGTCCTGCCCCGGACGTGGTGGGCCAGGGCGCGCACGGCCGCGCAGGTGATCTCGTTGCCCCGGCCGTTGGTGAAGGTGAACCCGGCACCCACCGGCCCGGCGTCGGTGCCCAGCTCGACGTACGTCGCCGAGTAGTCGCCCCGGTTGATCGCGTCCGAGCCGTCGCCGGCCGCCGCGGTCGGGAAGCGCACGTCGTGCACGTCCACGGAAGTGATGGTGACGCTCACGGAACCAGCCTTTCGTTCGCGACTGCGGGGCTCCGCTGCGCTGCACTCCTCGCGCTCACCGGGACCAACCTTTCGCCGATCTTGAAGACCTTCTTGGGCAGGCGGTACGCGAGGTCGACGATGGTCTCGGCGGCCTCGTCCTCGGTCAGCCGGTGCTCGGCGACCAGCCGGGCGAGGAAACCGGCGTCGACCCGGCGGGCCACGTCGTGACGTACCGGGATGGAGCAGAACGCCCGGGTGTCGTCGACGAACCCGGCCGTGTTGTAGAACCCGGCGGTCTCGGTGACCGCCTCCCGGAACCGGCGCAGCACCTCGGGGGAGTCGAGGAACCACCAGGGCGCGCCGAGGTACAGGGCCGCGTAGCCACCCGCGAGGGGGGCCAGTTCCCGGGTGAAGGTGTACTCGTCGAGGGTGTAGACCACCACCCGCAGCCGGGGGTCGTTGCCGTACGCGTCCAGCAGCGGGGTGAGCGCGTGCAGGTACTCGGTGGCCTGCGGAATGTCCCCGCCGACGTCGCGGCCGTGCCGGGCGTACAGCCGGCGGTTGTGGTTGCGCACCGAACCGGGGTGCAGTTGCATCACCAGCCCGTCGTCGAGCGACATCCGGGCGAACTCCAGCAGCATGTGCGCCCGGAACGCCTCCGCGTCGGCGGCGTCGGCCGCCCCGCGCCGGCCCCGGTCGTACAGCGCCGCCGCCTCCGACCCGCTCAGATTCAGGGTGCGGGCGGTCGGGTGGCCGTGGTCGGAGCAGGTGGCGCCGGCCGCGACGAACGCTTCCCGGCGTCGCCGCAGGGCGGCCAGGAACCCGGCGTACGTGCCGGTGTCCTCGCCGGAGACCTCGCCGAGCCGCTCGACGTTGGCGGCCCAGTTGTCGAACTCCATGTCGACGACGTTGTCCGGCCGGAACGTGGTGACCACCCTGCCGCCGGGGCCGCCCCAGCCGTCGGCGGCGAGCTTGGCGTGCTGGGCCAGGTCGTCCAGGGGCGACTCGGTGGTGGCGAGCACCTCGATGCGGAACCGGTCGAACAGCGCCCGGGGCCGGAACTCCGGCTCGGCGAGCCGGGCCGCGACCTCGTCGTACACGGCGTCGGCGGTGGCCGGGGAGAGCGGGGTGTCCACCCCGAAGACCCCGGTGAGGGTCTGCTCCAGCCACAGCCGCGACGGGGTGCCCCGGAACAGGTGCCAGCCGTCGACGAAGCGCCGCCAGATCGTCCGCCCGTCGGTCTCCACGGGGCTGCCGTCCACCGTCGGGACGCCCAGGTCCGCCGGGGGAACGCCCTGGCTGAGCAGCATCCGGGTCAGGTAGTGGTCGGGCACGATGATCAGCCGCGACGGGTCCGGGAACGGCCGGTCCTCGGCCAGCAGCGCCGGGTCGACGTGCCCGTGCGGCGAGATGATCGGCTGCTCGGCCGCCAGCGCGTAGAGCTGCCGGGACAGCGTGCGCAGGCCCGGGTCGGCGGGGAGGAGCAGGTCGGGGCGGGAAGTGGTCGGCACGTCGGATGGCTCCTCGGGTGCGGTCGGTCGAACGGGGCGGACCGGCGGGGCCGGCCGGGGCCGCCGGTCCCGGCGGCGCGGCTCCGGGCGCGGTCGGTCAGGGCAGGGTGAGCAGGTCGGCGACCCGGACGGCCTGCCCGGTCTCGAAGGACCGGTTGGCGGCCAGGCCGGTGAGCAGGGCGCGGGCCCCATCGCGGGCGCCGGCGGCCCGGTGCAGCGGGTCCGGTGCGCCGCCGAAGAGGACCTTCGTCATCCGGGCGTCCGCGCCGCCGTGGCCCTGCCGGGTGTACCCCTCGACCTCGATCTGCCGGGGCGGCGACCAGAACGGACGCAGGGTGAGGGTGGCCGAGCCGCCCTCGGCGGCGGCCTCGTCGCCGTGCAACGCCGCGCCCTTGAGCGCCCCGGCGGCCCCGGGGCTGACGAAGTCGCTCTCCACGACCTCCAACTCGACGCGGCCCCGGCTGCCGTTGACCATCACCCGGTAGCCCTCCCAGGGGGCGTAGGCCGTGAGGTGGTACGTCATGGTCACGCCGGAGGAGTAGCGGGCCAGCACCGCCATGTCGTCCTCGATGGTGACGCCGGGGGCGAACACGTTCTGGTCGCGGTGGTAGCCGTCCTCGGCCTCGGCGTCGAGGTAGAGCTCGCGCAGCCGGGGGTGCTCGGCCATCCGCAGGGCGAACGGGTCGCCGGTGGCGTCCGGGGCGCCGTGTGCCCGGTCGTAGTCCCGGGCGTAGCCGTGCCGGCGGCCGGCGTCGCCGTAGAAGAACAGCCGGCCGGCGGCGTAGACCTCGACCGGCGTGGCGTCGAGCCACCAGTTGACCAGGTCGAAGTGGTGGCTCGCCTTGTGCACCATCAGCCCGCCGGAGCTGGCCTTGTCCCGGTGCCAACGCCGGAAGTAGTCGGCGCCGTGCCGCACGTCGAGCAGCCACTCGAAGTGCACCGACCCGATCTCGCCCACCGCCCCGTCGGTCAGCAGCCGGCGCAGCTGCTCGTGCAGCGGGTTGTAGCGGTAGTTGAAGGCGACGGTGACCTGCCGGCCGGTCTCGGCGACCGCGTCCAGGATCCGCCGGCAGCGCGGCGCGTCGACGGTCATCGGCTTCTCCGACACCACGTCGCAGCCGGCGCGCAGGGCGGCCACGATGTACTCGTCGTGGGTGGCGTCCACCGTGGTGACCAGCACGGTGTCGACGCGCTCCTTGGTCAGCATCGCGGCGAACTCGTCGGCCCGGTACGTCGGCACCCGCCGGTGGCCCAGCTCGGCCAGCCAACGGTTGTGCGCGTCCATCCGGGACTGGTTGACGTCGGCGAACGCGACCAGTTCGGCGGTGTCGGGATGGTCCCGGACCAGCGCCCGGACGAACATCTCGGCCCGGGCGCCGGTGCCGACCACCGCGTGACGGGTCCGTTCACCGGATCTCGAAGACATCGCGTCGCCTCCCGGGTGAGACTGCAAAGGTTTGCAGTGAAGAAACCACGATCGATCGTCATGAGTCAACGACGTAGCCAAAATCGGTTCGGTTTGCCCGGCTTCATGGGCTTATCAGGGCATGGAAGGTGACCGCTCGAAACGTGGTCGTAACCTTCGAGCGTTGACAGTGGAGCAACCGTTTGCATTAATTGTCGGCACCCACGTGACCGCAACCACACTGGACGAAGGGGCCGCCGTGCCAGTCACCATCAGGGACGTCGCGAGGGCCTCGGGCGTGCACATCTCCACGGTCTCCCGCACGTTCTCCGCACCGCACCTGGTCAACCCGGAGACCCGGGTCCGGGTGCTGGCCTGCGCGGAGGACCTGGGCTACCGACCCAACCGCGCCGCGCGGGCCCTGATCACCGGCCGCACCCACAACATCGGCCTGATCATCGCCGACATCGCCAACCCGTTCTTCCCGCCGCTGATCAAGGCGGCGGAGGGGCAGGCCCGGCACCGCGACTACCACATCTTCGTCGCCGACACCAACGAGGACCCGGTGGTCGAGGAGGAGCTGGTCCACGCCCTGGCCAAGCAGGTCGACGGGGTGTTGCTGTGCAGCCCCCGGATGAGCAACAGCCTCATCGAACAGCTCAGCCGCGAGGTCCCGTTGGTGGTGATAAACCGGCAGGTGACCGGCCTGCCCTGCGTGATGATGGACGTCGGGCAGGGGGCCCGCTCCGCGATCGAGCACCTGGTCGGCCTCGGCCACACCGGGATCGCCCTGCTCGGTGGGCCCCGTGGCTCGTGGACCAACCGGGAGATCCGCCGCTCGGCCGCCGCCGCGGCGCGGGCCGGCGGCGCGGAACTGACCGTTCTCGGGCCCAACCCGCCCACCGAGCACGGCGGCGGCGCGCTGGCCGAACAGGTCCAGCGGGCCGGCGTCACCGCCGTGCTCGCCTACAACGACCTGATGGCGATCGGGCTGATCGAGGGGCTCGACGCCCTGGGGGTCCGGGTGCCGCAGGACGTCAGCGTCGTCGGCATCGACGACATCGCCCTGAGCCGGCTCACCCGGCCCAAGTTGACGACGGTGGCCACGCCTACCGCGGCCGCCGGCCGGACGGCCGTCGACATGCTGCTGCAACAGGACACCGACGCGCCGCGGGGACCGCGGGGCGCCGGTCGGGGCACGGCAGCCGGCGCCCGTCGCACCACCGCACAGGTAATGCTCCAGACCGAGCTGGTCATCCGCGACTCCACCGGAGTAGTTCCGTCGTCCGGTGGCCCCGGTGCCGAACGTGTCGGCCCGGGCCCGCATCGCCTTGCGGACCCGGGCCGCCCGACTGCGGCCACCGGTGGTGTCGTCGCCTCCTAATGCCAAGGAGTGAGCGCACATGCACCCCGCCACGCCCCCCACCGCCGGCGCACCCGCCGGGCGTTCCCACCGTACCCCCCGCCGTCGGCTGCTGCGCGGGCTCGTCGCCCTGGTGGTCGCCGCGCCGCTGGCCCTGGGCGCCGCCGCCTGCGGCGGCGACGAGGCCAGTGACGACCCCAACGCCCCCGTCAAGCTCTCCATCTTCTGGTGGGGCGGCGAGGCCCGGGCGAAGCTGACCGAGGACGCCCTCGCCCTCTACACCAGGAAGCACCCCAACGTCACGTTCGAGAAGACCTGGCAGGCCAACCAGGGCTACTTCGACAAGCTGGCCACCCTCACCGCCGGCGGTAACCCGCCGGACATCTTCCAGATCGACGACAACTTCCTCGCCGAGTACGCGTCCCGCAACACCACGCTCGACCTGACCAGCTACTCCGACTCCGGCAAGCTCGACGTGTCGAAGTTCCCCAAGAGCCTGTGGCAGTACGGCGTGGTCGACGGCAAGCTCGCCGGGCTGGCCGCCGGGGAGAACACCCAGGGGCTGGTCTACAACAAGACGCTGCTGACCAGGAACGGCCTCCCGGAGCCGACCACCGGCATGACCTGGGAGGAACACATCGCCTGGGCCGAGCAGGTCGCGAAGAAGACCAAGGTCCCCGGCACCCAGGACCCGAGCGCCGACTACAAGGCGTTCTGGGTCTGGCTGCGCCAGCAGGGCAAGGACCTGTACAAGGGCAGGGAGCTCGGCTTCACCGTCGAGGACGTGACCCGGTGGTTCGAGCTGTGGAAGGGCGCCCGGGACCGGGGGGCGACCCCGACCTCGGACGTGATCCACGAGGGCAACGCCACCGACATCACCAAGCAGCTCGTGGTCACCGGCAAGGCCGGCACGTCCTGGGTCTGGGTCAACCAGATGCCGGAGCTGAAGAAGAACACCAAGGACGAGCTGGGCGTCGTCGCCTACCCGGGCGACCCCAGCGCCCAGTGGGCCCGCGCCTCGATGTACTGGTCCGTGTTCAAGGGCAGCAAGCACAGGGACATCGCGGTCGACGTGCTGAACTTCCTGGCCAACGACCAGGAGGCGGTCAAGCTCCTCGGTACCGACCGGGGCCTGCCGTCGAACCAGGACCTGCGCCGGCTCGTCAGCGAGGGCACCACCGACCCGGCGATGAAGCAGTCCATCGCGGTGGAGGCCGAACTGGCCCAGAAGTTCGGCGAGTCGCCGCAGGTGCCGATCAAGGGCCACAGCAAGGTCCGCGCAGAACTGATCAAGGCGGCGGAGAACGCCCAGTACGGCCGGGCCACCCCGGCGGAGGCGGCGGCGCAGTACCTCGCCGCCTGCAAGTCCGCCATCGTCTGAGCCGCCGCACACGTTCGGAAAGGAGCCGGCTCGTGGCACTGACCACGACGCCCGACCCGACCCGACGCGGCACCGGATCCGCCCGCGCCCACGCCCCCCGGGACGTGGCCGGGCGGATCCGGCACAGCGAAGGTCTGGCGGGGTACGTCTTCCTCTCGCCCTGGCTCATCGGACTGATGGCCATCACGGCGATTCCCATGCTCCTGTCGCTCTACCTGAGCTTCACCGACTACGACATCCTCACCCCCTTCTCGGAGGTCGAGTGGGTGGGGTTCGCCAACTACGAGCGGATGTTCACCAACGACCCCTCGTACTGGCACGCGGTCCGCGTGACGCTGACCTTCGCCCTGGTGGCGGTGCCGCTGAAGCTGGCCGCCGCGCTGGGGGTGGCGCTGCTGCTCAACCGGGCGTGGCGCGGGGTCGGGCTGTTCCGCAGCCTGTTCTACCTGCCGTCGCTGCTCGGTGGCAGCGTCGCCCTGGCCATCGTCTGGGTGAACATGTTCAACCGCGACGGCGCGTTCAACTCGGTGCTGGCCCTGTTCGGCATCGAGGGCAAGCCCTGGGTCAACGACCCGGACTGGGCGCTGGAGACCCTGATGGTGCTCGCCATCTGGCAGTTCGGCGCCCCGATGGTGATCTTCCTGGCCGGGCTCAAGCAGGTGCCGACGGAGCTGTACGAGGCCGCCTCGGTCGACGGGGCCGGCACGTGGCGGCAGTTCCGCGCCGTCACCCTGCCGATGCTCTCCCCGGTCATCTTCTTCAACCTGGTGCTGGAGACCATCAACGGCTTCCAGGGCTTCACCGCGGCCTTCGTGCTCAGCAACGGCACCGGCGGCCCGGTCGACTCCACCCTCATGTACACGCTGAACCTCTACATCAAGGGCTTCACCGACCTGGAGATGGGCTACGCCTCGGCGATGGCCTGGGTCTTCCTGCTCGCCATCGGCCTCATCACGGCCATCTTCTTCAGCACCGGGCGGTTCTGGGTGCACTACTCCGACGGGGAGGACCGGTGACGGCTACCGCAGGCCTGGTGGTGACCCGGCCGCGCCGCCCGCGTTCCGGCGGCGGGCAGGCCGTGCGCCTGGTCATCCTGATCGCGATCGTGGTGGTCGTGCTCTACCCGCTGTTCTGGATGATCGGCACCTCGGTCAAGGGCCAGGAGGAGATCGTCAGCAACACCGGCCTGCTGCCGAGGGAGTTCACCCCCGGCAACTACACCGACGGGTGGGCCAACTTCGACCTCAGCTTCGGCCGGTTCTTCCTCAACAGCGCCATGGTCAGCCTGCTGACCGTGGTCGGCAACGCGGTCTCCTGCCTGCTCGCCGCGTACGCCTTCGCCCGGCTGAGGTTCCGGCTGCGCGGGATGTGGTTCGCCGTCATGATCGGCACCCTGCTGCTGCCCGGGCACGTGCTGATCGTGCCGCAGTACATCCTGTTCCGCTCGCTCGGACTGGTCGGCGGCGAGTGGCCCTACCTGCCGCTGCTGATCCCGCAGTTCCTGGCGACCGAGGCGTTCTTCGTCTTCCTGATGGTGCAGTTCATGCGGGGCATCCCGCGCGAGCTGGACGAGGCGGCGAAGATCGACGGGGCCAGCGCGTTCGGCATCTTCCGGCACATCATCCTGCCGCTGAGCCGACCCGCGCTGGTCACCACCGCGATCTTCTCGTTCATCTGGACCTGGAACGACTTCTTCCGGCAGCTCGTCTTCCTCTCCAGCCTGGAGGACTACACCGTGCCGGTGGCGCTGACCCTCTTCATCGACTCGACCAGCCAGAGCGCGGTCGGCCCGATGTTCGCCATGTCGGTGCTGTCGCTGCTGCCGGTGTTCCTGTTCTTCCTCGCCTTCCAGCGGATGCTCGTCGAGGGCATCAACACCAGCGGACTCAAGGGGTGACGCCGTGACGGACCCAAGGGGTGACGCCGCGACGCCGGAGAAGCCGCCCCGCCGCGACTGGCGCGACGTGGTCGCCGACGCCACCGACCTGGCGCTGGTCGGGTTCGCCCTGGTGGTGGGCGCGCTGCCGGTGCTGACCGCCGGCGCCGCGCTCGCCGCCGCCAGCGCCGCCGTGCACGACCGGTTCACCGACGGCGGCTGGCCGGCCGCCCGGACCACCGGCCGACGCTACGTCCGGGCGCTGCCGGCCGGCGTGCCGGTCACCCTGATCGCGCTGGCCGGCGCGCTCCTGCTCGGCGCCGACCTGGCCGCGCTGGCCACCGGCCGGGTTCCCGGCGGGCCGCCCGCCCTGCTGGTCACGGCCCTGGTCACGGCGGCGCTGGTCGGGTACGTCGGGCTGGTCGTCGTCGAGGTCGGTCGGGCCGGCGGGCGGGGCTGGCGGGTCGCCGCCCGCAGCGCCGCCCGCGCCTGCGTCGCCCGACCGGGTGGCTGGGCGGCGGCGAGCGGGATCTGCGGCGTGGCCGCCGTGCTGACCGCGCTGGTCATCCCGGTCGCGCTGCCGATCCTCGCCGGCTACACCCTCGCCGCCCTGCACGCGGTCGCCCGCCGCCGCCGGGCCGTCGCGGTGGAGCCGTCGTGACCGGCGACGCCTCCCGCCGAACGGACTCCGACGACGCCCCCCGCCGGGCGGGTGCCGACGACGACGCTCCCCGCCGAACGGACTCCGACGACGCCCGGCTGCGGGTCGACGGGGTCGAGGTGGCCCGGTACGTGCTCGCCCCGGATCTCGACCCCCGGCACGGCCCGCGCCCCTACCTGCACCCGGTGCGCACCCTCGCCGGCACGGTCGTCACCGACGCGCTGCCCGAGGACCACGTGTGGCACCTCGGCGCGTCGCTGGCCGTGCAGGACGTCGCCGGCAGCAACCTCTGGGGCGGGCGCACCTACGTCCGCGACGCCGGCTACACCTGGCGCGACGACCACGGCCGCATCGTCCACACCGGCTGGACCGAGCGCGCCGACGACGTGCTGGCACACCGGCTGCAGTGGCGCGACCCGGCCGGCGCGGTGCTGCTCACCGAGGACCGCCGGATCACCGCCGCGCCCGTGGCCGCCGCGCCGGGGGCGTGGCGGCTGGAGCTGCGGTACGCGCTGACCGCCCCCGTCGACCGGGACGTTCCCCTCGGCAGCCCGGCCACCAACGGCCGCCCCGGCGGCGCCGGGTACGGCGGGTTCTTCTGGCGGGCCGTCGCGGCCGACCCGCCGCAGGTGTTCACCGTGGACGCCGACGGTGAGGAGTCCGTTAACGGCGCGGACTCGCCGTGGGTGGCGCTGACCGGCACCGGGCCGGACGGCGGGGCGTACACCCTGGTCTTCACGGGGCTCGGGTCGGGCGACCGATGGTTCGTCCGGACGGCGATGTACCCGGGGGTCTGCGTGGCCTTCGCCTTCGACACCCCGGCCGTGGTCCCGGCCGGCGGCAGCCGGCCCGGCCGGCACACCGTCACGGTCGCCGACGGGATCCTCGACCGCACCGCCGCCGCGGCCCTGGCCGCCGAGGCGGACGCCACCGCCGAGCCGGGTTCCGACTTCCCGACGGGCCACGGCTCTCCGGGGGGCCACGGCTCTCCGGCGGGCGAGGACTTTCCGGGGGGCCACGGCTCTCCGTCGGGCCTGGGCGGTCCCGCGGGCGCGGGCGTCCCGGGTGGGCCGGCATGAGCGGGGCGGGTGGGCCGGAGGTGGTGACCGTCGGCGAGACGATGGTGGTGCTGTCGCCGGGCGACGGCGCGCCGCTGGAGCGCGCCGGCTCGGTCCGGCTCGGCGTCGGCGGGGCGGAGTCCAACGTGGCGATCGGCCTGGCCGGCCTCGGGCACCGGGTCGCCTGGGTGAGCCGGGTCGGCGACGACCCGTTCGGCCGGCGGGTGACGGCCGAGGTCGCCTCGGCCGGCGTCGACGTCGCCGGTGTCGCCGTCGACCCGCACGCCCCCACCGGCGTGTACTTCAAGGACCCCGAGGTGGCCGGGGTGCACTACTACCGGGCCGGCTCCGCCGCGTCCCGGCTCGGCCCGCCGGCGCTGGCCGACCCGCGCCTGGCCGGGGCGCGGCTGCTGCACCTGTCCGGGGTCACCCCGGCGCTCTCGGCGTCTTGCCGGGCGCTGGTCGAGCACGCGGTCACCGACCGGCCGCTCGGCGACGCGCTGGTCAGCTTCGACGTCAACCACCGGCCCCGGCTCTGGCCGGCCGGCGCCGCCGCCGGGGTGCTGCGCGCCGTCGCCGACCGGGCCGACATCGTCCTCGTCGGGCTGGACGAGGCCGAGCGGCTCTGGGGGAGCACCGACGCGCAGGCCGTGCGCCGCCTGCTGCCCCACCCGGCGACGGTGGTGGTCAAGGACGGCGCGGTCGGGGCGACCGCGCTGGGGCGTACCGGGTCGGCGGTCTTCGTGCCCGCGCTGCGGGCGGCGGTGCTCGACCCGGTGGGCGCGGGCGACGCGTTCGCCGCCGGCTACCTCAGCGCCGTGCTGCGCGGCCTCGACGCCGCCGCCGCGCTGCGCTGCGGGCACCTCGTCGCGGTACGGGCCCTCGCGGTGCCCGGGGACTGCGCGCTGCCACCCCGGCGGCGCGACCTCGACGACCTCGTCGCGCTGCCGGCCGACCGCTGGGCGGCACTCGACCCGGTCGCGGCGGGCCTGCTGGATTCCGCGACCGGCGTGGCCGGCGCGCAGAACGAGAGGAGCGGCCGGTGACGGCCCACGGCTTCGGCCCGATCTTCGCCGGTTCCCGGGTGATGGTGATCCTGCGGGACCTGCCGTCGCAGGAGACGGTCCGGCTCGCGAACCGGGCCTGGGACCTCGGCATCGACGTGGTGGAGGTGCCGGTGCGTACCCCGGAGGCGATGCCCGCGCTGCGCGCCGCCGTGGCCGCCGGGCGGGACCGGGACCGGCTCGTCGGCGCCGGCACCGTGTTCAGCCCGGAGCGGGTACGGCAGGCGGCCGACGCGGGCGCGGCGTTCACCGTGGCACCCGGCCTCGACCTCGCCGTGGCCGACGCCGCGTTGCGGCACGGGATTCCCCACCTGCCCGGCGTGGCCACCCCGACCGAGGCGCAGCGGGCCCGCGACCACGGGCTGACCTGGCTCAAGGCATTCCCGGCGGTGAGCCTCGGGCCGCAGTGGTTCAAGGCCGTCGCGGGGCCCCTGCCCGAGCTGCGCTTCGTCGCCACCGGCGGCATCGACGCGGGCAACGCCGCAGGCTTCCTGGTCGCCGGGGTCAGGGTGGTGGCGGTCGGGTCCGCGCTGTCCGACCCCGCCCAGATCGACCGCCTCGCCGAGTTGGCCCGGGACGACCGGGACACCGCCGCCCGCCCGGACTGACGGCGGGTGGCATACGTCAGCCACCGAAGGCGTCGCGGTGGTCGTACGCCCAAGCGGCGAACGTGCGCGGCGGGCGACCCAGCGCCTGCGCCACGTCGTCGGTGAGCCGGGCGGCGTCGCCCTCCGCGATCAGCTTGGCGCCGTTGACGGCGACCTCGACGAAGACGGGATCGAGGCCCCTGGCGAGCATGCTCTCGCGGTACGCCCCCAGCGGCACGTCGACCGTCGCGACCCTACGCCCGAGCACCTCGCCCAGCCGTTCGGCCAGGTCCGGAACGCTCAACAGTTCGGGCCCGGTCAGGGTGAGCACCCGTCCCACGTGCGCGTCCGACAGCAGCGCCCGCACGGCGACCTCGGCCACGTCTCGTGGGTCGACGACGCCTTGTGCGCCCGTGCCGGTGGGGTTGGGAACCGGCTGCCCGGCACGGATCGCGGGGGCCCAGCGCAGGGCGTTCGACGCGAAGCCGGACGGGCGGAGCACCGTCCACCCCGCGTCGCCCGAGCGCAACTCCTGCTCGCCCGGGAGGTGCCAGTCGCCGACCTTGCCGGCCTGCTGTCCGGTCCCGATGGCCGACAGCTTCACCACCCGCCGTACGCCCGCCGCCCGCGCGGCGGCGAGCATCGCCCGGTCGTGTCGGGCGACCCACGGTCCCGGGGCGTCGAGCAGGAACAGCGCCTCGACCCCGGTCGCCGCGCCGGTCAGGCTCTCCGGGTCGTCGAAGTCGCCCCGTACCACCTCGACGCCGGCCGGCAGGGCGGCCTTCGCCGGGTTCCGCGTCATCGCCCGTACCGGCTCGCCCCGGCCTGCCAGGAGCCGGACGACCTCACCACCGATCGTGCCGGTGGCACCCGTAACAAGAATCATGGTGTCCACCCTGCCCCGCCACCACCGCGCGCCAATAGGAACTTTCGGCACGGCTGGGGCGCTCGTCGCGGCGCGCGGCCGGCGGATAACGTGAGCCAGTGAGCACCCAGTCACGGATGCCCGTGCCGGGCGGGCTGCGCCGGTGGGTCGACGATGTCACCGTGCTGACCGCCGACGGTTCCGGCGAACGCCGGCCACTCGTGCACGTGCCCGACGCGGCCACGTCGCTGGTCCTCCGCACGACGTCCAGCCGGCAGGCGGACCTGCTGGCGGTCGGCCCGCGCACCCGCGCGTCGTACCACGCGGGCAAGGAGTTCCCGCTCTGCCTGCGGCTGCGGCTGCGCCCCGGCGTCGCGCGGCTCTTGTTCGGGGTTCCGGTACGCGAACTGGTCGACCAGGTCGTGCCGGTGAGCGAGCTGTGGGCGGGGGCGAGCGGGCCGACCGAGCCGGGGACGGATCCGAGGCGTCTGCTTGCGTACCTGGAGCCGGTGCTGCTGGCCCGGATCGCCACGGCGGCCGGCACCGAGTTGGCCCGCAGCGAACTCGTACGCGCCGCCACCGAGGCCTTGACCGACCGCCCCGAGCGGCGGCGGGAGCGCATGCCGGTGCTCGCCCGGCGCCTCGCGGTCAGCGAGCGCCACCTGCGTGCCCTGTTCGCCGACTGCGTCGGGCTCTCGCCCAAGCGGTTCGAACGCATCGCTCGCGTGCGCGGCGTGCTCGCCCGCGGTGGGCGGCCCGCAACCCGCTGGGCGCAGCTCGCCACCACGGCGGGCTACTACGACCAGTCGCACATGTCCGCCGAGTTCAGCACGATGATGGGCGTGCCACCCGTGGCCTACTTCGCGGGTCGGCTGCCTCCGACGCGGCGCTGCTAGAGCGGTATCAGCGCCGCTCCCACCCGGTCGGCCCGGACTGCGGGGCGGGGCCGGTGCTGTCGCGGGAGACGAAGCCCGCCGGGAGCGTCTCGACGCGGGGCCCCCCGCCGGCCGGGTCGAGGGCCAGGCTCATCGCCCGGACCCCCAGCTCGACCAGGGGCAGGCGCACCGTGGTCAGCGCCGGGGTGACGTCGGCGGCGATCGGCATGTCGTCGAAGCCGACGACCGACACCTCCTCGGGCACCCGGACGCCGCGCGAGCGCAGCAGGGCGAGCGCGCCGACCGCCATCGAGTCGTTGAGCGCCACGATCGCGGTGAGGTCGGGGTGCGCCGCCAACAGGTCGGCCGTGGCCCGCGCCCCGCCGTCGCGGTCGAAGTCGGCGTAGCGGATCCGCTCCTCGGGCAGCGTCAGGCCCGCCCCGGCCAGCGCCCGGCGCAGCCCGGTCAGCCGGTCGGTGATGGTGGTGAGCACGCGCGGCCCGGCCACCACCCCGATCTCGCGGTGGCCGAGGCGCAGCAGTTCCCGGCCGATCAGCTCGCCGCCGGTGGCGTTGGCCGGCATCACCGCGTCGCCGAAGTGGTCGTGCCGGCCGATCACGGCGACCCGCCCGCCCGTCGCCTCGTACGCGGCGAGCTTCTCGTTGAGCCGGCCGGTGAACTCGGCGTCGTGGTAGCCGGAGCCGGCCAGCACGATCGCGGCGACCTGCTGGGCGCGCAGCAGCTCCACGTACTCCAGCTCGCGGACGGGGTCGCGGTAGCTGTTGCAGATGATCAGCAGCCGGCCCCGCTCGGTGGCGACCCGTTGCAGCCCTCGGGTGACCTCGGCGAAGTACGGGTCGGAGACGTCGTGCACCACCACGCCGACCACGCTGCGCTGCGGGCGGGCCAGCAGTTGGGCGTGGGCGTTGGGGACGTACCGCAGGTCGGCGACGGCGCGTAGCACCCGGTCGCGCAGCTCCTCGGCGACGGGTTTGCTGCTGCCGTTGATCACGCGCGACGCGGTGGCGGGGGAGACGCCCGCCCGCCGCGCGACATCGGCCAGCGTCGCCATCCGCCGCCCCCCGGTGGTCCGCCCGCGCGGCCGGCCCCGCGCGGTCGGGCACAGGTTACCGCAGTCGTCGCGGAAAGCCCTTGCCCCGCGCGGCGGGTGCCCCTTAGGCTCCCAGGAAAGCGCTTGCCTCGCGCGTCGGTCGTCCCTGCCCGCCGGGTGGACGGCGTCCGCCCGCCGAGGAGAGGGAGGAGCACATGACCCGCAGGCCGATCGGCATCATCGTCAACGGCGTCACCGGCCGGATGGGCTACCGCCAGCACCTCGTCCGTTCGCTGCTCGCCATCCGGGAGCAGGGCGGGGTGCCGCTGGCGGACGGCACCCGGATCTGGCCCGAGCTGGTCCTCGTCGGACGCAACGAGAACCGGCTGCGCGACATCGCCGAGCGGCACGGGCTGACCGACTGGACCACCGACCTGACCGCCGCCCTGACCCGCGACGACGTCGAGATCTACTTCGACGCCCAGCTCACCCAGCAGCGGGAGAAGGCCGTCCGCCAGGCGATCGACGCCGGCAGGCACGTCTACACCGAGAAGCCCCTCGCGGAGGGCAGCCCCGCCGCCGTGGAGCTGGCCCGGGCCGCCGAGGCCGCGAACGTGCGCACCGGCGTCGTGCAGGACAAGCTCTTCCTGCCCGGCCTGCGCAAGCTCAAGCGGCTCATCGACGGCGGCTTCTTCGGCCGCATCCTGTCCGTGCGGGGCGAGTTCGGTTACTGGGTCTTCGAGGGCGACTGGCAGCCCACCCAGCGCCCGTCCTGGAACTACCGAACCGAGGACGGCGGCGGGATCGTGATGGACATGTTCCCGCACTGGCACTACGTGCTGGAGGAGCTGTTCGCCCCGGTGCGCGCGGTCTCCTGCGTCACCGCCACGCACATCCCGCGCCGCGTCGACGAGGCCGGGCGGCCCTACCCGGCCACCGCCGACGACGCCGCGTACGGCATCTTCGAGCTCGACGGCGGAATCGTCGCCCAGCTCAACTCCTCCTGGACCGTCCGGGTCAACCGGGACGAACTGGTCGAGTTCCAGGTGGACGGCACCGAGGGCAGCGCGGTCGCCGGGCTGCGCAACTGCCGCGTCCAGCACCGGTCGGTCACCCCGAAGCCGGTCTGGAACCCGGACCTGCCCTCCGGCGAGGACTTCCGCTCGCAGTGGACCGAGGTGCCGGACAACGACGAGTTCGACAACGGGTTCAAGGTGCAGTGGGAGGCGTTCCTGCGGCACGTGGTGGCCGGCGAGGCGTTCCCATGGGACTTCCTGGCCGGCGCCCGGGGCGTGCAGCTCGCCGAGCTGGGCCTGCGCTCCGCCCGCGAGCACCGCCGCGTCGAGGTCCCGGAGCTGGGCCGATGAGCACCCTGGTCACCCTCCCCGACGGCACCCGCCACCGGCTGTCCGGCACCGGCGGCTTCGCCCGCCCCGACGCCCCGGCCACCTCCCGGACCGCGTACGCCGCCGCGCACGTGGTCGCCGACCCGCGCGCCGAGAACGTCCCCGGCGCCCCGGCCGCCGTCGACTGGGAGCGCACCCTGGCCTTCCGCCACCACCTCTGGTCGTACGGGCTGGGGGTCGCCGAGGCGATGGACACCGCGCAGCGCGGCATGGGGCTGGACCACCCGGCCACCCGGGAGCTGATCCGGCGCAGCGCCGCCGAGGCGCGGGCGATCGGCGGGCGGATCGTCGCCGGGGTCGGCACCGACCAGCTCCCAGCCGGGCCCGCCGACCTCACCCGCATCCGCGACGCGTACGCCGAGCAGCTCGCCGAGGTCCGCGCCGCCGGGGCCCGGCCGGTGCTGATGTGCAGCCGGCACCTGGCCGCCGCCGCCGAAGGCCCCGAGGACTACCAGCGGGTGTACGCGCACCTGCTGGCCGCCACCGACGAGCCGGTGGTGCTGCACTGGCTCGGCGACATGTTCGACCCGGCGCTGACCGGCTACTGGGGCTCGACCGACCTGGACCTCGCCGCCGACGCGGTGCTGGACCTGGTCAAAGACCACGCCGAGAAGGTGGACGGGATCAAGGTGTCGCTACTCGACGCCGACCGGGAGGTGGCCCTGCGCCGCCGGCTGCCCGCCGGGGTGCGCCTCTACACCGGCGACGACTTCCACTATCCGGAGCTGATCCGCGGCGACGAGGCCGGCCACTCCGACGCCCTGCTCGGCGTGTTCGCCGCGATCGCCCCGGCCGCCGCCGCCGCGCTGACCGCCCTCGACCGGGGCGACCTGGTTGCGTACGACGAGATCCTCGCCCCCACGGTGCCGCTGGCCCGGCACCTGTTCGCGGCCCCGACCTGGCGCTACAAGACCGGCATCGTCTTCCTGGCCTGGCTGACCGGCCACCAGGACCACTTCACCATGGTCGCCGGCCAGCAGGCCGGCCGGTCGCCGGCGCATCTGGCCCGGCTGCTCACCCTCGCGGACGCCGCCGGGCTGCTGCCCGACGCGGAGCTGGCCGCCACCCGCGCCCGGGCCTACCTCACCGTCGCCGGGGTGGCCCAGTGACCGCCGTCGGGGAGCCGGCGGTGACCGCCCCCGCCGGAGACCGGCTGGCCCGGTTCTCGTTCAACCAGGCCACCGCCACCGGCTGGGATCTGGCGGAGCTGGTCGCCGGCTGCGTGGCCGCCGGGGTCCCGGCCGTCGGGCTGTGGCGGGAGCCGGTGCGGCAGTACGGGCTGACCAGGGCCGCCCGGCTGGTCCGCGACGCCGGGCTGAGGGTCACCTCGCTGTGCCGGGGCGGGTTCTTCACCGCCGACGACTGGCGTGACGAGAACCTGCGGGCGATCGAGGAGGCCGCCAGCCTCGGCACGGCCGAGCTGGTGCTCGTCTCCGGCGGGCTGCCGGCCGGCGGTCGGGACGTCGACGGGGCCCGGGAGCGGGTCGCCGATGCCATCGGCGAGCTGGCCCCGCACGCCGCCGCAGCCGGGGTACGGCTGGCCATCGAGCCGCTGCACCCGATGTTCTGCGCGGACCGGTGCGTCATCGCCACCCTGGGCCAGGCCCTCGACATCGCCGAACGGTTCGACCCGGGCACCGTCGGGGTGGTCGTCGACACGTACCACCTGTGGTGGGACGACACCGTGTACCGGCAGATCGCCCGCGCCGGGAACAGGATCGCCGCCTTCCAGGTGGCGGACTGGGTCACCCCGCTGCCCGAGGGTGTGCTGCTCGGGCGGGCGCTGCCGGGGGAGGGCTGCATCGACCTGCGCCGGTTCCGGGACGCCGTCGACACCGCCGGCTACCGGGGCGCGATCGAGGTGGAGGTCTTCCACGCCGACCTGTGGTCCCGGCCCGGCCCGGACATCCTCGCCGCAGCGATCACGGCCCACCTGACCCACGTCGCCTGAGTCGGGTCACCACGGTCCATGGACCTAGGGTGGCGGGGTGATCGACATCGCCAGCGTGCTGCTCGTCGACCGGGCCGGACGGATTCTGATGCAGCTTCGCGACGCGTACGCGCCGCGCCACCCGAACGTCTGGGGGCTTCCGGGCGGGCACCGGGAGCCGGGGGAGACGCTCGACCAGACCGCCCTGCGGGAGCTGCGGGAGGAGACCGCGCTGACGCCCGACGCCGGCCTGCGCCCCTTCGGCACCCCGCAGGTGCCGGAGATAAATCGGATGAAGCACTACTATTGGGGCGGCACGAGCGCCGGTCAGGAGGACGTGGTGCTCGGCGAGGGGGCCGCGATCGTCTTCGTCCCGCCCGACGAGCTGTTCGACGGCCGGCCCTACATGCCCGGCACCGCCGAGGTGCTGGCCCGCTTCCTCGCGGCCCCCGAGTACGCCGAGGCGCGCAGGGCGGCGGGCGGGTAGCGGCGCGGCGCTGCCTCCCCGGATCGGCCGGCGCCGCCCCGGATCGGGCTGGGCCGTCACCGGGCGGGCCCGCGGTGGCGGCGGCCCCGACCGGGCCGCCGCGCCCGCCGGGAAGCACCACGGGCGGGGCGGCGGCGCGACGGTGGAGGAGACGGCGATGGCCCGGTGGGGCTGGTTGCGGCAGGCGGGCAGCCGGTTGCGGCGGGGCTGGGTGGTGGTGGCGGAGGGCACCCTGGCGGCCACCCTGTCCTGGCTGCTGGCGAGCTGGCTGCTGGGGCACTCGCGGCCGTTCTTCGCCCCGGCCGCCGCGCTGATCGTCCTCGGTCAGGCCCGGGGGCACCGGACGCGCCGGGCGCTGGAGGTGCTGTTCGGTGTCGCCGCCGGGGTGCTCGTCGCCGACGTGCTGGTGCGGGCCCTCGGCCCCGGCAGAAGCTGGACGGTCTTCGTCGTCATCCTGATCACCATCGTGCTGGCTGTGGCGTTCGGCGCGGGGAGCGTCACCGGGGAGCAGGCCGCCGTCTCGGCCCTCTACGTGGTGGTGGTCTCCCCGCCCACCGAGTCGCTGGTGCCGTTCCGCTTCGTCGACGCGCTGATCGGCGGCGCGGTGGCCCTCGTCGCCAGCCAACTCGTCGGTGCCCGGCACCCGCTCGTCCCGCTGGCCGCCGAGTTCCGGCGGAGCTTCGGCGACCTCGCCAGGCTGCTCGGCGAGGTCGCTGACGCGCTCGACGCCCACGACGAGGCCGCCGCCCTGGCCACCTTCGACCGGGCCCGGGGGATGGACGCCGCGGTGCAGCGGCTGCGCGCCGGGGTGCGCGCCGCCGGCGAGGCGCTGACCCTGCGGGTGCGCCGCCGCGGGAGCATCAGCCGGCTGCGCTCGGTCGACGCGTCCATCGGGCAGATCGACTCCGTCGTGCGTAACGTGCGGGTCCTGGCCCGGGCCGGGGTGAACCTCACCCGGCTGCCCACCCCCGCCCCCGACGGCCTCGGCGCCGCGATCCGGTCCATGGCCGACGCGGTGCACGCCGCCGGGGAGGCGTTGGCCGCCGACCTGGACGGCCGGGAGGACGCCGCCGACGGGGACGCCGCCCGCGCCGAGACCGCCGCGCTGGAGGCGGTCCGGGGCGCCGGGCGGCTGTTCACCCCGGGCGGCACCCTGCCGCTGGCCATGATCGTCGGGCATCTGCGGACCACCGCCATCGACCTGCTGCGGGGGATCGGGGCGGACGACGACGCCACCCTCGGCCGGATCGACGAGGCGCTCGGCGTCCCGGCGGCGTGACCCCCGCGTCGGCCCGGTGGGTCGCACGTCCCCACCGCCCGGTCCGCCGATCCGGCTATGGGTAAGGGCCGGGCCGGTGGTCGGTGCTGTCGCATCGGAGTGTCCAATGGTGGGACCACACTGCCCCGCCGGAAAGGAAACCACCCCGTGAGCAGCACCGCCGACGCCTCGACCGCCGATCGGGGGAACGCGCCGGCCGGCGTACCACGCGCGGTCCTGGCCGCCCGTAACGGCGTGGCGGCCGTGTTCGCCCTCAACGGCCTCGCGATCGCCTCCTGGTTCTCCCGGGTGCCGGCGGTCCGCGAGACGCTGGGCCTCAGCGCCGGGCAACTCGGGCTGCTGCTGCTCGCCATGTCCGTCGGCGCGCTGCTGGCGATGCCGACCGCCGGGCTGGTCACCCAGCGCCTCGGCGCGGCCCGCACGGTGGCGGCCAGCGTCCTGCTGGTGGCGGGCGGCATGACGGTGGCCGGGATGTCCGCCGGGTTCGCCGGGTTCCTGCCCGGCGTCGCCGTCGGCCTGTTCCTGTTCGGCTACGGCTCCGGCACCTGCGACGTGGCGATGAACATCGAGGGGACGGCCGTCGAACGGCGGCTGGGCCGGACGATCCTGCCCCGGTTCCACGCCGCGTGGAGCCTCGGCTCGGTGGCCGGCGCGGGACTCGGCGCGGCGGCGGCCCAGGCCGGAGTGCCGATCGCCGCGCACCTGACCGTGCTGGCGGCGGTCGTGCTCGCCGGCACGCTGCTCGGGGCCCGGTCTTTCCTGGCGGCTGACGGGGCCGACCCGGGGTCCGCCCGCGACGCCGCTGCCGCGCGCCGCGGCTCGCTGCTCGCCGCCTGGCGGGAGCCGCGCACCCTGCTCATCGGCCTGCTGGTGCTGGTGATGGCGTTCACCGAGGGCAGCGCCAACGACTGGCTCGCGGTGGCGTTCGTCGACGGGTACGGGCTGAGCGAGGCCGCCGGAGCCGCCGTCTTCGGCGTCTTCGTGGTCGGCATGACCGTCGGTCGCACCGTCGGCACGGTGGCGCTCGACCGTTGGGGCCGCGTGCCGGTGCTGCTCGGCACGATCCTGTGCGCCGGGGTCGGCGCGACCCTCGCGGTGCTGGCCGGCTCCGGGCCGGTCGCGATCGCCGGGGTCGCGCTGTGGGGGCTCGGCGCGTCGCTCGGTTTCCCGGTGGGGCTGAGCGCCGCCGCGGACGACGAGGACCGGGCGCCGGCCCGGGTCAGCGTCGTCGGGGTGATCGGCTACTCCGCGTTCCTCGGCGGTCCGCCGCTGCTGGGCCTGCTCGGCGACGAGGTGGGCACGCTGCGCGCCCTGATCGTGGTGCCGCTCCTGCTGCTGCCGGCCCTGGCCCTGGTCCCGGTGATCCGGCCGCTGGCCGGCTCCCGGCTCACCCGCTGACCCACCCCGGTCGGTGCCCCGTGGCCAGGTTCCTCTCACCCCGTGCCCAGCGGGATGTCAGGCGGGCGTGCTCCACTTGGTGGGACGCCGAGGAGAGGAGCCGGGCATGGGCTGGTTCAGCCGGCGACAGCGCGCCGTCGACGGGATCCCGACGAAACTCGACCGGGAGGCGACGCCGGACGACCTCGCCGCCCTGGAGGCGTTCGTGGCCAGCCGCCGGGGTGTGGAGTTCTACCTCGAGCCGGAGACCACCGCGACCGACACCACCGTGGTGGCGATCGCCCACGACGGGGAGTGGATCCGGCGGCGGACCGGTTCGCCCCGGGCCGCCGCGAAGATCGCCCAACGGCACGCGGTGCCCCTGTACGAGGCCGCGCGCACCGGGTACCCGGAGCGGATGCGGGCCTGGAACCGGGCGCACCCGGAGCGCCGGGCGCGCTGACCCCGGGCGGACGGCGTCGCCCGCACGAGCCACCGGGACCGGGTCACCCGCTCAGCGAGCGGATCACCGCGTAGCCGAGCGACGCCGCAGCCAGCCCGGCGGCCACGCTGGTCAGCGCGTTGGCCAGGGCGGGCCACCGGGATCCGTCGCGGGCCAGCCGCAGCGTCTCGTAGCCGAAGGTCGAGTAGGTGGTGAGCGCGCCGCAGAAGCCGGTGCCGATCAGCGCGGCGACGGCCGGCCCGACCGGCGCGGCGACCAGGGCTCCGAGCAGCAGGGAGCCGAACACGTTCACGGTCAGGGTGCCCCACGGGAACGACGAGCGGTGCCGGGACTGCACGGCCCGGTCGGTGAGGTAGCGCAGCGGCGCCCCGACGGCCGCGCCGAGGGCGATCAGCAGGATCGTCACCGGGCCTCCCGATCCTCGTCGGCCCGGCCGTCCGCGCCCGGCCCGTCCGCCGCCCGGGAACCGCCCGCGCCCGGCCGCCCGCCGCCCCCCGCCTCCTGCCGGGCCGCGCGGCGCAGGAACCGGCCGGCGGCGGCGTCGCCGAGCCATACCGCGACCAGCGCCCCCACCAGGGTGGCGACCAGGTACGCCAGCGCGGTGCCGGCCGCCCCGGCGGCCACCGCCAGCCGCACGTCCACCGCGTACGTGGAGAAGGTGGTGAAACCGCCCAGCACGCCGACACCGAGGAAGGGCCGGGTGAGCGGCCGGGTCCGCCCGGCGGCGACCATCGCCATCAGCGCCCCGATCAGCAGGCATCCGGTCACGTTGACGGCGAACGTCGCCCACGGGAAGCCGGTGGGCCGGTGCGGGACGGCGGCCTGGAGCCCCGCGCGGGCCAGCGCGCCGAGGACGCCTCCGGCCGCGATCACGCCGAGCACCGCCGCCGGGTGCGCCCGCAGTTCGCCCCGGTCCCCGGGTACGCGCACGTCGACGTCGGGGTCGACCCGGCGCGGGTCCGCTCCGGTCACCTCGCCCTCCCACCGCACGTCCGCCGCCGGCGGAAACCCGTCGACGCGCGTCCTCGCGGCTGCCCGGCGGCGGCGCCCTCGCGTTTTCGCCGGCACGAGCCTACCGCCGGCGGGCCCCCGGCCACCGCGACGCGGGCGGCGGGTCCGGTCAGCGGACGGCGGCCACCGCCGCGTCGGCGCCGCCCCGCCACAGCGTGCCGGCCTCGGTGAAGCCGGCGGCGGCCAGCGTGGCGAGGTGCCAGGAGACCGGAGGGTTCCATTCGGGACTGTGCCCGGTCGGGTAGATCTCGTGGCGTCGCGCGACCAGCGGGCCGAGCGCCGGGTCCGCGCCGGCCCGCTCCCACCAGTCGGGCCAGGACAGGGCCGCCCCGGCGGCGTACCGGGTGGCCCGGCGCTCGCGGGCCCGGGCGGTCAGCCTGTCGGTCAGCCCCGGCAGCGCGTCGTCGGGCATCCGGTCGGCGTTGACGAGGAGACCACCCGGACGTAGCAGGCCCCGGATCTCACCGTAGAGGGCGGTGAGCCGGTCGGCCGGCAGCCAGTGCAGGGCGGTGGCGGTGAGTACCGCGTCGTAGTCGCGGTGCGGCAGCCGATCGGCCCAGTCGGGGCGGCCCAGGTCGGCGACCAGCACGGTCGCCCGGTCGCGCAGCGACGCGTCGGCCAGGGCCAGCAACGCCGGGTCGAGGTCGACCAGGGTCACCTCGGCCCGGGGGAAGCGGGCCAGCGCCCGCAGGGAGATGGTGCCGGTGCCCCCGGCGAGGTCGAGCAGGCGGGGGGCGTCCCCGTCGACGACCGCGTCGACGGCGTCGAGCATGGCGGCGAAGCGCGCCTCCCGGTCCGGCATGAACGCCTCCTGCTGCCGGTCCCAGCTTTCCTGCCAGGCCCTCGCCGTGCCGGCGAGCGGATCGGTCGCCTCGGTGATGTAAGGAGTCATGGCGGTCAGGTTAGTTACATCGCCGGCGCAGGTCCAGAGCTTGTTGCAAACTCTTGGCAATTACCGAATAATGAGCAGTGCGATGATCGCCGGATGGCCGGCGTGGGCGTCCCGGGCGGTGGTGGTGGTTCCATCCCCGCCCGGGAGGTCGCCCCCCGTCTCGCCCGCCCCGTCTCGGCCGGCCCCCGGTCCCGCTCGGCTGTCCCTTCTGTCGGCGTCACGCCCTCGTCGACCACAGGCCTCCCCCCGGTGGCTCGACCCCGGGAACCCGTGACCCACGTCGCTCCCGACGGTGGTTGACCTCAACGCCGCTTCATCTCCGAGCCTGGGCGGTGAGGGCGAGCCACACGGAGGTACGGCATGAGAGTGATCGAGGTGACCCGGTTCGGTGGACCGGAGGTGCTGGCACTGACCGAGGTGCCGGACCCGTCCCCGGGCCCGGGCGAGGCGGTGGTCGAGGTGGCCTACGCGAACGTGCTGTGGATCGACACGGCGATCCGTGCGGGCCGGGCCGGGGCGTGGTTTCCGGACCGGCCCCCGTACCGGCCCGGCTCGGGGGTGGCCGGGACGGTCGCCACGGTGGGTGCCGGCGTCGATCCCGCCTGGGCCGGCCGGCGGGTGGTCACGCGGACCGGGCCGGGGGGCGGTTACCTGGACCGGGCCCTGGTGCCGGTCGACGACCTCTTCGCCGTGCCCCCGACGGTGTCGCTGCGGGACGCCGCCGCCCTGCTGACCGACGGACTCACCGCGTTCGCCGTGCTCGACCTGGTCGGCGGCGTCCGGGCCGGCGAGCGGGTGCTGGTCACCGCCGCCGCCGGGGGAGCGGGCGCGGTGCTGCTCCAGGCGGCACAAGCCGGGGGCGCCCGAGTGGTCGGGGCGGCGCGCGGCGCGACCAAGCGGGACGCGCTGCGCCGGCTCGGCGCCGAGGAGATCGTGGACTACTCGGCCCCGGACTGGACCGATCGGGTACGCGCCGTCCTCGGCGGCGTCGACGTCCTCCTCGACGGCGCCGGCGGGGCGTACGGCCGGGCCGCGTTCGACCTGGTCGTGCCCGGCGGCCGGACGTGCGCGTACGGCGCTCCGGCCGGTGGCTTCGCCGTGCCGGACCCCGCGTCGGCCCGTGACCGGGGAGTGGCGGTCACCGGCATCGGCGACCTGCGGGCCCTCACGGTGCAGGCCCGCCGGCGCCACCTGCTGGCGGCGCTGGACGCCGTCGCGGCCGGTTGGGTGGCGCCGTTGGTGGGGCAGACGTTCCCGCTGGACCGCGCCGCCGACGCGCACCGGGCCATCGAGGACCGGGAGACGGTCGGCAAGACGCTGCTTTCCGTCTGACCCGGACGGACCAGGGCCGGCCGGGACCGACGCCCCGGCCGGCCGCCGGTCAGCGGCCCGGGTCGGCCGGGGCCGGCGGGACGGGGTCGGCGACCACCGGGGCCGCACCGGCTGGCCCGGCCGGGGCCGGGATCCGGGCCGGGTCGGCCGGAGGTGGGATCCGGGCCGGGTCGGCCGGGTCCGGTGTCGGGGCCGGCCGGGCGGCCAGGCCGCCGAGCAGGGTGCCGAGGAGCGCGGCGAGGGTGACGACGCCGGCGGTCACCTCCGGCGTCCAGCCGATCCCGGCGGCCAGCGCGAGCCCCGCCAGGTGCCCGGCGACCATCAGCCCGGAGAGCAGGGCGCCGGCGATCGGCAGCCGCAGTGCGGCGTCCCGCCCGCGGATCGCGTCCAGCCGGAGCAGCAGCACGTCGGCGAGGCCGGCGCCGCAGACCGCCCCGAGGGCGGCCCACACCTGCGGTGTCGGGAACTCGTGCATCACCATGTCGAACAGCGCCACCCCGGCCGCCAGGGTGGTGGCCGCCCCCGGGGTGGCCCGCCTCCGGTGGGCGAGCAGGAACGGCCCGACCAGCACCAGCGTGGTGATCAGGTACGCGTCGACGCCGAGGATCGCCGCCTGCTGCGTCCCGGCGGCGCCGATCGGGCGGGTCGGCGCCAGGGTGAGGAACGCCGACGCGTAGGTGAGCAGGATCGACGGCGCCATCACGCCCAGAGCCAGGGACGCCACCCCCGTCGCCGATCGTCCACCACGCTCCCCGCTGGCCCACCAGGACCGCAGCGGGCTGGTCAGCAGCAGCACCGCCGACGCGTCCAGCAGCAGGTGGCTCGGGCTGAACTCTGCGTCCAGGCCCACCTCCACCCCGAGGATCTCGTGCCAGGCCATGTCGGCCAGGCCGGCGATCAGGAAGGCCACCGCCCCGATCGCCCCGACCCGGTAACCGGGCGGGAAGGCGTCCCGCCACCACCGGGGTGCCGCGTCACGCCGCTGGTACGCCAGCCAGAACGTCCACGCCGCGGTGGCGACGAAGCCCGCGTAGAGCAGGCCGTGCCACGGGGTGAAGAACCCCTCGATGGTCTCGACGATGTTGCTGTGCGCCCAGCCGTCGGACATCGCCCCGGCCGTCAGGCACGCGCCGAACAGGACGGTGACCAGGTCCTCCCGGCGGGTGGCCGGCGGCACCCGGGGGAGGGCCGCAGGGGTGGACGGGGATGCCTCATGGCGGACTCCGCTGCTCGTCATCGTGGTCCTCTCGAAGGTCGGCGACTCTATGTCATTGTGTGACTCCTTTGTGTGATGAGGTGGGACGGTCAGGATGCCGCGCCGGGCGGGTCCCCCGCGTCCACCCGGTGGAACAACCGGTGCGGGGTGTGCCGTACGCAGGTCTGACATCCACCGGCGGGTTCTGCCGGTGGATGTCAGACCTGCGCGCCACGATGGCGGGATGAGTCAGATCGCGTTGTTCCACTCCGTCTACGGCCTGCGCCCGGCCGTGCTCGCCGCCGCCGACCGGCTCCGCGCGGCCGGGCACCAGGTCGTCACCCCCGACCTGTACGGGGAGCCCGCCGCCGACACCGTCGAGGCGGGGTTCGCCCTGCTCGACAAGATCGGCAAGTGGACCGTGCTCGACCGGGCCCGGGCTGCCGTGGCAGACCTACCGCCCGACACGGTCCTGGCCGGCTTCTCCTTCGGCGTCTGGGTGGCCGCCGAACTGCTCGCCGAGCGCCCCGCCGCCGCCGCCCTGCTCCTGCTGCACGGCACCGCCGGCCCGCCGGAGACGATCCGGCCGGGCCTGCCGGTGCAACTGCACCTCGCCGACCCCGACGAGTACGAGCCGCAGGACGAGGTAGACGCGTGGCAGCGGGCGATGATTGCCGCGGGCGCCGACCTGTCGGTGTACCGCTACCCGGGCCCGGGTCACCTCTTCACCGACGCGGATGTCCCTGATCACGACCCGGCCGCCGCCGAGCTGACCTGGGAACGCGTGCTCGCCTTCCTCGACGGCCACTGACGCGCACGCCCGGCTGACCCGCCCCGCCCCGCGTCGGTTGTCAGGCGGCCGCGGCCAGCCGGGCCGTGCCGCTCGGTGTCGGCCGGTCGCCCGGTCCGGCCCCGGTTCCGTCGGTGCTCCCCGTCGGGCCCACCGACCTGGCCGCCCCGTCGGGTGCCGGTGGCGGCGCTGCCCACTCGCGGAGGCGGACGACCGGTGCCCATCGGGCATCGGGCCAGGCGGTGCCGTCGGGCCCGGGTCGGGCCGCCCCGCTGTCTCCCGGCCCGCGCCGGATCTCCCACGTTGGCCGGCCGGCCGGCCTCGCAGGGCCGCCCGACGGGCGGGAGTCGGGTGCGGAAGGACGGGCGACCGCGAGCCGCAGGGCCCCCGTCGTCGCGGGCGGAACGGTGGTCGCGGGGCCTGGTCCCCCGGGCGGAACGGCGGTAGTGAGGCGTGGGCCCCCGGGCGGAACGGCGGTAGTGAGGCGTGGGCCCTCGGGCGGGCCGGTGGGCGTGGGGCGTGGCGCGCCCAGGGCCGGACCGGCGGGCGTGGGGCGGGCAGCCACGGCGGGGCCGGGCAGCGCGGTCAGGGCCCGCGGGGTGGCCGGCGACCACCCCGCCCGCACCGGCGGGCCGCCCCGAGGGCGGGGCAGTGGCGCGTCGATCGGGTAGCGCAGGTCCGCGCCGGCCGGTCGCGCCGGGTATCCCTGGGTCGGGCGGGCCGGTCGCGCCGGGTATCCCTGGGCTGTGCCGGCCGGTCGCGCCGGGTCGCGCAGGGTCGTGCCGGCCGGTCGCGCCGGGTTCGCCGGGTGACCCAGGGCAGCGCTGACCGGCAGCGTCGGGTGACCGAGGGCAGCGCTGACCGGCAACGTCGCCAGGTGCGGGCCGACCGGGGCCCTCAGGTCGGCCCGCCGGGCGATCTCGGTCCGTACCGACCGGGGCAGCCGGTCGTGCGCGACCCGGCGCAGCGCCGGATCGGCGACGCGGTAGCCGTCCCGGGCCACGCGCCGCAGCAGGCCGCGGCCGGCGAGCCGGCGCAGGACCGGCTCGGCCCGCCCCGGCGCCCAGCCGAACGCCCGGTCCACCGTCGCGGCGGGGACCGACGGCCCGAGCGCGGCGACCACCATCGTCGCGGCGCGCTCCGCGCCGCCGCAGGCGTCCAGCCGGGAAGCGGCGCTCGCGCGTACCCGGTCCGGCAGCGCCGCCGCCGGGTCCGCCCCCTCGGAGATCCGCCGCGCGTAGGCCTCGGCGGTCCCGGGCAGGCCGCCGACCAGGGGCAGCAGCCGCGCCGCCAGCGCCGTTGGCTGACCGGCCCGGGCGAGCAGGTGGCGCAGCAGCCGTCCGGTCTCCACCTGGGACAGGGGCGGCAGTGGCACCTCGGCGCGCCGGACGTCCGGCGTCGGCCGGGTGTCGGCCCACTCCGGACGGTGGGTGGTCACCACCGCCAACGGCAGTCGCCGCACGACGGCCGCCGCGATCAGGCCGCGCAGGAACCGGGTCACCGCCGGGGCGGCGCGGTCCAGGTCGTCCACCGCCACCACCAGGGGCTGCACGGCGGCCTGACGCAGCAGCAGCCGCTGCCAGACCACCGCACCGGCCGGGAACGATCCGTCCAGCAGCCCTTCCAGGGCGACGGCCGTGGACAGCGCCCGTGCCGGCGGCACCAGGCCGTCCGCCGCCGCCAGCAGCCGACGGCGGACGGTCGCCGGTGGGTCCTCGGCGCGTACGTCGGCGAACGCGCGCAGCAGGTCGGCCACGGGCCCCACCGGCCGCTCCGGGAACGGCGGGCAGGCGACCACGCACCAGCGCACCGGGGTTCCGTCGGAGGCGTCGACGGCCCGGCGCAGCTCGTGCAGCATCCGGCTGCGCCCGCTGCCGGCCGGGCCGACCAGCGACACCCAGCGGGGGCTGTGCTCGCGTACCGCCCGCAGCACCTGGTCCCGCGCGCCTGCCAGCTGGCGGCGGCGGCCGACCAGCCGGCCGTGGTGGCCGGCCGGCTCGGGGCGGGCCACGCCGGCGGCGATCGAGACGTCCATCGGCAGTGGCTTGCCGGCGACGGTCAGCGGGGGGAGCGCGCGGTGGACGATCAGGGCATCGGTGGCACGGCGGGTGGCCGCGCAGACAACGACGGCGCCGGGCGGGGCGTGCTCCTGCAGGCGGGCGGCGGCGGTGATCACCGCACCGCTGGCCATGCCGTGCGCGCCGTCGCGCAACGCGGCGACGTCCACCAGCGCCTCGCCGGTGGCGACCCCGACCCGGGTACGCAGGGCTGCCGCGCCGGGCAGCGTCCGTCCGTCCAGCGCGCGCTGGATCTCCAGCCCGGCCCGCACCGCCCGGTACGCGTCGAAGCCGTCGGACTCCCGGGCCCCGAACAGGGCCATCACGGCGTCGCCGACGTACTTCTCGACCACGCCACCCCACCGGACCAGCACCCCGGCGACGGTGTCGAAGTACGCACGTTGCAGCGCCCGGACATCCTCCGGGTCGAGCCGGTCGACCAGCGCGGTCGAGCCGACGATGTCGGCGAAGAGCACGCTGACCGTCCGCCGCTCCTCGGGAACGGGCCAGTCCGCCGGTGCCGTGACCTGTGTTTTCGTGACGATCGTGGACATGGGCATCGCACCGTCCTTTCCCCCCGCTTGGTGCCTGACGACCTCAGGAGACTCCCACCACTGGCAGGTCGGGGGATCGGCAGAACGACGTATGTCGGCCACCCGCAACCATTAGTCGTAATGTCGACGCGAGGCATACCAGTGGCCGTGAAGACTTGTAGAACGGTCCGGGGACCTGTGACTAGGCTGCGAGCCATGGCCAGCGATGTGGACACCGCACCGCTCGTCGGCCGTGCCGGCCAGGTGGCGACACTGCGGTCCGCGCTGCTCGACGACGTCGGGCCGGGACAGACGGCGGCGGTCTTCCTCACGGGCGAGAGCGGGGTGGGCAAGACCCGGCTGCTGCGTGAGGTGGGCGACCGGCTGCGCGCGACCGGCGCGTTGGTGCTCACCGGTGGGTGCCTCGACATCGGGGACGCCTCCCCGTTGCACCCCCTGTTGCAGGCGTTGCGCCGGTTCGACGCGGACCTGACCGCCTCGCACGCCCGTACCTCGTCGGCGGTGCGCGGGCTGTTGCAGATGTTCGCCGAGGAGACCGGCGGCCCGGACGGCGCGGGGGCCCTGTTGGAGCGGGTCTCCCGGGGGCTGAACCTGGTGGCCCAGGGTCGGCCGCTGGTGCTCGTGCTCGACGACCTGCAGTGGGTTGACCGGAGCACCCGGCAGTTGCTGCTCTACCTGCTCGCCGGCCTGGGCGACCTGCAACTGTCGGTGTTGGGGGCGGTGCGGTCCGAGTCGTTGCAGGGCGCGCACCCGTTGCGCCGGGTGCTCACCGAGCTGCGCCGGCTGCGGTCGGTGCGGGTGCTGGACCTGGCCCCGCTGGACCGGGCGAACACCGAGCGGCTGGCGGCGGAGATCGTGGGCGGGCCGCTGGGCGTGGAGGCGGCGGAGTCGGTGTGGCAGCGCAGCGGCGGAAACCCGTTCGTGGTGGAGGAGTTGGCGCGGGACCTGCGTGACGGCCGGGACGGGCTGTCGGACACTGTGCGGGAGGTGTTCCTGGCCCGGGTGAACGCCCTGCCCGAGCCCGCGCACGCGGTGGTGCACGCGGTGGCGGCCGGGGTGGAGCCGGTGGCGCACTGGCTGTTGGCCGAGGTGACCCGGCTGCCGGAGCAGGAGCTGATCGACGCGGTCCGGGCGGCGGTGGCGCACCGGCTGCTGGTCAGCGACGGCGACGGGTACCGGCTGCGGCACCGGCTCGTCGCCGAGGTGCTCGCCCATGAGCTGCTGCCCGCCGAGCGGTCGGCCCTGCACCGCCGGTACGCGGAGGCGCTGACCGCGGCCCCGGCGGAGCTGCACCAGGCCCGGCTGGCACACCACTGGCGGCTGGCCGGCGAGCCCGCCCGCGCTCTGCCGGCGGCGGTGTCCGCCGCCGAGGAGGCCGAGCGACTGCACGGCTACGCCGAGGCCCACCGGCACTGGACGGTGGCCCTCCAGCTGGCCGGCGTCCAGCCCACCGGGGCGTCCGCGGCGACCACCGGGACGTCCCCGGCGGACGCTGGCGTCGTCGACCGCGCGGACCTGCTGCGGAACGCCGCCGAGGCGGCGCACCACTGCGGCGAGCACGCCCGGGCGCTGGCCCTGCTGGAGGAACTGGCCACCACCACCGCCGACGGCGCTGCCCCGGCCTGCGCGCTGCACATCCGGCGGGCCCGCTACCTGGCCGCCGCCGGCCGGTCCGCCCCCGCGGAGGCGGAGTACCGGCGGGCCCTCGCGGCGGCCGACTGCACCCCCCGGGAGCGGGCCACCGCCGCCGCCCACCTGGCCGAGCTGCTGCTGCACCTGGGCCGGTACGCCGACGCCGGCGACCGGGCCCGGGAGGCCCTGGCGCTGGCCGCCGAGGTGGACGGGTCCGTCTCCGAGGTCGTCATGGCCAGCATGGCTCTGGGGTTCAGCGAGGCCTACCTGGAGGACCCGGACACCGGGCTGGCCGTCATGCGGGAGGCCCTGGACACCGCCGAGCGGGCCGGCCGGCCCGAGGATGTGGCGTGCGCGCACCTGCACCTGGCGGAGTTGCTCACCGGGCCGCTGAACATCCTGGAGGAGGGCGTCGTGGTGGCCCGCCGGGGCGCCGAGCGGGTCGCCGATTTGGGGCTGGGCCGCACGTACGAGACCCGGCTGCTGGCCATCGCCACCAACGGGCTGTTCCGGGTCGGGCAGTGGGCCGAGGCGGAGAAGGTGGTCGCGGCGGCGCTGCGGCACCGCCCCTCCGGCGCGGACGCCGTGGAGCTCCTGCTGGCCCGCTGCCGCCTCTCGGTCGGCTACGGCGACATCGAGGCCGCCGACCGGGACCTGGAGGCCGTCGCCACGGTGCTGGCCGGCGGCGGCGCCCGGCACGTCATCCCGCTGCTCACCCTGCGCGCCGGCCTGGCGATGTGGCAGGGGCGGCACGACCTCGCCCGTCAGGCGGTGCAGCGAGGGCTGACCGAGAGCCGCTCCGACGACGTGGGCATCCTCGCCGCGCTGGTCTGGCACGGGCTGCGCGCCGAGGCCGAGGCGCACGCGTCCCGCACGGTGCCGGTCGACCGGACGGCGGTTCGCCGCCTGCGCGAGGTGGCCGAGCGGGTGGCCCGCAAGAGCGAGCACGCCGTCCGCTCCGTGCGGGACGTGGTCGACGGGTTCCTGGCGCTGTGCGACGCCGAGCTCAGCCGCCTCGACGGGAGCAGCGACCCCGAGCTGTGGGCCCGCTCGGTGAGCGAGTGGGAACGGCGTCACCACCCGTACCCGGCGGCGTACTCGCGGCTGCGGCAGGCCGAGGCGCTGCTGGCCCGGCGCAGCCGGACGGCGACCGCCGGCAAGCTGCTGCGCCAGGCGTACCAGGTGGCGCAGGGGCTCGGCGCGGTGCCGCTGAGCACCGAGATCCGTACGCTGGCCGGCCGGGCCCGGGTGCAGTTGGAGGAGCACGGCGCGTCGGTCGAGGGCCGGTCCCCGGCCGGCGCCGAGCCGGCCAGCGACGAGCTGGCGATGCTCACCGCCCGGGAGCGTGAGGTGCTCGCCGCGGTGGCGGAGGGGCTGACCAACAAGGAGATCGGCCAGCGGCTGTTCATCAGCGAGCGGACCATCGGCGTGCACGTCTCGCACATCTTCGACAAGCTTCAGGTCCGCACCCGGGTGCAGGCCAGCGCGATCTTCCTGCGCAACCGTTCCGAGTAGGCGCCGACGTACGTCGGTCGGCTGCTTATACGTCGTTCTACTGATCCGCCGCACGGGCCGTGGCTGGAAGGCTGTGCTCCGATGACGGCGGCACGGGGGTGCCTCGGACCACAGTGGAGGAGAGATGGACGAACCGGTCTGGGGCCCTGTCCACCAGGACATCGTCGGCCTGCTGGCCGACCACCCGGCGGACGTGCCGGCGGTGGTCGACCACCTCACCAAGCTCCAGGACATGCTGGTCCGGCTGCCTCCGCTGGAGCGCAGCTGCCCCCTGGCGGACTTCAACGAGCTCTACCTGACCATCACCACCAGCGTGCTCAACGGCCTGTACGACGACCGCTTCGCCGACCCGGTCTTCCTGGCCCGGCTCGACGTGGAGTTCGCCGCCCGCTACTTCGACGCGCTGCGTTACTGGACCGAGTCGAGCCCGGTCACGCCGCGGGCCTGGTCGTGCCTGTTCCGGCGGATGCGTGGCCCGGACGCCCGGCCGCTTCCCTCGGCCGCGGCCGGGGTGAACGCGCACATCAACTACGACCTGCCGTTCGCGTTGGTGACCACGTTCGACAGCCTGGAGTCCGAGCCGGTCGACGGCAGCGACCAGCACCACGACTACCTGGAGATCAATCAGATCTTCGCGGAGCGGATCCCGGAGCTGCGCCGCGGATACCTGGACAACTGGCAGCTCATGATCGACATGCTCAACGGCGACATCGACGACTGGTACCAGGGCGAGCTGGTGGAGTACACCCGGAACGTGGCCTGGCGCAACGCGCAGAAGGTCTGGCGCTGCCGGCACGATCCGGATGCCCGCGAGTGTGAGCGCGAACGGCTGGACGACAACGCCGCCGCGCTCGGCCGGCTGCTGCTGTCGCCCCTCGGGGCGTTCCTGCAGTAGCCGGGACGGGGGGTCCCCGCGCTACCGGGGGGAGCGCGGGGGCATCCCCCTGTCTCGGGCAGGACGGCTGGATGACGACCGGCGAACAGTCCTGGACGGGCACCGGGACGCCTGGTCGGCCGACCCTCTCGCGCGCTGCCCTCGTCGGGCTGAGCTGAGCCTCTCGCGCGCCGCCCCCGTCGGGCCGAGCTGACCCGCCGTCCCCGCCGCCCCTGCCCCCGCGCTGCTCCCCGTCGTCGCCCGCGCCCCGTCGCCGCGTGGCCCGCTTCGCCCGTCTCGGTACCCCTTGCCAGGGTCCGGAGCCCATTCCGCCGGCCTTCCTCACCGTTCCGGCGGGCGACGCCGTCGGCACCGCCTACCGTCGGAGCAGGGCGTGAAGGGGTGGCGTGGCATGGCGGAGCGGCGGGACGGTGCGCGGCCGAGGCGGCCCCGGGAGCGGCGGGTGCGGGTCTCGCGGGACCCGAGCCCGGAGGAGCGGCCTGCCCAGGATCCGAGCCCGGCCGACCGGGCCGCCCGCGACCCGCGCCTGGGCGGACGCGGCGGCCCCGGCCCGGCGGCGATCCCCGAGCGCGTCGAGCGTCCCGGCCCCCGGGACGAGCCCGTCGGCCGGCTGCGCCGCTGGCTGTTCCAGCATCGGGTGCAGCCGGTCGGGCCGGAGGCCGGGGAGGCGCAGGCGAAGACCCACCCCTGGTGGCAGGTGATGTGCCTGACCGGGGTGGACTACTTCTCCACCCTGTCGTACCTCCCCGGCATCGCCGCGCTCGCCGCCGGGGCGCTGTCCCCGCTGGCAACGCTGCTGATCGTGGCGCTGACCCTGTTCGGGATGCTGCCGATGTACCGGCGGGTCGCCGGGGAGAGCCCACACGGGCAGGGCTCGGTGGCGATGTTGGAGCGGCTGCTGCCGTTCTGGCGCGGCAAGATCATCGTTCTCGTCCTGCTCGGCTTCGTCGCCACCTCGTGGATCATCACGATCACCCTGTCGGCCGCCGACGCCACGGTCCACCTGCTGGAGAACCCGTACCTGCCGGCGTCCGCCCCGCACGGCGAACTCGCGGCGGTGGCGGTGACCGTGGTGCTGCTGCTCGTGCTGGGCGGGGTGTTCCTGATGGGGTTCAGCGAGGCGGTGACCGTGGCCATCCCGCTGGTCGCGGTCTTCCTCGCACTGAACGCGGTGATCGTGGTGGCGGGGCTGGCGCAGATCGCCGCCGAACCGGGCACGGTGGGCGACTGGTCCGCCGCGCTGACCGCCGGCGGCACCGGGTTCGCCGACGTGGTCGGCCCGGCGGCGCTGGCCTTCCCGCTGCTGGTGCTGGGGCTCTCCGGCTTCGAGACCGGGGTGAGCATGATGCCGCTGGTACGCGGGAACGGCCCGGACGCCGCCGGACGCCTGGCCGCTCGGATCCGCAACACCCGCCGGCTGCTCACCACCGCCGCGCTGATCATGTCGGTGTACCTGGTCGGCACCACCTTCGTCACCACCGTGCTGATCCCGGCGCGGGAGTTCCAGCCGGGCGGCGCGGCCAACGGTCGGGCGCTGGCCTGGCTGGCCCACGAGCGCCTCGGCGAGGGGTTCGGCACCGCCTACGACGTCAGCAGCGTGCTGATCCTCTGGTTCGCCGGCGCCTCCGCGATGGCTGGTTTGATCAACATCGTGCCGCGTTACCTGCCCATGTACGGGATGGCCCCGGAGTGGGGGCGGGCGGTGCGCCCGGTGGTGATCGTCTACACGCTGATCAGCATCGCCATCACCGTCGCCTTCCGCGCCGACGTCACCGCCCAGGCCGGCGCGTACGCCACCGGCATCCTGGCGATGATGGTCTCCGGCGCGGTGGCGGTGACCGCCGCGGCGGTCACCGCCCGCCAGCGGTCCGCCGCGGCCGGCTTCGCCGTGCTCACGGCGGTGCTGCTCTACGCCCTGGCCGAGAACGTGATCGAGAAGCCGGACGGGATCGCCATCTCCGGCATGTTCGTGGCCGGCATCGTCGCCGTCTCGCTGATCTCCCGGGTCACCCGCACCACCGAGCTGCGTGCCGAGCGGATCGAGTTCGACGACGACGCCCGCCGGTTCGTCGCCGAGTCGCTGGCCCACGACGGCCGGTTGCACCTGATCGCCAAGAAGCGCGACAGCGGCACGGTCGAGGAGTACCGGGTCAAGGAGCGCGCGCAGCGCGGCATGAACCCGGTCCCGGGCGCCGCCGACGTGCTGTTCCTGGAGATCGACGTGGTCGACCCGTCGGAGTTCAGCCGGGTGCTGCGGGTGCACGGCGTGGAGGCCGGCGGGTTCCGGGTGCTGCGGGCGGCGAGCCCGGCCGTGCCGAACGCGATCGCCGCGATCCTGCTCGCGTTGCGCGACGCCACCGGGGTACGCCCGCACGCCCACTTCGAGTGGTCCGAGGGCAACCCCATCGCCCACCTGCTGCGGTACCTGATCCTCGGCCGGGGTGACACCCCGCCCGTGGTGCGGGAGATCATCCGCAAGTCCGAGCCGGACCCGTCCCGCCGTCCGGGCATCCACGTCGGCGGCTGACGGCGGGACGGCGAACCGCCGTCGGAGACCACCGTGTGGCACGGCCGCCCTGTCCCGTCGGACAGTTCCGAGCAGTTCCAGCACGCGCTCCTGACAGGCCACCAGGGTCGCTCCCTGAGGGGAAGCTGGCTGGGCGGCGGGGAGCAAGCCGGTCAGGGGAGTTCGTCCATCAGGGGGTGCGGAGGGAGCGTGGTGGCGCCGGGTCCTGTTCCGTGAGGTGGCTGTCCATGGTGGTGTTCAGGTCGGCCATGAACGCTTCGACCTGTTCCAGGAACTGGGGCGGATAGGGCGACATCGCGGCGTCGAGGCGGTGGGCGAGCGGGCCGAAGAACTCGTCCGCCCGTTCCTGGATGTGCCCGCCGCTGCGCAGCGTGATGATGCGCCGGTCGGAGTGCTCGCGGGCGCGGGTGATGTGCCCGGCCGATTCGAGACGGTTCAGCAGTGCGGTGGTGGCTGGCGTGGACAGGGAGATTCGCTCGCTCAGCCGCGCCGGTGACAGGGGGGTGCCGCGCTCCTCGGCGGCGGCGATCTCCAGGACCGCGGTCGCATCCGTGGAGTGCAGGCCCAGCCAGGCGGCGAAGCGCCGGCTGAGCTCGGCGTAGTGGCCGCCGTAGATCCTCAGCGACTCCATCAGCCGTTCACGCTGCTCCGGGACACCGTTGCGTACTGCTTCCTCCATGCCTCCGCCCTTCTCTCCTGTCACGCGGTCCGCACGGCCATCCCGCTTTGACAACCTACCCGCCGCCACTTTACCTTCATGGTGGAATTATTTCACCATGGAGGCATCTGACGTGCGTGACCCGTCCCCCACCCCCGACGAGACGACCGAGCCCTACCGGTGGCGATGGCTGATCCTGGCAGTGATGATCGTCGCGGAGATCATGGATCTCCTGGACGCCTCGATCGTCAACGTCGCCGGACCGGACTTGGAGCAGTCCCTCGGTGCCGGGTCCGTCGGACTGCAATGGGTGATCGGCGGCTACGCCCTCACCCTGGGCGCCGGGCTTGTGCTCGGCGGCCGGCTCGGCGACCGCTACGGCCGGCGCCGGATGTTCCTGATCGGCCTTGCGGCCTTCACCGCGACCTCACTGCTGTGCGCGGTCGCGCCGAACATCGAGTCGCTGATCGCCTTCCGCCTGCTACAGGGCACCGCCGGAGCGATGCTGCTGCCCCAGGGCCTGGGTCTGCTGCGGGAGAACTTCTCCGGCCCCGAGCTCACCAAGGTCTTCGCGATCTTCGGACCCGTCCTCGGTCTGGGCGGCATCATCGGCCCGGTCCTGGGCGGCTTCCTCATCGAGGGCGACTTCTTCGGCCTGGGCTGGCGGTCGGTATTCCTGATCAACCTGCCCATCGGCATCGCGGCACTGATCGCCGCCGCGAAGTTCGTGCCCAAGAAGGCGGGCGACCACACGGTACAGGTCGACATGGCCGGCGCCGCCCTGGTCGTGATCTCCTGCGGTCTGCTGGTGCTGCCGCTGAACCAGGGGCAGGAGAACGGCTGGCCGCTGTGGACGTGGCTGTCCATGGCCGCGTCGATGATCGGGTTCGCTCTCTTCGCACTCCAGCAGCGCCGCATGGCCGCCGCAGGCCGCGAGCCGTTGGTGACCCCGGGCCTGCTGCGCAAGCCGGCCTTCACCGTCGGGCTCGGCGGCATCGCCCTGTTCTTCGGCGGGCTCATCGGCACCCAGCTCGTGCTGACCCTGTTCCTCCAGATCGGCCAGCACTTCACCGCCGGTGAGGCGGGACTGGGCAACCTGCCCCTCGCGGTGGGAACTGCGATCGGCGGCGCGGTCAGCGGCGCGTTCCTCGCGGACAAGATCGGCCGCAAGGTGCTGCAGATCGGACCGCTGGTCCAGCTGGCCGGCGCGGCCGTGCTGTGGTTCGAGCTCGACGGCCTTGATGCCGCCTCGTTCTCGATCTGGGACATCGTTCCCGGCGTGACGGTGACGGGCGTCGGTGCCGGCATGGTGATCGCCGCCCTGTTCAGCTTCATCCTGGCGGCGGTCGACGACGACGAGATCGGATCCGCCTCCGGTGTCCTGTCGGCGGTCCAGGCGGTCGGCGGTTCCATCGGCGTCGCGGTCTTCGGCTCGGTGTTCTTCGCCCAGGCCAAGACCGGTGACTTCACCGGCGGCTTCCACCGTGCGCTGATCGTCCAGGCGTGCCTACTGGTGGTCTTCCTCGCGATCACCTTCCTGCTGCCCAAGAAGGGCCGCCCCGAAGAAGAGCAGCACGGCATCACCCCCGAGGCAACTTCCGACGGCTCCGGCACCAAGCAGCACCTCACCGTGTGAGCCCCGGCCGGGGACCGTGCACGACAAGCGGCCCCCGGCCGGCCCTAACGGACCGCGCACAGGGCCGCCCTCGATATAGTCACGCCAAGGGTGATCTTCGAGCTGGCCTCCTAGGGCGCCTTGCCCGAAGTGTCCCGCCCGACAAGGGGCACCTCGGCTCCCGTCCCGGGAGGGCGGGACCGGGGCCGGCGGGCATACAACGGCCCGCGCCCCCGGGGCGGGGGCGCGGGCCGGGGCGAGCGGGTCTACTTGGACGGCTCGGGAAGGTCGCAGTCGACCTTCGGGTTGGCGCCGATGTAGTTCAGCGGACCGGCCACGATGGTCACCAGGATGGTGCCCGCCTCGGCGCAGTTCGTGTCGTCGCCTTTGTAGTAGCCACGCTGGCCTGCGGCGATCGCACCGATGACGAGCCAGATGACAAGGATGATTCCCAAAATCGACGGGCCACGCCGCATGGCTTCCTCCGGGTTGTGGTAGGTCGAGGTTGTGGTAGGTCGAGGTGGCCCCGTTGTACCCATCCGCGGCGAGCGGCTAAACGGCGTCCGGGCCGAGCAGGCGGTCTGTGGATCCTTGCGAGACAGCCCCACACCCGGCGGCGCTGGCCGGTTTGTGCGGGCGCAGCGGGCTAGGAGCTGCCCGTTGCGTGGCACAGTTGGGCGAAGGCTTGGTCTGCCTCGGCGACCGCCTCGGGTTGCACATCGTGTGCGGTCCGCCCGTCGGCGATTTTCTGCCAGTTGGTCCGGGCCAGTACGCGTTGAACCGCGATTACCTGGGCGGCTTGCAGTCGGCCCCCGATACCCGGGTCGAGGATGGCGGCCAATGCGGCCTCATCGTCGAGCATGTACTGCAGAAGCCGCCCCGCCAGGCTTGGGGTGGTGAACACCAGCCGATGAAACGCCACCACCTCGGGATGATCGTTGAGGCCGGTGACGGGCTCGAAGCGATCGAGACCGGCCCGGAAATGCCGGTGCAGCGCCGCGATCGGCGTGATACCGGGGCGCCGGTCGTGGACCACGCGTGCGGCCTCACCGCTGTGGTCCGCGAAGCGGTGCAGGACGAGGTCTTCCTTGGTGGCGAAGTAGCGGAACAGGGTTGGTTTCGACACCTCGGCCGCTGCGGCGATGTCGGACACCGATACCTGGTCGAACCCGCGCGCCAGGAACAGCGAGATCGCCGTACCAGCGATCGCGTCCCGGGTTCGTACCTTCTTGCGGGCCCGCAGCCCGACCGGCTCGCTCACCTTATCAGGGTAACATTCATTACCGAGTTGCGTATTTAATTCGGTAACGTTTCAATGGGGCCATGGAACAGACAGACACTCGCCGCACTTCGTCGGCGACGGCGACGGCGACGATGCCATGACGCCCACAGAAGGGCCTCCGGTGCTCGTCACCGGGGCGACCGGACGCATCGGCCGCGCCGTGGTCGACCTGCTGACCGATGCGGGCGTGCCGGTCCGCGCCCTCGTGCGCCGCTCCGAGTCGGCGGCGACACTGCCCACCAACGTCGAGATCGTCACCGGTGATCTCACCGTGCCCGAATCGCTCGACACCGCGCTGCACGCCATCAGAACGGTCTTTCTGGTCTGGACCGCCCCGCCGCAGACCGCAGCGGCCGTCGTCGACCGGCTGGCCGTCCACACACAGCGGGTCGTCTACCTGTCCGCACCGCACCGGACCCCGCACCCGTTCTTCCAGCAACCGAACCCGATGGCGGCGTTGCACGCCGAGATCGAGCGGCTCATCGCGGCCACCGGACTTGACTCGACGATCATCCGGCCGGGGATGTTCGCGTCGAACGCCCTGCTCTGGTGGGCCGCCGCGATCCGTGGCGACGGCGTGGTCCGGTGGCCATACGGCGTGGCCGAGACAGCCCCGGTCGACGATCGAGACGTGGCCGCGGTCGTCGCGCGGACCCTGCACGAAAGCGGACACGCCGGCGGCGACTACGTCCTGACCGGCCCCGAGTCACTCACTCAGGCCGAACAGGTACGCATCATCGGAGACGCGCTGGGTCGCCAGCTAACGTTCGAGGAAATGCCGCCCGACGAGTTCCGACGCGAGACCCCAGAGATTTCGCGCCCGGCCGTGGACATGCTCCTGGCCGCGTGGAACGCCGCGACGGGACGCCCGGCATACGTCACCTCCACGGTGTCCGCCCTTCTCGGAAGGCCAGCGCGAACCTTCCGCCAGTGGGCCACCGACCACGCCACTTCGTTCACCGGGAACCCTCACCCGACGGATTGACCAATCCCCTTCCAACAACTCCACTCACGCCTTACCAAGCCCTCCATTACCTGAGCACCGGCCAGGGGAACTGCGTGAGCGTCAGCAGGTGGGCCGTCGGGGCGGGACTGCGAGACCCGGTCGGACAACCTCGCGCCCCAGGTCGGCCCGGCCGACCGGGAACGGCGCCGGGCCTGCGTGGACCGTCAGCCGGAGGCGGCCGGGTTGCCCCGCCTTCGGCTGACTGAGGCTGAACATGGCGCCGGCGACCAGAGCGCCGTTGCCCGGGTGCTGACGAGGAACGGCGCTCTGGTCGATGGCCCCGTGCGGAGCCATCGACCGGCGTCGTCGATCAGGACAGGTCGTCGGCGCCGACCGGCGCGGGGAGGGCCCGGTCGGCCTCAGCCGAGGCGCCCGCGAGCACCGCAGCCTGCTGAGGCCAGGTGGCCAAGCTCGGCGTCCCCCGGAGGCCGGCGGCGCGGATGGTGTCCCGCAGCGCGGCCTCGTTCAGGCCGGCGAGTTGCCGGTAGGTACGGATGCCGGCGTCCTGGAGCGCGGCGGCCATCTTCGGCCCGATGCCCTGGATGCGCCGGAAGTCGTCGGCGGCTGCGGGACCGGCTGCCGGAGCGGCGACGGGGGCCGCGTCCGGCACCGACGGGCTGGCCTCGTCGACGCCGTTCCGGGACTCGGCTCCGGGCACCTCGGCGTCGCCGGAAACGGCCTGGGTCGGCTCGGCGTCGACGGAAACGGCCGGGGCCGGCTCCACGTCGCCGGGAACAGCCGGCTCGGCGTCGCCGGGAACAGCCGGCTCGGCGTCGCCGGGAACAGCCGGCTCGGCGTCGCCGGGAACAGCCGGCTCGGCGTCGCCGGGAACAGCCGGCGCCGGCTCGGCGTCGTCAGCGGCGGCCCGGGGGGCCGGCACGATTGGTCCGGCTACTGCCGGGACCGCAACCGGGACCGGAGCTTCCTCGGCCGACGGGGTCGCGACAGGAGCGGGCTTCTCCGCCGGGCCCCCGTCGGGCGTGGTCGCGGCGGGAGCGGCCTCGGTGAGGGTGGCCTCGGCCGGAGTCACCTGCGCGGGGGTGGCCTCGACCGGCGCGGCCCCGGTGTGGGCCGGGCTGGCTGGCTCGGCCGGGCTGGCCTCGTCGTCCGTCCGGCCCTTGTCGGCGAACGGGCCGGCCTTCGGCGTTCCGTTGTCAACGGTAGCGTCGGCCGAGAGCGCGTCGGTCGTGACCGCGTCCACCGAGCTCGGGTCGGTGGCAGGAGCGGAGGCGGGGGCCGGGCCGGGCTCGACGTCGGCGGGAACCCCTGTGGTGGCGGTGTCGGCCGGGGCGAAGACGGTCGGGTCCTTGTCGGCGAGGACCGCGCCCGGCCGGGTCGCCTCGGCGGTCTCCGGGGCGGGCGGGTCGACCACGGCGGCCGGGGCCACGGCAGGGGCCACGATCGCCTCCGGCCGGTGCGTGTCGACGGTGGCCTCGGCGGTCGGGCCGGACACCACGGCCACCCCGGCGACGGGGTCGCCCTCCACGATGGGCGTAACGGTGGCCGGCGCGTCCTGCCGGCCGCGTAGCACCCATCCGGCCGCCGCGCCCAGCAGCAGAGCCAGGATCACGATCAGCCATTGCCCGAAAGTCGACGGCACGGCAAACCTCCCCTTTATTGAGTGTGTTCGGTGAAAAGTCGCGAGAAAAATCCGTCGCAGCTTCGCACACGCGCCGTGTCGGCGTCAGGGAGGACCGTGGCTTCCAGTGCTGGTGGGATGCTTCGCACCCTAGGTGGTGGTGGGGTGACTGAACGTGGTGCGGCGGGGTGCCCGCGCTCCGCCGCGTCGCCGGCCCCGTCGTCCACCGAGGGCACGCGAACGGACCCGGACAGCGCGGGCCCGGCACCGCAGGACGGTACCGGGCCCGCGCGGGCTGGGTCAGTCGGCCTCGCCGCGGTAGGTGTAGAAGTCGTCGACGAACCTGCGGCGCAGCGCGGGCACCCGGCTGGTGACGCCGAAGTAGCTGCGCGCCCCGAGCAGCGCGAGCCGGCCGATCACCGGCCGGAACAGCGCGTCGTCGCCGCTGGTGCCGCTGCTGCGCAACGAGTCGGCGACCCGGGCGAAGCCGTACGGGATCATCGCGGCCTCGTAGTCGGCGACGGCCTGCACCAGGGTCTTGTCGCCGGAGGCCGCCAGTCTGATCTGACGGGTGAGCAGGGCGGCGTCGCGCAGGGCGGTGTTCGCGCCGACCCCGCGGCCCGGGGTCATGCTGTGGATCGCGTCGCCGATCAGGGTGACGGTGCTGCTCTTCCACGGTGGGACCGGCTCGGCGGTGGAGACCTTGACCGGCAGGGCGCTGCCCGGGTCGCAGCGGGCCAGCAACTCGCGTAGCTGCGGATGCCAGCCGCGGGTGAGTTCCTGGGCGACCTCGACCAGTTCGCCGTCTCGTCGGCGCATGATGTCGGCGGGGAACCGGCGGGTGGTGCTCCACACGATGAGGTTGATGTTGTCGCGGGTGGTGTCGTGGCGCAGGCCCGGCCAGCGGCGCAACAGTGCGGCGTCGGCGTCGGTGACCCCGGGCTTGATCTCGCCGTGGCGGTCCCACTTGAACTCCATCACGTGCAGCACGCCCATCATCCCACCGGCGCCGAAGATCAGGGAGATGCCCTGCTGGAGCCGCTCCGGGATCAGCTCGCGCGTGTGGTCGGTCAGCGGGATCCGGGTGGCGATGTTGATCGTGCCGGCGTCCCGGCTGGCGGCGTGCGGCAGGTACTGGCGGCGGACCGCGGAGTGCGTGCCGTCCGCGGCGACCAGCAGGTCGCCGGTGGCGCTGCTGCCGTCGGCGAAGTGGGCGGTGACGGTGCCGTCGTCGCGTTGTTCGTACCGGGTGAAGGTCCGGCCGAAGTGGACGACGTCCTCCAGGCCGGTGAGCAGCACCTGGCGCAGGGTCATCCGTGCGACGGAGCGTTCGGTGTCGACCGGGTGGGTGTCCGGGCGCAGCTCGAACGACGCGGTCTGGCGCAGCCGCTCGGTGATGACGTTGAAGTAGCGGGGGGCGCGGGCGCAGGTGACGACGAAGGTGTCGAACAGCTCCGGCGGCAGGCACTCGCGCAGGGCCCTGCTGCCGGTGGGGCTGATGCCGACGCGGTAGCCGAGCAGGCCGTCGGCGCGGGTGGTGTGGCGCTCGTGCACCGAGACGTCGATGCCGGCCCGGCGTAGCCCGTGGGCCAGGCACAGGCCGCCGGTGCCGGCCCCGATGACCAGTACGTGTGGTGCTTTGGCTGACACGGGGCCGGCTCCGTGTCAGCCGACCGTGCCGGTCGTGCTGACCGACGAGGTGGCGTCCCAGCTGTAGAAGCAGCCGGCCATCGCGTCGCGCGGTGAGCGCCACGTCGGCAGGTACGGCGAGGTGTGCGCGGAGAGCCGCTCGTTGACCTGGAGATAGAGCGGGTGGTTGCGCGCCTCGGCCAGGACGTCGGGGTCGACGTCCTCGGTCTCCATCAGGTGTACGCACAGGTCGTGCAGGCAGTACAGGGAGCGGTGCCGGACCCCGGTGAGGCCCGGTAGTTCCGTCGCGTCGGCCTCGGCGAAGATCTGTGCCACCCGGCCTTCCGCGCCGGGGATGATCCGGCTGACGATTAGTAGACGACTCATGGGACCCCTCCCGCCGGTGGTGCTCCTGGATCAGGTCGGGTGACCGCGTGCACCGTTGCCGCCCACCTTGCCGGCCGCCCTGTCACGTCGCCGTCACTGTCCGTGTGGCGACGGTGACGGGACCGCCGGCGGTGCGGGGCGGGGCCAGCCGGGAACGGGAACGAGTCGGCCAACCCCGGCGCGGGTCAGCGCGGGCGGGGGCCGGTGCGGGGGAGCGGCTCGCGGCGTGGCTCGGGCGCGGCCGGCCGGGTGGCCCGCCGGATCGGTGCCAGCGTGTCGTGCAGCAGGGCGGACATGGCCGGGGACGGCTCCAGGCGCAGCTCCCGCAGGAGCATGTCGCGGTAGGCGTAGAAGGCGTGCACGGCCTCGAACACGTTGCCCTCGGCGAGGTGGATGCGGACCACCAGCCGGTGCGGCGTCTCGCGTAGCGGTTCAGCCGCCATCGCCTCCAGCGCGGCCTCCAGGGCCTCGCCGTGCCGGCCCGCCGCGATGTGGTTGCGGGCCACCTGTTCCAGCATGTGCAGCCGCAACTGGCGCAGTCGTTCCCGGTCCAGCAGCACCCAGTCGTCGTACCAGCCGGGCAGCAGGTCGTGTCGGCCGGCGGTGCGGGCGGCGCTGGTGGTGCCCGGGTCGTCGCCGTCGCGTACCCGGGCGGCGGTGGTGGTCAGCTCGTCGACGTCGAGCCGGACGTGGGGGTGCAGGCGCGCGGTGTCGCCGGTGGTGACCAGCGGGCAGCACGGGTCCTGGCGCAGCCGCCAGAGCGCGGTCCGCAGGGAGGACAGGGCGCGCTCCTCGGGCGCCTCGGGCCAGAGCATGCCGGCGAGGTGGCTGCGGGTGGCGCCGGGGCGCAGCCCGATCAGCGCGAGGACCCGTTGCAGCCCGCGGGGGACGACGACGGGGGTTCCGTCGTGCAGCAGGCGGAAGCCGCCGAGCAGGTGCAGCGAGACCTGTGGGGAGGGGCCGTCCAACGTGGTCGGCGTGGGCGGATCAGCGGTCACGGCGGCACCCCCTGCACCGGACCTCGTCCGGACTGTCGTGTCCCGGTGCGGCGTGCCCGGGACGCCACTGTCGCCGGTGGCTCCACAAGGCACCGGACCGAGCGCCGCGACCACCGGGCTGGCCCTCTCGGAGGTTAACCCCAGTGATTACGGTGAGTCAACATGCTGTCCTTGGTGGCGCGGGCCATGTCACCTGATTGACACCTTCCCAACTGCGAAAACTTGTCGTCACCGTCAGGTGATTCAAAGGTGCGGCATGGATTATTCACAGCTTGCATCAACGCACCGTCACCATAGGTCGTGTCCGATCCGGGGTCGGTGGTGACGCCGCTGTGACGGCGGCACGCGCACCGTGGCGGCAGTCGTCCCGCGTGACGAACGGGCCAGGCCATGTACGAACGGGCCAGGCCACGTCCGCCACGCGCCCTAGGGAGGCACGTCCATGGATCGTTCGCTGATTGTCGCCCCGGTGGCCCCGGCTGCCGGGGTCTTCACCGGGCCCGGCGCGACGGAGCTGCCGCGCCCGGCCGAGTCCCGTCACCGGCCGCCGTGCCGGCCGTACGACCGCCACGTCCGCCCGGAGGATGCCGGGCAGCCGGGCCGGGGGCCGGGGGCGGGCTGCTGCCACCGCTGGGAGCCGACAGCCGGGCGGCGGCCGTGACCGCCACCATCGGGCACGGCGAGCAGCTCTGGTCGCGCTGCGACGGGTGCGAGGCCCTGCTCTACCGCAAGCGGCTGCGGCGCAACCTGGACGTCTGCCCGGAGTGCGGCTCGCACGTCCGGCTCGGCGCGCCGGAGCGGCTGCGTCAGCTGGTGGACCCGTCGTCCTTCGCCGCGCTGCCGGACCGTCCCGACGACGTGGACCCGATCAGCTTCGTCGACGCGTTGCCGTACCCGCACCGGCTGGTGGCGGCCCGGGCGGCCACCGGCCTGCCCGAGGCGGTGGTCTGCGGCACGGCCACGATCGGGGGCCATCCGGTGGCGCTCGCGGTGATGGACTTCCGGTTCCTCGGCGGCAGCCTCGGCTGCGTGGTCGGCGAGTTGATCACCCGTACCGCCGAGCGGGCGCTGACCGACGGCGTCCCGCTGGTGCTGGTCACCGCCTCGGGCGGGGCGCGGATGCAGGAGGGTGCCCTGTCGCTGATGCAGATGGCCACGGTGAGCCAGGCGGTGGCGGCGCTGCGCGAGGCGGGGCTGCTGACGGTGAGCGTGCTGACCGACCCGACGTACGGGGGTGTGGCGGCGTCGTTCGCCACCAACACGGACGTGGTGCTGGCCGAGAGCGGCGCGCGGATGGGCTTCGCCGGCCCCCGGGTGATCCGCCAGGTCACCGGGCGCGACCTGCCCGAGGGGTTCCAGACCGCCGAGTTCCTGCTGCGGCACGGTCAGGTCGACATGGTGGTGCAGCGGCGGTCCCTGCGGGCACGGCTGCTGGTGCTGCTCGCGGCGGCCCGCTCGGCCCGTGCGGACCGGCGGGCGGCGGACCGGCGGCTGGTGTGCCGGCCGGAGGCCGGGCAGCTGATGCCCCGCCAGCCGGCCGCCGGGCCGGGCGGCCACAGCCGCGTCGGGCTCGCCGCCCCGCCGGGCCGCGCCACGAGCGCCGCGCCGGACGGTCGCGCCGGGGTAGACGGGCCGCCCGGTCGGCTGGGCGGCGCTCCGGACGACCGTGCGGCGGCGGGCCGGAGCGACGGGGTCCGGGCCGACGAGGGCAGGGCCGACGAGGGCAGGGGCGACGGGGTCCGGGCCGACGGGGGCAGGGCCGACGGGGGCAGGGCGGGTGCGCGTGACCCGTGGGACACGGTGCGGACGGCCCGTCACCCGGGCCGACCGACCACCCTGGACTACCTCGACATCGCGTTCGACGGCTTCGTCGAGCTGCACGGCGACCGGCTCGGCGCCGACTGCCCGGCCGTGGTCGGCGGGCTGGCCCGGCTCGGCGACCGGCACGTGATGGTCATCGGGCACCAGAAGGGGCACAACACCGCCGAGCTCGTCGCCCGTAACTTCGGGATGGCCAGCCCCGCCGGGCACCGCAAGGCGCTGCGGCTGATGCGGCTCGCGGCCCGGCTGGGCCTGCCGGTGGTCACCCTCGTCGACACCCCCGGGGCCGACCCCGGGGTACGCGCCGAGGAGCAGGGACAGGCGGCGGCCATCGCCGAGAACATCCTCACCCTGAGCAGCCTGCCGGTGCCGGTGGTCGCGGTGGTCACCGGTGAGGGCGGCAGCGGCGGGGCGCTGGCCCTCGCGGTCGCCGACCGGGTGCTGATGCTCCAGCACGCGGTCTACTCGGTGATCAGCCCCGAGGGGTGCGCCGCGATTCTCTGGCCGGACGGCTCCGCGGCCCCGCTGGCCGCCCGGGCGCTGCGGCTGACCGCGCCGGACCTGTGCGCGCTCGGCATCGCCGACGAGGTCGTGGCGGAGCCGGAACCGGCGGCCCACGCGGACCCGGAGGCCGCCGGGGAACTGCTGCGCCGGGCGGTGCTGGCGAACCTGACCCCGCTGCTCGACGTGCCGCCCGTGACGCTGGTACGCCGCCGCCGGCAGCGGTTCCGCCGGTACGGCGCGGCCCGGACCGGCGGCGCGGGCGCGACGGTGGGGGTCGTCCGGTGAGCGCCGAGACGATGCCGGACGACGCGGTGCTGGCGGGGCTGCGCCGACACGCCCGGGCCCTCGTCGCCGAGCTGGCCGGCCCGGTGCGCCGGGTGCGGCTGAGCAGCGGGGAGACCGCCCTGGAGGTGGAGTGGCACGGGGCGGCGGAGCAGCCGGCCGCCCCGCGCGCCGAGCTCGCGCCGCCGCGCGAGGAGACCGACCGCGCCGTCGTGCGGTCGCCGATCGTCGGCACGTTCTACCGCGCGCCGGAACCCGGCGCCGCGCCGTTCGTCGCGGTCGGGGACCTGGTCCGGGCCGGTCAGGTGGTCGGGATCGTCGAGGCGATGAAGCTGATGAACGAGGTCACAGCGGACCGGGCCGGCCGGGTGGCGGCGGTGCTCGCCGACGACGCGGCGCCGGTCGAGTACGACCAGCCGCTGGTCGCGCTGGAACCGGCCTAGGTCGGGTGGGGACATGTTCGAGAAGGTGCTGATCGCCAATCGGGGCGAGATCGCGTTGCGGGTGTTGCGGGCGTGCCGGGAGTTGGGCGTGCGGACGGTGGCCGTCTACTCCAGCGCCGACGCCGATTCCGCGGTGGTGCGACTGGCCGACGAGGCGGTCCGGATCGGGCCGGCGGAGGCCCGGCGCAGCTACCTCAACGCGGCGGCGATCGTGGAGGCGGCCCGGCGCACGGGGGCGCAGGCCGTGCACCCGGGCTACGGGTTCCTCTCCGAGGACGCCGACTTCGCCGAGATCTGCGCCGACAACGGGCTCACGTTCATCGGTCCGCCCCCGCCGGTGATGTCCGCGTTGGCGGACAAGGCCACCGCGCGGGCGTGGATGCGCCGGGCCGGGCTGCCGTTGCCCCCGGGCAGCGTGGAGACCCTGCCGACGGCGCAGCGGGCCGCCGAGATCGCCGCCGAGGTCGGCTACCCGGTGATCGTGAAGGCCGCCGCCGGTGGTGGCGGGCGGGGCATGACCGTGGTGCACACCCCGGGCGACCTGCCCCGGGCGTACGCGCGGACCCGGGCCGCCGCCCAGGCCGCCTTCGGCGACGACCGGGTGTACGTCGAGCGGTACCTGACCGACGCGCGGCACGTCGAGGTGCAGGTGCTCTGCGACGACAGCGGCAACGGCGTGCACCTGGGCACCCGGGACTGCTCGGTGCAGCGGCGGCACCAGAAGCTGGTGGAGGAGGCACCCGCCCCGTCGCTGCCGGCGGCCGTCGTCGACAGCATCGAGCGGGCCGCGCTGCGGGGGGTGCTGGAGGTCGGCTTCACCGGCGCGGGCACGGTGGAGTTCCTGGTGGACGACGCCGACCGGTTCCACTTCCTGGAGATCAACTGTCGGATCCAGGTGGAGCACCCGGTCACCGAGATGATCACCGGGATCGACCTGGTGCACGAGCAGCTGCACATCGCCGCCGGGGTGCCGCTGCGAATGCGACAGTCCGACGTCCGCCCGCACGGAGTCGCGGTGGAGTGCCGGGTCAACGTGGAAGACCCGGAGCGCGGGTTCGCGCCCACCCCCGGCCGGCTGGACCGGTTCCACCCGCCCGGGGGGCCGTTCACCCGGGTGGACACCCACGGGCGGCCCGGCTACGTCGTCGGCCCCCACTACGACTCCCTGCTCGCCAAGGTCGCCGTGTGGGCGCCGGAGCGGGAGCTGGCGCTGGACCGCCTGGAACGGGCGCTCGGCGAGTTCGACATCGGCGGGCAGGGTGTGCGGACCACCATCCCCTTCGTCCGGCAGGTGCTCGACGACGCCGCCTTCCGCAAGGGGCGCTACTCGACCGGCCTGGTCGACCGGCTGCTGCGGGCCGCCGACCCGGCCGCCGACGCCGCAGCCCCGGCCGCCGACGCCGCGGCCGGTGCCGCAGCCCCGACCGCCGACGGCGCCGTGCCGTCCGGCCCCGACCAGAGGAGGAACTGATGACCGTCACCCACGGCCGACCGTTGACCACCGAGATCACCGAGATCCTGGTGGCGCACTGCGGCCTGGACGCCGAGGTCGCGGCCCGGGAACCGGCCGCGTCCCTGGAGGAACTCGGCATGGACTCGCTCGCCCTGCTCGAACTGTCCGCCGTGCTCGCCGACCGGTACCGGGTGCGCATCCCGGAGGAGGCCGGGCAGCTGAGCATCGACGCCGTCGCCGACCTGGTCGCCCGGGAGACCGATCCGCCCGGGCACACCGAGAACGGCATCGTCATCGCCGCGCCCCTGCCGCTGGTCTGGAAGCTGACCAACGACGTGGCGAACTGGCCGGACCTGTTCACCGAGTACGCCGCGGTGGACATCCTCGAACGCGACGGCCGCACCGTCCGGTTCCGGCTGACCATGCACCCGGACGAGAACGGCACGGTGTGGAGCTGGGTCAGCGAACGCACCACCGACTGGGAGAACCGCGAGGTGCGGGCGCACCGGGTGGAGACCGGCCCGTTCGAGTACATGCGCATCCACTGGCGCTACGACACCGAGCCCGACGGCACCCGGATGACCTGGGTGCAGGACTTCGCGATGCGCCCGCAGGCGCCGCTGGACAACGCGGGGATGACCGCGCGGATCAACGCCAACAGCCGCGTCCAGCTCGCGGTGATCAAGGAACGGATCGAGCGGGCGGCCGGGATCCGCTCCACCACCACCGGAGGCGACGATGAGTGAGACCACCGACCAGCGGCCGGCGGCCGGCGTACCGGCGCACCGGCCCGTCGCCGGCCGGGACGTGCCGGCCGACCGGCGCCGCGGCGGCGAGCTGCGGGTGCTGCTCGGCCCGAAGACGGTCGGCAGCACCTCCGGGTTCATGGGGGTGGCGGCCCTGGCCCCGGGGGAGCGGATCGCCGAGCACTACCACCCCTACAGCGAGGAGTTCCTGTACGTGACGCGCGGGTCCATCACCGTCGACCTGGACGACCGCCCCGTGCCGCTGGCCACCGGCGAGTCCCTGTTCGTGCCGGTCAACGTCCGGCACCGGCTGCGCAACACCGGCACCGAGCCGGCCGAGGTGGTGTTCCACCTGGGTCCGCTCGCACCCCGCCCGGAGCTCGGGCACGTCGACACCGAACTGGCCGAACAGCGGGGCGCGTCGTGACCGCGCGCCGCACGGTGGTGACCGGCATCGGGGTGGTCGCCCCGGGCGGCGCGACCCGGGACCGATTCTGGAAGACGATCACCGAGGGGCGTACGGCGACGCGGCGGATCAGCTTCTTCGACCCGTCGCCGTTCCGCTCCCGGATCGCCGCCGAGTGCGACTTCGACCCCGTTGCCGCCGGGCTCACCGAGGCCGAGCGGCGCCGCGCCGACCGGTACGTGCAGTTCGCGCTGGCCTGCTCGATCGAGGCGATCGCCGATAGCGGGCTGGAACTGACCGACGCCGAGCGGGACCGCGCCGGGGTGGTGCTCGGCACCGCCGTCGGCGGCACCATGGCCCTCGAACAGGAGTACGTCGCCGTCAGCGACTCCGGCAGCCGCTGGCTCGTCGACCACGCGCGCGGCGGCCCGTACCTGTACCAGGCCCTGATCCCCAGCAGCCTGGCCGCCGACGTGGCCTGCCGGCACGGGCTGCACGGCCCGGCGCAGGTGATCTCCACCGGTTGCACCTCCGGCATCGACGCCATCGGGTACGCCCACCAGCTCATCGCCGACGGCGAGGCCGACATCGTGCTGGCCGGGGCGGCCGACTCGCCGATCTCCCCGGTCACCGTCGCCTCCTTCGACGCGATCAAGGCGACCAGCCCCGACAACGACGACCCGGCGCACGCCTCGCGCCCCTTCGATGCCGACCGGCACGGCTTCGTCCTCGCCGAGGGCGCGGCCGTGCTGGTGCTGGAGGAGTACGGGCACGCCCGCCGCCGGGGCGCGCACGTCTACTGCGAGCTGGCCGGGTACGCCAGCCGCAGCAACGGCTACCACATGACCGGGCTGCGCCCCGACGGGCTGGAGATGGGGCTGGCCATCTCGGCCACCCTGAAGCAGGCCCGGCTGAACGCCTCGCAGGTCTCCTACATCAGCGCGCACGGCTCCGGCACCCGGCAGAACGACCGGCACGAGACGGCGGCGTTCAAGCGGGCCCTCGGCGAGGCCGCCCACCGGGTGCCGATCAGCTCCATCAAGTCCATGGTGGGGCACTCGCTCGGCGCGATCGGCTCCATCGAGATGGCCGCCTGCGCCCTGGCCGTCGAGTACGGGGTGGTGCCGCCGACGGCCAACTGGGCCACCCGCGACCCGGAGTGCGACCTGGACTACGTGCCGAACGTGGCGCGGGAGCTGCCGGTGGACGTGGCGCTGTCGGTGGGCAGCGGCTTCGGCGGCTTCCAGTCGGCGATGCTGTTCCGCCGGCTGTCCGCGCAGGTGGCCGCGTGACCGCCCGGGCGGTGGTCACCGGCATCGGGGTGGTCGCCCCGAGTGGCGTCGGTGCCGACGCGCACTGGTCCACGGTGTCCACGCGGACCCGGCGCACCGGCCCGATCACCCTGTTCGACCCGGCGTCCTACCCCACCCGGCTCGCCGGTGAGGTGCCCGGCTTCGAGGCGCTGACCTGGGCGGACAACCGACGGCTGGTACAGACCGACCGGTGGACCCACCTGGGGTTCGCCGCCACCCGGCTGGCGCTGGCCGACGCGGGGCTGCCCGAGCGGGCCCCCGATCCGTACGGGTACGCGGTCACCCTGGCCAGTTCCTCGGGCGGGAACCTGTTCGGCCAGCGGGAGCTGCAACGGCTCTGGGGCGGCCCGTCGCGCACCGTCGGGGCGTACCAGTCGATCGCCTGGTTCTACGCGGCCAGCGTCGGGCAGCTCTCCATCCACCACCAGTTCAAGGGCCCGTGCGGGGTGCTGGTCAGCGAGTCCGCCGGCGGGCTGGACAGCCTCGCGCACGCGGTGCGCACCGTGCGCCGGGGCACCCCGGTGGTGATCGCCGGGGCCACCGAGTGCCCGCTGAGCCCGTACGCGCTGGCCTGTCAGCTCGCCTCCGGGCTGCTCAGCACGGAGGACGACCCGCAGCGGGCGTACCGGCCCTTCGACGCCGACGCCGCCGGGTACGTCCCGGCGGAGGGCGGCGCGGTGTTCGTGGTGGAGGAGTTGGGGCACGCCCTGGCCCGGGGTGCCCGGGTCTACGGGGAGGTCACCGGGTGGGGGTCCACCCACGACGCCGCGCACACCGCCCCCGACTCGGCGGGCGACCCCGCCCAGTACGCCCGGGCGATGCGGCTGGCCCTGGACCGGGCGGGGGTCGCCCCGGACGAGGTGGACGTGGTGCTGCCCGACGCGCTGGGCACCCCCCGCCACGACCGGGCCGAGGCCGACGCGCTGCGCGCGGTGTTCGGGGCGGGTGGAGTCCCGGTGACCACCCAGAAGCCGCTGACCGGCCGGGCCCATCAGGGCGGGGCGGCGCTGGACGTGGCCACGGCCCTGCTCGCCTTCGCGCACGACACGCTGCCCGCCTCCGCCGGCCCGGACCGCCCCGCCGACGGCTGCGAGCTGGACTTCCTGCGCGAGCCGCGCCGGCCCGCCTCCCGGGTGGCGCTCGTCGGCGCGCGCGGGTTCGACGGTTTCAACAGCGCGCTGGTGCTGCGCGGCGCGCCGGGCCGCCCGGCGCCACAACCCCGCCGGGCGGCCGAGCCCGGCGTGACGAGAGGAGCGGACGCATGATCGAACAGCGGGCCCGGGTGGTGTTCCTGGTGCGGGTGCCGGACGAGCGCACGGGGGACTTCCTCCGCGCGTACCAGTCGATCCGGCACCTGGTCGCCGAGGGGACGCCGGGGCACCTGGTGGACCAGGTGTGCCGCTCGGCCGCCGACCCGGAGCAGTGGTTGATCACCAGCGAGTGGGTCAACCTGGCCGCGTTCGAGGCGTGGGAGCGCAGCGCGCAGCACCGGGACCTGGTGCGGCCGCTGCGCGAGTGCTTCAGCGAGGAGGAGTTGTCGCTGCGCTTCCTGGTCTACGCGCAGACGCCCGCTCTGGCGTGATCAGAGCCCACGCGGGACGGGCCGGAGGGCGTGGCCGGGACCGGCCCCGCCTCAGCCCGGGCACAGCTTTCCCTGGTGGGCGTCGTCCGGCGCGAGTTCGCGTACGGCGTCGTCGGTGTTCGGGTCGGCCAGCAGCCCGCAGAGCCGGTCCATCACGTCGTCGACGGAGTGGCGGCCCGTGCCGGCGGTGTCCGCCAGGCGGCGCAGCGGCGGCGGCTTCCCGGCCGCCGGCAGGGCGACGCCGATCGTGCTGTTGTCCAGCACCGCCACCGGTCCGTCCGGGCCCCGGCCCAACGGCAGCACCGCCCGCCACTCCCCGGAGTGGGTGCGGCGCTCGCCGGAGCGCGCCCCGTCGGGCAGCGACCACACGCTCACCTCGGGGGTGGAGCTGGTGGACAGCTCCCGGATGTCGCTGGCGGTGGCGCTGAGCAGGTCGCGCCGCCAGGACAGCACCAGGGTCGACCCGGTCGCGTCCAGGGCGATGGACCCGTTCCGTTCCTCCGGCCGCAGGTCGATCACCGGGGCCTTCGGGCGCAGCGAGGCGGTGTCCAGGACGCTGACCCGGGCGTTGTCGCGGGTCCGGTCCCGCGTGGTGACGGCGAGCGTGCTCCAGTCCGCGCTCATCGCCACGTCGCTGATCCCGTCGACCAGGACCCGCCGGGCGGTCGCCCCGGTCAGGTCCGCGGCGGACAGGGCGATCGGCGGACCGGGCGTGCCGCCGTCGCCCGAGGGCGCCTCGACCAGCAGCGCGCTGCGCCCGCCGGGGCCCAGCCAGAGCTTGACGACCGTGCTGCGCCAGGCCAGGGTGACCCGGCCGCGTTCCGCCCCGGTGCGCAGGTCGTACAGGACGACGGTGTTTAGGTCCGCGCCCGGGTCGCCGGGCTTTCCGCTGCCCGGCGTCACGAGGGCCAGCACCTCCCCGGTGGGGTCGATGCTGATGGCCCGGACCCGCAGGGCGGCCGCCATCCCGCCCAGCGGCACCGCGAGGCTCACCCGCCGCGCCCCGGTGTCGTAGACCACGAGGCAGCTCAACGCCTCGAACAGCGAGGCGGGCCGGCAGGCGGGGTAGTCGGCCGGGTCGGGCTTCGGCAGCCCCTCGTCGTCCACCGGCGCGCCCGTCCGCAGGACGGGCACGACCGTCTGGACGAACGCGACCCGGTGGCCGGAGCGGCTGATCACGGGCCGGCCGGCGACGACGCCCGTCCGGGCCACTGAGGTCACGGCGCCGTCGCGGCGGACGGCGTCGGTCAGCTGCCACAGCGCGGGGCGGAGCGCCGCGTCCTGTGTGACCAGGTGGGTGCCGTCGGCGCTGAGCTGCTGCGACAGGTCGCTGCCGAACCACTCGCCGGTGGGCGGCTCGCCGGACGCGTCGCTGGGGGTGGGCTGCGCCCTGGTGCTCCGCGTGCCCGCGTAGTGCGGCAGCAGCGCGTCCACCCCCTCGTACCAGTCCGGGGTGCTGAATTTGAACGACACGTCGGGGTCGGTGCGCCAGGCCCGCAGCGCGAGCTGGTTCGCCCCGTAGCTGTCCACCCCCGCCCGAGCGCCGGCCTTCGTGACGAGGTCGGCGGCGGCGATCTCGGCACGCTGTTCGGCGGTGGTGCGCCACGCGCCCCCCACCGCTCCCACGACGACCACCAGGACGAGGAGGGCCGCGAGGGCCCGCCGGTTGCGCCGGCGCAGGCTGTCGGCGACGAAGGCGCGTTCGGCGGGGGCGAGCTGGTCGCCGTGCGTGCCGGCCCAGCGCCGGGCGTCGTGCAGGTCCCCGCCGGTGAGCCGACGCCGCCCCGCCGCGTCACCGGCCGGCGTGCCGGCCATCCGCAGCCGCAGCATCTCCTGCCAGGCGCGGAACTCGCGGTGCCGGTCGGTGAGCGCGCACAGCCGCTCCCACCGGGTCACCAGCGACTCGTGGGCCAGCTCGACGCCGGGCGTCGCGCCGGTGGCCCGCAGCGCCAGCAGCCGGGTGGTGGCCAACCGCTGGGCGACCGCGAGCTGCGCGTCGTCCAGGTCGGCCAGGGCGGCGGTACGGCGCACCGACAGCCCGGACTCGGGCAGCGGCCGGGTGAGCTGGACCAGCAGTCGTTCCGCCGCGTTCCGGGCCGCCGGGTCGAGGTTGCCCCACACCCGCTCGGCGTAGCCGGCCAGCGCGCCCCGCACCCCGCCCAGCTCGTCGTACGCCCGGTGTGTGAGCAGCCCGGCGTGCCGGCGCTGCCACAGCTCGGTCAGGGTGAACTGGACCAGGGGCAGCGCGTTCGGCGCGTCCCGCACGTCGTCGACGATCCGGTCGACCAGCCCGGCCTCCGCGCTCACCGTGCCGGCCCGGGCCAGCGGCCCGGTGACCACCTCGCGCAACTGGGACGGGGAGAGTTCGGCGACGGTGGCCGGCAGCCAGCGGGCGGTCAGCTCCGTCATCGCCGGCTCGCGCAGACACGCCCCGAGGAAGGTGTCCCGCAGGGCGAGCAGGACCGACACCCGCGCCCCCGGGCGCAGCGCCGCGCCCAGCGCGTCGGTCAGGCCACGGCGGGCCGCCTCCGGTTGGGCGAGCGCCTCCTCGAACTGGTCCACCACGAGGACCAGCCGGTCGGCACCGGTGGCGGCGAGCACGACCGCCAGCACGTCGGCCCCGCCCCCGTCGGCCAGCCGGGCGGCCAGGGCGGCCACCCGGTCCACCCGGTCGACCGGATTCCGGACGGTGGCGGCCGTCCCGTCCGACCGGTCCACCGGGTCCGGGTCGGTCAGCCGGTCCAGTGCCAGGGCAAGGGCGTGCAGCCCGGTGGCCGCGTCCGACGGGCGCAGGACGGCGACGGCGAGGCGCGGCGTGCGGCGCAGCCGGGCGAGCACCCCGGCGTGCAACAGCGAGGTCTTGCCGACCCCCGACGGCCCGACCAGGCAGAGCACCGGCACGGACAGCGCCTGCCGGGCGAGCTGCTCCGCCTGCTCGGTGCGGCCGAAGAAGAGCGCCTCGTCCTGCTCGCCGAACGCCCGTAACCCCCGGAACGGGGCTTCGCCCTCGGCGACCCGGGCCAGCTCCGGCCAGGCCGGCAGGAGCCGGTCGGTGGGGAGCAGGTAGCCGATCCGGGGCGGGGTGCCGCTGGCCTTCTGCACCACCATGCCGATCACGGCGTCGACCTCGGTGTCCCACACGGGTGATCCGGAGAAGCCTCTTTCCAGCGTGGACGGTCGGCGGTCGTCGCTGAGGATCTCCACCCAGCCGGTGGCGACCGCGCCGCCGGTGCGGCCGTACACCCAGCCACCCATTCTCAGGTTGGCCGGGAAGCCCACCATGACCAGTTGGGCGTCGGAGAGGCTGCGGTGCCGGGCGAAGCTGAGCGGCCTCGCCCCGGGTGGGGGCGGGGAGAGCAGCCGGAGCCCGGCGACGTCGCCGGTGTGTTCGGGGGCGACCGGCTGCCAGGCGACGACCTCGGCGGTCAGCCGGCGGCCCGGGGCGAGCAGCGGAAAGTCCACCTCGACCGCGTCGGCGGGCGGGTCGCCGTCGGCCGGGCAGCCGAGCGCGGCGGCCACCACGTGGGCGGCGGTGAGCAGGTGACTCGGCCCGGCGAGGAAGCCCGCGCCGACCGGGGTGTCGCCCTTCCAGAGGCGGACCAGAGCGGCCTCGATCGGGATGCGGCGCGTTCCGTCCACGGTCAACCCGTTCCCGTCGGTCGATCGGCAGGGGCCGGGCCGGGGGCGGCCCTCCGACCATCATGCCGGGTTCGCGCCGCCACGGGGACGAGGCCGGGCCCGGCCTCGTCCCCGTGGCGGCGGGCAGGCTGTCGGGGTCTCGGGCCCGTGCGGCGGGCAGGCTGCCGCCCCGGTGGGCCCGCCTTCCGGCGGGCAGGCTCACGCCCCCGCCGGACGCCGGGGGTACGCGGGCAGGCTACCGCCGGCCACCGCGTCGCGGCCGATCCTGCCCGCCGAACCGGACGACCGGCAATCGGGCCGGCCGACCTTTTTGATCTAGCCATTCGCATCTAGTAATGGTCTCGGCGCTTGTCGTAGTGTTCCGTCATCACTCCGAAAGACGCACCATATTGGGCGGTTGCGCCCTTTTCGATGCTGGGCGGTAGACCACAGTGAGCAAGGATCGTTCGGCAGAGGAATCTACAGTAGACGACCCTGCCTGGGTTGACGAAGTGTTGTTGGCCGGCCCGTCGACCGACGTTTGTTTCCGGCTGCCCGACCCGGTGGACCGGGGCACCCTGCGCCGGCTGGTCGGCGAGGCCCAGGCCCGGCTCGCCGAGGGCGGGCTGCGCCCCGGCGGGGCCGTCGCGCTGCGGCTGCCTCCGTCGCTGGCGTACGTGGTGAACCTGCTGGCCACCTGGCGCAGCGGCGCGCAGGCCATCCTGCTGGACCACCGGCTCACCGACCACGAGGTGGAGCGCGCCCTGGAGCGGCTCACCCCGCAGGTCGTGGTGGCCCCGGTGCGCACCGGCCCCGGCGCGCTGAAGGTCTTCGTCGACGTGACCGAGGGCGTCACCGCCCACTCGGACCGGCCGGCCGGCAGCCCGCACGCGGTGATCCAGCTCAGCTCCGGATCCACGGGACCGTCCAAGGTGATCGGTCGCAGCGCCGCCTCGCTCGTCGCCGAGGTGCGCCGCTACACCCGGATCGACGGGGTCGCGCTGCCCGGGGAACGGATCATCCTGCTGCCGTCCATGGTGCACGTGCTGGGTCTGGTGGGCGGCCTGCTCTACGGCCTGCACGCCCGGATCACGCTGGTCGCGCCGGACCGGCTCAGCGGCGACGCGGTGCTCGCCGCCGTCGCCGCCGACGACAGCCCCGCCACCGTGCTCGGCGTGCCCTTCCACATCGGACTGCTGGCCTCCACCCGGGCGACCGGCCCGCTGCCGCAGCTCAAGCGGATGACGACCGGCGGCGAGCTGGTCCCGGCGGCCGTCGTCGCCGCGTTCACCGACCGGTTCGGGGTGCCGCTGGGCAACATGTACGGGATGACCGAGGTCGGGGTGATCGGCACCGATCTGCACGGCTGGCACCGCCCGGCGATCGCCCCCGCCCCCGGCATCGAGGTGCGCGAGTCCGCCACCGGCGAGCTCTGGGTGAGCTGCCCGGAGTCGCCCTACGTCGGGCTCTCCGACCCGGACCGCTGGTCCGACGGCTGGCTGCACACCCGCGACGCCGGCACCGTCGACCCGGACACCGGCCTGGTGACCGTGCGGGGCCGGCTCGACTCCCAGGTGTCCGTGGGCGGGATGAAGGTCGACCTAACCGAGGTCGAGGCGACCCTCGCCGGGCTGCCCGGTGTCGGCGCCGCCGTGGTGGTCTACGACGACGGCATCACCGCGTACGTGCAGCCGGACGGGCCGCTGTCGGAGGAGGCGCTGGAGAAGTCGCTCGCCGAGCGTCTCGCCGGCTACAAGCGGCCCCGGACGTTGCACCTGCTCGACCGGCTGCCCCGGACCACCACCGGCAAGCTGGTCCGTTCGACCCAGGCGCTGCGGGCGGCCACGCCGTGACCGGCCTGCTCCGGCGGTCCTCCGTCGCGCCCTCGACCCTGACTGATCAATCAGTCGGCAACGATCTCGACCGCGCCGACTGCGCCGACCGGCCCGCCGACCGCCACCGCCAGCACCAGGCCGCCGGGCCCCGCCTCGGCGGCGAGCAGCGTCGGGCCGCCGGTCGGGGGCGCGGCGTCGACCTGGTCACCGTCGCCGGTCAGCCGGGGATGGCCGACCCGCAGGCCGCCCGGCCCGGGGACCGGGCGCAGCAGGCCGCCCGGCCCGTCGGGCCGGGGCATCAGCCGACCCAGGCCGCCGTCACGCAACCCCCGGCCGAGCGCCTTGCCGACGGCCTCCTTGGCCGTCCAGAGCAGCAGGAACGCCTCGGCACGCCGCTCGGCGGGCCGGTCGGCCAGCCACGCGGCCTCCTCCGGGGCGTACCAGCGGCGGGCCAGCGCCACCGCCGGCAGCTCCCGGCGCGTTTCCACGTCGACCCCGACCGGGCCGGCGCGGCGGGCCGCGACCACCACGGCGTCGCCGGCGTGACTCACGCTGACCGGCAGCCCGGCCGCGTCACCGGCGCGGACGAACGGCCGCCCCACGGCGTCGCGCCCCACCCGGATCTCCGCCTCCACCCGGCCGAGCAGCACGCCACCCGCGCGCCGCAACAGCCGCCGGGCCGCCTCCGGCCGATCGCCGGCGGTACGGCCGAACCACACGTACACGGTGTCCCGACCGGGCACCGCTGACTGGCTCACGGAAAGAGGTTAACCATGCGCGACGACGTACGCGTCTTCGTCATCGAGCAGCTCACCGACATGAACTACGACGTCGACGACATCGACGACGACACCACCCTCGGCCCCTCCGGCGTCGACCTGGAGTCGCTGGCCCTGGCCGACCTGTCCGTACGGGTCGAGGACCGCTACGGCCTGAAGTTCGCCGACGACGAGTCCGAGAAACTGGCCCTGATGACGGTCGGCGAGTTCACCACGATGATCGCCGACCGGGTCGCCGCGACGGCCGACGGCAACTCCTGATGTCCGGTCAGCCCGACCTGGGGCGAGCTGACCTGCTCACCATGCTCGCCGAGATGACCGCGAAACCGGTCGACCAGGTGTCCGACCGGGTGGGCTCGATGGAACTCGCCTGGCTGGTCCACCTCGTCGAACAGCGCTACGACCGCCGGCTCGACCTCACCGACGACCAGCTCGCCGGCATCCGGACGGTCGACGACGCACTGGCGGTGTTCCACACCTGCCTGACCGCTCCCGCAGATGGCTGAGCGGCCCGGCGTACGGATCACCGGCGTCCACGCGCTCAGCGCGCTCGGCAGGGGAGCCGAGGCGCAGCTTGCCGGGGTGCTCGCCGGCGCACCGGCGTTCCGGCCGGTCGACCGCTTCGACACCGCGGCCCGCCGGGTCGGCGTGGCGGCCACCCTGCCGGACGTCGGCCCGCTGGCCGACGAGCTGGCCGAGGCGGTGGACGCCGCCTGCACGGCGGCCCGGCTCGGCGCCGGCGACCGGGCCGGCGCGCCGCTGCTGCTCGCCGCGCACGGCGGGGCGGGTGTGCCCGAGCTGGCCGGGGAACTGGCCAGCCGGTGCGGGCTGGCCGGGGCCCCCCGGGTCTACACCAGCGCCTGCGTGTCGGCGTCCACGGCGGTGGCCGACGCGGCAGCGCTGATCGGTCGCGGCGACGTCGACCGGGTTGTCGTCGCCGCGGGCTATCTGGTCGAACCCGACCAGTACGCGCTGTTCGACGCCGGGCGGGCGTTCGCGACCGACGGTGCGGTGCGCCCGTTCAGCGCCGGCCGCCGCGGGCTGCTGCTCGGCGACGGGGTGGCCGCCGTGGTGCTGGAGTCGGCCGGGGCGGCCCGGCGGCGGGACGCGCCGACGCCGGCGTCGGTGCTCGGCTGGGGGCGGGCCGGCGACGGCCACCACCCCTGCCAGCCCGACCCGCAGGGGCGCGGGCTGGCCCGGGCGGTCGGTGCGGCCCTGCGCCGGGCCGGGCTCGACCCCGAGGAGATCGGGTACGTCAACGCCAACGCCACGGGCACCGGGTACAGCGACGCCGCCGAGGCGGCGGCCCTGCGGCTGGCCTGGGGCGAACACGCCGGCCGGGTGCCGGTCAGCTCCACCAAGGCGCTGCACGGGCACGCGCTGGAGGCGTCCGGGCTGCTGGAGCTTGTGGTGACCGTGCTCGCGGTGGGGCACGGGAAGCTGCCGGTCAACGCCGGCTGGCTCGGCCCGGACGAGGCGTGCCCGCTGGACGTCATCCGCGACGCGCCGCGCCCGGCCGCCACCGCCTACGCGCTGAGCCTCAACTCCGCCTTCGGCGGCGCCAACACCGCCCTGCTGGTGGGTGCGGCGTGACCGGGGGGCCCGACCGGGCCGGCGGGGAAGCAGCCGGCGCTCTGCGGGTGCTCGCGCAGGCGCGCTGGCCCGAGCCGGGCGACGGCGCGCCGCCGACCCTGCCCGGCTTCGTGCACTCGACGTTCAGCCCGGTCGTGGCGGCCGTCGCCGAGCGGTGCCTCACCCGCCGGCACGGCGAACGGCCGGCCCCGGAGCCGGTCGGCGCCCGGACCGCGGTGGTGCTGGTCAGCGCGGCCGGGGACCGGGCCAGCGCCGACCACGTGCACGCCACGGTCGCGCGGGGCGGGCGGCCCGGGCCGCTGTTCTTCTACCAGTCGGTGCCCAACAGCGTCGCCGGGCACGTCGCCGCGCGCTGGGGGCTGGGCGGGCCGGTGGTCTGCGTCGCCCCGACCGGGGACGACCCGCTGGCCGAGGGCACGGCCGAGGCGGAACTGCTGCGGTACGACGGCGACGCCGACGAGACATTGTTGATCATGATTGAGCAGGCACCCGACGACGCCGGTGCGGGCGTCGCGGCCGGGGATCCCGGCGACGCGCCCGGGATCCGGGCCGCCGCGGTGCTGCTGGGGGGAGGAGACCCGCGATGAGGACCAGGGGACTGCGCGGCGTGCTGGCCGCCGACACCGAACTGGGCGCCGGCAACATGCTGGCCCGGGTGCTGGCGCACGGCGCCGACCCGGACGGCCCGGGGCTGACCTTCGACACGCCGGTCGACGGGCACCCGGCTGAGCACCCGCTGACGCTGGGGCAGCTCGACGAGCTGGTCGCGGCCCGGGCCGCCTGGCTGCACGCCCGGGGCGTCAAGCCGCGCGACCCGGTCGCCGTCTGGGCCACGGCTGCCGCCGACATGGTGCTCAGCTTCCTGGCGCTGACCCGCGTCGGCGCGATCCCGGCGCTGATGAACGGCAGGCTGCGTCCCGAGATCGCCGCCGAGTACATCCGCCGGCTGCGCGGCGCGGGTGTGCTCGCCGACGACGCGCACACCGAGCTGCTGGCCGGCCACGACCTCGGCGCGCCGCTGATCGGCACCCCCGCCGAGGCCGGCGCCGGCGACCCGGCCGCCGCCCCGGCGCACTACCGGCACCATCAGGACGACCCGATCGTCATCACCCACACCTCCGGCACCACCGGCGTGCCGAAGGCGGTGCTGCACTCGCACGCGAGTCTGTTCGCCGCGACCCGGCACCTGCTGTCCATGCCGCAGGCACAGGGCACCGGCCGGATCCTCAACGCGCTGCCCGCCCCGCACACCGCGACCGTGCTGATGGTCAACCAGGCGCTGGGCAACCGGGCGGAGATGTTCCTGCTGTCCGAGCAGGGCGGGGAGCGGGTGCTCGACGCCATCCAGCGGTGGCGGCCGGACGGGGTGTTCGGGTTCTCCGTCACCTGGGCGGAGCTGGCCCGGTTCGACCTGTCCGGGTACGCCCTGGACTCGGTGCGGCTGTGGTTCAACACCGGCGACTGCTCGCACGAGCCGCACGTGCGCCGGCTCGTCGCGGTCGGCTCGCGGGACACCGTCACCCGCCAGGGAGTGGTCCGGGTGCCCGGGTCCGTCTTCATCGACGGGCTGGGCTCCAGCGAGATGGGCCACTCGATGTTCCACATCACCCACACCCGCGAGACGAACCAGTACGGCCGCTGCGTGGGCCGCCCGTACCGGTTCGCCAAGGTCGCGGTGCTCGACGCCGAGGGCAACGAACTGCCCCCGGGCCAGGTCGGCTGGCTCGGCATCGACTCCCCGTCGCTGTTCCGGGGCTACTGGAACGACTCGGTCACCACGTACCGGTTCCGGTTGCGCGGCTGGTACCTCACCGGCGACCTGGTGTACGCCGACGACGAGGGCCGGTACTACCACATGGACCGGGCGGCCGACTCCGTCGAGGTCGGCGACGGCCGGCGGTACTTCACCGCGCTGTCCGAGGAGCGGATCCTCGCCGCCTGCCCCGACGTGACCGACTGCACGGTGGTCATCGTCAAGGAGAACGACACGGTCGTCACCGACGTGCTGCTGGAGCTGGCCGCCGGCGCCGAACCGGACGTCGACCGCACCGACGCGGTGCGCGCCGCGCTGGGCTCCGACGTCGGGGCGACCCTGCGCCGGGTGGTGCCGGTGCGCTCGGAGGACATCCCGGTCACCGTGACCGGGAAGGTGCGCAAGGTGGTGCTGCGCGAGCGATACCTGACCGAGTCGCCGTCATGACCGCCGTCATCACCGGGATGGGCCTGTTCACCCCGGTCGGCCGGGGCGTCGCGGAGACCTTCGACGCCCTGCTCACCGGCCGGTCCGGGCTGACCCGCCCGGCCGACGACCACCCCGCCCGGGAGTCCCTGGAGGCGGCCGGGCTGCTGCCGCACATCGACCCGCGCACCGTCGCGTCCGGCCCGGAGACCCGGGTGCTGGACCGGATCGTGGTGCTCGCCCTGCTCGCCGCCGCCGACGCGCTCGCCGACGCCGGCATCGAGGTGGGCCGGGACGTCGACCCCGGGCGGATCGGCGTGATCGTGGGCGGGGTCGGCGGGATGTCCACCCTGGAGAGCCAGGTGCTGGCCCGGGCTGCCCGGGGACGGGCGGCGGTCAGCCCGTACCTGCTCACCGGGATCCTGCCGAACATGCCGGCGGCGCGGATCGCCATCGCCCACGGCATCCGCGGCTACAGCTCGTCGGTCGGCACCGCCTGCGCCTCCGGCGCGCAGTCGGTGGCCGACGCGGTCCGGCTGATCCGGGCCGGGGAGGCCGACGTGGTGGTCTGCGGGGCCAGCGAGGCCCCGCTGTTCCCCACCTTCGCCGACACCTTCGGCAACGCCCGGGCCCTCGCGCGGGGCTGGGCCGACCCGACCGAGGCGAGCCGGCCGTTCGACGCCCGGCGCAACGGCTTCGTGCTCGCCGAGGGGGCGGCGCTGCTGGTGCTGGAACGCGCCGAACACGCCGCCGCCCGGGGCGTCACCGGGTACGCCGAGGTGGCCGGCTACGGGGCGAACACCGACGCGTACCACCCGACCGCGCCGCGCCCGGACGGGTCGGGGGCGGCGGAGTGCATGCGCCGCGCCCTGGCCAGCGGGGGAGTGACGGCCGGCGACGTCGGCTACGTCAACGCGCACGGCACGGCCACCAAGCTCGGCGACATCGCCGAGACCGCCGCGCTCACCGCGGTGTTCGGCGACGGCGGGGTGCCCGTCAGCTCCACCAAGGCGCTCACCGGGCACCTGCTCGGCGCGTCCGGCGTGCTGGAGGCCGCGGCCACGGCGTTGGCGCTGGGTCGGGGGCTGCTGCCCCCGACCTGGAACCTCGACGACCCGGACCCGGCCTGCCCCGCCGACCACATCAGCAAGGAACCGAGGGCGGCCGCCCCGGAGCACGCGCTGACCAACTCTTTCGGGTTCGGCGGCCAGAACGTCAGCCTGCTGCTGCGACGCAGCACCGGTGCGGGTGCGCGCGCCGCCGGGCCGGGGAGGTGATCGCTCGTTCCACCCCGGGCGGTGCGCCGCCCGGGCGGCAGTCACGGGGGGACATGCGGAAGGGCTGGGAAATGGACATTCGTTCTATAGATCACATCGAACTCTACGTGGGGGACGCCCGGCAGGCCGCCTTCTACTTCGGCACCGCCGTCGGGTTCCGGCTCCACGGCCAGGGCGGCCCGGAGACCGGGCTGGCCGGGCAGCGCTCGCTGCTGCTGGGCCAGGCCGACATCCGGATGGTGCTCACCTCCGGGCTGACCGCGCAGCATCCGGCGTCGACGTACGTGCAGCGGCACGGCGACGGCATCGCGGTGGTGGCGCTGGAGGTCGACGACGCCGCCGGGGCGTACGCCGAGCTGGTGGCCCGCGGGGCGACGCCGGTGACCCCACCGACCACCTTCACCGGCGCGGACGCCGAGGTGGTGACCGCCGAGGTGGGGGGCTTCGGCGACGTGCTGCACCGGCTGGTGCAGCGCCGGGGCGACCGGCGCGAGTTCCTGCCCGGGGCGATCGAGATGGACCCGCCGACCGGCGGGGACGACGGTCTGCTCGCCGAGATCGACCACCTGGCCATCTGCGTTCCGCCGGGGCAGCTTGAGGACACCGTCGCCCACTACGAGCGGGTTTTCGGCTTCGCGCAGATCTTCACCGAGCACGTCGAGGTCGCCGGTCAGGCGATGAACTCGACCGTGGTGCAGAGCCCGTCCGGGCGGGTCACCCTGGTGCTGCTGGAGCCGGACCGCAGTCACCGGCCGGGGCAGATCGACGCGTTCCTCGCCGAGCACGCCGGGGCCGGGGTGCAGCACCTGGGGCTGCGCACCGACGACATCGTCACCGCCGTCGGCGCGCTTCGCGGGCGGGGGGTCCGCTTCGCCGGCACCCCCGGCGCCTACTACGACGACCTGGAGCGGCGGGTCGGCCCGGTCGACGCGTCGCTGGACCGGCTGCGCGAGCTGAGCATCCTGGTCGACCGCGACCACGGCGGCCAGCTGTTGCAGATCTTCACCGAGTCGATGCACGTGCGCCGCACGCTCTTCCTCGAACTGATCGAGCGGCGCGGGGCGCTGACCTTCGGCAGCGGCAACATCAAGGCCCTTTACGAGGCCAAGGAACGGGAGCTGGCCGCCACGGCCACGGCACAGGGGGTGGGAGCGTGAAGACCGTCGACATTCAGCCGGCTTTGACCGCCGAGGAGGAGGCGCTGCTGCCGTCCGAGGAGGACGTGCGGTTCTACGCCGAGCACGGCTGGTACCTGTCGAAGAAGCTGTTCACCGACGAGGAGGTGGACGCCCTGGTGGCGGCCACCGACCGGTACTACGACGGCGAGCGGGACCGCACCCTGCCGGTGCGCCCGCCGAAGCTGGCCTACTGGGACCAGTCGAAGGGCCCGGTGCAGCGGCACAACGACTACGTCCACCACGAGCACGACGGGATCGCCGCGATCCTGCGCAAGCCGCTGCTCGGGGCGGTCGCCGCCCGGCTGGCCCGGGCCGCCGAGATCCGGGTGTTCCAGTCCACGCTGATCTACAAGCCGCCGATCTCCGGCGAGCCGTCGAACATCGTGCCCTGGCACTTCGACAAGCACTACTGGTCGTCCTCGTCGTCCGAGGACATGCTCACCGCGTTCATCCCCTTCCACGACTGCGGCGAGGAGATGGGCACCATCACCATGGTCGACGGGTCGCACCGGTGGAAGGAGATCGGCGCGAACGACACCGTCGTGCGGCACTTCGCCGAGCGCGACCGCAGCCAGCTCGAGGAGATGCTGGCCGAGAACGCCGCCCACAACGGCGCCCGGATCAGCAAGATCCCCATGGTGATCCCCAAGGGACACGTGAGCTTCCACCACTGCCGCACCTACCACGGCAGCGGCGCGAACGTCAGCGGCCGTCCCCGCCGGGCGATCTCGCTGCACCTGCAGGACGGCGCGAACGCCTACCGGAAGTTCCCGCTCTCCGACGGCACCCTCGCCGCGTACAACCACGACGTGCTGGTCCGCCGCACCGACGACGGTCGGCCGGACTACGCGGACCCCGAATACTGCCCGGTCATCTGGCGCGACCGCGCCCAGCAGGAAGGCTGAACAATGTCACGGTACGACTGGGGTAGGACGCACCCGGGCATCGAGCGGCTGGAGCAGGCGGTCAGCGACCGCCGCGACGTGGTGGTCAAGCACCCGCTCTACGCCAACCTGGACACCCACGAGGCGCTGGTCACCTTCATGGAGCACCACGTCTTCGCGGTCTGGGACTTCATGTCCCTGCTGAAGTCGTTGCAGCGGCAGCTCACCTGCGTGACGGTGCCGTGGATCCCCACCGGGCCCACCGGCAGCCGCCGGCTGATCAACGACATCGTGATGGTGGAGGAGAGCGACGAGCTCGGCGAGGGCTACATCAGCCACTTCGAGCTGTACGTGCAGGGCATGCGGGAGGCCGGCGCCTCCACCACCGCCGTCGACGCGCTGATCGACCTGCTGCGCGGCGGCGCGTCGGTGACCGAGGCGCTGGTGAAGGCCGGCGTGCCCGGCCCCTCCGCCAGGTTCGCCGGCACCACCTGGAAGATCATCGAGTCGACCCCGGTGCACTGCCAGGCGGCGGCGTTCGCCTTCGGCCGGGAGGACCTGATCCCCGACATGTTCACCCAGGTCGTCGCGGTCAACGAGCGTAGCCAGAAGCTGCACAAGTTCGTCGACTACCTGGAGCGGCACATCGAGGTCGACGGGGAGCAGCACACCCCGATGGCCATGCAGATGCTGGCGGACCTGTGCGGCGACGACGACGCCAAGTGGCAGGAGTGCGCCGACACGGTCAACATGGCGCTGGCCGCCCGGGCGCAGCTCTGGGACGACATCCTCGACGCGATCAAGGAGGGTCGCCCGGCGTGACCCCCACCGATCCCGTCCGGCTGTACCGGGCGGTACGGCTGATCCGCCGGTTCGAGGAACGGGCGATCGAGCTGGTCCGCTCCGGAGCGATCGTCGGCGGCATCCATCCGTACCTCGGTCAGGAGGGGATCGCCGTCGGGGTCTGCGCCGCGCTGCGCGCCGACGACCTGGTGACCGGCACCCACCGCGGGCACGGTCACGTGCTCGCCAAGGGCGCCGACCCGGCCCGGATGCTCGCCGAGCTGCTGGGCCGGGTCACCGGGCTCAACCGGGGCCGGGGCGGGTCGATGCACGCCGCCGACCTCGGCGTCGGGGTGCTCGGCGCCAACGCCATCGTGGGCGCCGCCGGGGCCATCCTCACCGGAGCGGTGTGGGCCCGGCGGCGCCGCGGCGACGACATCGTCGGGGCGACCTTCTTCGGCGACGGCGCGGTCAACGAGGGGATGCTGCTGGAGGCGTTCAACCTGGCCGCGCTGTGGCGGGTGCCGGTGCTGTTCGTCTGCGAGAACAACGGCTACGCCACCACCATGCCCGTCGAGGGCGCGGTGGCCGGCACCATCGGCGGCCGGGCCGAGGCGTTCGGCATGCCGGCCGCCGTCGTCGACGGCCAGGACCCCGAGACGGTACGCGACGCCACGGCCGCCGCCGTCGCGCGGATGCGCGCCGGCGGCGGGCCGGAGCTGATCGAGGCCCGCACCTACCGCTTCGACGCCCACCACACCTTCGAGCACTCGGTACGCCTCGACTACCGCCCGCCCGAGGAGGTGGCCCGGGGCCGGTCCCGGGACCCTGTCGAGATCCAGGGCGGACGGCTGGCCGCCGCCGACCGGGCCGCCGTCGACGCCGAGGTCGAGGCCACCCTCGACGCGGCGGTGGAGTTCGCCCTGGCCAGCCCCGAGCCCGACCCGGCCGGCGCGCTGGAGCACCTGTACGCCAGCGGGCTGGTCGCCCGGACGGGAGGTGGCTGATGCCACGGCTGTCGTACCGCAAGGCGCTCACCCGGGCGCTCGCCGACGAGATGGCCCGCGACGAGTCGGTCTTCCTGCTCGGCGAGGACATCCGGGCGGCCGCCTCGAACGTCACCGCCGGGCTGCTGAAGAAGTTCGGGCCGGACCGGGTGCTGGACACCCCGCTGTCGGAGCAGGCGTTCACCAACTTCGCCACCGGGGCGGCCCTGGCCGGGCTGCGCCCGGTGGTGGAGTTCCAGATCCCGTCCCTGCTGTTCCTGGTCTTCGAGCAGATCGTCAACCACGCGCACAAGTTCCCGCTGATGACCGGTGGGCAGTGCGCGGTGCCGGTCACCTACCTGGTCCCGGGCTCCGGCTCGCGGACGGGGTGGGCGGGGCAGCACTCCGACCACCCGTACAGCCTGTTCGCCCACGTCGGGGTGACCACCCTCGTCCCGGCCACCCCGGCCGACGCGTACGGGCTGCTGGTCTCGGCGATCCGGCACGTCGACCCGGTGGTGCTGTTCGCCCCGGCCGGGGCGATGGACGTCCGGGCCGACGTGGACTTCGCCACCCTGGCACCGGTGCCGATCGGCCGGGGCCGGGTGCACCGGGCCGGCGACGACGTCACCGTGGTCGCGGTCGGGCACCTGGTGCACGACGCGCTCGCCGTCGCGGAGGAACTGGCCGGGCAGGTCTCGGTGGAGGTCTTCGACCCCCGCACCCTCTACCCGTTCGACTGGGACGGGCTGATCGAGTCCGTGGCCCGCACCGGCCGGCTGGTCGTGGTCGACGACTCCAACCGGTCCTGCGGCATCGCCGGGGAGATCATCGCGACCGTGGTCGAACGGGTGCGGCTGCTCGCGCCGCCCCGGCGGGTCACCCGCCCCGACGGCGCGGTGCTGCCCTTCGCCCCGGCGCTGGACCGGGCCGTGCAGCCCGGCCGCGAGCAGCTCACCGCCGCCATCCAACTCACCCTCAAGGACGGATCATGATCGATCCCAACTACCCCTGGCCGCCGCTGGACCAGGCGTGGAACGACCTGCCGGAGTCGACCCGCACGGCGATGGTGGCCGCCGGGGCTGCCGTGTGGAAGGAGGTCTTCTACGGCTGCGCGACGTACAACCAGACGTGGCGGCTGGCCCGCCCGCCGGTCATGCCGGCGGACGCCTTCCGCGAGCTGAACGAGGTCTGCGACCGGCTCGCCCAGCTCATCCTGGAGGCGTGCCAGCGGCGCGCCCGCACCGCCGGCGAGCTGACCCGACTGCTCGGCGTGCCGGCGGAGGAGACGAGGCTGCTCGACGAGTCCGAGGAGCTGTCCGAGGCGCTGCTGGCCGCGTACCGGCCGGACGTGCTGATCTCCGGAGGGGTGCCGAAGTTCGTCGAGTACAACATCGACAGCAGCCTCGGCGGCGGCTTCGACGCCGACACGGTCGTCTACCGGTACACGAAGATCTACCAGGACCAGGGCATCCTCGACGGGCTGCCGGTGCGGCCCGCCCCGTCCCTGCTGGACCAGCGGTTCGTGGCGATCCGGGACGAGCTGGCCCTGGCCGACGGGGCCCGGGTGGCGCTGCTGCTGGACTTCGACGCCGACTACCCCGGCCTGGAGACCCCGGACGACTTCATCAGGATCCTGTCCCCGTTGGCCGACCGGGCCCGGCGCTTCGGTATCGACCTGGTCATCGCCCAGCTCAAGTTGTCGACCCTGGACGAGGAGGGCCGGCTCGTCGTCAACGGCGCCCCGGTGGACGGCCTGTTCCGGCTCTTCGTGCCCAACCGGGTCCACGCCAGCCCCGGCCTGGACGCCGTGGCCGGCGCCCTCGCGGCCGGCACCCTGCCGATGTTCGTCAGCTCCGCCGCCTGGCTGCTCGGCAACAAGATCAACTTTGCCTGGCTCTGGGAGGACCTCGACTCGCTGCCCGAGGCCGACCAGGCGCTGATCCGCCGGTACGTCCCGCGTACCAGCGCGCTCACCGCCGCCGAGCTGCCCCGGGCCCTGGCCGACCAGCACGACCTGGTCGCCAAGCCCGCCGACGGCTCCGCCGGCATCGGGGTGCTCCTCGGCCGGGAGACCTCCGCCGAGGCGTGGGAGGAGGGGCTGCGCGCCGCCATCGACGAGGGCGGCTACATCCTCCAGGAGTACATGCCGGCGGACCGGGTGGCGATGGACTTCGTGCGGATGGAGACGGGGGAGACGGTCACCGCCGACGTCCCGTATAGCCTCGCGCCGTACCTGTTCGGCCGCCAGGGCTCCGGCGCCCTGGCCCGGGTCGGCTTCCCCGGCTGCGAGAGCATCCTCAACCTCGCCCGCGGCGTCCTCCTGACGGGAATCCTCCTTACCGACTGACAGCTCCGCCCCCCACCCCGCCCGGCCCCGCCCCGCGGCGTCGATCATGCACCTGTGGCCCGCCTAAAGTGGACATAAGTGAATGAACCAAGGGCCATAAGTGCATGATCGACGTCGGCCAGGCCGGTCATGCCGGGCGCGGGGGCGCGGGTGCGGGGGTGGTGGGTGGTCGGGCAGGATGGGCGGGGGGACGGGGCCCGGACGGGGTTGACGGTCGACGGGTGGCGCGCGGTGGGGTGGCGCTGGGCCGGCTCGGTGACGCCGTGCGGGCTACGCACGCCCGCCGCCGCGACCGGCACGGCCGACCAGGGCTCGACGGGTCGACGGCGGGCCGGTCGGTGCAGCGGATCATCCTCGACCGGGCGCTCGGCGACCTGGCCCGGCCAGGTGGGCGCCGAGGCGGCGGATGGTCTCGGCGGCGGCGATGGCGTCGCTGCGGGCGCTGCCGTGGCGTCCGTCGGTGCTGTACAGGCCCGGGTCGGCCACCGCCGGGTGGTCGGTCAGGTGTACGTGCAGGGTGCCCAGCCGCTCGCCCAGCGCCCGGGTGTGCGCCGACAGCCGGCGCATCCGCTCGCCCAGGCTCTCCCGCAGCCGTTCGGGCACCGCCGGGCTGTGCGACACGTCGAACATGCCCACCGTGACCACGTCCGCCCCGGCCGACTGGAGGCCGGTGACAATCGCGGCCAGCTCGGCGTCGACGGCGTCCGCGTCGTACCCCTGGCGGAACGCGTCGTTGCCGCCGCACACCACCAGGGCCAGGTCCGGGCCGAACTCCACCGCCGGGCCGAGCTGCGCCGCGCGGACCTCGTGCGCCCGCAGCCCGCGCAGCCCCAGGTTCCGGTACGCCAGCCCGGGGCGGGCCGCGTCCAACTCGGCGGCGATCCGGTCGGCCCACTGCACGTCCGGGTACCCGTCGACCGGCTCGCACAGCCCCTCGGCGACGCTGTCGCCGAGCACCACGAACCGCCGCCACGGGTGACCGGCCAGCAGCCGGGCGCTCTCCCCGGCACGAAGACAGTGTGGATCGGTCGCCTCGGTCGGGGTCGATGCCATGATCGGCACGCTAGCAGCGGGGCGGGAACGCCGCCATCGAGGCATTCAATGTGCTCGGCGGCCTCGGCGTGAGCCTTGTGCCGGCCGCGTTCGGCCTGTGGCTCGGCGGGCTGCTCGGTTGGGGCCCGTGCCGGAAGTCAGCCGGGGTTCTGGCGGCGGTTGCTGGGAGGAGCCATCGACCGTCCGGTGGTGCCTCCCCGCCCCTTTGCTCTGCTGCCGTCACGGCAACACCGGCACCACGCGGTCGCTGCACGTCGCGGACCAGGCGGTCGCTGCACGTCGCGGACCAGGCGGTCGCTGCACGTCGCGGACCAGCACGAACGCAGGGCAGGAGTCGCCGCGACCCGCGCGTTGCAGCGGGGGCAGCAGCGCAAAGGGCCGCCACAGGTGCCGTCTGCCGTCTGCCGTCCGCCGTCCGCCGTCTGCCGTCCGCCGTCCGCCGTCCGCCGTCCGCCGACCGGCGACGACGCCGGAGCCGGCGTGGACATCAGCGCCATCCCTCCCGCCCAGCGCCACCGTTTCCCGCGGTGCCACCCGTTTGCCGCCGAGCGGAATCGGCAATCAGGGGTCATGAATACCGTGGGCGCGCCGGGGGAGGTGCGGTTCCGGCGGTCCCGTCGCAGGACGCTGCTGTACCTCGCCGCAGGAGTACTGGTCGTCATGGCGGTCGCCTGGCTGACGCGCCGCCTCTTCTTCGGCGTGGCCGGCGTCGGCCCGCCCCCGCAACTGTTGGTTCTTCTGCTCGGGGCGGTCGCCGGGTACGTCCAGGCGCAGCAGCAGATCGGCCTCCCGCTGCTGTTGACCGAGGGACAGATCGTGCTGACCCGTCCCGGTGGCGGGTCGCTCGCCATCGACCGGGACAACCTGGTGGTCGCCGAGGTACGCGGCCGGATCAGCCCGATCCTCGTGCTGGAACCGGCCGACCCGGGCCGCACCCGGCCGGCACTGAACCGCTGGGAATGGAGCCGCAGCGGCCTGTGGAGCCAGTCCCGAGCCCAGCGGCCGTACGAGATCCGGGTGCCCCTGTTCGGCCTCGCCCCGAGGGCCGGCCGGCTGCGTGCCGAACTGGCCGGCCGACGGCGTCGCACCACCACGTCCGTTGCCGAGGAAGAGGCGAACCCGGACGGGCGTCGCGGCCGGCGCTCAGCCCGCCGGGGCCGACCGAGGTCGTGACCGGCCCGCCCGCAGCGGGCCGACGAGCAACGGCCCCACGGTCAGCACCGCGCACACCACCGACATCACCAGCAGCGCCGGCTTGAGCCCGAGGAGCGCCACCGACCAGCCGCCGACCAGGCCGCCGATCGGCAGCCCGACGAAGGCCAGCGAGCCGGCGATGCCGAGCACCCGGGTCTGCAGCGCGTCCGGCACCCGTTCGTAGAGGGTCACCCCGAGCAGCGGGTTGACCGCGGCGATACCGATCCCGGACAGGAACGTCACCACCAGCACCACCACCAGGTGGTCGGTGACGGCCATGGTGAGCATCCGGGGAGCGCCGCTCATCGCGGCGCCGACGGCGAAGACCAGCGTCCGGGGCAGCCGGGGGCCGATCGTCGTGAAGACCACGTTGCCCAGCAGCGCCCCGGCGCCGAAAACGCCGAGGACCAGGCCGAAGCCGGCGGGGTCGCCGAGCACGTCGCGGATCCAGACCGGGAGCCACACGGTCGTGTTGGCCGCGGCCATCATGTTCAGCGCGGAGACCACCATCAGCATGGCCAGCAGCACCCGGTCGGTGCGCAGGTAGGCGAAGCCGGTGCGCAGCGCCCGGAAGTAGCTCTCCCGGGGCGCGGCCGACGCCTCGGTGGCCGGTGGGCGCACCAGGATCCCGACCAGCAGCGCGCAGAGCGCGAAGCTGCCCGCGTCGATCCAGATTGCCCGGGTCACCCCGACCCAGCCGATGAGCAGGCCGCCGATCACCGCCCCGAACAGGGTCACCGCGCGGGCCAGCCCGTCGTAGGCGGAGGTGAGCCGGATCAGCTCCACCCCGGCGCGCTGCGCCGCGGGCCGGAACATCACGTGCTTGACCCGGTCGCCGATGCCGCGCAGCCCGCCGGCGAATGCGACCAGGACGACCAGCGCCCCGAATCCGAGCCACGGGGTCAGCGCCACCACGGCCATCGCCGCCGCGCTCGCGGCGTCCACCACGATGGAGGTGCGCCGGACCCCGAACCGGTCGGCCCACGGCGTGGCCAGGGAGCTGGAGAGCATGTACGGCAGGAACTCCGCCGCCGCGACGATGCCCATCTTCGCCGGGCTGCCGGTGGTGGTCAGCACCAGCCACGGGATGGCGATGACCGAGATCCGGCTGCCCAGGTTGGAGATCAGGTCGGCGGCGACCAGGGTGACCAGCTCCCGCCGGGCGGCGGCCCGCCCCGGATCCCGCCCGGTGTCGGTCTTCACCGTGGGCTCGGGGGCGGCGTCGGTCGTCACGCGGGGCTGCCGACGGGGTCGGCGGGGCGACCGGCGGCGTGCCGTTCGCGCAGCGCCCGCTTGTCCACCTTCGCCGAGCGGTTCAGTGGCAGCGAGTCCACGAACTCCACCGCGCCCGGCGCCCACGTCTCGCTCAGCTCGGCGACGACCAGCTCGATCAGCTCCGCCCCGGTCACCGTCGCCCCGGGCGCCGGCACCACGTACGCGTGCGGCAGTTCGCCGGCCACCTCGTCGGGCACCCCGATCACGGCGGCGGCGCGCACCTGCGGGTGGCCCGCCAGTACGTCCTCGATCGGCCGCGAGTAGATCGGCCAGCTCCGCTGCCGGGTGAGGATCCGATCCTGGAGCCGGTCGACGAGGTAGAGGTACCCGTCGGCGTCCAGGTGGCCGATGTCGCGGGTCCGCACCCAGCCGTCGACCAGGGTCTCGGCGGTCAGCTCGGGCTGGCCGTGGTAGCCGACGAAGCTCAGCTTCGTGCGCACCCACACCTCGCCGTCGACGCCCGTCGGCAGCACCTCGCCGTCGGCGTCGCGGATCTCCACGGCCACGTCACCGTACGGCCTGCCGCAGGAACGCAGCCGCTCCGGGTGCTCCGGGTCCTCGGTCAGCCCCGGCTGGGCGGTGATCACGACGGCCTCGCTGAGGCCGTACACGATGCGCAGGCACGGGCCGAAGCGCGCGATGGCCTGCCGTAGCCGGGCGGGCGCGGCGGGCCCGGCGCCCACGTTGAACATGAACATCGCGGAGAAGTCCGCCCCGGCCAGGTCGGGGTGGTCGAGCACCTCGTAGAGCATCGGCGGGGTGACGAACGTCGAGTTGATCCGCTCCCGGCCGACGGTGTCGATGAACGCCGCCGGGTCCCACTGCGCGCGCAGGAACAGCACGCCGCCGCTGAAGAGGTTGACCAGCGTGGTGATCTGCCCGCTGGCCAGCCACATCGGGGAGTGGGACAGGTGCCGCAGCAGGGGAACCCCGCCGGCGCGGAAGCCCGCGGCCAGGGTGAGGATCTGCCGGTAGAAGCTCTCCCGGTGGTGCACCAGCTTCGGGGTGCCGGTGGTGCCGCTGGTCTGTAGGAACGACTCGGGCTCCGGCACGTCGCCGGGCAGCCCGGCCGCCGCGTCCCGGTCGGCGGCGGTCAGGTCCGGGCCCGAGCCGCCCGGCCCGAGGCAGAGCACCGGTACGCCGGTCAGCCCGGCGGCGATCTCCGCGCCCAACCCGTCGCCGGTGCGGGCGTCGTAGACGAACGCCTCGGGGCGGGACAGCCGGACGAAGTCGTCGACCTCCCGCCGGGAGGTGACGGGGGCGATCCACATCGTCCGGCAGCCCAGCAGGTGTAGGGCGAGCTGGAGCAGCGGACCCTCCACCGCGTTGCCGAGCATCACCAGCACCGCGGCGCCCGGCCGGACCCCGCCCCGGGCGAGCGCACCGGCCATCCCGCGTACCTCGGCGGCGACGTCCAGATAGGTGTATCGGCGTCCGCCGCCCACCAGCGCCTCCCGGTCGCCGAAGCCGGCGAACAGTTCCAGCGCCTCGTGGACGTAGGTGGTCGGTCGGTTGGACCCGTCAGTCATCGCCAGCCCCCATCAGCTTTTCGGCGGCGATCGGTGGCGACCCGGCGAGGCACCCGCGATGACCGGCCGCGAGCGACGTCCGGGCAGCTCACGGCCAGGACGCGGCGACGGCGGGGCGCTTCGACGACCGCACCGCCGCCGCTTCGAGCCTAGGCCGCGCGGGCCCGCCCGGCACAGGGCCGATCGGTGCCCCGCCACACCTCGACGTCAATTGATCTTGTCGATCAGGTTGATTGACGCCTGTCAGGGGCGCCGCTAGGTTTCTGGACCATCGTCCAGGCAGCTGTCGTCAGTGGACGACCCTGGGCCAACATGGAGGTTCAATGTCGACTCCGAAGAGATGGCAATTGACGAAGGCCCCTAAGAGATGGCAGATGATCGCCGCCGTGGCCACGGCACTGGTCGTGGGGGCGCCGGCCGTGGTGGCGACCGCAGGCCCGGACAACGGGGAGCGCCGCGGCGCCCCCGTGTGGGCGGGCAGTTGGGCCGCCGCGGTGACCCGGGGCAACTCGGCCGGCCTGACCAACACCGGCCTGAACAACCACAGCATCCGGATGATCGTGCACACCACCGTGGGCGGTCCCCGGCTGCGCATCCGGCTCAGCAACGTCTACGGCGAGCAGGCCGTGAAGGTCGGCCGGGCCACCGTCGCCCGGCCGGACACCGCGACCCCGACGGACCTGTCGGACGTCACCGCCGCCAGCGTCCGGGAGCTGAAGTTCAACGGCTCCGCCTCGGTCACCATGAACCGGGGCGCCGAGCTGCTCAGCGACCCGATCGACTTCCCGGTCGGTGACCAGGAGGACCTGGTCGTCACGCTGTACTTCCCGGTGCTGACCGGGCCGGTCACCTTCCACGGCCAGTCCCGGCAGACCACGTTCATCGGCGCCACCGACCTCACCGGTGCCGCCGCGGGCACCGGCTTCACCACCCGCCCCGACTGCTGCTGGATGTTCCTGTCCGGTGTGGACGTGCAGCGGCGGCAGAGCCCCGGCTCGGTGGTCGTTCTCGGCGACTCGATCGCCGACGGCAACGGCAGCTCGGTCAACTCCAACAAGCGCTGGCCGGACCTGCTCGCCGACCGGCTGATCGACGGCCGTCCCGAGGTGCGCACCCCGGGCGTGCTCAACCTCAGCCTGGCCGGCAACCGGCTCAACCACGAGGGCACGGAGCCCGGCACGGGCGGCTTCCCCGGCTACTACGAGCTGGGCCCGAACGGCCTCGCCCGGCTCAACGAGGACGTCTTCCCGCAGACCGGCGTGCAGACCGTCGTCACCCACCTGGGCATCAACGACATCTGGATGTCCGGCGACTCCGCCGAGAGCATCATCGCCTCGCTGCGGCAGATCAACCAGCAGGTCAAGGCGCGCGGCCTGACCAGCCTGGTGGGCACGCTGACCCCGTACGAGGGGCACGGCGTCGCGGGGGTGTGGACGCCGGAGAAGGAGGCCACCCGCCAGGCGGTCAACGCGTACCTGCGCGGCAGCCAGGAGTTCGACGGGGTGCTCGACTTCGACAAGGTGCTGCGCGACCCGGCGCAGCCGAGCCGGCTGCTCCCGGCGTACGACTCGGGTGACCACATCCACCCGAACGACCTGGGCAACCAGGCGATCGCCGACGCGGTGCCGCTGCGCCTGCTCGGTCTGTGACACCGGCGGGGCGGCGGGGGCGATCCCCCCGCCGCCCCGTCTGAAAATTCCTGGGGAGGAAGCACGACCGTGGACGTCCGAGAGCTGCTCGCCGGCCTGTACAGCGAACAGGGCCGGCAAGACCCGTACCCCTTCTACGCGGCCCTGCACGAGCTGGGGCCCATCCGCGAGATCCCGAACCGCGCCGCAAACAGCACCGTCGCCGCCGTCGCCGGGGGATACGACCTGGTCAGCGAGGTGCTGCGCGACCCCGAGTGGACCAAGCAGTCCCCACCGGGCTGGGAGCAGCACGAGATCCTGCGCACCTTCGAGTCCTCGATGATGTTCATCAACCCGCCGGACCACACCCGGATGCGGGCTGTGTTCGCCAAGACGTTCACCCCCCGCCGGCTGGGCGCACTGGAGCCGGTGATCGACCGGATCACCGACCGGCTGCTGGACCGGATGGCGGAGGCCGGCGCCGGTGGGGGCGAGGTCGACTTCGTGGCCGACTTCGCGTACCCGATCCCGGCGCTGGTGATGGCCGAGTTCATCGGCCTGCCCGAGGCCGACCTGTCCTGGTACCGCGAGCGGGTCGAGCGGATCGACGACTTCCTGGACGTCGCCGGGGCGACCCCGGAGCGGCTGGCCAAGGCCGACACCGCCGCCACCGAGCTGCGCGCGTACTACCGGGAGCTGATCGCCGACCGCCGCCGCACCCCCAGCGAGGACCTGGTCAGCGGCCTGGTCGAGGCGGTGGACTCCGGCGGTGTGGACCTCACCGAGGACGAGCTGATCAGCAACCTGATCGTGCTGTTCAACGCCAGCTTCGTCACCACCGTCTACATGTTCAGCAACGGCCTGCCGCTGCTGCTCGACCACCCCGAGGTGGCCGCCGCCCTGCCCGGCGACGACAAGCTGACCCTGGGCTGCGTCGACGAGGTGCTGCGGATGCAGAGCCCCGTGCACTTCCTGGCCCGGGCCGCGCCCCGGGACGCCGTCCTGAACGGCGTCCCGGTGGCCGAGGGCGAGAACGTGATGCTGCTGATCGCCGCCGCGAACCGGGACCCCGCCCGCTTCCCCGACCCCGACCGATTCGACCCGCGTCGGGGCGGCCCGCCGTCGCTGGCCTTCGGCGTCGGCCTGCACTACTGCCTCGGCGCGGCGGTGTCCCGCCTGGAGGGCCGGCTGGCCCTGCCCCGGCTGTTCACCCGCTTCCCCGAGCTGCGGATCACCCAGACGCCGGTGTACAGCGGCAGTCTGTTCCTGCGCGGCATCGACAAGCTGTTCGTCACGACCGGCGGTTAGGAGACCGGCATGCCCCTGGACCCGCAGGTGATCGCGTACCGGGCCGCCCGCGCGGCGGCCGGCGTCACACCCCTGTACACCCAGTCCCTCGCCGAGGCCCGCGCCGCCGACCTGGCCGCGATCCGGGCCGGCGGCGGCGACGTCGAGCCGGTGCACGAGGTACGCGACACAGTGGTCCCCGGCCCCGCCGGGGACCTTCCGATCCGCGTACACCGGCCGGCCGGGCCGGGCCGGCTGCCCACGCTGGTCTATTTCTTCGGCGGCGGCTGGACGCTGGGCAGCGTCGACACCGCCGACGGGATCTGCCGCCGGCTGGCCAACGCCGCCGGCTGCCAGGTGGTGACCGTCGGCTACCGGCTGGCCCCCGAGCACCCGTTCCCGGCGGCCGTGCACGACTGCCACGCCGCCGTGCGCTGGCTCGCCGGGCACGCCGACGAGTTCGGGGTCGACCCGGACCGGCTGGCCGTCGGCGGGGACAGCGCCGGCGGCAACCTCGCCGCCGCGGTCACCCTGCTGGCCCGGGACGCGGGCGGGCCGGCGCTCGCCGCCCAACTCCTGGTCTACCCGAACACCGACCAGCGCCGGCGGGACGAGCCGGCCGGCGAGCAGGACCCGCTGCTGTTCAACCGGCACTCGGTGGCCTGGTACCGGGGGCACTACCTGCCCGACCCCGCCACGGCCGAGGACCCGCTCGCCTCGCCGCTGCTCGCCGAGGACCTGACCGGCCTGCCGCCGGCCCTGGTCGTCACCGCCGAGTACGACCCGCTGCGCGACGAGGGGGAGCGGTACGCGTCCCGGCTGCGCGACGCAGGGGTGCCGGTCGAACTGGCCCGCTACGACGGGATGATCCACGGGTTCTTCGCCATGCCGGGCGCGTTCGACGCGGGCCGGCGGGCCCAGGACCGGGCCGCCGCGTTCCTGCGCGAGCGGCTCGGGACCGCCCCGGCGCTCCTCTCCGAGGCGGGGGCCGTCGATGGCTGACCCGGCCCCCGTCCCGTTCGCGGCGAGCCTCGCCGACTTCGCCGCCCTGGCCCGCGACGTACTCCCGCCCGAGGTGTACGACTTCGTGGCCGGCGGCAGCGGCACCGAGACCGCCCTCGCGGGGAACCGGGCCGCGCTGGACCGGATCGCCGTGCTGCCCCGGATGCTGCGCGGCGTCGACCGGCCCCGCACCGACGCCCCGCTGCTCGGCCGGCCGCACGCCCTGCCGGTGGTGGTGGCGCCGATGGCGTACCAGCGGCTGGTGCACCCCGACGGCGAGCCGGCGCTCGCGGCGGCGGCCCACGCGGCCGGGGTGCCGTACGTGGTGAGCACGCTGAGCAGCACCACCGTCGAGGAGATCGCGGCGGCCGGCGGCCCGGTCTGGTTCCAGCTCTACTGGCTGCGTGACCGGGGGATGGTGCGGGAGTTGGTGGACCGGGCGCACCGGGCCGGCTGCACCGCCCTCATGGTCACCGTCGACGTGCCGATCCTCGGCCCCCGGCTGCGCGACGTGCGCAACGGCTTCGCCCTGCCGCCTGAGGTGAGTGCGGCCAACCTGCCGGGCAGCCGCGACGACCTCGCGCACGCCGGCATCCCCGGCACCTCCGCCGTGGCCCGGCACACCAGCGCCGTCTTCGCCCCGGCCCTGACCTGGTCCGACGTCGACTGGCTGCGGGGGCAGACCGACCTGCCGCTGGTGGTCAAGGGGATCCTCGACCCCCGCGACGCGGTGCTCGCCGCCGACGCGGGCGCGGACGCGGTGGTGGTGTCCAACCACGGCGGGCGGCAGCTCGACGCGGCCCCGGCCGCCGTCACCATGCTGCCGGAGGTGCTGACCGCAGTGGGTGACCGGTGCGAGGTGCTCGTCGACAGCGGGATCAGCGGCGGCGTCGACGTGCTGCGCGCACTGGCGCTCGGCGCGTCGGGGGTGCTGGTCGGCCGGCCGCTGCTGTGGGCGCTGGCCGTCGCCGGGCGGGCCGGCGCAGACGCCGCATTCGCGCTGCTCGCCGCCGAGCTGCGCGACGCGCTCACCCTCGCCGGGTGCGCCGACCCGGCCGAGGCCCGCGACCTGCGGACGATCACGGGAGGCTGAACGTGGACGGTGGACGACCGGTGGAGGCGGCCATGGATGTGGACCTGGACGTCGCGGACCTGCACCCGGCGGTGAGCGATCCGGCGCTGAACTCGATGAACTTCCTCAACGAGGTGGCCCAGCGCTACCCGGCGGCGGTGTCGCTGGCCGCCGGCCGGCCGTACGAGGAGTTCTTCGACGTCGCCGACCTGCACCGGCACCTGGAGAGCTTCCGGGCGCACCTGGTCGACGACCTCGGGTACGGCCCGGAGCAGGTGCACCGCACCCTGTTCCAGTACGGCCGGACCAAGGGGGTCATCCACGACCTGGTGGCCCGCAACCTCGCCGTCGACGAGCGGATCACCGTCGACCCGGAGTCGATCGTGGTGACCGTCGGCTGCCAGGAGGCGATGCTGCTGGTGCTGCGCGCGCTGCGCGCCGACCCCCGGGACGTGCTGCTCGCGGTCGCCCCGACGTACGTGGGGCTCACCGGGGCGGCCCGGCTGGTGGACCTGCCGGTGCGCCCGGTGGCCGGTGGCCCGACCGGGATCGACCTGGCCGACCTGCGCCGGCAGGTGCGCCGGGCCCGCGCCGAGGGGCTGCGCCCGCGCGCCTGCTACGTGATGCCGGACTTCGCCAACCCGTCGGGGACCAGCATCGACCTGGCCGACCGGCGGCGGCTGCTCGACCTCGCCGCGGAGGAGGACCTGCTGCTGATCGAGGACAACCCGTACGGGCTGTTCCACGCCGACGGCGCGCAGCGGGTGCCGACGCTCAAGGCCCTGGACACCGGCCGACGGGTGGTCTACCTCGGCTCTTTCGCCAAGACCGTGCTGCCCGGGGCCCGGGTCGGCTACCTGGTGGCCGACCAGCGGGTCCGCGACTCCGACGGGACGGTGGGGCCGCTCGCCGACCAGCTCGCGAAGATCAAGAGCATGGTCACGGTGAACACCTCGGCGATCGCCCAGGCGGTGGTCGGGGGCGCGCTGCTCGCCCACGGGGGCAGCCTGGTCGCGGCGAACGTCCGGGAGCGCGCCGCGTACGCCCGCAACCTGCGCCACCTGGTGGCGGGCCTGACTCGGCGGTTCCCGGCACCCTCCCCGGTGTCCTGGAACGTCCCGGCCGGCGGGTTCTTCGCGGTGCTGACCGTCCCGTTCCCCGTCGACGACGCGCTGCTGCGCCGCTCGGCCCAGGAGTACGGCGTACTGTGGACCCCGATGGCGCACTTCTACGACGACACCGCACCGGTGGCCGCGCTGCGGTTGTCGATCAGCGCGGTCACCTGCGAGCAGATCGACGTCGGCCTGGACCGCCTCGCCGCGCTGATCGCCGACGAGTTGGCCCGGGCGGCGGCCCCGGCGGCGCTGGCCTGACCCCGCACTGTCGCCGTTCCGCCACCCCCCGTGTGTCGGCGGTCCGGATGCACCGGCCATAATGGACCGTATGGTCGCATGGGAGTACGCGCTGTTGGTCCGCCGTTACCAGGGGCAGGGACGCAATTTCCACGTCTCGTTCGTCTGGTACGGCCCGGACGGGTCCCGCACCGACATCACCGCGTACGGCGACACCGCGATCGCCCACCTCAACCGTGCCGGCCGGGACGGCTGGGAGCTGGTCTCCGCCGCCGAGGACGTGAACAACGTCCAGGGCAGCACCGAGGTCCACCGCTACCACCTCAAGCGCCCCCTCGCCTGACCCTCGCCCCCGACCCCGCCGATCACGGACTTGTGGTGGGGGAGGGCTGGTGTGAACCAGCCGTTCCGGGCACCACGCCTCCATGATCGCGGGGGCGGAGGGGCGGGTCAGCTCAGGGTGACCGAGGGGTAGAGCGGGAAGGTCGACAGGAGGTCGGTGGCCTGGCGGCTGACCTTGTCGGCCAGCGCCGGGTCGAGGACGTACTTGGCCTTCGACGGGCTGCCGTCGGCGTTCGAGGCGGAGACGGTCTGGCTGAGCACGGTGTGGATCAGCTCGGCGGTGGCGTCCATCTCGGCCACGCCCAGGCCCCGGGTGGTCAGCGCCGGGGTGCCGATCCGGATGCCCGACGTGTACCAGGCGCCGTTCGGGTCCTGCGGGACGGAGTTGCGGTTGGTGACGATGCCCGAGTCGAGCAGCGCCTGCTCGGCCTGCCGGCCGGTCAGCCCGTACCCGGAGACGTCGATCAGCACCAGGTGGTTCTCGGTGCCGCCGGTGACCAGCTTCGCGCCCCGGCTCAGCAGCCCCTCCGCGAGGGCCTGGGCGTTGTCGACGATCCGCTGGGCGTAGTCGGCGAAGTCGGGGCGGCGGGCCTCGGCCAGGGCGACCGCCTTGGCGGCCATCACGTGCGGCAGCGGGCCGCCGAGCACCATCGGGCAGCCCCGGTCCACCTGGTCGGCCAGCTCCGGGCCGCAGAGCACCATGCCGCCGCGCGGGCCGCGCAGCGACTTGTGGGTGGTGGTGGTGACGATGTGCGCGTGCGGCACCGGGTCGAAGTCCCCGGTGAAGACCTTGCCCGCCACCAGGCCGGCGAAGTGCGCCATGTCGACCATGAACGTCGCGCCGACCGAGTCGGCGATCTCCCGCATGATCCGGAAGTTCACCTTCCGCGGGTACGCCGAGTAGCCGGCGACCAGGACCATCGGCTTGAACTCGCGGGCCGCCTCGGCGACCTTGTCGTAGTCGACCAGCCCGGTCACCGGGTCGGTGCCGTAGCTGCGCTGGTCGAACATCTTGCCGGAGATGTTCGGCCGGAAGCCGTGGGTGAGGTGGCCGCCCGCGTCCAGGGACATGCCGAGCATCCGCTGGTTGCCCAGCTCCCGGCGCAGCGTGAACCAGTCCTGCTCGGTCAGGTCGTTCACGTGCCGCGCCTGGGCCTTCTTCAGAGCCGGGGACTCCACCCGGTCGGCCAGGATCGCCCAGAACGCCACCAGGTTCGCGTCGATCCCGGAGTGCGGCTGCACGTACGCGTGCGCGGCGCCGAACAGTTCCTTGGCGTGCTCGGCGGCGAGCGCCTCGACCGTGTCGACGTTCTGGCAGCCGGCGTAGAAGCGGCGGCCGACGGTGCCCTCGGCGTACTTGTCGCTGAACCAGTTGCCCATCGCCAGCAGTGTGGCGGGGGAGGCATAGTTCTCGCTGGCGATCAGCTTGAGCGACTCGCGCTGGTCGGCCAGCTCCGCCCCGATCGCGTCGGCGACCCGGGGCTCCACGGCCCGGACCACCTCAAGGGCGCTGCGGAAGGCGTTGGACTCGGCATTCGGCGACGACATGCGACCTCCTGGTGACGTGCGGAAGGCCCAGGCGCTCGGCAAACGTCCTGATGACGGGACCGCTTCCCGATGGTTTTCCATCCCCACGCGCCAGTCACGGCCCGTGCTGATCGTACCCGGTCCGCCCCCGCCGCCCCGGCCGACCTCCGTGGCCCCATCGGCGGGGGAGCGCAGAGGCGCGACGAGCGCAGGATCCGGCCGTCGCCGCCGCGCCTCCCGGCCGGGAGCCGCCTCCCGTACGATCGACGGATGGCGAAGGAAGACGGCGCGCTGCTCGCCATCAGTGACCTGCATGTGGGGTACGCGGAGAACCGCGACATCGTCGAGGGCCTACGGCCCCGCTCGCCGCGCGACTGGCTGCTGGTCGCGGGCGACGTGGGCGACACCGTGGCCGACGTCGAGTGGGCGCTCGGCGTGCTCAGCCGCCGCTTCGCCAAGGTGGTCTGGGTGCCCGGCAACCACGAGCTGTGGACGCCCCCGGCCGACCCGATCGCCCTGCGCGGCGAGGCCCGCTACCGGCACCTCGTCCAGGTCTGCCGCGGGCTGGGCGTGCTCACCCCGGAGGACCCGTACCCGGTGTGGCGGGGCCCCGGCGGGCCGGCGCTGGTGGCGCCGCTGTTCCTGCTGTACGACTACGGCTGGCGGCCCGAGGGGCTGGACACCCGGGAGGCGGCGCTCGCCGAGGCGTACGCCACCGGGATCGTCTGCACCGACGAGTTCCTGCTGCATCCGGACCCGTACCCGAGCCGGCAGGCGTGGTGCGCGGCCCGGGTGGCCGGCACCGCCCGGCGGCTCGACGCCCGCGACCCGGCCCTGCCGACGGTGCTGGTCAGCCACTGGCCGCTGGTGCGGGAGCCGACCCGGGTCCTGCGCTACCCGATCTTCGCCCAGTGGTGCGGCACCGACGCCACCGCCGACTGGCACCTGCGCTACGACGCCGTCGCGGCCGTCTACGGCCACCTGCACATCCCCCGCACCACCTGGCACGACGGGGTGCGCTTCGAGGAGGTGTCGGTGGGCTATCCCCGGGAGTGGCGCCCCCGCGCCACCCCACCCGGCCAGCTCCGTCAGATCCTCCCCCCGCCCCCCAGCACCTGACCGCCCCTCCGGCGACCCGCCCCCGCGACCTCGGACCTGGGACAGTTGCTGTCCGCCGGGGACGGCAACTGTCCAAGAACCGGCGGTGGAGATGACGGCGGGGCCCGGCCGTCAGGCCGGGCCCCGGGTCGGGGTGGTGCGCGTTCAGGCGGTGACCGCGTCGACGGCCTTCTTGACCGCCTTCGGCTCGGTCGGGCTGCGCGGCGCGTCGGGGCGCAGCGCGATCATCCGCTCGCCGATCTCCTGCAACTGCTTGCGGCCGAGCGCCTCCCGCACCTTCGGGAACCACTCCTGCTCCTCCTCCTCGACGTGGTGCTGCACGTTCTCGATCAGCACCGTCGTCTTGGCGTTGAAGTGGCTGTCGCCGGCGTCCATGGCGGCCAGCTCGGCGCAGAGCAGGTCGGCGACGTGGTGCTCCTCGTACGACTCGAGGATGTCGTCCTCCAGGTCCGGCAGCAGCTTGCGGACCTCCGGGTACATCACCTCGTTCTCCAGGTAGGTGTGCACCGTGAGGGCCTCCAGGATCTGCCCGACCAGCTTCTGCCGCTGGCTCGCCGGGCCGTCCTCGGCATCCTGGAACGCCTTGAACAGGCGGCGCATCTCCTTGTGGTCCTCTTTCAACAGGACGATGGCATCGGTGGACACCCGTGACCTCCTCGGTTGCTGGTGATCCCTCCGTACCCGTGAGGTGAGCTGCGGAAACAGCAGTCACCCGGTCGGGCGGCCGTCTCCCGGGCGGGCGACGCGGGCGGGTCGGCTCCGCGTCAGGCCCCCAGCTCCCGGACGTGCCGCAGCCCGGGACGCCCGTCGAGCAGCACCTCGCCGGCCGGGACGAAACCGGTGCGCCGGAGCACCCCGAGCGACCCGGCATTGTCCAGCGCGGCCGACGCCACCAGCCGGCGCAGCCCGTACCCGGCGTGGGCCAGCTCGACCACGCGGCGCACGCCGTCCGTCGCCACGCCCCGCCCGGCCGCCCGCTCGGCCACCCGGAAGCCCAGCTCCGCGCCGCCGTCGGCGACGTCGACCAGGTTGAACCGGCCCAGCACGACCCCGTCCTCGTCGACCAGGACGTGGAAGTGGCACAGGCCGGCGGCCTGCTCCGCGAGCAGGTCCGCGTGCCGCGCGGCGAAGCCGGCGAAGTAGGCGTCGCCCCGGTCCGGCACGGACCGGGCGAAGTACGCCCGGTTCTCCCGCTCGAAGCGGAGCAGCGCGGTGGCGTGCTGGACGTCGAGCCGCTGGAGTCCGGTCACCCGCGCGACCCTAGCAACCTGCCGTCCGGGCCGGCCGACGCGACCCGGGGCGGCTGTGCCGGCGAAACCTCCGCCCCGGACGGTACGGCCCTGGGCTCAGAGCGGCCCGAGGACCGCCACGCTGGTGGCGGAGAGATGATCGCATCTATCCGGGTGGGGCTCACCACCGCGCCGTCCCGCAGCTCGTCGGCGTAGGCGGCGACGATGTCCAGCAGCGCATCCGCCTGCGTCCCGAGCTGCTCCCTGGCCTCGACCGTGACGGTCGCCGAGCCGATCCGGCGGGAGAACTCGCGGAGCGGTGCCCGCCCGGGCGCGGATCCTGCTGCGGGCGTCATCCCGCGAACTTCTCGGCGGGCGTACGCTGCCCGGACCGGAACAGTTCGAGCGCCTGGTGCGGCGGCACGGCGGACGGCGCGAACAGCACGCTCCCGTCGTGCGCGACGTAGATCGACCCGCCGCCCCGGACCGGGCGGACGACGAGCACCGCGTCGTCCTCCGGCAGCAGGTGGTGAACGAGTTCGGCGCCCGGCGCGATCCGGCCGAACAGTTCGGTGCCCCGCTCGATCAGGCGCTGCGGCAGTTGCGCACGCCCCTGCGCCAGGCGCTGACGCAGCCACGGCGGCTGGTGCGTCTCCTCGCGGGGAAAGCACCGCTGCTCCGCCACGTACGCGGTGGGGTCGACGGGTTCCGACCACCACACCGGCTCGTCGTCTCGGTCGAACCGCATCGTCTCGTCGCCCGCTGACGTCACGGTCAGCTCCACGCTGAACCACGTGCCCAGGCCCGGCCGGTAGGAGGCCCGCCGCGATGCGTGGAGCGCGTCGCGGAGCGCGGGAGCGTCCGGGCGGTGAATCTCCTCGCGCCGCTCGCCCCACGCCGCCCACCACCGGCAGCAGTCGACCGTCGCCAGGACGCCGGCGCGCATCGTGAGGCGGTCCGCTCCCGCCGGCAGCTCGCGGCGCACCAACCGTACGATCTCCCGCGCCGCCGCCCGCTGCTCCTCGGCGTCGGTAGGGGCGGTGCTGCCGGGCGGCGGCGCGTCCGGTGCCGCCCCGGTGCCGCCGAACCGCCGCACGATCGATTCCTCCGACAGGTCGGCGTACCTGGCGAACCGCACGGCCCTGCCACGCCACGGGCCGGGCGGGAAGCTGACGGACTGCCCGCCGGACGCCTCGGTCCAGGACAGCACGAGCCCCGCCGGCCCGAGGTCGGTCAACGTGAACCCGTCCCGAAGCGGCTCGTCCGGGGACGGCCCTCGCTGTCCCCGTTCCACGGTGGCCCGCACCCAGCCGCCGATCTCCCCGATCACGTAGCGGCGCGCGACCGCCAGCGACCCGGCGGACATCTGGGGGTGCCACGCCCCGCTGCGGTCCCGCTTCTCCACCACGAAACCGCCGTCCCGCTCGACGATCCTGAGCAGGGTCTCCGCATCACCGACCTGAAGCAACGCGTCGCGCGCCGGCCATACCGTGACCCGCGCCGGCTTGCCGAAGGCGCGCAACCGGTCGTCGTCAAGGTGTCCGATCATGGCGCAGACCCTTCCCCGACCACCGGGTCCTGTCAACGAGCGCAGTCATTACCTTGGAGCAGGTCGATGTCGACTCGGGCAGTGGAGCGCGCTGGCGTGGCGCTCATCGCCTCACCGCATGGAAGTGTGGCGTCACTTTCTGGCATCCGTCGAGGTGTACCGTCCGAAGTGGCGGCTCCGCTTGGTGTAGCGGCCGACGAGCTGCCGCCCAGACCGCTACCTGGGAGGGATTCACGTGGAGCCGACCATCGGTGAGCACCTGGCCCGCATTCGTCGTCAGTCGACCTTGACGCAGGAGCAGCTTGCGGAGAAGGCGGGCGTCGATGTGGGAGTCGTCAGGAAGCTCGAACAGGGCACGCGTCAGAGCGCCCGCATTCCCACTCTCCGGAAGCTCGCGTATGCGCTTGGCGTGCCAACCACTGCTCTCATGGGTGACGCATCCCGGGCGGCGGCACTTGGCGAGCCCGACAGCCGTCCGCTCTCTCTGGCGGAGATCCGTCGCGCGGTTGCGCCGGTGCGCGGGCTTGCTGGTGCCGAGTTGACGAAGCCGACCAGTGGCGAACCGCCCACGCTTGACGTGCTTGAGGGCAGGCTCCGAGTCTGCGACCGGTCGTATCACGCCAACGACTTCGCCTCGGCGCTGGCGATGCTGCCCTCGCTGCTGGTTGACGCTCGGCTTGCGGCAGCGGTGGCGGACGGCGCATCCCGGACGAACCTGTACCGGCTGCTCGCCCGCGTTCAGCACCTCACCGGCAACCTGTTGATCCAACTCCGTGCCGGAGACCTGGCGCAGACCGCGCTCGCGGGCGCGCTCGACGCCGCCAACAAGGCCGGTGACCAGGTGGTAGGGGCAACTGTCATCCAGGGCATGTGCTGGTTGTTGCTGCGTCAGGGGCGCTTGGCTGAGGCTGCCGAGTTGACCGTTTCGACCGCCGATGCGATCGAGCCGAAGTTCAGTCGGGCGACCCCGGGGGAGCTGGCCGCGTGGGGTTGGCTGCTGATGGGCGCTGCCGCCGCGTACGCCCGGGACAATCAGCCCGACCTGGCGTCTGATCTGACCGAGGCCGCAGCGGCGGCGGCGGTCAGGATCGGTGAGCGGACCTTGGAGCCGGGGCACCTGATGATGGTCAAGGGCTTCGATCCTGGACGGGTGCAGATGCAGCGGGTCGAGGCGGCGGCAGTGGCCGGAGCCCCGGGCCGGGTGCTGGAACTGTCTGCGCTCGTGCCCCCGGGGCCGACGGTGGTGGCGTCGAGTTGGCAGCGGCACCGCCTAGACGTTGCCTGGGCGTACGCGGAGACGCGCCAGTACGGGCAGGCGACTGACGTGCTACTCGATCTGCGAAAGAACGCCCCGGCATGGTTGCGCCAGCAGCGGTACGCGCGGGACATCGTGCGGTCCATCGCCGAGCAGCGCCGTCGAGCGATGTCGCAGGAATTGGCGGATCTTGCATCGCTTGTCGGCGCGTAGCTGGTACAAGCCGTGCCAGTTGGATCAATTACTACTGTTGGTAGCCCTGTCCGCACCTGGCGCATCGATCATCCGATCGTGAGCATTGAACTACGGGGCGCGTTCAGTGGGAAAATCCAGCGGCAGCGGGATGGTTGCCATCGCGCCCGTCGTCCGGGCGCGGCGGTGGCGGTCCTTCCACGAGCTTGCCGTCGCGCCCCTGCCAACGGAGGTGGGGATGCAGGTGCACGGTGACGATCCGGTGCCGAGCCGGGGTGAGCAGGCCGAGGCCGCCGAGCGGGAGGCGGCGAGGCAACGGCTGTTGGCGCAGGCCGAGGCGGACCGGATTCCGGTGGACGACACCACCAGGGCGGTGCCGGACCGGCGGTGGCGTCGTGACCAGCGATGACCTGCCGATAGGCCGGCGGGTCGCGCGGTGGCGGGCCCAACGCGGGATGACCCAGCAGATGCTCGCCGATCGGCTGGGCAAGTCGAAGAGTTGGGTGGACAAGGTCGAGCGGGGCGTCCGCGCGCTCGACCGGTTCTCCATCGTCCAGGATGTCGCCGAGGTCCTCCGGGTGGACACGTCGGTGCTGGTCGACGGGGGTGCTCGGCCGGCGGGGACGGCCGGTGCCGTCGAAGGGCTGGACGGGCTGCGGGCGGCGCTGGCCCGCTACGACACTTGCCTGCCCGGCCCCCGGCCGTCGACGGGTGAGCTGCGCCGCCGGGTGGAGCACGCCTGGTCGACGTACCAGCACGCGGGCTATCCGCAGTTGGTGCGGGCGCTTCCGGGCCTGCTCGGCGACGCCCAGCGCGCCCGCGCTGCCGCCCCGGCGGGCGACGGGGCGGACCTGCTGGTGCAGGTGTACCGGCTCACCGCGTCGGTGCTGGTGAAGCTCGGTGAGGCCGACGTGGCGTGGCTGGCCGCCGACCGGGCGATGGCGCTGGCGGCCGATGATCCGCTGCTGGCGGCGGTCGCCGCCATCCCGCTCGGGCAGGCGCTGCGCGCGTCGGGGCGGGGCGGGCTGGCGGTGGCGGCGACGCTCGCCGCCGCGCACCGGATCGCGTCCCCGGCGTCGTACGAGGGCCCGCCGCAGGAACTTGCCCTGTGCGGGACGCTGCTGGTGGAGGCCGCCCTTGCCGCCGCATCGAGCGGCGACGCGCGCGGCGCGGGGGAGTTGGCCGACCGGGCGGCCGAGGTCGCCGAGCGGGTCGGCGACGGCCACGACCACCACCGGACCAGCTTCGGGCCCACGGCCGTCGAGTTGGCCCGGGTGGCGGTGGCGGTCGCTCTGGGCGACGGCGGCGGGGCCGTCAGCCGGCACGAGCGGGCCACCGGCCGGAGCACGTGGGGGCGGTTGCCGGTGGAGCACCGGGCCGCGCACCTGGTCGACGCCGCGCGGGCGTACCTGCACGTCGGTGACCTGCTGCGGGCGGGCCGCGCACTGGTCGACGCCGACCGGACCGCGCCGGCCGAGGTCCGGTGCCGGCCGCTGGCGCGTACGGTGATCGCCGACCTGGCGCGCGGCGGCCCGACGCCGGCCGACGTGGCGCACCTGGCGATGGTGGTCGGGCTGGCCCGGTGACCGCACGGGTGGGGCCCGGCACGCACGCGCCGGGCCCCACCACTGGTCGTGCGGTCAGCCGGTCACTTCACCACGTTGTACGCGTTGACCATGCCCGAGCCGTAGAACGCGTTGTAGTACTTCCCGCCGGTGCAGGTCGAGTCGTACGCGTGCGGGCCGGCCGCGATCAGCGGCACCGGGTTGTACACCGCGCCCGCCGGGCAGGCCTGTGCCACCGCCGTGAGCTGCAGGAAGAGCGTCAGCTGTAGCGGCCCCATCCTCGGGTGGGCCGACAGCGCCAGGGCGGCGACGCCGGTCGCGTGCGGGGAGGACATCGAGGTGCCCTGCTTGTAGCCCCAGCCGTTGGTCCGGGTGGCGGTGTTGAAGGTGGTGGACAGGATGCCGTCGGTGATGGTCGACTGCGCGCCCTGGGTGCGGAACCGGGTGTCGCCGCCCGGGGCCGTCACCTCGACGACGCCCTTGCCGTACGACGAGTAGTAGCTCTTCTGACCGGTCGGTCCGACCGCCGACACCGTCACCACGCCCGGCACCTCGGCCGGCAGTACGCGGCACTCGTTGCCCAGGTCCGGACGCGTCTCGGGGGTGCCGTTGTTCGGGCTGCCGTCGTCGGTGATCTTGCCGGCGAGGTCCCAGTTCGAGTTACCCGCGGACGCCACGTTCAGCACGCCCTTGCTCTGCGAGTAGCGGATGGCCCGGTGGATCGCGGTCCACGCCGGACGCTGACGCGGGTCGTTGCGGCAGTTCAGCTCCCACGGGTCGACGAAGTAGCTGTTGTTGGTGAGCTGCATGCCGTGATCGGCGGCCCAGACGAACCCGCAGACCGCGGACTCCGGGAAGATGAAGCCGTCGTCGTTGACCACCTTGACCGCGGCGACCTTGACGCCCGGGGCGATACCGGTGACGCCGACACCGTTGACGGCGGCGGCGATGGTGCCGGCGACGTGGGTGCCGTGGTCGGAGGAGGTCGGGTTCCAGGACGCCTCGGTGGTGTCGGGGACACCGCCGACGCAGGACGCGCTCTTGTCCTTGGCGATCTGGCCGGCCAGGTCGGGGTGGCTGCTGGAGATGCCGCTGTCCAGCACACCGACGACCACGCTCGGGCGGCCGTTGTTGACCGCGTGGGCCTGCGGAACGCCGATCATCGGCATGTCCCACTGCTGGCCGTACATCGGCTCGGCGGTCGGGTCGCCCGTGGAGTTGACGACGTCGGCCGCCGGGACCTCCACGGTCTCGCCCTCTTCGAGGGCGGTGCCGAGGCCGGCGGTGGAGGCCGCCGCCTCGACGCCGGCGCCCTTCACGTCCGTGACGAAGTTCGGGTTGGTGGATCGGGCGACGATCACGCCGATCTGGTCGTAGCGGGCCACCACCGTGCCGTTGGCGGCGGCCACCCGGGCGGCAGCCCTGTCGGCCTTGCCACCCAGCGGGGCGACGACGAGGTAGGTGGCGTCCGGGCCGGCGGCTGCGGCCGGGGTCAGTCCGCCGGTGAGGGCGAGACCGACGCCGAGCGTCACGGAGGACGCGGCGGCCAGGGTCTTTCGACGGAGGTTCTTCACACAGGCTCCCAGGGGGCTGTATCCGGCCGGCTCGCGCCCCTGGTGGAGGCGCGGCTCGGCGGGAAGCGGACGGGGCGCCCGCTTCCGATGCACAGCGTAGGAATTCGTCGCGGCCGTTACAAACCTCCGTCCGGACAGACAGGGACTGTCAGACGGTGGCAATGCGGGCCGTCCGGAGCGGGCGCGGCCGTGGCCGGAGCTCTGCCCGGCCGAATTGGACAGGGGGACAGCGCCGAGGGGTGCCGACCGGCAGAATGTCCCCGGCGTCGCCGGGGTCCCGGCGACGGGGTGTCGGTGCGACGCCGGCAACCGGCCGGCTGGAGGAGGCGGCGAGCGATGACGGTGGTCAGGGGTCTGCGGGAGGCTCTCGTGCTGTTCGTCATCGCGCTCGTGGCGGTGGCCGTCGCGGTGGGCGTGTGGACGGTGGTCGGCGGCGGTGACTTCGTCTTCCGGTTCGGTGTCGCGCTCATCGTGGTCGGCACCCTGCTCGGGCTGACCGGCGACCTGACCCTGAGCCGGATCGGCATGCTGCCGGCCCGGGCGACGTTCGGGCTCGCCCCGGAGCGCGAGGACGCGGGCGGCGGCCGGGTGCTCACCGGGGTCGGCATCTTCCTGTTCGTCTCACTGCCGCTGATGGTCGTCGGCGTGACGGTGCTGGCCTGACCGTCCACACTGTCCTCCCGCGACGCGGCGGCCCCAGGCTCGGCTACGCTGATCGGACAACAGCGGCAGTCGAGGAGTTTTCGTGTCAGAGGCCGGCTACGTCGGGTTCCGTGACGGCGAACGGGCGGAGCGTATCGACACCTCGGTGGCGCACAACGCCCGGGTGTGGAACTACTGGCTCGGCGGTAAGGACAACTTCGAGCCGGACCGCCGGGTCGGCGAGCACATCCACACCATGTTCCCCGTCATCGGGGAGGTCGCCCGGGCCGACCGGCGCTTCCTCGCCCGCGCGGTGCGGCACCTGGCCGGCGAGGCGGGTGTCCGGCAGTTCCTCGACGTCGGCACCGGCCTGCCCAGCGCCGACAACACCCACCAGGTCGCGCAGGCCGTCGCCCCCGATGCCCGGATCGTCTACGTCGACAACGACCCGATGGTGCTGGTGCACGCCCGGGCCCTGCTGACCAGCTCCGCCGAGGGTGCCACCGACTATCTGGAGGCCGACGTCCACGACCCGGCGTCGGTCCTGGCCGGCGCCGCCCGGACACTGGACCTGGACCGGCCGGTGGCGGTGATGATGCTGGGCATCCTCAACTTCGTGCTCGACACCGACGAGGCCGTGGCGATAGTCCGCCGGCTGATGGACGAGATGCCGTCGGGCAGCTTCCTGGCGCTCACCCATCCGACCGTCGAGCTGGGTGGCGAGGCGAACGTGCCGGCCATGAAGTTCTGGAACGAGAACGCCGCCCCGCCGATCCGGTCCCGCACCGCAGCCGAGATCGGCCGGTTCCTCGACGGCCTGGAACTGCTCGACCCGGGCCTGGTGTCGTGCGCGCGGTGGCGGCCGGCCGACGGGGAGGAGCCGGTCACCGTCCCGCAGTACGGCTGCGTGGCCCGCAAGCCCTGACCGTCGGCGCCGACCCGCCGGGCCGGGAGGCGCCGACCCGCCCGCGCGTGTCGGTGCCACGTCGTACGGTGTCAGGCATGGCGACGGCGGCGCAGGAGATCCGGGTCGGGGAGCGGGTCGTGCGCGTCTCCAGCCCCGACAAGCCATACTTCCCGGAGCGCGGGCTGACCAAGCTGGACGTGGTGCGCTACTTCCTCGCCGTGGGCGACGGGATCCTGCGCGCGCTCCGCGACCGCCCGACCATGCTGGAGCGCTGGCCCAAGGGCGTCTTCCCCGGCGCGCGGATCGGCACCCGGCAGGACAACCGGGGTGACGCGTTCTACCAGAAGCGGCTGCCGGCCGGCGCGCCCGACTGGATCCGCACCGCGCACCTCACCTTCCCCAGCGGCCGGACGGCCGACGAGGTCGCGCCGAGCGAGCTGGCCGTGGTGGTCTGGGCGGCCAACCTGGGCACCCTGCGGTTCCACCCGTGGCCGGTCACCGCCGCCGACGTGGAACGCCCCGACCAGCTCCGCATCGACCTCGACCCCATGCCCGGGGTCGGCTTCGACCAGGTGGTGCCGGTCGCCCGGGAGGTCCGGGCGTTCCTCGCCGAGCTGGGCCTGACCGGTTACCCGAAGACCACCGGCGGGCGCGGCCTGCACGTCTACCTGTCGATCGAGCCGCGGTGGAGCTTCGCCGACTGCCGCCGGGCGGTGCTGGCGCTCGGCCGCGAGATGCAGCGCCGGCTGCCGGAGCTGGTCACCACCACCTGGTGGCGCGACCAGCGGGACCGCCCGGTCTTCGTCGACTACAACCAGATGTCCCGGGACCACACCATGGCCTCGGCGTACTCGATCCGGCCCACCCCGCAGGCCCTGGTCTCCGCGCCGCTGGACTGGTCGGAGCTGGACGACGCCCGCCCGGAGGACTTCGACGTGGTCGGTATGCCGGCCCGCTTCGCCGAGCGGGGCGACCCGCACGCCGGGCTGGACGGGCAGCGGTTCTCCCTGGAACCGCTGCTGGAGCTGGCCGACCGGGAGGGCCTGGAGGCCCCACCGGAACGCTGAGCCGCCGGCCAGGCCGGCCGTGCGGCGGAACCGGTGGGGCGCGGGTTCACTCCCAGGGGCTCTGCGCGCCGTCGAACTCCTCGAAGACCAGCCAGGTCCGGGTCGACAACACCCCGGAGATGCTCTGCACCCGGCCCAGCACCACGTCCCGCAGGGTGGCGTTGTCCGGCGCCCGGACCAGCGCGAGGACGTCGTGCTCGCCGCCGAGCAGGGCCGCGTGCTCGATGTAGCGCACCCGGGCCAGCTCGGCCGACACCTCCCGCCAGGTGTTCTGCTGGATGGTCAGCGCGATGTACGCCGAGGTGCCCAGCCCGGCCGGCTCCGGCGCGACCTGGGCCCGGAAACCGGTGATCACGCCGTCGCGCAGCAACCGCTCCACCCGGGCGTACGCGTTGGTGCGCGAGACGTGCACCTTTTCGGCGAGGGTACGGATGGAGATCCGGCCGTCGCGGACCAGCTTGTCGAGGATGCGCCGGTCGACCTCGTCCAGCGGTCCGGCCGAACGTCCCGCCCCGCCCGTCACGCCCGGCTCCGGGATTGTCTCCTGGCTCACCTCAGGCCCTCCCCAGTGCCGTTCGTCCCACGTTCATTGTGAATCTTGAGTCAATCATCCAACAGCAGGAGCATAGGGCCACCACACGTCCAGGAGGTCCCCGCCGTGACGACCACACCCCAGGCGGTCCGCAGGGCATCCCCGCGTACCCGCCCGCCGGCCAAGAAGCCCACCAAGGCCCCCGCCCGCGGGCAGGCGACGCCCGATCCGACTGCCGGCCTGCTGCCGCAGACGGAGCCGGTGCGGCTGCTCGACGCCGACGGCACCCCGCTGCCGGCCCGCGCCGACTACCCCGAGCCGTCCGCCGAGGCGCTGCGCGAGCTGTACCGCCGTATGGTGGTCGGCCGCCGGTTCGACACCCAGGCCACCGCCCTGACCAAGCAGGGCCGGCTCGCCGTCTACCCCTCCTCCCGGGGCCAGGAAGCCTGCCAGGTCGGCGCCGTGCTCGCCGTCCGGGACACCGACTGGGTCTTCCCCACCTACCGCGAGTCGATGGCGCTGGTCTCCCGGGGCATCGACCCCGTCGAGGTGCTCACCCTGCTGCGCGGCGACTGGCACTGCGGGTACGACCCCGCGCAGCGGCACACCGCCCCGCAGTGCACGCCGCTGGCCACCCAGTGCGTGCACGCCGCCGGGCTGGCCTACGGGGAGGCCCACCAGGGGCGGGACACCGTCGCCCTGGCCTTCATCGGCGACGGCGCCACCAGCGAGGGCGACTTCCACGAGGGACTCAACTTCGCCGCCGTGTTCAAGGCCCCCGTCGTGTTCTTCGTGCAGAACAACAAGTACGCCATCAGCGTCCCGCTGTCCCGGCAGACCGCCGCGCCGTCGCTGGCGTACAAGGGCGTCGGATACGGCGTGCCCAGCGAGCAGGTCGACGGCAACGACCCCGTCGCCGTGCTCGCCGTGCTGACCCGCGCGGTCGAGCACGCCCGCGCCGGCCAGGGCCCGTTCCTGGTCGAGGCGCACACCTATCGGATGGAGGCGCACACCAACGCCGACGACGCCACCCGCTACCGCGACGTCGCCGAGGTCGACACCTGGCGCGACCGCGACCCGATCGCCCGGTTGGAGACGTACCTGCGCACGCGCGAGGTGCTCGACGACGCCGCGATCGCCGCCATCGCCGAGGAGGCCGAGGCGTACGCCGCCGACCTGCGCGAGCGGATGCACGTCCAGCCGCAGGTCGACCCGCTCAGTCTCTTCGACCACGTCTACGCCGAGCCGACCCCGCAGCTCGTCGAGCAGCGCGAGCTGGTCCGCGCCGAACTGGCCGCCGACCGGGAGTCCGAGGGGGACGTTTGATGGGCGCCACCACCATGGCGAAGGCGCTCAACGCCGCGCTCGCCGACGCGCTGGCCGAAGACGAGCGGGTGCTCGTCTTCGGCGAGGACGTCGGCACGCTCGGCGGCGTCTTCCGGATCACCGACGGGCTCCAGGCCCGGTTCGGCGACAAGCGCTGCTTCGACACCCCGCTCGCCGAGGCCGGCATCGTCGGCTTCGCCGTCGGCCTGGCCATGTCCGGGATGCGGCCGGTCGTGGAGATGCAGTTCGACGCGTTCGCGTACCCGGCTTTCGAGCAGATCGCCTCGCACGTGGCCAAGCTGCGCAACCGCACCAGGGGTGCGCTGAGCGTCCCCATGGTCATCCGGGTGCCGTACGCCGGCGGCATCGGCGGGGTCGAGCATCACTGCGACTCGTCCGAGGCGTACTACGCGCACACCCCGGGCCTGAAGGTGGTCACCCCGGCGACCGTGGCCGACGCGTACTCGCTGCTGCGCGAGGCGATCGCCGACCCCGACCCGGTGGTCTTCATGGAGCCGAAGAAGCTCTACTTCTCCAGCGCCGAGGCCGAGCTGCCCACCCGCACCGAGCCGTTCGGCCGGGCCGTCGTGCGCCGCCCCGGCCGCGACGCCACCCTGGTGGCGTACGGGCCGGCGGTGCCGGTCGCGCTGGAGGCCGCCGAGGCTGCCCGCGAGGAGGGCTGGGACCTGGAGGTGGTGGACGTGCGCACCATCGTCCCGCTCGACGACGCCACCATCGCCGCCTCCGTGCGCAGGACCGGCCGGTGCGTGGTGATCCAGGAGGCGCAGGGCTTCGCCGGGGTCGGCGCCGAGATCGCCGCCCGGGTGCAGGAGCGCTGCTTCCACGCCCTGCACGCCCCGGTGCTGCGGGTGTCCGGGCTGGACATCCCGTACCCGGCGCCGATGCTGGAGCACACCCACCTGCCCGGGGTGGACCGGGTGCTCGACACGGTGGCCCGGCTCCAGTGGGACGACCGGCCCGATCCGCGCTGGCTGACCCAGGGCAGCGCGGCATGACCACCGTGGACCGTACCCAGGTCTTCCTCCTGCCGGACCTGGGCGAGGGGCTGGCCGAGGCGGAGATCGTCGAGTGGCGGGTCGCCGTGGGCGACACCGTGACCGTGGACCAGACCGTCGTCGAGGTGGAGACCGCCAAGGCGGTCGTGGACGTGCCCTGCCCGTACGCCGGTCGGGTCGTGGCCCTGCACGGCGCGGCCGGCGAGATGCGCCCGGTCGGTCAGCCACTGATCACCATCGCGCCGCCGGACGGCGACGGCGGCGAGCCCGCCGGGCACGCCACCTACCGGGAGGAGGAGCGCGCCGGCTCCGGCAACGTCCTCATCGGGTACGGCACCGGTCACGGCGGGCCGGGCCGGCGCCGCCGCCCCCGCCTCGCGATCGCCCCGGAACCACCGGCCGCCCACCCGGCCGTGGCTCCCGCGGTCGCCCCGGAACCGCCGACCGCCCAAGCCGTGGCTCCCGCGAGCGCCCCGGTGGGGGCGGCCGGCACCGGGACGGGGTCGGCGCTGGTCATCTCGCCGATCGTCCGGAGGCTGGCCCGCGAGCACGGCATCGACCCGGCCACCGTGCGGGGCACCGGCCCTGGCGGGGTGGTCCGCCGGGCCGACGTCGAAGCAGCCCTCGCCACCCCGGCCCCTCGGCTCGCCCCGGTGCCGGCCCGGTCCGAGCCCGCCCGGTCGGTCAGCGACGATGACCTGGTCATCCCGCTCACCGGCATCCGTAAGGCGATCGCCGACAAGCTCTCCCGCAGCCGGCGGGAGATCCCCGAGGTGACCATCTGGGTCGACACGGATGCCACCGCGCTGGTGCAGACCCGGCGGGCGATCAACGCCGCGACGCCGGACCAGCCGGTGAGCATCCTGGCCCTGCTGGCCCGGATCTGCCTCAGCGGCCTGCGCCGGTTCCCGCAGCTCAACGCGCACGTCGACACCGCGGGGCAGCGGATCGTCCAGTCCCGTGGGGTGCACCTGGGCATCGCCGCGCAGACCGACCGGGGCCTGGTCGTCCCGGTGCTGCGCGACGCCCAACTGCTCACCACCCGGGAGCTGTCCGTGGCCCTCGCCGAGACCACCGCCGCGGCCCGGGCCGGCGCCCTGCCCCCGGCCCGCCTCACCGGTGGCACCTTCACCCTCAACAACTACGGGGTGTTCGGGGTCGACGGCTCCACCCCGATCATCAACCACCCGGAGGCGGCGCTGCTCGGGGTGGGCCGGATCGTGGACAAGCCGTGGGTGGTCGACGGGCAGCTCGCCGTACGGAAGGTGACGCAGCTCAGTCTCACCTTCGACCACCGGGTCTGCGACGGCGCGGTGGCCGGGGGCTTCCTGCGGCACGTCGCCGACTGCGTCGAACAGCCTGCCCTGCTGGTGGCGAACGTCTGACCGCGCCGGTCCGTCCCGGCGCGCGCCGCACTTCGGGTGCGTCTCCTGCCGTCTTGGCAGGAGACGCACCCGAAGGCGACCGCAGCAGTCGGTCCGGTACGCACGCGAACCCTGCGGTCACCGCATTCGACGCGCCTTGTCGTGAACCACCTCGCCCGGTCGAGGACATCCCTTTCCGGCGAAAACGGGTGTCCGAGCCCGGCCGGACCACCGCCCCCACAATTCGCCAACCTGTCACGGCGGGGAATATCGTGCGCGATCCGGCAAATAGTGGCCTCGCGGGTGCGATGAGGGAATTGTTTCCCGAACGAGCGCAATCCGACTGAGGCGCCGGGGCAGATCCGACTCAGCTCCATAAGCGCCGGGAGGCATACCTGTCGTGCGGGGACAGCGGCGGCGCCATTCCGTTTTCCTGCTCGGTGGCCGGGAAATCGGCGCCGTCGGCGGCCGTCCCGGTCGTCCGTGGCGGTGGCGGTCCGGGTGTGAGCCGCGCCCTCCGTCGCCCGTCGTTCGCCGTCGGAGAGGAGAGCGCAGTGCCGTTCCAGGGAGTGCCCGTCAACGTCCGGGACCGTCGTCCCGCCGTCGCCGGAGCGCCGTTGCACTGTGACGCCACCGAGTACGGGCTGCGCGGTGACGGGGTGACCAACGACCAGCCAGCGCTGGCCGCGTTGGTGGACCGCCTCGGTGCGGGGTACGACGCCGACGGACGGGCCCGGGTGATCTACTGCCCGCCCGGCATCTACTCCATCCGGGACGCGGGCACGGTGTGGCGCAGCGGGGTGTCACTGATCGGCGCCGGACCGAGCGCGACCCGGTTCCTGCTGAGCAACGAGGGCAACCGCGCCGAGCCGACGCCGCTGGCCTTCTGGACCACGGTCCAGCACGGCGCCGACCGAGACCGGCACATCGCCGACTGCACCTTCGCCGACTTCGAGATCGACGGCTCCGGCGTGAGCATGGCCGAGTACAACTACCTGGCGAAGGGGCTCGGCCTCCAGTACGTGGTGCGCGGGACGTTCCGGAACCTCTACATCCACCACACCGCCGCGACGGGGCTCGGCTGCGACTTCCTCCAGGACAGCCTGATCGAGGGGGTGGTGGTGGTCGGCTGCGGCCGGCTGGACAACGGCGAGGAGATGGGCGGCGCCGGGATCGGCGTCGGCATCGGCGGCTGGGGCACCGTGGAGCGGCTCACCATCGCCAACTGCACCACGCTGGGCAACGGCACCAACGGCATCTTCCTGGAGTTGCAGAAGCCCTACTGGCAGCCCCCGCGTGGCTACCGGATCATCGGCTGCCACAGCCAGGGCAACAGGTTCGGCATCTCCGACTGGGGCGCCGACGGGCTGGTCGTCTCCGCCTGCACCATGATCGGCAATTTGGAGGCCGGCTTCGACGTCTCAGCCGAGGGCACGTCCGGCATCGCCGGCCGGGGCGGCCTGCTGACCGACTGCGTCATCGACGGCAACGTCCGCGACGGCGTCAGCATGGGCAACACCCCCGGTCCGTACACGATCCGGGGCAACCGGATCAGCGGGAACGGGGCGTACGGGTACCACGGGCACGATCTGGGCCACGGCTACCAGGGGGCGGCCATGGACGTGGTCATCGACAGCAACGACTTCTGGGGCAACGGCCTGGACGGCATCCGGATCGACCGCCCGATGGCCGACGCCGTGCTGCTCAACAACCGGATCCGCAACAACGGCCGGCAGTGCGCCGACGAGCACCGGGGCAGCGGGGAGTCCGTCCGCTACACCGACCGGTCGCTGGTCGACCGGGCGGCGGACTGGCCGCACGACGGGCACCGGGGCAAGGTGCTGCGGGTGGGCAGGCGGGTCGCCGTCGTCGCCGCGAACGACGGCAACGAGATCACCCTCGCCCCGGTCCGCCCCGACGCCTACAGCGGGTGGAGTGGCGACACCCCCCTGCCCGGCACCGCGTACGAGTTGTTGCCGGCGCCGGAGTGCCGGGCCGGGATCACGATCAACGCGCCGTTCGACTCCGCCACCGTCCGGGGCAACCGGGTCTGGGACAACCACCACAGGCGTACGCAGACCCACGGGCTGTGGATCACCGAGCGGGGCAGTTGCGTCGCCTGCCGGGTGGAGGACAACGACCTGGCGGGCAACGCCGTGGCCCCCACCCGGCTGGACACCCCGCCGGTCGGCGGCCGTTGGGACCGCAACCACGGTGACCAGGACTGGGGCTGCTGATCGCCGGTGGACGGTTCCGGCCGGGTGCACGACGGGGCGAACCGGTCGTCCGGGGTGACCCGGCAGAACCGTGACATCGGGTTCTGCCAGGTCGGCGGGAACACTTTCGGCCCGGTGCCGCCGAAACTGCCGAAAAATGCTTCACGTAATTCCTGGAAAGCTACGTCGCGCCTCCCGTCGGGCCGTACAGAATGTGGCCAAGGGGAAATGGGAATGGGGTGCGAATATGAACGTGAGGCGGCGATCGACGCTATTTGCGGTAACCATCGCAGCCACCTCGCTGGTGCTCGGCGGGTGCACCGCCGAGCGGAAGGCCGCCGGGGGAGCGGCGCCGCCGCCCGCGGTCGAGCTGACGCCGGTCGACCGGGCCCGGGACGTCCCGCTCAGCGCCGAGGTCGGCACCAGCGTGACGAACGGGAAGGTCAGCGCCGTCCGGCTCACCGACGACAAGGGGCGGCAGTTGGGCGGCGAGCCCCGGGATGACGGGTCGGGCTGGGTGCCCAGCGCGCCCCTGGCGAACGGGCGGACGTACACCGCCGAGGTGACGGTGACCGGGGACCAGGGGCGGACCTCCACCCGGAAGACAACCTTCACCACGGCGTCGAAGTCGACGAAGCCGGCGATCACCAGCACTCTCTACTTCGCGGGCAACCAGACGTACGGCACCGCGATGCCGGTGACGGTGGCCTTCGAGCCGGCCGTGCCGAAGGAGGCGCGGGCGGCGGTGCAGAAGCGGCTGTTCGTCAAGACCGACCCGCCGCAGCCGGGCACCTGGTCGTGGCTGGAGGACGGCAGTCAGGTGTACTACCGGGCACCCGACTTCTGGCGGCCGGGCACCGCGATCAGCGTCCGGGCGGCGCTGGAAGGGCTGCCGATCGGCAAGGAGCGGATGGGCGACGCCGACCGCAGGGCCACCTCGAAGATCGGGCGGCAGGTCGCCGTCGACATCGACAACGCCACGAAGCAGATGTCGGTGTTCCGGGACGGCAAGCTGGTCCGCCGGATCCCGGTCAGCCTCGGCAAGCCGAGCACGCCCAGCTCCAGCGGCAAAATGGTGATCATGGAGAAGCACGAGCGGACGACGTTCGACACCCGCGGCGAGCCCGACGGCGGGTACGTGGTCGATGTCGACGACGCGCAGCGGATCACCTGGGGCGGTGAGTTCATCCACTCGGCGCCGTGGTCCGAGGGCGACCAGGGCTACACCAACGTCTCCCATGGCTGCGCCAACGTCTCCGCCACGGCGGCCGACTGGCTGATGGGGATCACCCAGGTCGGCGACCTGGTGACCGTCAAGGGCACCGAGGTGCCGCTACAGGCCGGCAACGGCTGGACGGCCTGGAACGTCGGCTGGGACGAGTTCGCCAAGGGCAGCGCGTTGCCCGTACCGGCCGGGCTGCGGCCCAGCCCGCACGTGGCGCCGCACCCCGGCGCGGTGGCCGGCGGCAGCTCGCCCGCACCGGCCCCCTCGGCCAGCGGCGGCTGAAAACGGGAGGAACGACCGCCGGACCGGGGGGGCCCCCCGCGGGGGGGGGGGGCGGGGGGGGGGGGGCCCCCCCCGGCGGGGGGGCGCCCCGGTCGCCGTCCTCACCGGCTGCGCCCCGTGGCCCACCTCGCCCCGTCGCCCACCTCGCCCGGGGCGGCCCGGTCGGCCGGCCCGGGTTCGCCGGTGCCCCCGGGGATGCCCGGCGTTGCCGTGGCTCCTGCTCAGGGTGGACCCGGAGTGACTCGGGGTCAGACCCTGGGTGTACCCGGACTCACTCCTCGGCAGGGCGGAATTGTCGGGGGGTGGGGATAGATTCGTGGTCATGGAGCAGCGCAGCGATCGATTCCACGTGCAGGTCAGCGTGGGCGACCACGCGGTGGAGATGAGGGCGACCGGCGAGGTCGACATCGCCACCGTGGGCCTGCTGCGCGCCGCGCTGTGGGCCGCCCCGGCCCGGCCGCTGCTGCGGCTCGACATCTCCGGCGTCCGGCTGCTCTCCGCGGCCGGGGTCCGGGCGCTGGTCGCCGCGCACCGACGGGTCCGCGCCCGTGGCGGCGAGCTGGTGCTCGTCGACCCGGCCCCGGTGGTCGCCCGGGTGCTGCACGTCACCGGCCTGGACCGCGTCATCCCCGTCCGGGACGGCGCCGCTGTCTCGACCGTCGCTGCCGCTGGCTCGATCGCGGCAGCGCCGCGGGTGCTGGCGCCGCTCGCCCCGGCCCTGGCGGAAGAGTCGTCGGCGCGACCGGGTCCGGCGGTGACCCCGCCGGAACCTGTCGTGCTCGGATCGCTGGCCCGCGCCCTGGGGTCGCTCGTGCCCGTGGCGGAGGCGTCCTCCGCACCCATGCTGGCCTGCGTCTGACGGCCTGCCGTCCAGTGGGGCCGCCGGCACCGGCCGACGACCCCACCCGGGTCAGCGGACGCCGAGCAGGTCGACGACGAACACCAGGGTCTCGCCGGGCTTGATGAGGCCGCCGGCGCCCTGGTTGCCGTACCCGAGGTGCGGCGGAATGGTGAGCTTGCGCCGGCCGCCGACCCGCATGCCGACCACGCCCTGATCCCAGCCGGCGATGACCCTCCCGCCGCCCAGCGGGAACTCGAACGCCTCGCCGTGGTTCCAGGACGCGTCGAACTCGCGACCGGTGGAGTGGGCCACCCCCACGTAGTGCACGGTGGCCCGCTGACCGGGCTGGGCCTCCGGGCCATCGCCGACCGTGAGGTCCTCGATGACGAGATCGGCGGGCGGCGCGCCCTCGATCGGGCCAACCTGGGGCTTGTCCATGTCGTACGCCTCCTGCTCGGTGCTGCGGTCAACTGCGGTCGCCGTCGATCCTGCCGGATCGTGATCCGCCGATGTCCGGCGGTCCCGCGTCCGGCGTCCCCGGCACGGTCCGACAAGCGGCGGCGGGCGCCACCGGGAAGGTGGCGCCCGCCGGGCCGTGCTCGTCCGACTAGATCAGCCAGGGGAACCGCTGGACGATGGGCAGCCGCTTCCAGGCCCGGCCGAGGCCGAGGGTGTCGCCCGCGCCGAGCAGGGCGAGGACCACCAGGACCGCGGCGTAGATGAGGTGGTCGTCCATGAAGGGGTTGTTCTCGGGGGGCAGGACGGCCGTCCACATCATCACCAGCAGCAGGCCACCGGCGACGGCGGCGATCCGCATCCCGATGCCGAGGATCAGGGCCACGCCGATGGCGGCGAGGCCGGCCATGAACAGCCAGTCCGCCCAGGCCGCGCCGGCGATCTCGGTGTAGAGCCCCTTGAACGGGCCGGCCGTGCCGAAAGCCAGGAAGCCCTTGGTGGGGCTGCCCCCCTCGATCCAGGCGTTCTTCGCCTCGGTCCCGTGACCGAGACCGAACATCTTGTCCAAAAAGGCCCAGAGGAAGGTCCAGCCCAGGGCGATCCGAATTCCGGCCAGGACGTACCGGGTGGCCCTCTGTGGGGTGGTCTCGCCCGATGGAGCGATGGTGTTGGCGGTGGTCCGCTCGGTCGTCGCGGCCATGGTCTCCACGTCCCTTCCTGTGCCTCGCACCGCGTTCCCGGTGGCAGTTCCATTGGACATCGTCACCGACGTCCCGGTCAGGGCCGATGGGTCCGCTTCCGACCGGGACCTTCGACCCTGATCCACTTCGTTCCGCCCGGACAGTCCCCCGTCGGCCTCGTCCGACCGTAGTCGATGATCACGCAACCGCAACCGAGGAGACCGCAGACCGGAGACCGCAGACCGGAGACCGCAGACCGGTGATCGCGCGGGCGGGGCCGACGGCCGCGCCGGCGGGTACCGGGGCCCTACCAGGTGAGATGTCGCCCGGAGAGCAGCGCGCACGGCCTGCCGGGAACGCCTCGCACTACCCGACCGGTACCTCGGCCGTCTCGGGGGCCAGCCGGGCCACCGGCACGCCCTCCCGGGCGGCCCACCCGACCGCGTGCCGGACGTCGGCCACGGGCAGGGGCCGCCGGGCCGTCACGGTGACCGCCGCGTGCACCGCGAACGCGACGAACGGGTACGACCGGACCAGGTCGCCGACCGCCTCGTGTACCTGGCCGGCCACCGTCACCGCCTGCTCCTCGGTCAGCGCCGGCAGGAGCAACAGGTACTCCTGGTCCGACAGGCGTACGGCCCGGTCCACCGGACGCAGCGGCGCGGTCACCGCCCCGATCACCGCCTGCGCCTCGCGGGCCGCGCTGCGCCGGCCGAAGCGCTCCGGCGCGCCAGCCGGCTCGTCCACCCGGACGCCGATCAGCGCCACCGGCAGGGTGCCCGACGCGGTGATCCCGTCCGCGTCCGTCCACCGCCGCATCCCCGACTCGTCGAGCAGCGGTGCGGCGGCCTCGGCGGCCCCCGCGTCGGCACCCCGGCCGCGGTCACCCGCCCCCGACCCGGTCGCCCAGTGATCCCGGGCCGCCCGCTCGGCGCGGGAGAACATCAGCCGCAGCGCCGCCTCGCCGCGTGCCTCGCCGGGCGTCGCGGGCAGGTCACGTACCCGGGCCAGCACGTCGTCCACGGTTGCGCGGACCGCGTCGGAAAGCCGGTCGGCGAGCCGGTCGCGCAGCCGCAGGACCTCGTGCAACGCCTCGTCGCGGCGGAAACCCCACCGGCCGTCGAAGAGTCGACCGGCCTCCAGGGTCGCCGCCGGCTCCACCTCCGCCCGGTCGTACGCGACCAGCATCGCGCCGAACCGGGGGGTCAGCGCGAGCACGCTCCACTCCCGCGCCAGGTCCTCGGTCTCCTCCAGGGCCACCCCGTACGCGCCGTCGGGGAGCCCCGAAGGAGGCTGCCCGACCACGCCCACCACCGTCACCGCCCCCGAGGCGGCGATCTGCTCGTAGACCGCCCGTTCCCGCTCGAAGTACGGCATCCGTTGGAAGAGCGCGACGACCACCATCGGCCCGTCCTCGGCGATGGCCAGGGCGGCGCTCTCGATGGCGTGGGAGACGGCGACGAGGCTGCGCTTGGTCATGAGTTCCGGGGGCCGTCCACTGTGCAGCACCCGCTGAGCCTAGAGAACCGGAGAACGGAGCGCCTCCGCCGGCCCCGCCCAGCCGGCGCCGCGGCGAGGAGCGTCCGGGCGGCGTGCCCGGGCCGACCGGCGGCCGGGCGCGGGCCGCACCGGCGAGGTGGGAACCATGATCGACGGCCTAGACTCGGCCGGTTGACGGCCCGACGGATGGACAAGGCGGATGACGAGCACCGGTAGTGAAGACGGCTCCCTGCTGCGCCCCGTCGCGGCGTCGACCGGCCGTGGTCCGGCCCTCGCCCGGGGCGGCCAGGTGGTGTACGCAGCCCGGCGGCTCGGCGAGTTGCTGCACGGCCGTCCGCCGGGGGTCACCGGTCACCAGTGGAGCTCGGCCGGGCGGGAGTGCCTCGACCACGTGGTCTGCGCCGCGTCTTCGGGCCGGCCGCTGTTCGCCGTCGAGGTCGGGCCGCCGGTGCCGGCCGGGTCGGCGGCCCACCGCGCCGAACGGATGAAGGACGCCGTGTGCGCGGCGGTCGGCCTGGCGGTGCTGCGGATCGCCTCGCCCACCCTGCGCGCCGCCGACCACGGCCGGCGGATCGTCGAGTACGTCATCGACGCGCGCGCCTACGCCGACGCCGTCGGGCCGGACCCGGGGCACACCGAGCCCGGGGACGCCACGCCGGTCGCCTTCCGGGACATCGTCGGCCGGTTGCCGGACGGGCGCAGCGGGCACGTCAACGACCTCGGTGCCCTGGCCCGGGCGGCAGCCGTCGAGGCCTACGTCTCCCGTCGGCTGGTCGACCCGATCGTCCGGGGTCTGCACGTGCGCTGGGCGGACGGCCCGGCCGAGGGCTGGAGCTGGGTCGAGGTGCGGCCCGGACGGTGCCTGGTGGAACGGGTGCGGGTGTGGGAGCACCGCCTCTCCTGCGGGGTGGACCCGGGGCGGCTCGCCGAGGACCTCGCCGCCGTGGCGGTGGGCGAGCGGCTGCGCGGCCTCGACGGCGGCGAGCCGGAGCTGGTCGCCCGCGAGCAGTTCGACGGGGACATCCGCCGGCTGCGGGCGCGCCGTGACGAAATGCGGAACGGCTTTGGATTCGACCACCTCTGCGCGGACTGACGTCCCTGTAACGGGCCGTCGACCGGTCGCTCCCGCAGAATTCCCATATCCGGGTTGAACCTCGCGGCGCGGCGCGTACTCCAGCGGGAATGGGCAGGATCCTGCTCCACCGAGCCTGCGGGCGTGGACGACGGTGCGAAAGAACATCGTCGACCATCGGCATGCGCCGGCACGTCGTAGTGACCCTCACCGGAGGCCCACCGGAATTGATCGGTCCCGCGGGGCCACGTGGCGGCTACCGGGTCGGGGGAGGAGAGCAATTCGATGCGAAGGCCACACGGGCGCCGTCATCCGGTATCGCGCGGAGCAGGCGGCTGCTGGACGTTGTCGGCGCGCTCGCGCTCTTCGGCGGAATCGGCAACAAGCGCGGTCAGCGCGGCGGGGACAATGGCGGCGGCCAGAACGGCGGCGGGGACGGCCTGCCGCTGCCCGGAACCGCCCGGTGCGCGGTCCGGGCCGATAGGCGGTCCGCAACTGCGTCCCGATGATGGAGCGGATCAACCGGGCACCCGCCTTCGAACGTCGTGCGGATCCAGGTCGACTCCAGTCGCGCGGCGGCGCCGCGACCGTCGGCAGATCCGGGGTCGCCCGGGGCCGATCACCCCGGGGCGACCCCGTCGCGCGGTTCGAGCACCGGCGCGGAGATGCGGGTGCCCGCGACGCCGAACTGCGCGGGGCGGCCTGCGGGGCTGGACCGGTGGACGGGGGACGCCGGGCGGCGCGCAGGTGCCGTCATCTCGGCGGACGGGCACGGCAGGAAGAGCGGAAGCCGTCGGCGCGTGAACGGGCCGTCACCTCGGGCGGGGGTGTCGGGTGCGCCGGTGCCGGCCCGGCCCCGTCCGCGCGCCGTTCACTGACGTGTCGACGGGCGCCCGGAGTGCCGGGCCCGGCCCGCCCGCTGCTCCGTCGAGTGCGCCGACCGGCCAAGTAGCTGACCGGCCGGGTCGTGGGACGGCTCGCACCGGCACCGGCCTATGTCGGCCGGCGCCGTAGGAACTGCGACCGGAAAGGGGCCAGCGGGTGCCGGCCTCCACGGCGCGACCCGGGATCCCCCGGATCGCGGCACCGCCGCCGGATCAGCGGTTTTTGTAGGCCTCGACGACCGACACCGGGATGCGCCCGCGGTCGGAAATCTCGTGGCCGTTGTTGGCGGCCCATTCCCGGATGGCCCGGTTCTGCTCGCGGTCCATTCCGGAGACCGGGGCCCTTCCCGGGCGGCGGGCGGTCCGGCCGGTCTCGACCGGGCCCCGACCGATGCGCCGGCCGGCGTTGATGTAGGGATCGAGTGCTTTGCGCAGGGTGCCGGCGTTCTCGTCGGAGACATCGATGGTGTACGCCACGCCGTCCAGGCTGAACTCGACGGTCCGATCCGCCTTCCCGCCGTCGAGGTCATCAGTCAGAACGGTGATTACTTTCCGAGCCATCGCCAATTACTCCTTGTGTTGGGCGGGGTGTGCTAAGAGTTTGACGTATCAACTGGCAATTCCGCAAGAATATGCCCGGTTCTGCATTCGGCGAGTCGAGTTTACGCGGGATGGAATCCCGCTGGGCCGGTGGAATTTGCCGGTGCCGCTCAAGCGGTTGAGCAGGCCAGAGGCGCCGCGGGGCGGCCCCCGATTCGCCTCCGACACCCGCGGCGGGCGCGGCGGTGTGGTGGTCATCCGCCACGCCTTCCCTTCGGCGGCGGGCGGTTTCCCGAAGATCGCGCCGGCGCCGACCCGGGCCGTGATCAGGCGCGGGGACCGCCGTCGCTCCTCGTCGGACGCCCCGGCCGGCGAGGCAGACCCCGCGTCCGGGCCCTGCGCCGGGCCGCCTCCGAGTGACCGTCCGAGTGGGCTGAATCACGCTTCGGAACAAGGGGAACGCTCTGTTACTTGAGTGAGTCAGGCTCAACCCAACGCGATAGCAGGTGTTCGATGGCAACTCTTCCGGTACTTCCACTGACCGACGCCGTCCTACTGCCAGGCATGGTCATTCCGGTGACCCTCGACCCGACCACCCAGGCCGCCGTCGACGCGGCCCGCGCCACCGGCGATGAGCAACTCCTCGCCGTGCCCCGTATCGACGGCGAGTACGGCCCCGTCGGCACGGTCGCCACCATCGAGAAGGTGGGCCGCCTGCCCAGCGGCGAGCCGGCCGCCGTGGTCCGGGGGCTGTCCCGGGCCCGGATCGGCTCCGGCGTCCCCGGGCCCGGCGCCGCCCTCTGGGTCGAGGCCACCGAACTGCCCGAACCCGTCCCCACCGGCCGGGCCCGGGACCTCGCCCGCGAGTACCGCGCCCTGATGACGTCTGTGCTTCAGCAGCGCGGCGCGTGGCAGGTCATCGACGCCATGGAGCGGATGACCGACCTCTCCGAGCTGGCCGACGCGGCCGGCTACGCGCCCTGGCTCACGCTGGCGCAGAAGACCGAACTGCTCGCCGCTCCGGACGCCACCGCCCGGCTGGAGCTTCTCGTCGGCTGGGTGAAGGACCACCTGGCCGAGCAGGAGGTCACCGAGCAGATCAACAGCGACGTCCGCGAGGGGCTGGAGAAGTCCCAGCGCGAGTTCCTGCTCCGCCAGCAGCTCGCCGCCATCCGCAAGGAGCTCGGCGAGGACGAGCCGGACGGCTCCGCCGACTACCGGGCCCGGGTCGAGTCCGCCGAGCTGCCCGAGAAGGTCCGCGAGGCGGCGCTGCGCGAGGTCGGCAAGCTGGAGCGGGCCAGCGACGCCTCCCCGGAGGCGGGTTGGATCCGTACCTGGCTGGACACGGTGCTGGAGATGCCGTGGACCACGCGTACCGAGGACAACACCGACCTGGCCGCGGCGCGGGCCGTGCTCGACGCCGACCACGCCGGCCTGGCCGACGTGAAGGACCGCATCCTGGAGTACCTCGCTGTGCGCAACCGCCGGGCCGAGCGCAACCTCGGCGTGGTCGGCGGGCGTGGCTCCGGCGCGGTGCTCGCCCTCGCCGGCCCTCCCGGCGTCGGCAAGACCAGCCTCGGCGAGTCCGTCGCCCGGGCGCTCGGCCGCAACTTCGTCCGGGTCTCCCTCGGCGGGGTCCGCGACGAGGCGGAGATCCGGGGCCACCGCCGCACGTACGTCGGCGCGCTGCCCGGCCGGATCGTCCGCGCGCTGCGCGAGGCCGGCTCGATGAACCCGGTCGTGCTCCTCGACGAGGTCGACAAGCTCGCGGTCGGCTACGCCGGCGACCCGGCCGCCGCCCTGCTGGAGGTGCTCGACCCGGCGCAGAACCACACCTTCCGCGACCACTACCTGGAGGTCGACCTCGACCTGTCCGACGTGCTGTTCCTGGCCACCGCCAACGTGGTGGAGACCATCCCGGGCCCGCTGCTGGACAGGATGGAGCTGGTCACCCTGGACGGCTACACCGAGGACGAGAAGGTCGCCATCGCCCGTGACCACCTGCTGCCCAGGCAGCGGGAGCGGGCCGGCCTGACCAACGAGGAGGTCACCGTCGCCGACGACGCGCTCGCCCGGATCGCGGGGGAGCACACCCGGGAGGCCGGCGTCCGGCAGTTGGAGCGGGCGCTGGCGAAGATCCTGCGCAAGGTCGCGGTCGCCCTGGCGACCGACCCGACGCCCGTCCGGGTGGACACCGAGAATCTGGCCCGCTACCTCGGCCGGCCCAGGTTCACCCCCGAGTCGGCGGAGCGGACGGCGGTGCCCGGCGTGGCCACCGGCCTCGCGGTCACCGGCGCGGGCGGGGACGTGCTCTTCGTCGAGGCCACCAGCATGGAGGGTGAGCCGGGGCTGACCCTCACCGGCCAGCTCGGCGACGTGATGAAGGAGTCCGCGCACATCGCGCTGTCGTACCTGCGCTCCAACGGGCGCCGGCTCGGCATCGACCCGAACGCCCTCGCCGGGCGGCGGATCCACCTGCACGTTCCGGCGGGCGCGGTGCCCAAGGACGGGCCGAGCGCCGGAATCACGATGGTGACGGCGCTGGCCTCGCTGGTGACCGGCCGGCCGGTGCGACCCGAGTTCGGGATGACCGGCGAGGTGACGCTCTCCGGCCGGGTGCTGCCCATCGGCGGGGTGAAGCAGAAGCTGCTCGCCGCGCACCGGGCCGGCCTGACCGAGGTGATCATCCCGGCCCGTAACGAGCCGGACCTGGACGACCTACCCACCGAGGTACGGGAGGCGCTGACCGTGCACACCCTCGCCGACGTCGTCGACGTGCTCGCCCTGGCGCTGCGCCCGGCCGACGCAGGCACCCTCACCGGCCCCACCCTGACGGCCGCCTGAGGGGCGACAGAGGTCCCCTGTCATCGCTTCCGGCAGGCGGGGGACCTCTGTCAACGCGCGCCCGGCCAAGGCCCCCTGGGCAGGTTCGGCTCGTACGCGTTCTGAGCTGACCCGGCCGACCCGCGCCGCTGCGGATCAACTCGGCGTCGGTGACCTGGCGGTGCCCTGGAACGCGGGGGCCGTGATCGTCACCGACGCCGAATCGATCAAGCGGTCAGGGGCGGTCGCGGTCGCGGCGTACCGTCGTCTTGCGGCCCTTGATGGTGCTGCCGCGCAACGCGGCGATCACCTCGTCGACCGCCCCGTTCGGGACCTCCACCAGCGAGAACCGGTCGGCGATCTCGATCGAGCCGATGTCCCGGCCGCTCACCCGCGTCTCTCCGGTGATCGCCCCCACCAGGTCCTGCGGGCGCACCCCGGCGCGCCGGCCCAGCCCGATGAACACCTGCGTGGCGTCCCCCGACCGGGGGCGGGCCGGACGGCGGTCGCCGCCGCCCCGACCCTCGTACCCCGGCCGGGTCTCCCGCTGCGGACGGACCGCGACCTGGGGGATCTCCTCCTCGTCGTCGTCCGAGCCCGGCGAGGCGGCCTCGTGGGCCAGCTTCACCGCGGCGAGGGCGACCTCCATCAGGTCGAACTCGTCCGACAGCGACTCCACGATCACCCGGAACGGATCCAGGTCGTCCTCCAGCAGCGACTCCCGCAGCGCCGCCTGGGTCAGCTCCAGCCGCCGGGTGCGCAGGTCGGCCGCCGTCGGGATCTTGTCGATCGCGATCCGCTGCCCGGTCACCCGCTCGATGGTCTTGAGCATCCGGTGCTCGCGCGGCTCGGCGAGGGTGATCGCCACGCCCTCGCGGCCGGCACGGCCCACCCGGCCGATCCGGTGCACGTACGACTCCGGGGCCGACGGCACGTCGTAGTTGACCACGTGGGTGAGCTGCTCGACGTCCAGGCCCCGGGCCGCCACGTCGGTGGCCACCAGCAGGTCGGCGGTGCCGGCGCGCAGCCGTCCCATCACCCGGTCCCGCTGCTCCTGGCTCATCCCGCCGTGCAGCGCCTCGGCCCGGTAGCCCCGGCCGTTCATCGTCTCGGTGAGCCGGTCCACCTCCTCGCGGCTGCGGCAGAACACGATCGCCGCGGTCGGCGACTCCACGTCCAGCACCCGGCCCAGCGCCGCCGGCTTGTGTGCCCGCGCCACGATGTACGCGCTCTGCCGCACCAGGGGCGCCTCGCCGGCCACCTGCTGCTCCCGGCCGATCTGGATGCGTACCGGTTCGGTCAGGTGCTGGCGGGCCATCCCGTCGATGCGCGACGGCATGGTCGCCGAGAACAGCACCGTCTGCCGCTGCGCCGGGGCGTGCTCCAGGATCGCCTCGATGTCCTCGGCGAAGCCCATGTCGAGCATCTCGTCGGCCTCGTCGAGCACCACCGTGGCCAGCTCGCCCAGCCGCAGGGTGCCCCGGGCGATGTGGTCCAGCGCCCGCCCCGGGGTGGCCACCACCACGTCCACGCCCAGGTCCAGGGCGCGTAGCTGCCGGCCGATCGGCTGCCCGCCGTAGATCGGCAGCACCCGGGTGCCCAGGTCCTTGCCGTACCGGTGGAACGCCTCGGAGACCTGTACCGCCAGCTCCCGGGTGGGCACCAGCACCAGCGCCACCGGGTCGCCGCCGGGGCGCCGGTCAGGCAGGTGGTGCAGCAGCGGCAGCGCGAACGCGGCGGTCTTGCCCGTGCCGGTGGCCGCCTGGCCCAGCAGGTCCCGACCGGCCAACAGGGGAGGAATGGCCTCCCGCTGGATCGGGGTCGGCTCCTCGTAGCCGAGGGCGGAGAGGGCGCCGAGCAGTTCGGCGCGCAACCCGAGATCCGTGAAGGCGGTCGCCTCGTCGGTGCTGGGCGTGGCGGTCGGGTCGGTCGGTGTTGGTGCGGAGCTCATGGGACAAGCCTTTCATCACCCCTCGAGGCGCGCTCGGGCGACCGGCACAACCGGCTTTCTCGGCCTGTTTCGCGGGCGACGGCGCGGGTCTGGTTTCCGCGGTCGGCGGAGCGGGCTGCGTGAACGGCTGAGTTCGGCGAGACTGGGACAAGGGCCTCTTCCTCCGGGAATCGAGGCTCGGGCGGACGGCCGGGGTGCCGCACCCACCCCGGCCGTCCAGCTCACCCCGTCAGCGGTGCAGAACCCCGGCCTGGCCGAGCTGGGCCGGCTCGGGGTGGCCCGGGTGAGCACCGGCTCGCTTCCGTACCGGGCCGCACGCAGACTTCGGGTGAAATAGGAGAATTGTTCGGGCTCTTCCCGCTCCAGGTGCTTACGGTGGGTTTCATATCAGCCGCACCGTGTCGTACCGGGAGAGAGGACCCGACCATGCGAGTGCCCAGCCGAAGCCCCGGCCAGCAGCCCGGCCCGTCCGTCGCGTCCGCCACGCCGGCCCGGCGGGTGCCCCAGGGGGCGGCCCGGGGGGTGGCCCGCCGACCGGCCCCGCCCGCCGCCCCGGACCTCGCCGCCTACCGGGCGGCCGTGGCGGAGCTGCTGATCGAGGTCGGCGCCCTGGCCGAACCCGGGTCGGCGGGAGCCCGACAGGTGCTGCTCGACGGGCGCCTGCGCGAGCCGGCGATCGCCGCGGTGCTCCACGCCACCCCGCAGGGCCTCATCGGCGCCCGGGAGACGCTGCTGCTGGAGATGGCCCGCTACCGGCCCAACCCGCGCAGCTCCGCCGCCGACCTGACCGCCCTGATCCGGATCTACCTGCTCTCCCGCATCGACGTGCTGTGGTGGCGCGACGCGCCCACCTTCATGACCGACGCGGAGGTGAACGCCAGCGTCGACCTGGTGGACCTGGAGTGGCTGCGTCGCCGCGACCTGCTCCGCTTCCGGTACCAGCAGCAGCCGGTCACCCTCGTCGGCCGGGGCGTGCGGGCGGTGCGCCGACGGTTGCTGCCGGAGGCCCGGCCGCACACCGCCGGGCTGAAGTTCCGCCGGGCCCGGCGCGAGGTGATCGGGCTGCTCAACGACATCGGCCGCGAGTTCGACCGGATCACCCCGCCCGGCACCCCGCCGCTGTGGGTGACCAGCCTGGTCCGCAGCGCCGAGCATCAGCACCAGCTACGCCGTCTCGGCTACGCCGCGATGGTGCCCAGCGGGCACTGCCTCGGCTACGCCGTCGACGTGGAGCTGGCCTGGTTCGAGCGGTTCGGCGCCCGGGACGCCCTCGCCGGTCTGCTGCTCGCCCGGCAGCGGGCCGGGGAGGTCAACGTGATCGACGAGGGACAGGCCTGGCACCTCTGCCTCGCGCCCGCCGCCGGCCCGCGTTTCCGCCGGTCGTACGAGGCCGAGATGGGGGTCTGAGCCGTGTGTGGCATCGCGTTGAGCATCGGCCCGGAGGCCGACCCGGCCACCTTCCGCCGGATGCTGACAGTCCTCGCCCCGCGCGGCGAGGTGACCGAGACCCGCCGGGAGGCCGGGCTGCTCGCCGGCACCCGCCGGCTGCGGATCGTCGACCGGGACCGGGCCGTGCAGCCCTGGGTCTCCGCCGACGGGCGGTTCCTGCTCTGCCACAACGGCGAGATCTTCAACCACCACGAGCTGCGCGCGGAGCTGACGCGACTCGGCCACCCGTTCCGCAGCGAGAGCGACACCGAGGTACTGCTCGCCGCGTTCCTGGCCTGGGGCGAGGACGCGGTGCGGCGGCTGCGTGGCGAGTACGCGTTCGTCGTCGTCGATCGGACCACCGGGCGGGCCTACCTGGCCCGTGACCCGATCGGGGTCAAGCCGCTGTACTGGTCCCGGGTGCCCGGCTGCCTGCACCTCGCCAGCGAGGTCAAGGCGCTGGTCGGGCACGGTGCGCCGGTGTGCGAGGTGCCCCCGGGGCACCACGGCTGGGCCGAGCCGGGCGGCGACGTCCGGCTGCGCCCGTACGTCGACCTGCTGACCCTCGGCGAGGGGCTGCCGATGGTGGACGACCCGGACGAGGCCGCCCTGCTCGTCCGTGCCGCCCTCACCGACAGCATCCGGATGCGGGTGGACACCGACCTGCCCCTCGGCGTGGTGCTCTCCGGCGGGCTGGACAGCTCCCTGGCCCTGGTGCACGCCCACCAGATGCACCCGAACTGCGTGGCGGTCACCGTCGGCGTGCCGGAGAGCCCGGACGTGGCGTACGCCCGGCGGCTCGCCGCCGACCTGGGGGTGCCGCACGAGGTGGTCGAGCTGCGCCCCCGTGACGTCCGGCTCGCCGATGTGCGGGAGGCCATCCGGATCTCGGAGCTGACCGAGTACGGGGACATCATCAACGCGGTGGTCTCGGTGCCGATCTTCCGTCGGCTCCGCGAGCTGGGCGTGCGGGTGGTGCTCACCGGGGACGGCTCCGACGAGCTGTTCGGCGGCTACCCGATGTACCACCAGGTCGGCCCCGAGCGGGCCCGCCGGCTGTTCCTGCACCGGATCCGCAACCTGTGCCGTACGGAGTTGCAGCGGGTGGACCGGGCCAGCATGGGCCACGGGGTCGAGGCGCGGGTGCCGTTCCTCGACCTCAGCGTGGTGGAGCTGGCGATGCGGCTGCCGCTGGAGCTGAAGCTGCGCGAGGGGCGGGAGAAGTGGATCGTGCGACGGGCCTTCGCCGACGTGCTGCCCGACTACGTGCTGCGCCGGCCGAAGAACCCGATGTCGTACTCGTCGGGGCTGCACGAGCGGGCCCGGCTCTACAAGCCGCTGTTCGCCCGGCTGCACCGCTCGTTCGGCTACCACCTGCTCGAACCCGTCCGGCGGGACTTCGACAGCGTGCTCAGTCGGTGCGGCAACGACCTGGACCGGGCCATCGCCGACGGGCTGGCCAGGCCGGACTACACGATGCTGGAGCACGCCCGGGACCTGGTCGGGGCGGCGAAGTGGAACGCCGCGCCGGTGGTCCGCCGGCTGGTCGGCCCGCGCGCCACGCGCCGTACGCCGGTCGGCTGACCGCTGAGCCGCCGGTCCGCGTCGCGGAACTGGCGGCGGTGGCGTGGCCGGACCCCGGCTCCCCGAGGCCCGGCCCACCCATGATCGACGTGACCGGGGCGGGGCGGCCGGACCGGCCGCCCCGCCGCCGGGTCACCGCAGGTAGGCGCCGGTCTCGCCGATCTTCCCGGGCGCCGGGTTGCCCGGCAGGTCCAGCACGTACACCCGCAGGTTGCCCTTGCCGGTGACGGCTGCGGACAGCGTCCCGTTGGTCACCGTCTTCACGTCGCCGGTGACCGCGTCGACGTACCGGCCGTTCGGAACCCCGGCGAACGTCGCGCTGCCGGAGACCGTCACCAGCGCGAAGCTGTCCACCGCGCCGGAGGTGAACCGGCGCTTGTACGCCATCGACCCGCTGATCCCCTCGGTCGAGTACTGCCCCTTCTGCAGGGCGGGCACCGCCCGGCGGATCTGGTTGAGCCGCTGCACGTGCTTGGCCAGCGGCTGGCTGAGCGTGGTGGCCACCGGCCCGGTGGCGGAGCTGACCTTGCCGAAGTCCGACGCGGTGACCGTGCCCTGAACGTGGTCGCCGTAGTAGGCCCGGCCGGTGGTGGCGAGGGGGCAGGTCGGCCCGCAGTCGATCTTCGCGCCCTTCTGGAACTCGATCTCCGAGCCGTAGTAGAGCGTCGGGATGCCCCGGAACGTCCACATCAGGCTCATGTTCTCCGCCCAGGCGTCGGTGCCCCCGGTGTACCGGGTGTTCGACTTGTTCGGCCCGTAGTCGTGGCTGTCGACGTAGACGACGTTGTAGGTGGCGTCGTTGTAGCTGTCGTCGGAGTCCTTGCCGTTGCCGTACGCGTTGTTGGCGTCGCCGAAGTTCATGTGCATCCGCATGTCGATGACGTTCATGCCGGAGAACTTCGAGTGGTCCGGGGCGTGGTAGGTGTTCCCGCGCAGGAACGCGTTGTCGGTGGTGGGCTGGCCGCCCGGGCCGGAGAGCTGCTCGTAGTCGAACTGTTCGATCGCGGCCCTGACGTCGTCGGGGCTGTACTCCTTGCGCTCCTTCCAGGTGAAGAACTGCGCCGAGTGGTTGACCGAGCCCCGGTTCCACTTGTCGTTGACGAACGCGGCGACCTCGCCGAAGACGTAGAAGTCCTTGCCCTTCTCGCCGTGCTTGGCCAGGGCGTGCTGCTGGATGGCCGGCAGGAAGCGACGGTTCCAGGTGACCCGGGGAATGTGCACGGCCGTGTCGATCCGGAAGCCGTCCACCCCCATGTCGATGTACCGGTTGTACGCGTCGATCAGGTACTGCTGCACGGTGGCGTTCTCGGTGTTGAAGTCGGCCAGGTCCTCGTGCAGCCAGCAGCTCCGGGCGTCCTCGCCCTCCCAATTGCCGATCCAGCACTGGTGGTACAGGTCGGCCGGGAACAGCTTGTTGGTCGGTGCCGGCCACTGGCACTCGTAGAGCTTGAAGCCCTCCGGGCTGGTCCCGTTCGGAGTGCCCCAGCGCGGGCACTGGTTGCCGGCCGGCGCGGCCGTCGACCACACGTCCCCGTTGTACGCGCGGCCCTTGGCCAGGGCGTTCTGCGCCGGGGTCAGCTCCGGGTCGGCGCCTGCGTGCTCCACCATCGGGTCGTACCCGCGGCCCGGCTCCTGCTTGCTGTACATCCACTTCCACTGCTCGTCGCGGACGCCGTACACCGTCGGGGTGAACAGGCCCTTGGCGCCCCAGCGGGAGCTGTGGTTGTAGACCACGTCCTGGAAGATCTTGATGCCCTTGCCGTGCGCGGTGTTGATCAGATCCTGGTAGCTCGCGCCGGGGCTCTCCAGGCGCGGGTCCACGCGGTAGAAGTCCCAGCCGTGGTAGCCGTGGAAGTCGTAGTCGGACCGGTTCAGCACCACCGGGGTGATCCACAGGGCGGAGAAGCCGAGCCCCTTGATGTAGTCCAGCTTGTCGATCAGGCCCTTGAAGTCGCCCCGGAACATCGGGTCGTTGTTGGCCGCGTTGCCGGACCTGACGTGCTGGCTGCCGCCCCGGTTGTTGGCGTTGTCGCCGTCGGCGAACCGGGCGGTCATCACGAAGTAGATGCTGTCCTCGCGGGGGTCACCGCCGAGCGGGCTGCCGGCCGTCGCCGGGGGCGGGCCGTCGCCGGTGGTCGCCGCCGCCCGGTCGCTGGCCGGTGAGGTGTTGCCGGCCGCGTCGTACGCCCGCACGGTGTACTCGTAGCGGGTGTTCGCGGTCAGCGCGCCGTCGAGGTAGCTGGTGGCGGCGGTGGTCATCGTGACCGTGCCCTCCGGCCCGCCGGTGCGGGTGAGCCGGTAGCCGGTGACCGCCCGGTCGTCGGTGGCCGCCGCCCAGGACACCGCCACCCGCACCCCGTTCGCGGTGGCGCCCAGCCCGGTCGGGGTGGAGGGCGCGGTGGTGTCCGGTGTCTCCGGCACACACGGCGCGGTCGCCCCGGCGGTCACCACACCCCCCTTGACCGTGGTCACCCCGGTCCCGATGGCGTAGTCCGCGCCGTTGTTGTTGTCCCAGTTCCCAGCGCCGTTGTTGAACGCCGCCTTCATCGTCGCGGCGGCACCCAGGTCGACCGTCCGGCGGGCCCAGCCGGTGCAGACGGCCTCCATCGGCACGCCGGGCACGGCGGTCCAGGCCCCACCGGCGGGCTGGTAGTGGATGTTCGCGGTGGCCCAGCCCCGGGTGGCGACGTGGTACCAGACGTCGGCCGTCCGGCCGGTCGACGGGGTGGGCGAGGGGGTGGGCGAGGGCGGGGTGCCGGCGCAGGGATCGCCCGCGCCGACCACGCCGCCGGACACGGTCACCGCACCGGTGCCGAGGCGGTAGTTGCGGCCGTTGTTGTTGTCCCAGGTGCCCGCGTTGTTGTTGAAGACCGCTTGGAGGCCGGCGGCGGACCCGGCGTCGACGGTCCGCTTGCGCCAGCCCGTGCAGGCCGGCTCCATGGGTACGCCCGGCACGGCCGTCCACGCGCCTCCGTCGGGGGCCCAGTGGAGGTTCACGGTGCCGGTCCACGCGGCCGGGGGCTGGTAGTAGACGGTCACGGTGTTCGCGGCGGCGGCGATGCTGAGCGGGGCCAGCCCGACGACCAGGCCGGCGGCCATCGCGGCCCCGATCATCCGTCGTCGTCGCCCGGTGCTGCTGCCCATCGGGGCTCCTCGGGGGTGAGATGTCGGCGCCTGGGCCGAAGGGGGACGGACCTTGCGGCAGCCCTCGGTTCGGGGGTGGACTGTCCGATCCGGACAGTTGCCTGACGTGTGTCGTCAAGAAGTACCGGATCTTTCTGCAAGGTCTTGCAAGTGTCGAGAAAGTTACCACCATCAACCTCCCGACACCAGATGTTCACAACAGGCGGGAAAACACCCCTGCCGGGACGCCTCCGGCCTGACCGCCGCGACGTGGCGTACGGGTGCTTGAGGTGCACCGGGGACAGGCCCGGCTGCTCTCGCCGTGGTGGACAACGGTCGATGGCTGATTTAGCGTTCAGGGATTATGCGTAGGACCTTCCTCAGCGCCGGCCTGGCCCTGCTGCTCGCCGTCACCGCCTGCTCCGGACCCGAGCCCACCGCCGCCGGGTCGACGCCGACCGGCCCGTCGACCGGCACTCCCACCGCGTCCCGGCAGAGCGCGGCCGAGGCCGAGCAGACCCTGGCCAGCCTGCGCAAGGTCGACGACCTACCGATGTGGGAGATGACCTTCGTCGGCGACTACGACCCCACCGTGGGCACCGACGCCGCGCCGCCCAGCCCGTTCGGCTGCTCGCTCTTCGCCGCGTGGGGCGACCGGGGCCGGCCGCTGTTCGCCCGCAACTTCGACTGGGAGGCCAACCCGGCCCTCGTGCTGCGCACCGACCCGCCGGACGGGTACGCCACGGTCTCCCTGGTCGACATGTCCTACCTCGGCGTCGGCGCCGACCCCACGGGGGACCGCCGGCTGCTCGACGCGCCCCTGCTGCCCTTCGACGGGATGAACGAGCGCGGGCTCGCCGTCGGACTGGCCGCCGACGACGCCGCCACCGCCCGACCTGAGGCGGGCAGGCCCACCGTCGGCTCGGTGCGCATCCTGCGGCTGGTGCTCGACCAGGCAGCCACCGTGGACGAGGCGGTCGCCGTGTTCGGCCGGCACAACCTCGACTTCGAGGGCGGACCGCCGCTGCACTACCTGCTCGCCGACGCCACGGGGGCGTCGGCCGTGGTCGAGTTCGTCGACGGGGCGCTGCGGGTCGAGAAGGGGCGGGGGAGCTGGCAGGCGCTGACCAACGTGCCCGTTGTCGGCGTACCCGAGGAGAAGCGGCGCACCGACCACCGCTACGGCGTGCTCGCCGCCGCGCTGGCGAAGGCCGGCGGGGTGGTCGACGACCGGGCGGCGCTGGAGCTGCTCAACGACGTCCGGCAGGGCCACACCCGCTGGTCGGTCACGTACGGCCTGCGCACCGGCGAGGTCCACCTCCGCACCGCCACGGGCACGGACCGCCAGTACCGCCTCCCGGTCACCCTCCCGTAGACCTGGGAGGATTTCGGCCCCCGGAGGGGCCGTTTCCTTCCACGGTCTCCCCGGGCGCGTAGGGCCGGCGCGGGGTGGGGCTGGGAGGGCATGCCGGTGGGCCGGGTGCCGGGGGATGCGATCCCCGGCGCCCGGCCCACCGTCCCCCTCGTCAGCGCTCCTTGGGATCGAAGGTGTAGTCCACCCCGCCCACGTCGTACTTCTCACCGATCTCCTTGGCCGGGCCGACCTGGACGACCTGGAGGACGTACGGCTTCTGCAGGACCTGGTCCACCGAGAAGCTGAGCGACAGCACCGGCCGCTCGTTCGGGTTGATCAGCAGGTCCTTGATCTGTGCCTTGGCCGGGTCGACGATCTGGATCGAGGTGTTGCCGACGACCCGGATGCCCTCACCCTGCGCACCCGCGGCCCGCCAGCGCTGGAACATCTCGGGGCCGAGGTCGGCGACGATCTTGGCTCCCGGCACCGCCTCGCCCAGCGGCCGGAACGCGAGGTCGAACTTGGCCGGCACGTCCAGGGCGTTCGCCAGGGCGTACGGCCGGACCGAGATCGAGCCGGGGGTGGCCGCCGGGACGGTGTTGGCGTTCTTCCAGGCGATGTTGTTGTTGTACTGCGTGTTGATGGACGTCGCCGGGCCCTCGAACAGCATCGGGTCGGTCGGTGACTCCCAACGCAGCAGGAGGCAGAAGTGCCCGATGGAGGGCACGTTGTTCCACGCGATCGACGTCGTGGTGACCCCGGAGGCGGCGACCACCAGCGGCTTCGCGCCGATCTGCGTCCAGTTCAGCGGCCAGTTCGCGGCGCCGCCGGAGGTGGTGTAGTACGCCTTCAGCGTTCCGCTGCTGATTCCGGAACCGTAGGGACCGTGGTTGTTCAGCTTCACGAAAATGTAACTCGTCGAGCTGACGACCGGATTCGTGGACGAGGCGCACTCCACCGCCGTGGGGCAGATCTTGATGTTCGGGCTGTTGAAGAACGACGAATAGATGGCGCCGTGCGGCTCGAAGCCGGTGTCGCTCGCGATGTCCTTGATGTAGACGTCGGTGCGGGCGTTGGCGGACATGCCGCTGCCCGAGTCGACGGCGGCCGCAGCGGTACCGCCCACGGAGAAGGCCATGACGGCGGTCAGGACGGTGCCGAACAGCAGTCGTGCCACGCGTAGACGTGGACGGGTGCGTGCAATTGTCATGCTGATTCCCTTTCGACGGGGCGGTGGGGGCCGAGTGCTTTTGGCGTTCCCGGTCACCCGGCTCGATTACTGTAGGGCAATGGCCGCGAACAATGAAACACTCAAGAATGTCGATTGCTTAAGAGGTGTCCATGTTTGCCGGGGAGGTGGTAATTCCCGGATACGGCGGAACATGAATCAAATAGTCACGCGTGATTGTGTATCAACGGCGGCCCGCGACGCTCCTGTACGCCTACCCGTTCGCGCCCCACCCGCCGGCCCGTACGCTGGGTGACCGTGAAGCGGATCCTGTTCGGCCGGCCGCTGCGCAGCGTGGCCTTCGACGTGGCGGTCTCCGGTTTCGTGGTGCTGTTCGGCCTCGCCGGCGCGGCCAACCAGTCCGGCGGGTGGTGGGGCACCGGCGTCGGCGCGGCGATGGCCGTGGCGCTGCTGTTCCGGCGCACCCACCCGTCGGCGGCGACGGCGACCATCGCCGTGCTCGCCCTGGTCCAGGTGGTCGCCGGCTGGGGACCGCTGGCCTTCGACGTCGCTGTGCTGATCGCCCTGTACAGCGTCGTGAAGTACGCCGAGCGGCTGCGCGACGGCATCGTCGCCGGGATCGTCGCCGCCGTCGGGGTGGTGCTGGGCGCGGCCCAGATGCAGGGCACGGCCGCCTGGTGGGCCACGGCGATCTGGTTCGGCCTGGTCACCGGCGCGGTCTGGTTGATGGGCCTCAACGTGCGCACCCGCCGGCTCTACGTGTTCAGCCTGGAGGAGCGGGCCACCACCCTGGAGCGCGAGCGGGAGGCCGAGTCGCGGGCGGCGGTGGCCGAGGAGCGCACCCGGATCGCCCGGGAGCTGCACGACGTGGTGGCGCACAGCATGGCCGTCATGATCGTGCAGGCCGACGGGGCGCGGTACATGTTCGACCGGGACCCGGAGACCGCCCGGGAGGCGGTGAAGGTGGTCGCCGACACCGGCCGGCAGGCGCTGGAGGAGATGCGCCGCCTGGTGGGCGTACTGCGGGAGCCGACCGCGCCCGACCCGGCGGCCGGGACGGACGGCGCGGGGCCCCCGGGCCTGTCGGCGGAACCGGTGCACCGGCGACCGGCGCTGGTGGGGCTGCCCGACCTGCTGGACCGGTTCCGCGCCGCCGGGCTGCGCATCGACTGGACGGTCACCGGCGAGCCCCCGGCGCTGCCGCCCGGCCTGGAGCTGACCGTGTACCGGGTGGTGCAGGAGGCGCTGACCAACGCCCTCAAGCACGCCGGGGTCGGTGCGACGGTCACGCTGGGCATGGACCACCCGCCCGGCGCCGTCGTGGTCCGGGCCGCCGACGACGGTCGCGGTCGGCCGGTGGTCCGGCCCGCGCCCTCCGGCGGCCACGGCCTGGTCGGCATGCGCGAACGGGTGACGGTGTACGACGGCAGCCTCACCGCCGGTCCCAGGCTGGCCGGGGGGTGGCAGGTCGAGGTGCGGCTGCCGCTACCGTCGAGCACCGGGACGGAGGTGGCGGCATGACGATCCGCGTGGTGATCGTGGACGACCAGGCGCTGGTGCGGGCGGGATTCCGGATGGTGCTGGACTCCCAGTCGGACCTGACCGTGGTCGGTGAGGCCATCGACGGCGCGGACGCGCTGCGGGTGCTCGACCGCATCGAGGCCGACGTGGTGGTGATGGACATCCGGATGCCGACCATGGACGGGGTGGAGGCGACCCGGCGGATCTGCGCAGGCCGCCCCGGGCGCACCCCCCGGGTGCTGGTCCTGACGACCTTCGACACCGAGTCCGACGCGTTCGCCGCGCTCCAGGCCGGGGCGAGCGGGTTCCTGCTGAAGAGCGTTCCCCCGGAGGAGCTGCTGGCCGCGATCCGCGTGGTGGCCGAGGGCGACTCGGTGGTCGCCCCGCCGATCACCCGCCGGCTGCTGGAACGGTTCGCCGGCCAGCTCGGCCCCGGCCCCACCGGGGACCCCCGGCTGACCCAGCTCACCGAGCGGGAGCGGGAGATCCTGCTGCTGGTGGCGCAGGGCCTGTCCAACGCCGAGATCGCCGCCCGGGTGCACGTCGCCGAGGCGACCGTGAAGACCCACGTCGGGCGGATCCTGGCCAAGCTCCAGCTCCGCGACCGGGTCCAGGCGGTGGTGCTGGCGTACGAGAGCGGCCTGGTCACCCCCGGGGGCTGACGGCGGGTACGACCCAGGTCGTACCCGCCGTCCCGGGCGGCGCACCCCTGGGCGCACCGAGGTCGAGCGCGCGGGTGGACGCGGGTCGGCCGGTGCCGCCCATAGCGTCGGAGACGTCCCAGCCGCCGTCTTCACGGGGAGCACCACGTGTCCGTACCACCTCCCGCGTTCGCCGCCTCCGGCGTCGCGGTCACCGCCCGGGGCCTGCGCAAGGAGTACGGCGCCGGTCAGGCGCGGGTCGTCGCCCTCGACGGCGTCGACGTCGACTTCGCCGCCGGCCGGTTCACCGCCATCATGGGCCCGTCCGGCTCCGGCAAGTCCACCCTGATGCACTGCCTTGCCGGCCTCGACCGGCCCAGCGCCGGCACGGTACGCATCGGCGACGCCGACACCGGACGGCTCGACGACAAGCGGCTGACCCTGCTGCGCCGGGACCGGGTCGGCTTCGTCTTCCAGAAGTTCAACCTGCTGCCCGCGCTGACGGCCGAGGAGAACATCGTGCTGCCGCTGGCCATCGCCGGCCGTCGCCCCGACCCGGGCTGGCTGCGTCAGGTGGTCGCCGCCGTCGGGCTGACCGACCGGCTGCGGCACCGGCCCGCCGAGCTCTCCGGCGGCCAGCAGCAGCGGGTCGCCGTCGCCCGCGCCCTGATCACCAAGCCGTGGGTGATCTTCGCCGACGAGCCGACCGGCAACCTCGACTCCCGCTCCGGCGCGGAGGTGCTGCGGCTGCTCCGCGAGGCCGTCGACACCCTCGGCCAGACCGTGGTGATGGTGACCCACGACCCGGTCGCCGCGAGCCACGCCGACCGGGTCGTGTTCCTCGCCGACGGCCGGCTGGTCCGCGAGCTGACCGCGCCGACCGCCGAGGCGGTCCTCGACGCCCTCGCCCGCCTCGACCCGGCCCCGGCCGGCGCCGCGGGGGGCCCTCGATGATCCGGCTGACCCTGCGCATGATGCGCGCCGACACCCTGCGGCTGATGCTCTCCTCGCTGGCCGTGGTGCTCGGCGTCGCCTTCGTCGCCGGCACCCTGATCTTCACCGACGGGATGAGACAGGGCGCGTACGACCGGGCCGGCACCTTCGACCGGCACACCGACCTCGCCGTGTACGCCGAGCGGACCCCGATCCCTCCCGCGCTGGTCGAGAAGGTGCGCGCGGTCGACGGGGTACGCGCCGCCGACGGGGAACTGACCGGCACCGCCGGGGTGGTCGGCTCCGACGGCCGGCCCGTGCTCGGCTTCGCCGTCCTCGCCGCGATCCCCACCGACCCGGCCCTCCAGTCGTACGACGTGGTGGCCGGGCGGCTCCCGCAGCGCCCCGGTGAGCTGGTGCTCGACGCGCCGACGGTGGCCGAGGAGGGGTTCACGCTCGGGTCACCGGTGAACGTGGGCGGCAGCGGGGGAGCGGCCCGCCCGTACACCCTGGTCGGCACGGTCGACGTGGCCGGCACCTCCCGGGACGTCGGCGGGCCGTTCATCGGCCTGGCCGGGCCCGACGCCCTCGCCGTCGCCGCGGAGAAGGGCTACGGGCGGATCATGGTGGCCGCCGCGCCCGGCGTGCCGGCGGCGGAGCTGGCCGACCGGCTGGCGGCGGTGACCGGTGCCGGCGTGACCGTGAAGGACCGGCAGGAGATCCTCGACGCCGCCGTCGAGGACGCCGTACGCGACCTGGAGCAGTTCAACCTGTTCCTGCTCACCTTCGCCGGAATCTCCGTGGTGGTGGCCGGCTTCGTCATCGCCAACACCTTTGCCATCATGCTCGCCCAGCGCACCCGGAGCACCGCCCTGCTGCGGCTGGTCGGCGCGACCCGGGGGCAGGTGTTCCGGGCGATGCTGCTGGAGGCGGCGGTGACCGGGCTGGTCGCCTCCGCGCTCGGGGTGGCCGCCGGGACCGGCCTCGCCGTCGGGATGGACGCGCTGATGTCCGCGTTCGACGTGCCCGTCTCCGGCGGGCTCGCCGTCACCGCGTCGACCGTGCTGACCTGCCTGCTGCTGGGCACCGCCCTCACCGTCGGGGCCGCCGCCGTGCCGGCCTGGCGGGGCACCCGGATCGCGCCGGTGGCCGCGCTCACCGACGCGGCGGTGCAGCCCACCCGCCGGGCCGGCCGGGTCCGGCTGGCGGCCGGCGCGCTGGTCTTTGGCTCGGGGGTGGCCGCGCTGGTGGCGGCGGGGAGCAGCGGCCAGGTGCCGCTGGTCGCGGCGGGCGGGGTGCTCACCTTCTTCGGCATCGTGCTGTTCGGCCCGGTGCTGGTGCCGGCGCTGGTGCGGGTGCTCGGCTGGCCGGCACGCCGGCTGTTCGGGGCGACCGCCGGGCTGGCCGTGGCGAACGCGGTGCGCAACCCGCGCCGGATCGCCGCCACCGCCACCGCGCTGGTCATCGGCATCGGGCTGGTGTCCGCTTTCGTGGTCGGGGCGCGCAGCGTCAAGACCGGCATCGAGCGGGCAGTGGACCAGCAGATCGGGGTGGACTTCCTGGTCACCGGCATCGGCGGGGGTCTGCCGCCGGACCTCGCGGACGAGCTGGCCGCCCGCGCCGAGCTGGGCGTCGTGCACGAGCAGCGCAGCCGGGTCAGCGGCGGGGTCGAGCTGCGGTCCGCCCACCCGGCGTTGGTCGGGCGCACCCTGACCGCCGTGGACGCCGGCGACGCGGGCCGGCTCGGCCCGGGCCGGGTGCTGGTGCACCGGGAGCTGGCCCGGGCGAAGGGCTGGGCGGTCGGCGACACCGTCACCCTGGCCGGGCGGCCGTTCGAGGTCGCCGCCGTCGTCGTCGCCGACGGCCCGTTGCTGGCCGGCAGCCCGGTCCCGGCCGGGCACATGGTCGATGTGGTCGACGCCGACTTCACCCGCCTCTTCCCGGCCGAGCGCGGCTACCTCGTCGAGGTCGACCCGGCCGCCGGGGTGCCCGCCGAGCGGGCCCGGGGGGCCGTCGAGTCGGTGGTGACCCGCTACCCGACGGTGAACCTGATGGATCAGGCGGCGTACAAGAAGATGCTCACCGGCACGGTCGACATGCTGCTGGCGTTCGTCACCGCGCTGCTCGGCCTGGCCGTGGTGATCGCGCTGGTCGGGGTCGCCAACACGCTGAGCCTGTCGGTGGTGGAGCGGACCCGGGAGAACGCGGTGCTGCGCGCGGTCGGGCTGACCCGGGGCCGGATGCGCGCCATGCTCGCCGTGGAGGCGGTGCTGATGGCGCTGGTCGGCGCGGTGCTCGGGGTGGGCCTCGGCGTCGGGGTCAGCGCCGGGGCGATGGCCGTGGTCGCCCGCCTGGGCGGCGACTTCGCGCTGGTCATGCCGTGGGGGCAGCTCGGGCTGATCCTCGGGGTGGCGGTGCTCGCCGCGCTCGCCGCATCCGTCCTCCCGGCCCGTCGGGCCCTGGCCCGACCGGTCGTGGAGTCCCTCGGCGCCGAGTGACGTTTCGGGGCCCCCGCCCGCAGGCGGGGGCCCCGAAACGATCCCTCGTTCAGAGCCGCTCGACGGCCGGGCCGTGGCACCGGTTGCGGGTGTCGAAGACGTACCGGGCGTGCCGCACCACCAGGTCGTAGTCGAGGCAGTCGTGGTCGGTCACCACGACCACCGCGTCGGCCTGTCGGACCTCGTGCTCGGTCAGCCCGACCACGGTCACCCCGGCGGGCACGTGATGCGGCTCGGCGTACGGCTCGACGGCGCGCACGTCCGCGCCGAGGGCCTGTAGGCGGCGGGCCACGTCGACGGCGGGGGAGTCCCGCATGTCCCCGGTGTTCGGCTTGTACGCCAGCCCGAGCAGCAGCAGCCGCGCTCCGTTGACCGCGCGGCCGACCCGGTTCAGCCCGCCCATGATCCGCTGGGCGACGTGCTCGGGCATCTCGTGGTTGACGTCGTTGGCCAGCTCGATGAACCGGAACTGACGCCCCAGCCGCCGCTTGACCTGCCAGGACAGGTAGCACGGGTCGATCGGCAGACAGTGCCCGCCGACCCCCGGCCCGGGGCGGAACGGCATGAACCCGAACGGTTTGGTCTCGGCCGCCTCGATCGCCTGCCACACGTCGATATCGAGGTGGTGGCTGAGCATCGTCAGCTCGTTGATCAGCGCGATGTTGACCTGGCGGAAGGTGTTCTCGATCAGTTTGGTCAGCTCGGCGACCCGGGTGGAGTCCACCGGCACGGTCCGCTCGACCAGCCGGCGGTAGAACCCGTCGACCCGGTCGCGGGACTCCGCGTCCACCCCGGAGACCACCTTCGGGGTGTTCTCCAGTTTCCAGGTGGGGTTGCCGGGGTCGATCCGCTCGGGGCTGTAGCCGAGGTGGAAGTCGCCGGGGCTGGTCAGCCCGCTGGCCGACTCCAGCAGCGGTCGGAGCAGCTCCTCGGTGGTGCCCGGATAGGTGGTCGACTCCAGGACCACCACGCAGCCCGGCCGCACGTACGGGCCGATGCCCACTCCGGCCTGTTCGACGAAGCTCAGGTCGGGGACGCCGTCGCGCAGCGGGGTGGGCACGGTGATCACGCAGACGTCGAAGCCCTCGGCCTCGGTGTACTCCGTGCTCGGCCGGTACCGGCCGCTGCCCAGCGCGCGGCCGAGCCGGTCGGTCGGGATGTCCTCGACGAAGGACTCGCCGGAGGCGAGCCGCTTGACCCGGTCGGCGTCGACGTCGAGGCCGACGACGTCCATTCCCGCCTCGACCGCCCGTACGGCCAGCGGCAGGCCGACGTATCCCTGGCCGATGACGACCAACTTCTCAGCGCTCACCCGTGCTCCCGCAGACGACGGAACATGCATCCTCGTCAGCGTAAGTGAGTATCTGCGTTTAAAGTCCGATTTGGGGATGACGGGGCCGGTGGGAAAGCCGCGACCCCGGCCGGACGGGTCATCCGGACCGGGGTCGGCCGGTGCGCGGACTCAGCCGTTCAGGACGGGCGGGTCGGCCGGCGTGCTCGCCGTGGTGGGCGGCGGGTCGGCCGGCGTGCTCGCCGTGGTGGGCGGCGGGTCGTCCGGCGTGCTCGGCGTGGTGGGCGGCGGGTCGTCCGGCGTGCTCGGCGTCGGCGTGCTGGACGGCTTCGGCGTGGCCGACCCGCTCGGCTGCGGGGTCGCCGTCGGGCTGGCCGGGGCCGAGGGGCGCGGGCCCGGCCGGCCGGTGCGACCCCCGTCGACCGCGGCCTCCTCGGTGGCGGCCGAGTCGTCGCCGTGCGTCGGGACGGCAGCCGGGGCGGTCGGCTGGTACTTCGTCGCGGGGGCGTTCTCGTTCTGCGTCGCGCCTAGGGCGGCGATGAGCCCGGCCAGCGCCACCAGCACCGCCGCGAGTGCGCCGAGCATGGTGCCACGCCGCGCACCGCGCCGGGCGGAGGAGGGGGCGGGCCGCCGTACCGGCGACAGGTCGTCGCGGGTGGTGCCGCTGGCGCCCGGGGCGGCGCCACCGCCAGCGGCACCGCGCAGCGGGACCGGCACGGTGCTGGTCGGCGCCGAGCCGTCCGCGACGGTGGCCCGCGCCGCCTCGGCCATCGCCGCGCCGGTGGCGAACCGCGCTGCCGGATCCTTCGCCAGGGCCCGGCCCACCAGCTGCCGCACCGATGCCGGAATCTCCTGCGGCAGCTCCGGCGGCTCGTCGTCCAGGTGTCGGACGGCCACCTGCAACGGGTTGTCCCCGGTGAAGGGCGGCCCGCCGGTCAGGCAGCAGTACGCCACGGCGCCGAGCGCGTAGATGTCGGTGGCCCCGGAGACCGGCCGGCCGGCTGCCTGTTCGGGGGCCATGTAGAGCGCGGTGCCCGGCACCGCGTCGGCGCTGGTGATGCTCGTGACGTTGGTCGACCGGGCCACCCCGAAGTCGACCAGCACGACGGTGCCGTCCTCCTGCACCAGCAGGTTGCTCGGCTTGACGTCGCGGTGCACGATGCCGCCGAGGTGCGCCGCGTGCAGCGCCTGCGCCGCCTGGGCGACGATCGACATGGTCTCGGCGACGTCGAGCTGCCCGGCCGCCTCGATCCGTCGGGACAACGGCTGGCCCTCGACGAACTCCATGACCAGGTAGTCGGCCCGCCCGCCGTCGGGCAGGTCGTCCTCGCCGCAGTCGTAGACCTGCACGATGCCCGGGTGCCGCAGGGCGGCCATGATCCGCGCCTCGGTCCGGAACCGGGCGATGAAGTCGGGGTCGGAGACCAGCGCCGGAAGCAGGACCTTCACCGCGACCTGGCGGCCGAGGATCTGGTCCGTGGCCCGCCAGACGTCACCCATGCCGCCGGTGGCGACACGGTCGTCCAGGCGGTACCGACCGCTGAGTACGACTCCCGAAGACAACACGGCACTACCGTACCCAGAGCCGGCGCGGAGCACTTCTCGTGATCTGGCCCAATCGGACGGGCCCGTCGTGGCGACGGGGCAGCGGCGGGATTCCCGGGTCGGATATCCTGTGACCATTTCGCGACAGTTGGTGACAGTGTTGGTCGAGTGGGTGGGTCAAGCGGGTCGTGGCCTGCATCAACCGGGGCTCCGCGCCCCTTGCGGGCGGGCTCGCGCGTAGGCCGACCCTGGATGTGTTACATCGACACGCCGGTCAGGCGGGTTGATAATTCTCACTCTTTTTTCGGCAGTCCGTGCCTTGTCCACCCGACCCTCCACTCCTAGCGTTAGCCCGCCCGGCGGCGTTGGCACGGCACTCCGTCGGCGGACGTGCCACGTGCTGCGCCCGGACGCGCCGTACCGGCGTCGGGCGCGATCTGGTCAGCGGGGGGCTGATGGTGCGGGATGAGGTCCGGCCGCCGGGCCGGGTCGGTGTCGCGTGCGACGCGGTCGGCGTACGCCGGTCTTCGGGGACCGGGCGGCGGGGACGGCGGAGCCATGGCCGGTGAGCTGGACGAGGCGGTCGTCGCGGCGCGGGCCGGCGACGAGGACGCCTTCCGGTTTCTCTACCGCAGCCTCCAGCCCGGCCTGCTGCGCTACCTGACCGCACTGGTCGGGGCCGAGGCGGAGGACGTCGCCTCCGAGACGTGGTTGCAGATCTCCCGCGACCTGCCGACCTTCACCGGCGGGGAGTTTCGCGCCTGGACCGTCACCATCGCCCGGAACCGGGCCATGGACCATCTGCGCCGCCAGCGCCGGCGGCCCTCGATGCCGGTGCCGGTGCAGACGCTCAGCGACCTGGCCGGTGACGCCGACACCGCCGAGCGGGCCGGCGAGACGCTCGGCACCGAGGCCGCGCTGGCGCTGATCGCCACCCTGCCTCCTCGGGAGGCCGAGGCGGTGCTGCTGCGTGCCGTCGTCGGCCTGGACGCTGAGACCGCCGCCCGGGTGCTGGGCTGCCGGGCCGGCGCGGTGCGCACGGCCGCCCATCGCGGTCTGCGCCGGCTCGCCGCACTCGTGCAACGTCACGATCCGCTCCCGGCCGCGACGCCGTCCGTCATCCCGCCCCTTCCCCGGACGGATCGGTCGGCCCCGGACGCGCCGCGTGTCGAGCCGGCGGACGGTGACGTGAGGGGACACCGATGATCTTCCGTCAACCAGACCGCCCCGGGCGGCACCCTGCCGACCGGTCCGAGTCCGACCGGCTCCTCGACGCGGCCTGCGCCGCCCGGAACGGCGCGGCACCCCGCCCGGGCCCGGCCGGGCAGCACGAGGACGCCGCCGTTGCCCGACGGGGCCGGGTCGCCGACCGGGAGGACGCCGTCGGCCCCGGCAGCCCCGGCGGAGATCCGCTGGCCCGGCTGCTCGCCGCCGCGGCCGGGCCGACCCGCCCCGGCGAACTGGCCGGGGAGGAGACGGCGCTGGCGGCCTTCCGGGCCGCCCGGGTGGCCCCGGCGTCGGCCCCGGCGCGGACGCCCCGCCGGCTCACCGTCGGTGTGGTCGCCTGGATCGGCGCGCTGGCCGTCACCGCCACCGCTGGTGCCGCCGTCGCGGCGTCCACCCTGGACCGGGCGGAGAAACCGGCCCCGCCGGCACCGTCCACCGCGTCGGCCAGCCCCGCAGACCCGGGCGCCACCGGACCCACCGCGCCCCGCCCCACCGGATCCGGCCCTGGCGGATCCCCGTCCCCCATCCCTGCCCCGACCGCCACGCCGTCCGGCGCCGGCCCGTCCGGCCCGGCCCGGCCCGGGACGCCGGGCACCGACACCCGCAGCCCCGCCCCGGGCCGCTCAGGCGCCGGCGCCCAACTGCCGGGGCTGTGCCGGGCGTACCTGGCCAAGTCGGCGGCCCAGCGGGAACGGGCGCTGGAGAAGCCCGGCTTCGCGCCCCTGGTCGCCGCCGCCGGCGGGGCCGCCGAGGTGGAGAGCTTCTGCCAGGATCTGCTGGCCGGAGCGGATTCCGGGCAGGTCCCCACCGGGCGCCCCGCCGACCCCGGCTGGCCGGACCGGAACGCGGCGGAGGCGACCGGCGGCGAGATCCCGGACGCGGCGAAGCTCCCGTCCTGACCCGGGCGGACGGCCACCTCGCGCCCCGACGGGACGACCGGCGACGAAACATCTGTTACGGCAAGACGAGCGGATTTCGTCTGCTAGACAGAGGATGGGTACACCCCGGACGCCCGGACCCGGTCACGGTCACGAAACGGCCGTCACCGGTGTGGTCGTCAGTCAACCAGCGCGGGAAGGACAGCGCGGGAAGGAATCGCCTCGTGGTGACATCGCCGGAGCTGGACCGGAACACCCGCTTGCGGGAGGCGGCCGACGCCGCCCGGCACATCGCCCGGATCTGCTTCAAGACCGGTCCACCCACCCACACCGGCGTCGAACTGGAATGGACCGTGCACGACGCCGCCGACCCCGCCCTCCCCGTCGACCGGGAACGGCTGCTGGCGGCGCTGGGGCGACACAGCCCCGTCACCATCGACGACTCCAGCCCAGCCGCACCGCTCCGGCACGGCAGCGCCGTGACCGTCGAGCCCGGCGGCCAGCTCGAGATATCCACCCCGCCGCAACCCTCGGTCGCCGCGCTGATCGAGGCCACCGACGCCGACATCGCCCAGGTCACCGGCCTGCTCCGGGCCGCCGGGCTCGCCCTCGGCCGCACCGGCATCGACCCGTTCCGGACACCGCGCCCGGTCGTCGACACCCCGCGCTACCGCGCCATGCGCTGCGTGTTCGACCGGGGCGGGACGGCCGGCCGGACCATGATGTACAGCACCGCCGGCCTCCAGGTCTGCCTCGACGCGGGTGAACCGGACCAGGTGGCGGCCCGCTGGGCGGCGGCGCACGCGGTCGGCCCGCCGCTGCTCGCCGCGTTCGCCACGGCCGGGCGGCACGCCGGGCGGCGCACCGGCTGGGCGTCCGCCCGGATGGCGGCCTGGCTGGCCATCGACCCCGCCCGCACCCGGCCGGTCTGGTCCCCGGCCCGGCCCGACGCCGACCCGGTGGCGGCCTGGACGACGTACGCGCTGGCCGCGCCGCTGCTCTGCCTGCGCGACGACGACGCGGACTGGACCCCGCCGGCGGGGGTTACCTTCGGCGACTGGCTCGCCGGCGCGCTGCCCCGCCCGCCCACCACGGACGACCTGGACTACCACCTGAGCACCCTGTTCCCGGTGGTCCGGCCCCGCGGGTACCTGGAGATCCGCTACCTGGACGCCCAACCGGGGCCGGACTGGCGGCTCCCGCTGGCCGTGCTGGCCGCGCTCTTCGCCGACCCCGGGACGGTGGCCCGCGCCGCGAGCGTCGCCGCCGCGGTGGCCGACCGGTGGGACGTCGCCGCCCGGCACGGGCTGGCCGACCCCCCGCTGGCGCGCGCCGCCACCGGCCTGCTCGACCTGGCGCTGGCGGCCCTGCCCCAGCTCGACCTGCCGGCCCCGCTGCACGCCGAGACCGCCCACGCACTACGGGGGCGACTGACCGCCACGGAGAGGGGAACGCGGTGACGACCATCCACGAACTCGGCACGGAGCGGCTGCGCGACCGGATCGCCGCCGAGCTGGAGCGCGCCCGGACGCGGACGGCCCTGCTCACCGAGGCCGTCGACGACGCCGACCTGATGCGCCAGCACTCGCCGATCATGTCCCCGCTGGTGTGGGACCTCGCCCACGTCGGTAACCAGGAGGAACTCTGGCTGGTCCGGGACGTCGGCGGACGCGAGCCCGTCCGGCGGGACATCGACGACCTGTACGACGCGTTCAAGCAGCCCCGTCGGGACCGCCCGGCGCTGCCGCTGTTGCCGCCCGCCGAGGCCCGCGCCTACCTCGCCACCGTCCGGGACAAGGTGCACGACCTGCTCGACCGGGTGCCGTTCACCGACCGTCCGCTGGTCGCCGACGGGTTCGCCTTCGGCATGATCGTCCAGCACGAGCAGCAGCACGACGAGACCATGCTCGCCACCCACCAGCTCCGCCTGGGCCCGCCTGCGCTGCACGCCCCGCCCCCGCCGGAGCCGCGCGCCCGGGTCGCCGACGAGGTCCTCGTCCCGGCCGGCGAGTTCACCATGGGCACCTCCACCGACCCGTGGGCGCTGGACAACGAGCGCCCCGCGCACACCGTCCGCCTGCCCGCGTACGCCATCGACGCCGCCCCGGTCAGCAACGGCCGGTACGTCGAGTTCATGGCCGACGGCGGCTACGACGACCCGCGCTGGTGGAGCGAGGCCGGCTGGCGGCACCGTACCGAGGCCGGGCTGACCGCGCCGATGCACTGGCGGCGTGACGGCGGCGGGTGGGCGTACCAGCGGTTCGGCCGGTGGTCCCCGGTGCGGGCCGACGAGCCGGTGGTGCATGTCTGCTGGTACGAGGCGCAGGCGTACGCCGCATGGGCCGGCAGGCGGCTGCCCACCGAGGCCGAGTGGGAGAAGGCCGCCCGCTGGGATCCGGCCACCGGCCGGTCCCGCCGCTACCCGTGGGGCGACGAGGACCCGACCGCCGAGCATGCCAACCTCGGGCAGCGGCACCTGTGGCCGGCGCCGGTGGGCGCGTACCCGGCCGGCGCGTCGCCGCTCGGGGTGCACCAGCTCGTCGGCGACGTCTGGGAGTGGACCGCCAGCGCTCTCCGGGGGTACCCCGGGTTCGCCGCGTTCCCCTACCGGGAGTACTCGGAGGTGTTCTTCGGCGAGGACCACCGGGTGCTGCGCGGCGGGTCGTTCGGCACCGACCGGGCGGCCTGCCGGGGGACGTTCCGCAACTGGGACTACCCGATCCGGCGGCAGATCTTCAGCGGCTTCCGCTGCGCCCGCGACGCCCGGCCGGAGGAAGCACCCCGGTGACGCCGCACCCGGTGGCGACCGCGCCCCGGCGGACGTCCGGCGGGGCTGCGGGCCCGACCGGCGGTGCCGCCTGATGTGCCGGCACCTGGCGTACGTCGGGCCGCCGGTGAGCCTGCGGGCCCTGCTGTACGACCCGCCGCACTCCCTGGTGCGACAGTCCTGGGCGCCCCGGGACATGCGCGGCGGCGGGACGATCAACGCCGACGGCTTCGGCGTCGGCTGGTACCCGCCCGGCGGCGGCGCGCCGCTGCGTTACCGGCGGGGCACGCCGATCTGGGGCGACGTGACGCTGCCGGAGCTGGCCACGGCCACCACCAGCGGCGCGGTGCTGGCCGCCGTCCGGTCGGCCACCGTCGGCATGCCGGTGCTCGACACCGCCGCCGCGCCGTTCGCGGAGGGTCCGTGGCTGTTCAGCCACAACGGGGTGGTCCGCGGCTGGCCGGACGCGGTGACCGGGCTCGCCGGCCGGCTGCCCGTACGCGACCTGCTCACCCTCGACGCGCCGACCGACGCGGCGCTGCTCTGGGCCCTGGTACGGCACCGGCTGCGTGCCGGGGACGACCCGGCGCGGGCGGTCGCCGACACGGTGACGCGGGTCGCGGCGGCGGCGCCCGGGTCCCGGCTCAACCTGCTGCTCACCGACGGGCGGACCGTCGTGGCCAGCGTCGCCGGCCACGCGCTGTCGCTGCGGCGGACCCCCGGCGCGGTGCTGCTGGCCTCGGAACCGCACGACGACGAGCCCGGCTGGCAGGCGGTGCCGGACGGGCGGCTGGTGGTGGCCACGACCGCCGGGGCCCGGGTCGACACCCTGTCCGGGGGCGCACCCGTCGACCGGCCGGCAGGTGGGGAAACGACACGAGTGACGGAGGGGGACACCTGATGAGCGTCGAACCGCTGGAGATCTACCTGGAGGAGCAGGACCTCGGTCGCGGGCTGCGGGAGGACGTGCGGACCGGGCTGACCGCAGCACCGAAGTGGCTGCCGCCCAAGTGGTTCTACGACGCCCGGGGCAGCGAGCTGTTCGAGGAGATCACCCGCCTGCCGGAGTACTACCCGACCCGGGCCGAGCGGTCCGTGCTGGCCGAACGGGCGGGCGAGATCGCCGAACTGACCGGGGCGAAGACGCTGATCGAGCTGGGCTCCGGCTCGTCGGAGAAGACCCGGCTGCTGCTGGACGCCTTCACCCGCCGGGGCGGGCTGGGCACGTTCGTGCCGTTGGACGTGTCGGTCAGCGCCCTGCGGCAGTCCACCGAGCAGATCGCCGCCGACTACCCCGGGCTGCGGGTACGCGGCATCGTCGGGGACTTCACCAGGCACCTCGATCGGCTGCCCGCCGGCGGACGCCGACTGGTGATCTTCCTGGGCGGGACCATCGGCAACCTGCTCCCCGCAGAGCGGGCCGGCTTCCTCGCCGGCATGCGCGCGGCCCTGGAGCCCGGCGACTGGCTGCTCCTCGGCACCGACCTGGTCAAGGACCCGGCGGTGATCGTCCCCGCGTACGACGACGCGGCCGGGGTGACCGCCGAGTTCAACCGCAACGTGCTGCGGGTGGTCAACCGGGAACTGGGCGCCGACTTCGATCCGGAGGCGTTCACCCACGTCGCGCTCTGGGACCCGGAGCGGGAGTGGATCGAGATGCGGCTGCGCGCCGAGCGTCCGCAGCGGGTCCGGGTGCTCGACCTGGACGTGGCGTTCGCGGCGGGGGAGGAGCTGCGCACCGAGGTGTCGGCGAAGTTCCGCCCGGAGGGGATCGCGGCGGAGCTGGCCACCGCCGGCTTCACCGTCCACGAGTTCTGGACCGACACCGACGGCCTGTTCGGCGTGACCCTGGCCCGCGCCGACTGAGCCGCTGGACGCGGGGGACGCAGCAGGCCCGACCCGGGGGACGCCGTCCACCCGCGTCGGCCCCCGGCCGCGCCGATCGGCTAGGCTGCCGGGGCGAAGGGGAGTAGCCCCCAATGTCGTGGTCGACACGCTGGTGCGTTCCGCATCCGGCCACGCGGCCCCACCTGAGGTGGGGCGGGCGAGACCTTCGACCCAGGCTGTGCACAACAGCCGGGTCGAGGGCGCCCCATACCCCGGCCCGGCACCATCGGGAAGGGTGTCATGGAAGGTTTCCTCGTCGCGCTGGTCGTCAGCTTCGGCGTCATCTTCGTCGCCGAGCTGGGCGACAAGTCCCAGCTCATGGCGCTGACGTTCGCCACGCGGTTCAAGACGGTCCCGGTGCTGATCGGTATCACGATCGCCACCGCCCTCGTCCACCTGGCCTCGGTGGCCATCGGATACGGGCTGGGTGCCGCCCTGCCCACCGGGTGGATCTCCCTCATCGCCGGCATCGCGTTCCTCGGCTTCGGCGCGTGGACGCTGCGCGGCGACAAGCTCACCGAGGAGGAGAAGCGCAAGGCCGAGCGGAGCGGCAAGTCCGCCATCTTCGCCGTCGGCGTCGCGTTCTTCCTCGCCGAGCTGGGTGACAAGACGATGCTGGCCACCATCACCCTGGCCACCAAGTACGGCTGGTTCGGCACCTGGCTGGGCTCGACGATCGGCATGGTGGCCGCGGACGCGCTGGCGATCGTCGTCGGCCGGATGCTCGGCCGGCACCTGCCGGAGCGCACCATCCGGTACGGCGCGGCGGTGCTCTTCGCCATCTGCGGTCTCTGGCTCATCTTCGAGGCCGTCGCCGAGCTGAACTGATCCCGACTACCGCCTGCCGGGGCGGGTAACGGCCCGGGGTGAGGTGGGAGGAATTCCTGCGCCAGGGCGACCAAATGCTGGTCGCCCTGGTGGAGGTCACGGGCGCGCTGGTGATCTTCGTCGGCGCGGCCTGGGCGGCGCTGCGGTTCGTGGTCGAGGGACTGCGCCACCGCAGCGCCGCCGTCTTCACCCCCATCCGGCTCTCCCTGGGCCGGTTCCTCGTCCTCGGGCTGGAGTTCCAGCTCGCCGCCGACATCCTGCGCACCGCCGTGTCGCCGACCTTCGACCAGATAGGTCAGCTCGCGGCCATCGCCACCATCCGGACCGCGCTGAACTTCTTCCTGCGTCGTGAGATCGCCCAGGAGCAGCGACAGGTGACCCCGGGTCGATGACCGCGCCGCGTCGTCGCCTGCGGTCCCGCTCGCCGGCCATCCGGCGGCCCGGTCACCCGCCGTCTCCCGTTTCGATTCGAGGCACCCGCCGGGCTCCGGCCCGCTGACGGGTGCCCGGTCGGGTCGGTGTCGTGTCGACAATCCGCAGCGCGCTGCGCCGAGGAAGATCACGGCCTACCGTGGGGCACGGGAGACAAAGCGGATCAATCGGGAGGATGACGGTATGAGCCGGCACGATGAGCCCAACGAGTACGGTTTCGCCGGTGGCGCCACCGCGCCCCAGCCGCAACCCGGCGGGCGGCCCGACGAGCAGGACCTCGCCGAGGAGGTGGCCGTCCCGGGCGATGACCTCACCGAGCCGTTCAACGAGGCGATCAGCGAGGAGACCGAGCAGTCCGAGGAGGACGAGCCGGCCGAGCGCCGACGCTGAGTCCACCGGTGGGGGCAACGGCAGTCGGCCGGCCCCACCGCCGCACCCGGGAGGCGGGCCCGCCGCGTCGCGAGGGGTGGCCGGCCCCGCCCCGGGCTGCCCCGGGCTGGCCGTCCGCCGGCTGGCTCCCGGACCGCCGTTGCCAGCCGCCCTGCCCCGGCGGGCCGCCGAGCGACACCCGTCCGCCGGGTCGTACGTCACTTCCCGGGTCCCGGGGCAGTTGTTCCGAACGAATTCGGCGATGCGTGCGGCCCTATTAATGGCGATGTCTTGTCGAATGGGCCGTTTGCGGCATTTGACCGCTTACATCCTCTACAGTCGGTGGAGCCGAATGCGCTGGGTGGGGGTGTCGGAGCCGGTGACCGCCCCGTGACTGCTGAGGAGCTCTTGTGCTTGACAAGTCGACCGCACGGACCGGACGGGGGCTTCCCGGCTGATGGACGTTCGTGATTACCTCCGGGCCGTCCGACGCAGCTGGTGGCTGGTCCTGCTCGCCGTCATGGTGAGTCTCGGAGTTGCCGCTCTGGTCACGGTCCAGACGAAGCCCCGGTACGTCGCCTCGGTGACCTACTTCGTCACCGTCCCCAACCAGGGGGTCAGTGAGGCGTACCAGGGCGGCATCTTCATGCAGCAGCGCGTCAAGTCGTACGCCGACCTGCTGAAGAGCGACCGGCTGGCGCAGAGCGTCGTGGCGAAGAACCCGATCGGGCTCACCGCGGAGGAGGTGCAGGCCAGGATCGGCGCCAGCACCGTCCCCGACACCGTCCTGTTGCGCGGCACCGTCACCGACACCGACGCGACGCGGGCGCTGCGGCTGACCGAGGCGGTCTCCGCCCAGTTCGTCGAGCTGGTCAAGGCGGTGGAGACACCCCCCGAGGGGCGGACCGCCCCGATCAAGGTGGAGGTGATCAGCGGACCCCGGGTCAGCTCCGCACCGGTGTCGCCCAAGCCGCCGCTCAACCTCTCCGTCGGCGCGCTCGCCGGCCTGCTCGTCGGCTTCGGCCTGGCCGTGCTCCGGACCCGGTTCGACAACCGGCTGCGGGACGCGGTCGGCCTCCAACGCGCCACCGGCAGCCCGCTGCTCGGTGAGATCCCGTTCGACCCCACCGCGCGCACCGCGCCGCTGATCGTCGGGGACGCGGCCAGTTCGCCGCGCGCCGAGGCGGTCCGCAAGCTGCGGACGAACCTGCGCTTCGTCGACGTCCACGAGCCGGCCCGGGTCATCGCCGTGACCAGCGCGTTGCAGGGGGAGGGCAAGACCACCCTCTCCTGCAACCTGGCCATCGCGCTCGCCGAGGCCGGCTGGCGGGTCGCCCTGGTCGACGCCGATCTGCGCCGGCCGAAGGTGGCCGAGTACCTGAACCTGGAGGCGAGCGTCGGGCTGACCGACGTGCTGCTGGGCGACGTCAGCGTGGGGGACGTGGTGCAGCGATGGGGCGACAAGTCCCTGCTGGTGCTGCCCGCCGGCTCGGTCCCGCCCAACCCCAGCGAGCTGCTGGGCTCCAAGGCGATGGCGGACCTGCTGCTGGTGCTGCGGGAATCGGCGGACATCGTCGTCATCGACACCGCCCCGCTGCGGACCGTCACCGATGGCGTCGTCGTGGCCGTCCAGGCCGACGGGGCGCTGGTGGTCAGCCGGTACGGGCGTACCGACCGGGGCCAGATCGCCGCCGCCGCTCAGGCGCTCCAGTCGGTCTCCGTCCGGCTGCTCGGCTGCGTGCTCAACATGGCCAAGCTCGGCCGCGCCGAGACCGACCAGTACGAGAGCTACCGGATCGACGTGCCTCCCGCGCCCGTCGCCGCCCCGGCCGGGCGGGTGGGCAAGCCGGCGGCGGCCCCCAGCAGCGGGTTCGTCGGTCAGGAGCGGGCCGCCGACCCGACGCAGGAACTCACCCGGCTGCCTCGATGAGCGCCGTGACCGGTGTCAACGACCGCTCGATCTCCTGCGCGCAGCGCCGGAAGTCCAGTGGCGTGCCACCGATCGGGTCGACGAGGTCGTCCTCGGCCGTGGTGGTCGGCTGCAACCGCCCCCGGGCCTGGGCCGCCGCCCGCGCCGCCGCGCGCAGCGCCCCGGCGTCCGTGGTGTCCGGCGCGTCGGCCAGCCCGGCGAGCCGACCGAACTGGCGCAGGGTGAACACGCGGTGCAGTGCGGCGGGGGCCAGCGACACGCAGGCCGCCCGCTGGCGACGGGTCGCGGTCAGCACCAGCGCGGCGTCGGCCAACTGGCCGGCGGTCAGCGCCCGGCTGCGGAACGCCGCCGGATCGCGGCCGGTCCCGGCGGCCACCTGCGCCGCGTACGGGTGCATCGGCCGGCCGTCCACGGCGGCCGTGCCGGCGCTGGCCACCTCGACCGGCAGCTTCGCCAGCAGCCAGCCGGCCAGGTACTCGGCCATCGGCGAGCGGCACATGTTGGCGTGGCAGACGAACAGGATCCGGTCGGCCATCGGAGACTCCCCCAGCGGTCTGGTCGTGCGTCGGCCCGACGCTGTGCCGGCACCGGCCGAGGCGGCGCCCGTGGGCAGCGCGTTGCCGGCATCGTACGCAGGCGGAACCACGCAGGGTGGCCACGCCGCGCCGGAAGGTGACCTCCGGGGTGGGGGTGCCCGGTGAGGATCGGCATCCTGGCGTACCACTTCCCGCCGGAGCCGGCGTTCATCCCCGGCAGCCTTGCCGAGGGGCTGGCCGCCCGCGGCCACGAGGTTCGCGTGCTGACCGGCTTTCCCGACTACCCGGGCGGCCACGCCTATCCGGGCTGGCGGCAGCGGTGGCGCTACGAGAGCCGCAGCGAGCGGCTGACCGTGCGCCGGGTGCCGCGGTGGACCGGTGGGGACGCCTCCGTCCGCGCCAGGATGGCGAGCTGGCTGTCCTTCGCCGCCAGCGCCGGGACGATCGGCCGGGGGCAGCTCGCCGGCGTCGACGCCCTGTACGTCCACCAGTTGCCGCCGACGACCTTCGCCGCCGTCGGGCTGCGGCGCCTGCTGGGCGCGGTCCCGACGCTGCTGCACGTCCAGGACGTGCACCCGGAGCTGCCCGGGCCGGCGGAGGCGGCACGCCCCTGGGCGGCCCGGCTCGCCGCTGCCACCCGTCGGCTCTACCGCTCCGCCGACCTGGTCGCGGTCGCCGCCCCCGCCATGCGCGACCTGGTGGTCGCCGGTGGCGCCGACGCCGACCGGGTGCGGGTGGTGCTCAACTGGACCGACGAGCGGCTGTTCCGCCCCGCCGAGCCGACCCGGGAGGCCCGCCGGCTGGTCCGGGGCGACGGCCGCTGCGCGGTGATGTACGCCGGCACCATCGGCGCCCGGCAGGGCCTGGAGACGGCGGTCCGCGCCGCCGCCCCGCTGCGCGGCACGATGGACCTGGTCCTGGTCGGCTCGGGCCCCGACGAGGGGCGGGTACGGGGGCTCGCCGAGGAGTTGGGGGCCCGCAACGTCCGGTTCGTCGCGCGCCGGTCGCCGTTGGAGATGTCCGACCTGTACGCCGCCGCGGACTACCAGCTGGTGATGCTGCGCGACCTGCCGGAGCTGCGCGGGAGCGTACCCGGCAAGCTCCAGGCGGCGTTCAGCTCCGCCTCGCCCGTGGTGGCCTCCGCCGGGGGAGACACCGTGGAGATCGTGGAACGGGCCCGGGCCGGGCTGTCCTGCCCGCCGGAGGACTGGGCCACCCTGGCCGACCGGTTCTGGCTGGCCGCCACCATCCCGACGCCGGCGCGGCTGGAGATGGGGCGGCGCGGCCGGGAGGCGTACCTGCGCGACATGTCCACGCGCGGCGGGGTGGACCGCGTGGAGGAGCTGCTGTACGAGGTGGCCGGGCGGCATCGCGGTTCGGACCCACCGGAAGGAAACCCCCGAACGGGACTCGACGTCTGAAAAAGCGCGATTTTGCCACGCAACCTGCCCGATGCGTGCTAGAAAACGATGAATCATCATTTCTGTCCGCTTCACGACGGGAGCAGGTGTGAGCGAAACCGTGCGGCCCCACCGCCGTCGGCGAAGATCCCGACGGCGTACCAGGGCGCGGGTACGCCGCGTCCTGCTCACCGGCCTGATCGTCGGCTCGCTCGTCGCGGTCGGCGGCGGCTGGGTCGGCTTCCGTGGCTGGCAGGCCCGGGCCCACCTGCTCAACGCCGCCGGGCTGGCGCGGCAGCTCAGCACCGAGGTGGTCGGGGCCGACGCCGACCGGGCGCAACGCACCCTCGCCGCGCTCCAGGAGCAGGCCGCCGCAGCCCGCGACGCCACCGCCGATCCGGGCTGGTCGGTCGGGCGGCACACCCCGTACGCCGGGGACGACCTCGCCGCGGTCCGCGAGATCGCGGTGGCCGTCGACGAACTCGCCCGGGACGCGTTCCCCGCCCTGCTGCGCACCGACCTGTCCACGCTGCTGCCAGGCAAGGGACGGCTGGACGTCAGCCAGCTCCGGGCCGTCTCGGCCCAGCTCACCGGCACCGACGAGGTCGTCCGGCGTACCAACGCCCGGCTCGCCGCCGTGCCCACCACCGGACTGGTCGACCCGGTCCGACAGGCCGTGACCGACCTGCGGGCCGAGACCGACCGGCTGGCCGCCTTGACCCGGGCCGCCGACCAGGCCGCCCGCCTGCTGCCGAACCTGCTCGGCGCGGACGGGCCGCGCAGCTACCTGCTGGTGTCGCAGAACCCGGCGGAGCTGCGGGCCACCGGCGGCATGTTCGGCGCGTACGCGGTGATCGAGGCAGAGAACGGCCGGCTCCGGATGGGCGCACAGGACGCCGTCGCCAGCCTGGGCCGCTTCGACCTGTCCGCGAAGCTGAGCACCGAGGTCCGCAACCTCTACACCGATCTGGTCGGCACGTATCCGGCGGACGTCAACCTGACCCCGCACTTCCCGACCGCTGCGGCGCTCTTCCGGGCGATGTACCGCAAGCGCAGCGGCACCACGGTCGACGGGGTGCTCGCGGTCGACCCGGTGGTGCTCTCGTACCTGCTCAAGGCCACCGGACCGGTGCCCGTGCCGGGCAACACCACCCTGGTCAGCGACAAGGTGGTGCACACCCTGCTCTCCGACACGTACCAGCGGCTGGACCAGGCCAGGCAGGACGAGTTCTTCGCGGCCTCCGCGGCGGCGGTGTTCAGCACCTTCTTCACCCGGGAGGTCGACCCCCGGGCGTTGCTGTCCGCACTGGACCGCGCCATCGGCGAGCGGCGGATCCTGTTCTGGAGCGCCCACCCGGCCGAGCAGCGGGTCATCGCCGGCAGCCGGTTGGGTGGGGCGCTGCCCGAGCAGGAGAACGTTCCCACCGTCGGCGTGTTCCTCAACGACGGCAGCGGCGCGAAGCTCGGCTACTACCTGCGGCCGTCGGCGACCCTGACCGTGGGGGACTGCCGCCCCGACGGCCGGCGGCAGCTACGGCTGAGCTTCACGCTCCACTCGACCGCGCCCGCCAGTGGGCTGTCCCCCTCCGTCCTCGGCCTGGGCCTGGCCGGGGACCCCTACACCGCCCGCACCCTGGTGTCCGTCTACAGCCCGGCCGGCGGCGCGGTGCTCGCCAGCCGGCTCGACGGAGTCGACCTGCGGGTCGGCAGCGGCCTCGAACGGCGGCGACAGGTCGTCATCGCCAACGTCGAGGTACGCCCCGGCGTCACCCGGACCCTCGATGTCGACGTGCTGACCGGCAGGACCGGCAGCGGAGACGCCGAACTCTGGCTCACCCCCACCGCCACCCCATGGACCACCCAAGTTAAGTCCGCACCACACTGTGACCAGTAGGAGGGAACCAATCATGCGGCTATCCCGCATCATCATGGCGCTCACGGTCGGTCTTGCCGTCGTGGCCGCGCCGACCGCGGCGGGGGCGGCACAGCCGCAGCCGGCACCGTCGCCGTCCGGCACACAACAGCCGCCGCAGTACCCGCCGCAGCCCCCGGCGCTGACGGCCAACCCGTCGACGATCGTCCTCGGTCAGACCGTCACCCTGACCGGTGCCGGGTTCGGGCCGAACGAGTCCGCCGAGCACGCCGTGTCGACGACGCCACTCGCCGCCGGCCTGCCCGGTCAGGCGCCGGCCCGCCGCAGCGACGGCAGCACCGTCGCGATGGCCCCGGTGGCCTACCAGGCGGCGGCGCCGTCGCGGTTCACGGTGAAGGCCGACGCGGCGGGCAAGTACTCCACCCGCTACACGCCGAGCGTCACCGGGCGGCTCACGTTCACATCCGTCGGTGCCGACACGGGCTGGACGGCGACCGCGACCCTGACCGTGCTCCCACGCGAGCGGCCCACACCGACACCGACCCGCAAGCCGCACGGAGGGCTGCCGGTGACCGGTGACAGCATCAGCACGCCGCTGGCCGTCGGTGGCGGGCTGGTCGGCGTCGGTGTGGTGCTGACGCTCGCCGGGCTGGCCTGGCGTCGCCGCAACCGCTTCGGCACGGGGTCGACGCGCTGACCGTCCTGACTGCCCGGGCTACCGCGTGACACGGTGCCCGCCGGGTTGTTCACCGGCGGGCACCGTGTCACGCGCGCTGCCGACGGGGAGCCTCGCCCTCGGCCGGGGTGGTCAGGGATGAGTGGAGGGCTGGGGGGCCCGGCGGCTGCGGTGGATGTCGATCAGGGCTGCGATCAGGGCCAGCGCGATGATGCCGGCGGCAAGCAGCAGCGAGTGTCGGAACGCCGTCGACCAGTCCCCGCCGGTGTCCGCCAGGGACGAGAAGAAGACCGCGCCGACGGCGGCGATGCCGGCAGCGGAGCCGATCCGCTGACCGGTCTGGAGCATTCCCGCGCCGCTGCCCGCCTGCCCCACCGGAACCTGGGACAGGGTGAGGGTCTGGTTCGGGGCGATGACCAGGCCGCTGCCCAGCCCGGCGATCAGCAGCGGTACCGCCGTGAGCAGGGGCACCGAGCCGTGCGGGTCGCCGCGCAGCACGAACACCACCGCGCCGAGGCCGAGCACCACGGCGAGCAGGCCCACGGCGACCAGCGGGCGGCCGTACCGGTTGACGATCCGGCCGCCGAGCGCGGACGCGGCGGCCGAGCCGAGGGCGAACGGCGTGATGGCCAGGCCGGCGATCAGCGCGCTGTAGCCGAGACCGTTCTGGAGGTACAGGGTGAAGATGAAGAAGATCGCGGTGAAGCCACCGAAGTAGACCAGCGCGATCAGGGCTCCGAGGGTGTACGAGCGGAACCTGAACAGTCGCAGGTCGAACAGCGGCGTCTCGTGCCGGGCGTACCACCGCTCCCAGAGGCCGAAGCCGGCGAGCGTGACCAGGCCGGCGGGAACCAGGGCCCACTTCCACGGGCTGTGCCACTGTTCCCGCTGCACCAGCGGCAGGAGCAGGAGCAGCACGCCGACGGCCAGCAGCAGCACCCCGACCGGGTCGAGCCGGTGCCGGGACACGCCGACGGACGGGCGGGCGGGCAGCAGCCGCCAGCCGAGCAGCACCGCGACGATCCCCACCGGTACGTTGACGAAGAAGACCCACCGCCAGCCGTGCTGTTCGCCGCCCGCCTGGATCAGCAGCCCGCCGAGCAGCGGGCCGACTGCGGTGGAGATACCGATCGTGGCACCGAGCAGGCCGAACGGCCGGGCCCGTTCCGGGCCCCGGAACAACTGCTGGATCATGCCGGTGACCTGCGGGTTGACGATTCCGGCGGCGGCGCCCTGCAGCAGCCGGGCACCGACCAGCCACTCGGGTGATCGGGCCAACCCGGCCAGGGCGCTGGTCAGCGTGAACAGGGCGATCCCCAGGACGAACGCGTTGCGACGGCCCCGGGCGTCGCCGAACCGTCCGGCCGGCACCAGCACCAGGCCGAAGGTGAGCGCGTACCCGGACAGAACCCATTGCAGGTCGCTCGGGGTCGCGCCGAGCGACCGGTCGATGGACGGCACGGCGACGTTGACGATGCTCACGTCGAGCAGCGTCATGAAGGCGGCGACCAGGCCGACCCCGAGGGCCTGCCAGCGCCGTCGGTTGTCGACGTTGTCGGCCCCGTCGGCAGCATCCGCCGACTGGCCCGGTCGGTCCGGCCGTCCTGGGCTCATGGCGGTGCCCCCCGTCGGCCGTCGATCACGTGTCAATGATCGCTATCCGGGCCCACGCGGGGCAATCCGGGGCCTCGCGCCGGTTCACGCCATCTGGCGGGCGCACCAGCGCGGGCCGAAGTCCAGCCCCGCCATCGGTGAGTCCTCCCGGTGCAGGAGGTTCTTCTCGGTCAACATGTGCAGCGGCGCGTGGATCTCGTCCTGGGGCAACCCCGACTCCTGCGCGATCATGTCGGGATAGGGAACCTGTCCACGGGACTCCAGCGCGGCCACCGCCTGGTAGACCCGCTCCTCGACATCCGACAGCCGTACCTGCTGCATGACTTCCTCCTCGACGTGACCGCCCGGCAGGGGGCGGGACTGCGCTGGACGGTTACCCGCCGCCCCACGGTTGATGCCTGCCCGATCGTGCGGTTCCCGCCGGCCCGTACCCGCTGCGCCGCCCGGCTTTCCGTCCGGCGGTGCCCTAGGCTTCATCCGTGATCATCTGGGACCTCGCTGTCGTCGGTGGCGGCCCCGCCGGGCTCTCCGCCGCCCACGTCGCGGCCCGCGCCGGGCTGCGCACCCTGGTCGTCGAGCGGGCCGCGCACCCCCGGTACAAGACCTGCGGCGGCGGCCTGATCGGCACCTCCCTCGCGGCGGTCGGCGACCGGATCGACGTGCCGGCGCACGACCGGGTGGACCGGGTGACGTTCACCCGGGACGGGCGGCGCGAGTTCACCCGCCGGCACGCCGACGGGCCCCTCGTCGCGATGGTGCGCCGCGACGAGTTCGACGACCGGTTGCGCGCCGCGGCGGTCGCCGCCGGGGCCGAGGTGCGCGAGCGGGTCGCCGTCCGTGCCCTGGAGCAGGACCCCGATCAGGTACGCCTGCGGCTCGCCGACGGCGACACCGTGCACGCCCGTACGGTGATCGGCGCGGACGGCTCCTCCGGGGTGACCGCCCGGCACGTCGGCGTCCGGTACCGGCAGGTCGACCTGGGGTTGGAGCTGGAGCTGCCGGTGCCCGAGGAGGAGCAGCTCCGGTGGCGCGGCCGGCTGCTGCTGGACTGGGGGCCGATCCCCGGCTCGTACGCGTGGGTCTTCCCCAAGGGGGACAGGTTGACCGTGGGGGTGATCGCCGGACGGGGCGCGGGGGAGCGGACCCGGGAGTACCTGCGTGACTTCGTCGACCGGCTGGGCCTGTCCGGGGTGACCCCGGAGCACGACTCCGGGCACCTGACCCGCTGCCGCGAGGACGACTCGCCGCTGCGCCACGGCCGGGTGCTGGTGACCGGGGACGCGGCCGGCCTGCTGGAGCCGTGGAGCCGGGAGGGGATCAGCTACGCGCTGCGCTCCGGCGCGCTGGCCGGCGCGGCCGTCGCCGAAGGCGACCTGGACGGCTACCAGCGCGGCGTGGAACGGGACCTGGTCGGATCGATGCGGGCCGGGCACCGGCTGCTGGACGTGTTCGCCCGCCGGCCGGACGTCTTCCACGCCCTGCTGGCCACCCCGCCCGGGTGGCGGATGTTCGTCCGGTTCTGCCAGGGACGGGCGAGCTTCGACGAGACGCTGAACCGGGTGCCGGTGCGGGCGGCGCTGGCGCTGCTGGACCGGCTCCCACCGGCCCGCCAGGTCCGTTCGACGCCAGTCGTGTCCCGGTGAGCGGCGGGGCTGCCGGCACCGGCTGAAACGGCACGCCGACTCACCCAGGGCCCCGGCAAAGTCGTGAGGGTCTCCGGCTTGGCAGGCCCCCAGGGGATGCGCTCGCCGCCGACACCATCGGCCCTGCCGGGTCGGCCTTTGCCGGGTCGGCCTGCCCTGCGTCGGCACCTATGGAGCTGCCCCGTTTGTGCTGTCGATGGAGTGGGAGCGTGGACGCAACCCTCCGCTATGTAAGCCCTTTGACGAGAGATGCCGAACCTTTCCGGCGGACGAGAAATGCCGAACCTTTCCGGCGACAGCCCTCCTTTCGGACGGACGGAAAAGAGGGCTGTCGCGCGGTCCGAACCGATCAGGCGCTCGGGAACTCCACCGGCTCGCCCTCGCGGACCAGCTTCCAGTTCGGCACGTAGAAGTCGGCCGGGTCGATGGTGCCCCGCTCCTGCGCCCAGTCGATGAGGAGCTGGCGGATCTCCTGCTGTGCGTTGTAGACCTGGGTCTTCACGATGCCCGGGAAGTTGCCGCCGCCGCTGCGCCGGTAGTTGTTCACCGCGACCACGAACTGCGCGTCGTCGGCGACCGGGGTGCCGGTGCCGGGCAGGACCAGGCGGGTGATCCGCTGGCCGACCGGCCTGCTGATGTCGATGTCGTAGTCCAGCCCCGAGAAGACGTCGTAGTTGTAGTCCGGGACGGCCGGGTCGCTGATCGTCGCCGGGTCGACCGGTGCGCCGACTGCGAGGGTGGTGAAGTACTTCGCCGAGTACTCCAGGTAGGCCCGCACCTCGGCGCCGGTGAGGACCACCGCCTCCAGGGTGTTGTCGAAGACGTACAGCCCGGCCACGTCGCGGATGCGCACGTCACCGGCGGGGAAGACCGCCGTACGGCTGAACGGGGCCGCGATCGACAGCACCGGCAGCCCCGCGTACGCCGTGCCGGCCAGCGCGTCCGTGACGACCTCGGTCTGGACGTGGTTGATGAAGTCCAGGATCGGGGTGTCCTGGTACCGCGAATCGGCCGCCGACAGCTCCACGGTCGACTGGGCGACCACCGTGTTGACGTACGCGACGGTCTTGTTGTGCTGGCCGCGCACGGCCGCGAGCACCGCCGGGTCCTCGACCACCGTGTTGGTGTTCAGCATGGTGGCGTGCTTGGTGGCCACCTTCCAGCGGCCCCGCTCCCGGGTGAGGGTGAAGTCCATCCGGGTCAGCCGCTGGCCCCACTTGGACGGCTCGGAGAGCAGCACCTGGACGCCGGTCCTCGTGTTCGTCACGAACTTCTCGACGACCTCGTTGTGCGCGTGGCCGAACAGGATCGCGTCGATGCCCGGGACCCGCTCGGCGATCATCGTGCACGGGTTCTCGTTCGGCAGCTCCGGGCCGTAGCTGGAGGTGCCGCTGTCGCCGCCGTGCGCGGAGACGACGACGACGTCGGCGCCGCGCGCCCGCATGACCGGCACCCACCTGGCGGCGGTCTCCACCATGTCGGCGAAGACCAGCTTGCCCTCGACGTTGGACTTGTCCCAGATCGCCACGCCCGGGTTGGTCAGGCCGAGGATGCCGACCTTCAGCTTCGGCGCGCCGTGCCCACCGAGCCGGACCTCCTTGATCACGTACGGCAGGTACGCCGGCTTGCCGGTCGCCTCGTTGACCGCGTTCGCGGCGAGGGCCGGGAACCCGAGCTGAGTGATCCACTTGGCCAGCAGGGGCAGGCCGTAGTTGAACTCGTGGTTGCCCAGCGTCACCGCGTCGTACTTCAGGATGTTCATCGCGTTGGCCATCGGGTGCGTCGCACCGGTGGTGGTGATCGGCTCCTGCTTGGCGTAGTACGTGGCCAGCGGCGTGCCCTGGATGGTGTCGCCGGAGTCGAGGACCAGGGTCGCCCTGCCCCGCCGCTCGGCCCGGATCTGGTTGACCAGGGTGGCCAGCTTCGCGACGCCGACGTCGTTGTGCTTGCTGTCGTCGTACTCGGCGTCCCGGTAGTAGTCCCAGTTGTACACGTTGCCGTGGGTGTCCGAGGTGCCCAGGATCGTCAGGTCCCAGGTCTTCGGGCCCTTGGACCCGGCCGCCTGCGCGGGCGCGCCCGCGATCAGGGGTGCGGTCGCGGCGGCGGCGGCGACGGCCAGCACCTGGCGGCGCGACGCGCCGGAGGAGGAGGTCATGAGGTGCCTTTCCATGGGGGTGGGCGCAATTCGCGGGCGCCGTTGCGCACCCTAACGAGCCGCTGTCCCTCCCGCCACAGGAGCCGACATGCTTTACAACCGGTGGGGACGTCAGCGGGGCCAGGCGGCCAGCCGGGCCCGCAGCCGCGCGACCTGCGCCGCGTCCAGGCCGTACCGGGCGAAGCGTCGGTCGGGCAGGCGGTCCAGGTAGCGGCCGGCGTCCCGGACGTCCTCCGGTTCCAGCGCCGGGTCGAGCTGCCGGGCCAGGCCGAGCAGCTCCGCGACCGAATAGTGGTCGAGGGCGGCCCCCACGTCGATGAAGTCCCGGACCTCCCGCCGGTTGACCAGCGCCGCCGTCTTGTTGGCCACCAGGTCGCGGATGTCCATCACCGGCCCGAGGTCCATGACCACCGGGCTGCGGTACCGGTCGAGCCGGGCCAGGCTCAGCCGGATCTGCCGTGGCCCCCGGCTCACCACGAAGTCCTTCATGTCCCGGTCGAACCCGGCGAACAGCTCGGCCAGGTCACTGCCCGGGTCCGCGTCGGTCACCTCGAAGCCGGCGCGCTCCAGGGCGGTACGCACGCCGGTCGCCGCCGCAGCGGCTGCCCCCTCGACATCGGCGAAGAGGTCCACGTCCTCGGTGGGGCGGGAGAACAGCCCGTGCGCAGCCCAGGCGACGCCGCCGCCGAGCACGAACCGGTGGCGGCCGGCGACCGACAGGGCCACCCGGGCGACCTCGCGGTAGAACTCGTCCGGCGGTGCGGCGTCGTTCACGCCGTGCGGAGGACCCGGTCGTCCCGCAGGGCCCCGTGGCGGTGCTCCCACGCCGCGCGGACCCCACGGGGAAGGTTGAGCATGGGCCACACCTGGCGCAGCAGGTGACCGTTGACCAGCTCCCGCAGGTCGTCCGCGTGGGTGGTCTCGCGCAACACGTTTTCGTACATCCAGAGCAGGTCGTCCGGGTCGCCCAGGTCGAAGGTGCGGTGCAGGTTCCACATCAGGCGTACGGGCAGCTCGACGACCCCACGCGTGGGGCCGGTCAGCTCGGCCAGGGTGGGGGTGACGACGGCCGGGCGGCCCGGGCGGGCCAGGAAGGCCACGTCGGCCGAGGTGGGGGAGGCTACGCCCTGCATGGTGCCAGGGTAACGCCTGGTCCGGCCGGCGCGGTGCTCGTGCCCGTCCCCCGTTCGGTCGATATGTCCCCGGCCGGCCCGCGCGTCCGGTACGAGGAGTCGACCGTCCTGCCGGCGCCTGACCGTGGTGGCCCGTCTGAGTCGAATGTCCGGTTCGGGGTGACCGGTGACACCCGTCCGGTGGAACATGGGCCGGCCCGGGGTCGTTACACATGGCGGACGATCGAGTAGCGCACCCCGCGGCTGAGCCGGCCGAACCCCGGTGGAATGCGGGTCGGCCGCCGGTCGTTACACATGGTCCCGCCGCCATCAGCACCCCCCTGCGGGTGCGGTGAGCCGCCGGACGACTTCCCCCCTTGTTCTTGATCTGTTGGGCGCCTCGACGTGGTGCTCACACCCCCCGTCCTTTCCCCGGGCGGGCGCGTGTGTCGACCCCCGATTGGAGTCACCCCCCATGAACACGATCATGCGTAAGAGCGTTCTCGGTATCGCTGGTCTGGCGTTCGCTGGTGGTCTGGCCGCCGGTCCGCTGAATCACGCCACCACTACTGGGACCGTCGAGTCGGCCATGCCGGCCGCGGTGGCCGTGCAGGCCGACAAGCCGGCAGTGGACAAGGCCAAGCTGATCCCGCACGGCGTGCAGGGTGAGCAGTCCCGTATCGCGCTCGGCGACGAGCAGACCGCCAACGTGAAGGCGATCGTGGCGGCGACGAAGAAGGCCGGTATGGACGAGCGGGCCGCCGTGATCTCGATCGGCACCTCTTTGCAGGAGTCGAAGTTGGAGAACCTGGGTCACCTGGGCGACCGTAACGACCACGACTCGCAGGGCCTGTTCCAGCAGCGCCCCACCTCCGGCTGGGGCACCCCCGAGCAGATCACCGATCCTGAATACTCGACCCTGGCGTTCCTGAAGGGTCTGAAGCAGGTCGACGGGTGGCAGGACATGCCCCTGACCGAGGCCGCCCAGACCGTGCAGGTGTCCGCATACCCCGACGCGTACGCGCAGTGGGAGCAGCAGGCCGCCGACCTCGTCACCGAACACTGGAACAGCTGACACCCGCACCACCGAACAGCCAACCGGCCGGGCCCCCGACAAGGGGGCCCGGCCAGCGGCGTCTGCCACTGGCGTCGGCCGATGCGTTCGCCGGTACGTACGTCGACGACGGGCCGAGCCCACCGGGGGCGCGGTGGACCCGGCCCGGACCTCACTGGGCGACGTACTCCCGCAGGTGGGTGGCGGTCAGGGTGTCACCGTGCGCGACGAGGTCGGCGGGAGTGCCGGTGAAGACGACCCGGCCGCCGTCGTGGCCGGCGCCCGGGCCGAGGTCGATGATCCAGTCGGCGTGCGCCATCACCGCCTGGTGGTGCTCGATGACCACCACGGTGTTGCCGGCGTCCACCAGGCGGTCCAGCAGGGCCAGCAGGTTGTCGACGTCGGCCAGGTGCAGGCCGGTGGTGGGCTCGTCCAGCACGTAGGTGTGTGCCTTCTCGCCCATGTGGATGGCCAGCTTGAGTCGTTGCCGCTCGCCCCCGGAGAGGGTGGTCAGCGGCTGGCCGAGGCCGAGGTAGCTCAGGCCCACGTCGGCGAGGCGGTCCAGCACCGACCGGGCCGGCCCGCCGGGGAAGAAGTCCCGGGCCTCGGTCACCGACATGGCGAGGACCTCGCTGATGTTCTTCCCCCGCAGGGTGTACGTGAGCACCTTCGGGGTGAACCGGCGGCCCTCGCACTCCTCGCACCTGGAGGCGACCCCGGCCGTCATGGCCAGGTCCGTGTAGATCACCCCGATGCCCTTGCAGGCCGGGCAGGCGCCCTCGGAGTTGGCGCTGAACAGGGCCGGCTTGACCCCGTTGGCCTTGGCGAAGGCGGCCCGGATCGGGTCGAGCAGGCCGGTGTAGGTGGCCGGGTTGCTGCGCCGGGACCCGCGGATCGGGGACTGGTCGACGACCACCACCCCGGTGCGGCGGGGGAGCGAGCCGTGGATCAGCGAGCTCTTGCCGGAGCCGGCGACGCCGGTCACCACCGTCAGCACCCCGAGCGGCACGTCGACGCTGACGTCGCGCAGGTTGTGCAGGTCGGCGCCGCGGATCGGCAACTGCCCGGCGGGTGGCCGGACCTGCTCGCGCAGGCTGACCCGGTGGTCGAGGTGCCGGCCGGTCAGGGTGTCGGAGCGGCGTAGCCCGGCGACGTCGCCGGTGTAGCAGACCCGGCCGCCGTCCGGACCGGCTCCGGGGCCGAGGTCGACCACGTGGTCGGCGATCGCGATGGTCTCCGGCTTGTGCTCCACGACGAGCACCGTGTTGCCCTTGTCGCGCAGCCGCAGCAGCAGGCCGTTCATCCGGGCGATGTCGTGCGGGTGCAGCCCGACCGTCGGCTCGTCGAAGACGTACGTGACGTCGGTGAGGCTGGAGCCGAGGTGGCGGACCATCTTCACCCGCTGCGCCTCGCCCCCGGACAGGGTGCCCGACTCGCGGTCGAGACTGAGGTAGCCCAGGCCGATCTCGACGAGCGAGTCCAGCAGGTCGCGCAGGTTGCCCACCAGCGGCGCCACGGACGGGTCGGTGACCGCCCGGACGAACGCGGCCAGGTCGCTGATCTGCATCGCGGAGCACTCGGCGATGTTGCGGTCGGCGATCCGGGAGGACAGGGCGGCCTGGTTGAGCCGGGCGCCGCCGCAGTCGCCGCAGGTGGTGAACGTGACGGCTCGCTCGACGAACGCCTTGATGTGCGGCTGGGCCGGCTCCTTGTCCTTGCTCAGGTACAGCCGGCGGACCTTGACGACCAGGCCCTCGTACGTGAGGTTGCCGCCGCCGACCTTCAGCTTGGTGGCCGGTTTGTGGAGGAAGTCCTGCCATTGCTCGGGCGTGTAGTCCTGGAGCTTGGCGTCGGGGTCGAACAGGCCCGAGGCGACGAAGGACTGCCAGTACCAGGAGTCGACCGCGAAGTTCGGCACCGTGATCGCCCCGTCGTTGAGCGACCGCTCGACGTCGACGAGTTCGTGCACGTCGAGGTCGGAGACCCGGCCCATCCCCTCGCAGGTGGGGCACATCCCCTCGGGGAGGTTGAAGCTGAACGCCCCGGCCGCCCCGACGTGCGGCTGCCCGAGCCGGCTGAACACGATGCGCAGCATGGCGTACGCGTCGGTGGCGGTCCCCACCGTGGAGCGCGAGTTCGCCCCCATCCGCTCCTGATCGACGATGATCGCGGCGCTGAGGTTGCGCAGCGAGTCGACGTCCGGCCGGGCCAGGCTGGGCATGAACGACTGGAGGAAGGCGCTGTAGGTCTCGTTGATCAGCCGCTTCGACTCGGCGGCGATGGTGCCGAAGACGAGCGAGGACTTGCCGGAGCCGGAGACCCCGGTGAAGACGGTGAGGCGTCGCTTGGGGATGTCCACGGAGACGGACGCGAGGTTGTTCTCCCGGGCACCGCTTACCTCGATCATGTCGTGGCTGTCGGCGACGGTCCGAGTCGGCTGCTGCATGCGAACCCTTCGGGCGATCGTGGGCAGGGTGAACCCTGCCCGGTTGCTGGTGCTGAGCCTGGCCGGTTCAATCATCTCATTGACCCTCGCGTTGAAACTTTCGCGGCAATGCGGCGTGGTCAACAGCGGGAGTGGGCGGAAAAGTCTCAAACAGCGCGCGAGCTGGACGGTGACCGCCGTGGCGGAGCGGCAGCCGTGGGCGCGGTCCGGCGTGCGCGTGGCCCGCCCGTCGGTGCCGGACCCTGCCGGTTAGGGTGCTGGGCATGAGAGCCCCGGTGCTGGCCGCCGCCGCTGCCGCCGTCCTCCTCGCCGGTGCCGTCCCGGCCGTCCCGGCCGCCGCCGCGCCGGCTGGCCGGGCCAACACGGCGGTGCCCTGCCCGAAGGCGGTGGCGCCGAAGGTGCCGCGCTCCCCGAAGCCGACACCGCCGCCGTCGGTGCCGGAGCAGCAGGCGGTGGGCGGCGCGGCGCTGGCCGCACCGGGCCTCGTCGCACCGGCCGGGGCCACCCCGCCGCCGGCGGTCACCGCCACCTCCTGGCTGGTCGCCGACCTGGACACCGGAGCGGTGCTCGGCGGCTGCGGCCCGCATGAGTACGCCACCCCGGCCAGCGTGCAGAAGCTGCTGCTGACCGCCACCGCGCTGCCGAAGCTGGACCCGAAGCAGGTGGTGACGGTCACCCACGCCGACCTCGACATCGCCCCCGGCAGCTCCGCCGTCGGACTGCTGGAGGGCGGTCGCTACACCGTCGAGACGGTCTTCCTCGGGCTGCTGCTCCAGTCCGGTAACGAGGCGGCAAACGTGCTGGCCCGGCTCGTCGGCGGTCCGGCCGGGGCGGCCGGCGGGGTCCGGGCGATGAACGCCGAGGCGGCGCGCCTCGGTGCCCTGCAGACCCATGCCGTCACTCCCTCCGGGCTGGACGGGCCAGGCCAGTTCACCAGCGCGTACGACCTGGCGCTGATCGCCCGGGCCTGCTTCGCCGACCCCACCTTCCGCCGGTACGCGCTGACTGAGAGCACCCGGATCCCCGCCCAGCCGGCGCTGCGGAAGAAGGGCTTCCAGATCCAGAACGAGAACCAGCTCATCTACCGCTATCCGGGGGCGCTGGGCGGGAAGACCGGCTTCACCGACTACGCCCGGCACACCTACGTCGGCGCGGCGCAGCGCGGCGGACGCCGGCTGGTGGTCACCCTGCTCGGGGCCGAGCCCAGCCCGATGCGCGGCTGGGAACAGGGCGCCACGCTGCTGGACTGGGGCTTCTCGCTGCCCCGGGACGCCTCGGTGGGCCGTCTCGTCTCCCCGGGGGAGACGGTCGCCAACGGCACGCCGTCGGCGTCCGCGTCGCCCGGAGCGGCGGTCTCACCCGTGCCCCGGGCGGTGGCCGCCGACCGGGTCGCCCGCCCCGGCCGGGCCGCGTCGTGGCCGGTGGTCGTGGGGGCCGCCGCCGCTGCCGTCGTCGTGGCCGCGCTGCTCACCACGGCGCTTCTGCGTCGCCGGCGCCGTCGGGCCTGAGCCTCCGCCGTCGGGCCTGAGCGCCCGCCGTCGGGCCTGAGCCCCCGCCGGCTGACGCCCCCGGAGCAGGCAGCCGGGCGCGGCGCGGTCACCGCCCGGCCTGGGCCGGAGGAGTCAACCCGCGTCGGGCGAACTCGTCGACCTGCTGCCGCGTGGCCCAACCGTGACCCGTGCTCCGCTCCCTATGGAGCTGCCCGCATGAACGGGGCACTCCAGGGTGCCCTGCTCCGCGTGTCGCCGTCGACAGGAGGACCGCCGAATCCATAGACTGCGATCTTTCTGGATCCACCAGCCCAGGAGGACGCCCCGTGTCGAGGTCATCCCGTCGGCAGTCGGCCCCGCCGTTGCCGGCCCACCCCCGCAGGACGCGTACGCTGTCCCGCCTCACCGGTGTCGCGCTGCTCGCCACCGCACTGGTCGGCGGCAGCGGCGTCGCCGCCGTGGCAGCCCCGGCCGCCGCCCGGGGAGGTGCGGTCCCGGCCGCCGCCGCGCCGCCGAGGACGACCCCGGGGCCGTGCGCGTACACCGAGACGCCGGACGAGCCGGCCGCCCGGCCCGTCCCGCTGCCGCCCGATCCCCGGCGGACGCCGGGTCACGGCACCGTGCGGGTCACGCTGCGGACGAACCAGGGCCCGATCGGGCTGACCCTGGACCGCGAGCAGGCGCCCTGCACGGTGCAGAGCTTCCTGCACCTGGTCCGGCACCGGTTCTACGACCGCACCCCGTGCCACCGGCTGACCGCGTACCCGACGCTCAGCGTGCTCCAGTGCGGCGACCCGTCGGGCACCGGCTCGGGCGGGCCCGGCTACCGGTACGCCGACGAACTGCCCACCGACCTGCCGCCCGCGCCGACGGACCCGACCGGTGTGCGCAAGGTGTACGCCCGGGGTGTGCTCGCCATGGCCAACGCCGGCCCGGACACCAACGGCAGCCAGTTCTTCCTGGTGTACGCCAACTCGGCGCTGCGCCCCAACTACACCATCTTCGGTGAGGTGGACGCGGCCGGCCTGGCCACCCTGGACCGGATCGCCGCCGGCGGTATCGCCCCCACGGCCGAGGACCCGGCCCCGGTCGACGGCGCGCCGGCGCTGCCGGTGGAGATCCGCCGGGCGGCCCGTGGGCGGTGAGTATCGATCGCCCCACCCGGGAGCGGGATCCCGCCGGTTCACCATGAAACAGGCCGGATACTGCTAGAACGGTGTGCATGGGACAGCAACGCCGGCCGGCCCGTACACCCCTCCCCGCCCCCGGGGGCCGACCTGCCTCCTCCCGCCCAGGCCTCCCTCGCGGATCGATCAAGAGGTTTACGTCGGAATCAGAGATCAGACCTGACGTAAGCCTCTTGATCCGCGCCGCATGGCGGGTGGGGGGTCGGCGGTGGGTGGTCGGAGGGCTGGTACGGGTCGTCGTCGGGGGAGTGGTGTTGTTGGCGGGGTGTTCCGTGTCGGGGCCGTCCGGGATCGGGGCGTCCGGGGTCGGGGCGTCCGCGTCGGGCGGGGGCGAGGTGGGGGTGCCGGGGGAGTTCGTGGTGCTGTCCGATGTGGATCCGAGCATCGGGTCCGACATCCGGTACGCCACCGCGCACAACTTCGTCGGCCGGCCGATCGCCGGGTACCGGGAGCCCCTGTGCCTGCTCACCCGGCCCGCCGCCGAGGCGCTGCGCCGGGTGCAGCAGGCCGCCCGGGCGACGGGCCACAGCCTCAAGGTGTACGACTGCTACCGCCCGCAGCCCGCCGTGGACGACTTCGTGGCCTGGGCGAAGCGCCCCGAGGAGGAGCAGGCGAAGGCCGAGTTCTACCCCGGGGTGGCCAAATCGCGACTGTTCGACGAGGGCTACCTCGGTGCGCCCACCGCGCACAGCCGGGGCAGCACCGTCGACCTGACCCTGGTCGACGACCCGCCGGCCGGCCAACGCCCCTACGTCCCCGGCGAGCCCCTGGTCGCCTGCACCGCGCCGAAGGGCGACCGCTTCCCGGACAACAGCGTCGACATGGGCACCGGCTTCGACTGCTTCGACCCGCGTGCCCACACCGCCGACGGTCGGGTCACCGGAGCCGCCCGGGACAACCGGGAACTGCTGAAGCGGCTGATGGCCGACGGCGGGTTCACCAACTATCCGCGTGAGTGGTGGCACTACCGGTACGACGACGAGCCGTACCCCGAGACGTACTTCGACTTTCCCGTGGCCCGCCCGTCCGGCTGACCCGGCGGGTGCCGTCCGACCGCGCCGACCGGCGGCACCGGCGCTAGGCTCGCCCGGCGAGAGCATCGCCCCTCGGCGGCCTCCGGCCCGTCGAGCGTGGGTTCGGGCCGTCGGCGACCGGAGAGGACCCGGACATGACCACCGAGCGGATCGGCCCGCCCCTGATCGCCGACGAGCGCGAGATGCTGCGCGCGTTTCTGGACTTCCACCGCGCCACCCTCGCCATGAAGTGCGAGGGTCTCACCGACGAGGAGCTGCGCCGGCAGTCGTCCCCGCCGTCCACGCTGAGCCTGCTCGGCCTGGTCCGGCACATGGCCGAGGTGGAGCGCACCTGGTTCCGCCGGGTGATCGGCGGCGAGGACGTGCCGCTGGTCTGGTCGGAGACCGGCGACTACCAGGAGGCGTACGACGCCCGCACCGCCGGCGCGTCCGAGGCGTTCGAGGCGTGGCGGCGGGAGGTCGAACACGCCCGGCGCATCGAGCGGGAGGCCGGTTCGCTGGACGTGGTCGCCCACAACCCCCGCTGGGGCGAGGACGTGTCGCTGCGCCTGGTGATGCTGCACATGATGCACGAGTACGCCCGGCACAACGGCCACGCGGACCTCCTGCGCGAGGCCGTCGACGGCTTGGTCGGCGTCTGAACCGCCGCTGAGCCCGATCCGGAGGGCTGCCCGGAGATCCTGGGCGGCCTCGGCCCCTCCGGGGGCCGGTCCTCACGCCCCGTTGGGCGGGCGCAGCGGCAGCCAGGCCAGCACGTCACGGATCTTCGCGTCCCAGTATGCCCAGTCGTGGGCGCCGGGGGAGAAGTCCACGGTCAGCGGCACGTCACGCCGCCGCGCCGTCTCGACGAACCGGGTGTTGTCGTCGAACAGGAAGTCCTCCGTGCCGCAGGCGACGTAGAGCGCCGGCAGGTCCTCCCCGGCGCGCTCCAGCAGCGCCATCGTGTCGTCGTCGCTGCCCGGGGCATGCCGGTCGCCGAAGACGGGGTGCCACACGGCCGGGTCCACGGGGCTGGTCGGGTGGTCGCGCCGCCGGGCGAAGTCCAGCGCCCCGGAGAGGCTGGCCGCCGCCGCGAACCGGCCCGGGTCGCGCAGCGCCCACTTGACCGCGCCGTACCCGCCCATGGACAGGCCGGCGACGAAGGTGTCCTCGCGCCGGTCGGAGAGCCGGAAGAACGACCGGCACAGCTCGGGCAGTTCGGCACTGAGGAAGGTCCAGTACCGCTTGCCGTGCTCCTCGTCGGTGTAGAAGCTGCGTCCGGCCTGCGGCATCACCACGGCCAGCCCGAGTGGCGCGACGTACCGCTCGATGGAGGTGCGCCGGGTCCAGACGGTGTCGTCGTCGCTGAGGCCGTGCAGCAGGTACAGCACGGGCGGGTCGCCGTCCGGCGGGCTGCCGGCCAGGCCGATCCCGGAGCCGGCCGGGTCCGGCAGGAGCACGGTCATCGAGGTGCCCATGCCCAGCACCTCGGAGTGGAAGTCGCAGCGGATCAGCGCCATGGGCGTGGATGCTACGCGTCCTCGGCCGACGTCCCGGCCGGTGCGGCGGCGTCCCGGGGCGGGACCGGCCAGGCAGGAATGATTTTTGCCCGGGGCGTCCGAGAGGCTAGATCAAAGGTTTACCAGGCTGTAACGTCCGCGCTGCTGGACCTGTCACAGAGAAGTGGGAGTCAGTGATGAGCGACGTGTCGACGGCCCTGGGTGTGCGCCTCTACCCCGACCTGGTCGAGCTGGGCGGGCTCGCGTCCGCGCTGGCCCTGACCGCCACCCGGTGTCAGGTGGACGTGGGCCGGATCAGCGCCCCCGAGCAGGGTCGGAGCCGGTTCACGTGCGCCGAGCTGATCTCCGAGCGGGGGACGATCTGCGTGGGGCTGGGATCCCAGGCCCGCTACTTCATGGTCGACATCTCGGGCTCGGACGGGTCCCGGGCCGACGGCGACACCACCGACCTGGACCAGGTCGTGCGGATCGCCGACGCCTGGCGCGGCGGAGCGGGGTTCGCCGAGCTGCGCGCCCGCTTCCCCTTCCTCGACCACGTGACCGAGCCGGTCGGCGAGGGCATCGCGCTCGCCTGACCGGCACCCGCCCGCCCCGGCGCGCGTTCGGCCGCCGCCGCGGGCCTCGGACTGCGAAGGCGGGGCCGGACGATGCTGTCCGGCCCCGCCTTCCGTACGGCATCAGGTCAGTTGACGCTGATGATGGTGCCGGCCCCGTTCGGGTACTCGATGTAGCCCGTGTGCCGCCCGGCGGGCACTGCCGACCACTTCGCGGTGACCGTCAGCGGGGTGCCCGGGGTGACCTTGGGGTTCTTGGGGGACACCGTCAGCTTGCCGACGCCACCCTGGCCGGTGACCAGGTTCGCCTGCACCTTGAAGGGCGTTTCGGTGGTTCCCGGCAGGTCCGCCAGGGTGATGATCGTCATCTGGTACAGGCCCGGTTCCGGCCTGGCAAAGGTGAGGCGCAGGTCATTGGCTGACACGGTCCAGTCAAGGAAGACCACACCGCCGTTCACCACCCGGAAGACGATCATGGCGATCTCCGCCTGAGGGTTGTCCGCGCGTGCGGTGAACTCGACGGCCTTGGTGCCCTTGGCCACCGTGACCGGGAAGTCCTTGCCCCAGACGTCGGTGACGTTCACCGCGCCGGGCGTCGGCGGCCCCGCCACCATCCCGTAGGTGGTGATCGGGAGCTTCTTGAGCGCCGGGGTCACCTCGAAGGACACCGAGCCTGCGGCGCCGGCGCCCCGGACCTCGGTCGGCGCGAGCACGCTCTGCGGGGTCACCACGATCGGGCTGCGAACGGCGGTGCCGCCACCGTGCCAGGTCAGCGAACCGATGGTCGGCACGCCGGCGGGAGCCGTCTTGAGCTCGATGGTGACGGTGAACTGCTTGGTCTCCCCCGCCTTCTTGAAGCGCAGGGTGGACGGGCTCACCTTGACCTTCAACCCGGGCAGGTCGACCGCGGCGTGGTACACGCCGGGGGTGACGGCGGTGATCTTACGGGTGACCGTCCGGGTGCCGAAGAGCTTGCCGACGCCGATGGACGGGTAGTTCAGGTCGCTGCCCTGGATCGGCTTGACCCCGGAACCGGTCCGGACGCCCAGCCCTTCCAAGTAGGCCAGCCAGTCCTGCTCCGACGTGTCGTAGACCAGACCGGGGTTGAGCATCTTGGCCGGGTCGACGTGGCCCGCGCCCTGGGCGAAGACGTCGCTGCTCCGCTTCCCGGTGGCGGTCTTGGTGGGGAAGGTGGTGGTCATCATCGCGGACTTGACCCGTGCCGGCGACCAGTCCGGGTACTTGGCGAGGTAGAGCGCGGCCAGGCCGGCGATGTGCGGCGCGGCCATCGAGGTGCCGGAGTAGAAGTCGAAGTTCTTCCCCTCGGCACCCGGCGGGGCCACGGCCGCGAGGATCGCGACGCCGGGAGCCGCGATGTCCGGCTTCAGCAGGTCCGGGTGGCGCTCCGAGGGACCACGCGAGGAGAACGCTGCCACCTGTGGGTACGGCATGGTCGGGCCGGTCGGCAGCAGGGTCACCTGCGCCCCCGCGGTCGCCGCGTAGTCCAGCACGGCCTGCGTGTCGGGCGAGTTGATGTGCACGGTCGGCACGCTGTGCAGGTCTCCGCTGAGGTCCTGGTCACTCGGGTTGGCCAGCACCATCCCGACGCCGCCGGCCCGGTTGACCTCGGCGGACTTGATCGGCCGTGCGATGACGCCACGGAGGCAGACGACGACCTTGCCGGTGACCTTCGCCGGGTCGAGGCTGCCGGTCATGCAGTTGTCCGCCGCGGTGTCGTCGGCGGAGGCGGCCTTCGCCGCCCTGGAGGCGATCAGGGGCTTGGGTCCGAACGCCGCCGCGACGGTCGTGCTGGTGCCGTTGAAGCGGGCCCCGTTGCCCAGCTCCACGCTGGCCGGGTAGGGAGCGACCGTGCTGGCGCCGACCGTCATCGCCCACGGCACGGTGTTGTCCATCGTCGACGCGTCCGGACCGGAGTTGCCGGCGGACGCGGAGACGAAGATGCCCGCCGCCGCCGCGTTGAGGAAGGCGAGTTGGGTCGGGTCGTCGGGCCACGATTCGGTTCCGCTGCCCACCGAGTAGTTGATCACATCGACGCCGTCGGCCACCGCCTGGTCGATGGCGGCGACGATGTCCGACGTCTGCCCGCCGGTCGTGTCGTCGTCGATGCCCTGCCAGAGTGCCTTGTAGACCGCGATCGCCGCGCCCGGCGCGACTCCGGAGATCTCCCCGAAGTTGACACCCTGCTCGGTGACGGGGACAGCGGTGTTGCCGGCCGCCGTGCTCGCGGTGTGGGTGCCGTGTCCCTGCGCGTCCCGGGGAGAGACGTAGTCCTTCCGCTTCTCCGCGGGAACGCGCCTCAGCCAGCCATCACCGAAGTACCGGGCGCTGATGACCTTCTCGTTGCAGAGGGTCACGGCGAACTGCTCGCCGGTCTGGCAGGTGCCGGTGAACGTGCCGCCGTCGGACTTGTGCATGACGGTGGCCGTGCCCTGGCGGTACGGCCGGTACGGATCGGCCGCCGTGGGCGCGGTGGCGTCGAGCGCCGGCGCGGTGAACGACGCGCTCTCCGGCCAGACCCCGGTGTCGATCACACCGACGACGACGCCCTTGCCGGCGTTGGCCGTGCCGCCGAGCTTGGACCACACGCCCCGGCGACCGGAGAGACCGAGGAAGTCGACGGAGTTGCGGTCGTCGGTGGTCTTGAGCAGCCTGTCGGGCACCACGGAGAGCACGCCGCCGGTGACCAGCAGCTTAACTGCCTGCGCCCGGGTCAGCTCCGCGACGAAGCTGTTCGAGGCGACGGAGTTGCTCCTGAGCGCCTTGGCGCCCACGCTGCGCGCCACCTTGGTGTGCTTGTCCGTGAGGTGGCTGCGGTAGCGCTGGGCGTTGGCGGTGCCCACGTCCACCTTCTTGCCCTTGCCGGGCTTGGTGCCGGCGATGCCGGCGACCCCGCCCTCGTAGGTCGCCAGCGGCTTGTCGGCCAGGGTCACGATGTAGGTTTCGCTGCCCCCGGCACTCGAGGGCAGGACACTCGGCAGCGCCGGTGGCTCCGGCTGGGCGGACGCCGGGACCGGGCTGATCGTGATCGCCAGGGCCACAGCAGCTACCGCCGCGCCATAGCGGGAGGTTTGTCGGATCCTACGGGCCATTGCTCCTCTTTGGGGGGCTTGGAGACGAAGAGAGCCTGTCCACGCCGGCAAGATCGCCAGGTGGGATGGTGAGTAGTGAACGTCTCAGGCCGAAATAAGTCGAGATATCTTCATGACGTCTTCGGTCACGTGGCGAATCGCGTCACGCGTCGGTGACCTGGTCACGGGCAGGTGGGATGTGCGCAACGATCCGGTGCTGGGCGCACTGGGCATCAGCGAGTTCGACGAGCAGATCTACCGGCTACTGCTGATCCAGCCCGACCAACCACTGTCGGAGAGCGCCGACGCCCTGGGCGTAACCACCGCCCGGGTACGCGGCGCCGTCGCCCGGCTGGGCAGGCTCGGCCTGCTGAGACGGACAGCGCCCGGAAGATACGAGGCCATGGGGCCGCAGGCGGCTCTGACGGCACTCGTCGCCCGGCACCGGCTGGAGGCGGAAGCGGCGCTGGACGGCGTACAGGCTGCCGTCGCGGACTTCGCCCAACTGTTTCAGAAAGCCCGGCTCCGCGATCCCGGGCGTTGGGTGGAGGTGCTGTCGGGCCGGGAGACGGTCAACCGTCGGGTGGACGAGCTCACCCGGTCCGTGCGAACCCACCTGTGGGTGCTCGACCGGCCGCCCTACATGAAGCACGTGGACGGCACCCCGGACACCAACGAGGCGGAGATCGCGGAGACCCAGGACCTGATCGCCAGAGGGGTGGACATCCGCACGGTCTACTGCCCGGAGTCCATGGGGCGGCCGGGTCGCTTCGAGCTGCTGGTCAGGCTCGCCGAGGCGGGTGAGCAGGCCCGGATCCTCCCCAGCCTGCCGTTCAAGCTACGGATCATGGACCTGAGGGTGGCGGTGGTCTCGCTCACCGGCGGGGCCTACGACAACATCGCGCTGATCCACCCCTCGGGGCTGCTCGACGCGCTGATCGAACTGTTCAAGGCGTACTGGGGTCGGGCCACGCCGCTCGCCGGCGCCCACCCGCCGGCCGACGACAAGCCGAGCGACGAGGATCTGCTGCTGCTCCAGATGCTCAAGGCCGGCCTCAAGGACGAGGGCATCGCCCGCCAGCTCGGGGTCAGCGCCCGCACCGCCACCCGCCGGATCGCGTCCGTCATCGACCGGCTGGGTGCCACCACCCGGTTCCAGGCCGGCGTCGAGGCGTCCGCACGCGGCTGGCTCTGATCGCCCGACCAACCCGCCGGGCGTCGGGCGGGCGTGCCGGTGGGCGCCGAGGGCAGCCGGATATCCATTGCGGTCGTCGTGGCCCTCGCCTACGGTCATCGGGCAAGGCCAACCCGAGCTGATCCAGGGAGCATGCCGTGTCGCAGCGCAAGCGCACCACAACCTCGCGGCCCACGCCGCGCGGCGGTGCCCCGCTGCTCACCGGCGGGCAGACCCTCGGCCGGTGTCAGCGCCGACAATCCGGGTGGTGGCGCGGATAGCGCCAGCGCGACACGCGTAGCCGCCCATCCCGAGTCCGGGACCGGGCGGCTTTTTCGTCCCCGTCCCCGCCCGTCGGACCGATATCGCCAACGCCCGTCCCGCCACCGGCGGGCCGGCCTCGCGGCTGTGGCGCAGCCCGGCAGCGCGTCACCCCGCCACGGTGAAGACCGCCGGTTCGAATCCGGCCAGCCGCTCCGCCAAGGACGAGAACGAACGAGGAGAGAACGATGGCATTCACCCCGCTTCCGGGCACCCGCGCGCCCGTCCGGGTCTGGACCGACCCGTACGCCATCGAGGAGCAGGCCGCCCGGCAGCTGCGCAACATCGGCGCGCTGCCCTGGGTCGAGGGCGTCGCCGTGATGCCCGACGTCCACTTCGGCAAGGGCGCCACCGTCGGCTCGGTGATCGCGATGCGGCAGGCGGTCTCCCCGGCCGCCGTCGGCGTGGACATCGGCTGCGGCATGTCGGCGGTGCGGACCTCGCTCACCGCCGCCGACCTGCCCGACGACCTCGCCGGGCTGCGCTCCGAGATCGAGGCGACCATCCCGGTCGGCTTCGCCAAGCGCGAGAACGCGGTCGACCCGCGCCGGGTACGCGGGCTGGAGCAGCGCGGCTGGGCCGACTTCTGGGGGCGCTTCGGCACCCTCGACAAGCGGGTGGCCCAGCTCGAGACCCGGGCCCAGCAGCAGATGGGCACCCTCGGCGGTGGCAACCACTTCATCGAGGTCTGCCTGGAGCAGGGCGGCCCGGACGCCGGCCGGGTCTGGCTGATGCTGCACTCCGGGTCGCGCAACATCGGTAAGGAGCTGGCGGAGCGGCACATCGGCATCGCGCGGCGGCTGCCGCACAACGCCGAGCTGCCCGACCGGGACCTGGCGGTGTTCCTCGCCGGCACGCCGGAGATGACGGCGTACCGGCGGGACCTGTGGTGGGCGCAGGAGTACGCCCGCCGCAACCGCGCGGTGATGCTGGCCCTGCTCTGCAACGTGGTCCGTGACCGGTACCCGCAGGTCGGCTTCGACGAGCCCATCTCGTGCCACCACAACTACGTCGCCGAGGAGACGTACGGCGGGGTGGACGTGCTGGTCACCCGCAAGGGCGCGATCCGGGCCGGCGTCGGGGACCTCGGCGTCATCCCCGGCTCGATGGGCACCGGGTCGTACGTCGTGCGCGGGAAGGGGAACCCGGACGCGTACTGCTCCGCCTCGCACGGGGCCGGGCGGCGGATGTCGCGCGGGCAGGCGAAGCGGACGTTCAGCACGGACGACCTGGCGCGGCAGACCGCCGGGGTGGAGTGCCGCAAGGACGCGGGGGTGGTCGACGAGATCCCCGCCGCGTACAAGGACATCACGGAGGTGATGGCCCAGCAGGAGGACCTGGTCGAGGTGGTCGCCCACCTCAAGCAGGTGGTCTGCGTGAAGGGCTGAGCCGCGCGGGTCAGCCTGATCGAAGGCTCAGCGGGGGGCGGTGTCGCCGCGCGTCGCGTACCGGGAGAGGGAAGGCCGGCCCCGGCGGCGCGCGAGGCGCGCGGCGCCGGGCCCGGCCGTGGACCCGGGCGGTCTCAGCCCATGTGTACGGTGCCCCCGGCCGGGATGTCCTTCCGGCGGACCCTGATCAGCAGCAGGGTGGCCAGGCCGGAGAGCAGGATCAGCCCGGCACCCCAGGCGAACGCGACCGTGTAGCCGTGCACCAGCGCGTTGACCTGGGTCGCGGGGCCGGGGACCCGAGTGGACAGGTATCCGGCGACCGCGCTGGTGTACATGGTGTTCAGCAGGGCGGTGCCGAGCGACCCGCCGATCTGCTGGGTGGCGTTGAGCGTGGCGCTGGCCGCGCCCGCGTCGTGGTTGGGCACCCCGACCAGGGCGAGGCTGGACACCGGCACGAAGGTGAACCCGAGGCCCATGCCGAGGACGACCTGGGCGGGCAGCAGGTGGCCCACGAACGAGGTGTCCACGTCGATCTGGGTGAGCCACAGCATGGCGGCGGCGGCCAGGACCGCGCCGGCCAGCATCAGCGGCTTCGCGCCGATGCGGGGGAGCAGGACACTGGCCGCGGCGGCGGCGACCAGCACGCCGGCGGTGACCGGCAGGGAGGCGAGGCCCGCCTCCAGCGGGGTGTACTGGAGCACCACCTGGAAGTAGAAGGCGAGGAACAGGAACGCCCCGAACAGGCCGGCGCCGATGAGCGTGGAGGCGATGTACGCGCCACCCCGGTTGCGGTCGAGCAGGATACGCATCGGCAGCAGCGGGTGGCTGGAGCGCAGCTCGATCACCACGAACACGGCGAGCAGGATCACGCCGGCGGCGATGAAGGCCAGGGTGGCGGTGGCGTCCCAGCCGTCCTCGGCGGCCTTGGTGAACCCGTAGACGAGACAGACCAGGCCGGCGGTGACCACGACGGCGCCGGGTACGTCGTACCGGGTGTCGCCGTGGGCGCGGCTCTCGGGCACCAGCGGGATGGCGGCGACGATGGCGACGATCGCGACCGGGATGTTGACCAGCAGGCACCAGCGCCAGTTGGCGTACTCGGTGAGCACGCCGCCGAGGAGGAGGCCCACGGCGGCGCCGCCGCCGGAGATGGCCCCGTAGACCGCGAACGCCTTCGCCCGCTCCTTCGTCTCGGTGAACAGCACGGTGAGCAGGGCCAGCGCGGCGGGGGCGAGCAGCGCGCCGAAGGCGCCCTGGAGGGCGCGGGCGGCGAAGAGCAACCCGCCGCTCCCGGCCAGGCCGCCGAGGGCCGAGGCGAGGGCGAAGCCGGCCATGCCGACGAGGAAGGTCCGCTTGCGGCCCCAGTAGTCGGCGATCCGGCCGCCGAGCAGCAGCAGGCCGCCGAAGGCGAGGGTGTAGGCGGTGACGACCCACTGCCGGTCGGCGTCGGAGATGTTGAGGTCGACCTGGGCGTTGGGCAGGGCGATGTTCACGATGGTCGCGTCGAGGACCACCATCAGCTGGGCGAACGCGATGATCGCCAGCGCGATCCAGCGCCGCGGGTGCGCGGAGGTGGCCGTCGCCCCGGGCGAGGCGGGCGCGCTGGACGTGGATCCGGGCATGGTGGAGCCCTCCGTGAAGGGGCGTCGGTGCGCGGGCGGGCCCCCGCGTCAGTCGGCGCGGTACCGCAGAACGGGAATCAGCACCTGGTCGACGAGCTGGGTGAGGAACGTGTCGTCGGCGGGGAGCCCGTGGGCGAGGATCCGGGACATCACCATGGCGGGTGCGAGGTCGTGGAAGAGATCGCGCTCGCCGGCCTCGGGCGGGATCTCGCCGCGGGCGGCGGCGCGGACGACGACGGCGACGCTGAGGACGCGGCCGGCCGGCATCACCTGCTGTCGGATGGTCTTTTCCAGCTCCGGGGCGGTGCGCATGGCCAGGGTCAGCGCCTGGATGAGGTCGCTGTCCGCGGTGCAGATGGCCGCGGTGGCGCGCAGCAGCTCCAGCAGGTCGCCGCGCAGCGAGCCGGTGTCGGCGGGGATGCGCCGGTCGACGTGGCGCTCGTGCAGGGCCGCGGCGACCAGTTCGGCCTTGCCCGGCCAGTGCCGGTAGATGGTGGCCTTGCTGACCCGGGCCCGGGCGGCCACGGTGTCGATGGTCAGCCGGTCGTATCCCACCTCGCGCAGCAGGTGGAGCACGGTGGCGAGCAGCTCCGGGAAGCGTCGCGTCCGCGCAGCCGCCGGGGCGGCCCGCGCCGTAGGAACGGCCGGTGTCGCAGGAACGGCCGGTGCCGGGCTGGTCGGTGCCGGTGCCCGTCTGGTCCGTGCCGGCGGGACGGCCGGAGTCGTCGTGCTCCGCTGATCCCTCGTCACTGGTCCCTCCTACGAAACGATGTCGTACCCGATCGTAGTCAAGACTCGGCGTTCGCAGGCCGGGATGCGATCTTTGCCGCCATGACGGTGGCGAAACGATGTCGTTCCGTGCTGCGGCGTCGGCCGTCACGGCGTGGGACGGGTCACGCGGGCCAGGATCGGACATGGCGGGGCCCGGGGAAGAAGCGGCGGGGCCGGGGGAAGAAGCGGCGGGGCCGGGGAGGAGGCGGCGGGTGCGGGGTCAGGCGCGTCGGGCGCGGGCGCCCTTGAGCCGGCGGCCGAACTCGCGGGCGATCTCCCGCTTGGCGTCCCGCTCGGCGATCGCCTGCCGCTTGTCGTACGACCTGCGGCCCTTGGCCAGGGCAAGCTCGACCTTGGCCCAGCCGTCGGAGAAGTACAGCGACAACGGCACGAGGGTGAGCCCGCCCTCGCGCGTCCGGTCGAGGATCCGGTCGATCTCGACGCGACGCAGCAGCACCTTGCGGGTGCGGCGGGGCTGGTGGTTGGTCCAGGTGCCGAAGCCGTACTCGGCGATGTGCAGGCCGTGCAGCAGCAGTTCGCCGTCGTGCTCCTGGGCGAAGGCGTCGACCAGCGACACCCGGCCGGCCCGCAGCGACTTCACCTCGGTGCCGGCGAGCACGAGCCCCGCCTCGTACGTCTTGAGGATGTCGTAGTCGTGCCGGGCCTTCTTGTTCGAGGCGACGAGGGTGCGTCCGGTCTCCCTGGGCACGGTCGGCCTCCCGATGGTGGTTCCGCGTCAACGCGAGAGGCTAGCAGCCGGCCCCGGCACCGCGCCGAGTTTTCCCGGCTCCGCCCCGGCCACGGTCACCGGGCCGACCAGGGGACCGCACCCGCGACAACGCAACGACCCTGCGGTCGTGGCCCCGGACGTCGGGTGGAAAACGGGTGGAGGGGCGGGGCCGACACCGGCCACAATTCCGGGATGGATCACCGCGCCACGGTCAAGCTGAGCAAGCGCATGTCCCGGGCGTTGCGGCACGAGCCGCACCGCCTGGGCCTCACGCCGGACCGGGCCGGGTGGGTCCTGGTCGACGACCTGCTGGCCGCCCTGCGGGTGGGGCGGGACGCGCTCGACGTGGTGGTCGCCGAGAACGACAAGCAGCGCTTCGCGGTGGAGCGCGGCCCCGACGGGGTCGAACGTATCCGGGCCAACCAGGGCCATTCCATCCCGGTCGATCTGGGGTTGCCGCCGGCGGTGCCGCCCGACCGGCTCTACCACGGCACCGGCGCCGCCGCCCTCGACCCGATCCGGGCCACCGGGCTGCACCGGGGCGGCCGTCACCACGTCCACCTGTCGGAGGACGTCGAGACCGCCCGCCGGGTCGGCGCGCGGCGGGGCGGGGCCGTGGTGGTGTTCACCGTGGACGCGGCGGCGATGGCCCACGACAGGCACGTCTTCCACCGCAGCGCCAACGGGGTGTGGCTGACCGACGCCGTCCCCGCCCGATACCTCACCCCGGGACGGTAGGGGCACCCCGCAATCCCGACAGCGCCATTGAAAGTCGCCCGGCCGGCAGGCAGGATCGGCGGTCCGGAGGCATCGACAGTGGTGGGGACCTTCAGTGGTGGATGGGGCCGACGGGGGCCGTCCGGCGCGTGACCTGCGGCTGGTCGTGGCCGCGCACGCGGCGTCGACGTACGGCAGCTACCTGAACCTGGTGGCGCTGGGCCTGTTCACGCTGGAGGTCACCGGCTCCGCCGTGCAGACCGGCCTGTTCATGGCCGTCCGCATGACCGCCGGTTTCCTCATGGGACCGGTGAGCGGGCTGCTCGCCGGCCGGTGCCGGCGTACCCGCCTGATGATCGGCGCGGACGTGCTGTCGGCCGTGACCCTGGCGCTGCTGGTCGCAGCCCCCGACGGGGCGCGGCCCGGGATGCTCTACGCGCTCGCCGTGGTGCTCGGCTGCGGGCAGACCCTGTGGGGGGTCGCGCTGCGCAGCGAACTGCCCGAGCTGGCCGGCCCCGATCGCCGGGCCCGCGCCAACGCCCGGCTCGTCGCGGCCCGGTCGGTGGCGATGCTGCTCGGGTTCGCCTCGGCGGGAATCCTGGTCGCCCAGCTCGGCTACCAGATGGCGTTCCTGCTCGACGCCGGCACGTACGTGCTCTCCGCCGTGCTGCTGGCCCGGGTGCGGGCCCGCCGGCCGGCCACCGCCGGGACCGGGACCGCGCCGCCCGCCGGGCCGCGCGCCCTGGCCGGCTTCGGGATACTGCGGGCGGTCGCGCCGGTGGTGGTGGCGATGATCGGCGTACGCGCCGCCGACGCGTTCGGGTCCGCGTCGCACAACGTGGGCATCCCGGTGCAGGCCAACCTGGTCCGCCCCGACTCGCCCGCCGGGTACGCCGCAGTCTTCCTGACCTGCTGGGCGGTGGGCAGCCTCGTCGCCGGCCGGTGGTGTGCCCGGCTGGCCGCCCGCACCGGCGGGATGGGCTCCCCGCGCTCCTTCGGCGTCGCGACCTGCCTGATGTCGGTCTTCTTCGTGCTCGCCTTCACCGATCCTCCCCTGTGGCTGCTGATCCCGCTGACCGTGGCGGCGGGCGCCGCCGACGGCTACGCCGAGATCAGCTACACCACCCGGCTCCAGGCGGTCGACGAGCCCCGGCGCGCCCGGCTGTTCGGGTTCGCCAGCGCGGCGCAGAACGCCGGCTTCGGCCTCGGCATGGTCGGCTGCGCCGCCGCGCTGGGCCGGGCGGCCCCGCTCACGGTCGTCGCCGTGGCCCACGGGGCGGCCTTCGCCGTGGCCCTGGCGTTCCTCCTCGTCCAGACGTTCCGAACGGCCGGCCGGAAACCGCCCGTCGACCCCGCGACCCATGAGGTGACGCCGTGACCGCCGTACCGCCCGCCCGTCGCCCCGCCGTCAGCCACGGCGGCGACCTGCCCGCAGACCCGGAGCACCCCCGGACGCTGGGCGACGCGCTGCGGCGGGCGGCGCGGGAGTTCCCCGACGCCGGCATCCGGGTGGTGGACGAGGACGGCCGCAGCGTGTTCCTCGACCATCCGACGCTGCTCGACCGGGCCCGTGTCGTGCGGGCCGGCCTGCGGGCGCGGGGGGTCACCGCAGGCTCGTCGGCGATCCTGCGGATCACCTCCGGCGCGCAGTACTGGCCGGCGTTCTGGGGCTGCGTGCTCGGCGGCGTCGCGCCGCTGACGGTCGGCGCCCCGGCCGGCTACGACGCGGACAGCCCCGCCCTCGCGGCGCTGCTGCACGCCTGGCGGGCTCTCGACGCCCCGGTCGTCCTCGCCGGCGTCGAGGACGTGGCGGGGCTGGCCGGTCTGCCGCTGGCCGGCCGGGTGCTCGCCGTGGCGGAGCTGGCGGCGGGGGGCACCACCGGGGAACTGCCCGAGGTCGCCCCCGACCCCGCCGGGGTGGCCGTCCTGCAACTGTCGTCGGGCAGCACCGGCACCCCGAAGATCATCCCGTTGACCCACCGGGGCCTGTCCGAGTACGCCGTCGGCGCCCGCGAGATGCTCGACGTCCGCCCGGGCGACGTGCTGCTCAACTGGCTGCCGCTGGACCACGTCGCCGGCCTGCTCCTGTACCACCTCGGCGGGGTGTTCCTCGGCGCCACGTCCGTGCACGTCGCCACGCCGCTGGTGCTGGCGGACCCGCCGCGCTGGCTGGACCTCATGCGCCGGTACGGGGTGACGCACAGCTGGGCGCCGAACTTCGGCCTGCGGCTGGTCGTCGACGCGGTGGCGCGCGCCCCGGGCCGGCGGTGGGACCTCGGCGGGGTGCGGCGCATGGTCAGCGGCGGCGAGCAGTGCCTGCCGGAGACGTTCGAGGCGTTCGTCGCCGCGACCGGGGTGCCGGCGGCGGCCATGACCCCGGCCTGGGGGATGTCCGAGACCTGCACCGGGATCACCTTCGCGTCGTTCACCGCACCCGGCGGCCGGCAGCGGGTCGACACGGCCAGCCTCGGCGGCGACCTGGAGTGGGTCGACGAAGACTCGGCGGCCGACTGCACGGAGTTCCTGTCCGTCGGCCGGCCCGCGCCCGGGGTCACGCTGCGCATTGTCGACGCCGCCGGCGCGGTGCTCCCCGAGGGCCGGGTCGGCCGGCTGCAGGTCCGCTCGGCCCGGGTCACCCCCGGCTACCTCGGCGACCCCGAGGCCAACCGCGCGGCCTTCCCCGACGGCGACTGGCTGGAGAGCGGGGATCTGGCCTACCTGCGCGACGGCGCGGTCACCGTCACCGGGCGCGCCAAGGACCTGCTGATCCTCAACGGGCAGAACATCCCCTGTCACGAGATCGAGCGGGTGGCCGCCGGGGTCGCCGGGGTACGCGCCGGGCTCGTCGCCGCCGTCGGCGTACCCGACGCCCGCACCGGCACCGAGTCACTGGTGCTGTTCCACGTCCCCGATCCCGACGGGGCCGAGCCGGCGCAGCGGGTGGCCGAGGCGCTCACCGCGGTGGTGGCCCGCCGGTGGCAGGTCATCCCGGCGCGGGTGCTGGCCGTGCCCGAGGAGGGGTTCCCGCGTACCTCCGGGGGAAAGCTCCAACGGGCGGAGCTGCGGCGGCGGTTCCTGGCCGGCGGCTTCCCGCCCGGCGGCCCCGGCCCCGGTCCCGTCGTCGCCCCCGGCTCCGTCGTCGCTCCCGGCCTCGTTGCGGGTCCGGCTGGTGAGGGCGCAAAGCCGGTGGGGGCGGGCCCGGCGACGGGGCCGTCACCGGCCGGGCCCGGGCGGGCGGCGGTGCGGACCCTCGTGCGTGCCGCGCTGGCCGACGTCCTCGGCCGGCCGGTCGACGCGGACCGGCCGTTCTACGAGCTGGGCGTCGGCTCCGTCGAGATCGTCCGGTTCCGGGCCCGGCTGGAGCAGGCCCTGGGCCGCCCGGTCCCGCAGCCGGAGCTGTTCGCCCACCCCACCGTCGACGCCCTCAGCGCGCACCTCGCCGCCGGCCCGAGCGCCGGCCCGAGCGTCAGCCCGAGCGTCGGCCCGAGCGTCAGCCCGAGCGTCGGCCCGAGCGCCGCCCCCGCGCCGACGCAGGCACCCCCGGCGGACCGGCGGGTCGCGATCGTCGGCATGGCTGCCCGGTTCCCCGGCGCGGGCACCGTCGACGAGTACTGGGAGCGGCTGCTCGCCGGGGTGGAGAGCGTCCACTTCTTCACCCCGCAGGAGCTCACCGCGGGCGGGGTGTCCGAGGAGGCCACGCGCGCCCCCGGCTTCGTGGCGGCGAGCGGCGTCCTGGACGACGTCACCGGCTTCGACGCCGGCTTCTTCGGCATCAGCCCCCGCGAGGCCGAGTTGCTGGACCCGCAGCACCGGCTGTTCCTGGAGACCTGCCACCACGCCCTCGAGGACGCCGGCTGCCCCGGCGAGACCGACGGACGGCGGATCGGCGTGTACGCGGGCGGTGGGATGAACCTGTACCCCCACCACACCTACCTGCGCCACCAGCTCCCGCAGGCGGTCGGCTCGGCCGATCCGGCCACCATGATCGGCGCGGCGCTGGGCAACCAGCCAGACTTCCTGGCCACCCGCGTCGCGTACCGGCTCGGGCTGACCGGCCCGGCGGTGACCGTGCAGACCGCCTGCTCCACCTCGCTGGTCGCGGTGCACCTGGCGGCGCGCGCCCTGCTCGCCGGCGACGCCGACATCGCCCTGGCGGGCGCGGTGGCGGTGCACGTCCCGCAGGTCACCGGGTACCGGCACACCCCCGGGTCGATCCTGTCCGCCACCGGGCGGTGCCGGCCCTTCGACGCCGACGCCGACGGCACCGTCGGCGGCAACGGGGTGGCGGCCGTCGTGCTCAAGCCGCTCGACCGGGCGCTCGCCGACGGCGACCGCATCCACGCGGTGCTCCTCGGCTCGGCGGTCAACAACGACGGGGCCGGTAAGGTCGGCTACACCGCGCCCGGGGTGTCCGGGCAGGTGGACGTCGTCCGGCGGGCCCTGCGCGACGCGGGGGTGTCGGCCGCCTCCGTCGGGTACGTCGAGGCGCACGGCACCGGCACCGCCCTCGGTGACCCGATCGAGCACCACGCCCTCGCCGAGGCGTACGCGCCCGCGCGGGCGTTCCTCGGCTCGGTGAAGGCCAACATCGGGCACCTGGACAGCTGCGCCGGGATGGCCGGCCTGATCAAGGCCGTGCTCACCGTCCGCTCCGGCCGCGTCCCGCCGCAGATCAACTTCACCCGGCCGAGCCCCGCGCTGGGCCTGGCCGACGGGCCGTTCACGGTTACCACCGTCGCCGCCGACTGGCCGGCTACCGGGTCGCCCCGGCGGGCCGCGGTCAGCGCCCTCGGCGTCGGCGGCACCAACGCCCACGTGATCGTCGAGGAGCCGCCGATCCCGCCGTGCCCGCCGCCCAGGCCCGGCGACCGGCCCGCCCAGGTCCCCGGCCTGCTACCGCTCTCTGCCGCCGACCCGGCCGCGCTGGCCGCGCTCGCCCTGGCCCACCGGGACCGGCTCCGCGCCGACCCCGCCCTGCTGCCGGCGGACCTGGTGCTGACCGCCGGCACCGGTCGCCGTCACCTGCGCCACCGACTCGTCGTCCTCGGCGACTCGACCGCCGCGCTGGCCGATGCCCTGGACCGGTACGCCGGCGGCCTCCCGGCCGACGTCGTCGCCGGCGACACCGGAGGGGACGCCTCCGGACCGGTCGCCCTCGCGTTCCCCGGTCAGGGGGACGTCCGCGAGGCGCTGCTCCCGCTGGCGGCGCGTTTCCCGGTGGTCCGCGCGGTGCTCGACGAGGCCGCCGACGCGTACCGGGAGGCGGTCGGCGGCGACCTGGCCGCCCGGCTGCGCGAGGATCGCCCGCCCGCCGGCCGACCCACCGACGTGGCCCAGCCGGCACTGGTGGTCGTCGGGGTGGCGTTGGCCGAGCTGTGGCGGTCGTGGGGCCTGCCCGTGGGCCACGTCCTCGGACACAGCGTCGGCGAGTACGCCGCCCTGGTCGTCGCGGGCGCGCTGTCCCTCGCCGAGGCCGTCCGGCTCGCCGCCTGCCGGGGCCGCCTCATGGCCGACGGCCTGCCGCCCGGCGCGATGCTGGCGGTGCTGGCCGACAGGCCCGTCGTGGCCGACCTGATCGCCGGCTCGTCGCTGGAGCTGGCGGCGGTCAACGGGCCGGCCCGGCACGTCCTCGCCGGCCCGCCGGCCGAGGTCGACGCCGCCGCGGCCCGGGCCGACCGGCTCGGGGTGGTGACCCGGCGGCTCCCGGTGGACCGGGCGTTCCACTCGGCGGCCGTGGCGCCGGTGCTGGACCGTCTCCGGGAGCTGGCCGGCGAGGTCGTGTTCCGGCCCACCCGGCTGCCGGTCGTGAGCGCCCTCGACGGCCGGGTCCACCCGCCCGGCTGGCGGCCTGACGCGGACCACCTGTGCCGGCACACGCGCGAGCCGGTGCGCTGGCACGACGCCGTGTCCGCCCTGGCCGCCGAGGGCTGCCGGACGGTGGTCGAGGCCGGCGCGGACGGCGTGCTGACCGGCATCGCCGCAGCGGCCGGGCCGGTGCCGCGCTGGGTTCCGTCCCAGCGCCGGGGCCTCGACCCGGCCGCCGGACTGTGGCGGGCGGCGGCGGAGCTGCACGTCGCGGGGACGCCGCTGGACTGGGCGGGGCTCGTGGGCGGCTACGGCGGCCGGCGGGTCACGCTGCCCGCGTACCCGTTCCAGCGCCGCCGGTTCTGGGTCGACCCGCCGGCCGCCGGTGGGCCTGCGTCGGTCGGGGCCGCGTCCGTGGGGTCCGTCGCCGCGCCGGTTCCGGCGGCGGGGGCGGACTCGGCGGTGCTGGAGCGGGTGCGGGCGCTGACCGCCGAGCGGCTCGGCCTGGCCGCCGCCGAGGTCGACCCGGACCAGAGCTTCTTCGCCCTGGGCGCCGACTCGCTCCTGCTGATCACTATGTCCCGGGAGATCGACCGCTCCTTCGCCGTCCGGGTGCCGGTGCGGGACCTGTTCACCGCCGTCGATACCCCCCGCCGCCTGGCCGCCGCGATCACCGACGCCGCCCGGGTGGCGACGGACCCGGGTACGACCCCGCCTCCCGGGCCGCACCCGGCGGCGCCCGGGTTCCCCGCGACCGGGCCGGAGGTGGCCGGGCCGGAGCTGGCCGGGCCGGAGGTGGCCGGTTCCGCTCCGGCCGGCCTCGCCGCCGGCGAGGGCCGGCCGGGCTCCGGCGAGCTGGCCGGCATCATCCATCGGCAGCTGGACCTGATGCAGCAGCAGCTCGCCCTGCTCGGTGCCGCTTCCGGGCGCGGCGACGGCCCGCAGGCAGGGACGACCCCGGCCGTGTCGTCGGCAGTGTCTCCCGCCGCTGTGCCTCTCGCCGCCGCGCCGGTTGCCGCCGTGTCTCCCGCCGCCGCGGTGCCGGTCGTCGTCGCGCCGGCCGCCGCCGTGCCCCTCGCCGCCGCGCCGGCCGCCGCTTCCACGGACGCCGTCGCGCAGCCGGTGACCCCGCAGGGCACCGCCGACTTCAGCCTCTACTTCTTCGGCGACTATCCCGACCAGGACCGGGACGACAAGTACGGGGTCGTCCTCGACGCGGCCGAGTTCGCCGACGCGCACGGCTTCCATGCCGTCTGGATGCCGGAGCGGCACTTCCACTCCTTCGGCGGTCTCTTCCCCAACCCGTCGGTGCTCGCCGCCGCCCTCGCGGTGCGTACCCGGCGGGTGCGGCTCAACGCCGGCTCGGTCGTGCTGCCCCTGCACCATCCCGTCCGGGTCGCGGAGGAGTGGTCCATGGTGGACAACCTCTCCGGGGGCCGGATCGGGCTCGGCTGCGCGCCCGGCTGGCACGCCAACGACTTCGTCTTCCAGCCCGACCACTTCGGGCGGCACAAGCAGGTGATGTACGAGCACCTGGACACCGTCCGGCGGCTGTGGCGCGGGGAGGCGGTGCCGGCCCGGTCGGGCAGCGGTGAGCGGATCGAGGTACGCCTGTTCCCCCGGCCGGTCCAGGCGGAGCCGCCGGTCTTCACCGCGATCGTCGGCAACCCGGACAGCTACCGGGAGGCCGCCCGCCGCGACGTCGGCGTGGTGACCAACCTGATGACGCAGGACGTGGCGCGTCTCGCCGAGAACGTCGCCCTGTACCGGCGTACCCGGGCCGAGCACGGGCTCGACCCGGCCGGCGGGCGCGTGGTGGTGCTGCTGCACGCCTACCTGGGCGAGGACGCCGCGCGGGCCCGGGCCGAGGCGTTCGAGCCGTTCTGCGCGTACCTGCGCTCCTCGTTCAGCCTGCTCGGTCAGGTGGTCAACAGCCTCGGCATGAACGTCGACCTGGCCGACACCCCGGACGACGACGTCCGGTTCGTGCTGTCCCGGGCGTACGAGCGGTACTGCGCCGAGCGTGCGCTCATCGGGTCGCCGGAGAGCTGCCGGGCGGTGGTCGAGGCGGTGCTCGACGCCGGCGTCGACGAGATCGCCTGCTTCGTCGACTTCGGACTACCGGGGGACGCGGTCCGCGCCGGTCTGCCGGCGCTCGACGCGCTGCGCCGGGCCACCCCACGCCGGATCGCCGCCCCCACCGGGCGACCGGCGGGCACCGACGCGCCGGCACCGGACCCCGGCAGCCCGCTGCCCCCACCGCCACCCGACGGAACCGACGCAACCGACGGAACCGACGCAACCGACGGAACCGACGCAACCGACGGAACCGACGGGACCGACGGGACCGACGGGGCCGTGCGGACCGCGCCGCTGTCGTCCGCGCAGCGCCGGCTCTGGCTGGTGGAGCGGCTGCACCCGGGCACCCCCGCGTACCACGAGGGGGTGGCCGTGCGGCTGCGCGGCCCGCTCGACCACGCCGCGCTGCGCGGCGCGTTGCAGGACGTGGTCGACCGGCACGCCCCGCTGCGCACCAGCTACGCCGAGGTCGACGGGGAGCCCCGGCAGGTGGTACGCGCGTGGGTGCCGGTGCGGTGCCCGGTGCGCGACCACGCCGGCGAGGCCGAGGACGCGACGATCCGGGCCGCGCTGGCCGCCGGGAGCCGGCGGGTGTCCGATCTGGCCCGCGGGCCGGTGTTCGCCTTCACCTTGCTGCGCTTCTCCGCCATCCATCATGTGCTGGTGCTGACGTTCCACCACCTGGCCACCGACGGCGGGTCGTACGCCGTGCTGACCCGGGAGGTCTCGGCCCACTACCGGGCCCGCGTTGCCGGCACCGCCCCCGACCTGCCACCGCTGCCGGTCACCTACCCCGAGCTGGCGGCGGCCGGCGCCGGCGAGCCCGACGACAAGGACCTGGCCTACTGGCGGGACCGGCTCGACCCGCCCCCGCCCACCCTCGTCATCCCGTCCGACCTGACCCGCCCGGCGCTGCCGTCGGCGGCGGGGGAGAGCGTCTTCCGGGAGTTGCCCGCCGAGCTGGCGGAGCGGGTACGGCGGTTCGGCCGGGACGAGCGGGTCACCCCGTTCACCGTCCTGCTGAGCGCGTTCGGGGTGCTGCTGTTCCGGTTCACCGGCCAGGCCGACCTGGTCATCGGCACGGGCACGGGCGGCCGGGACGAGCGGACCGCCGACCTGATCGGGTTCTTCGTCCGGACCCTCCCGCTGCGGCTGGACCTCACGGGCGACCCGACCTTTCGGGAGTTGCTCGCCCGGGTCCGGGTGACCGCCGCCGACGGGTACGAGCACGACCGGGTCCCGTTCGACGCCCTGGTCCGCGCGGTGGCCCCGAACCGCGAGGCCGGCCGTCACCCCCTCTTCGACGTGGTCGTGGAGTACGAGAGCGGACCCGAGGCGTTCGTCTTCGACCTGCCGGGCGTCACCGCCGAGCCCCTGCCGGTGGGCCTGGACAAGGCACCGGTCGACCTGATGGTCTACCTGTCGCACGGCGGGACGCTGCGCTGCCACGTCGAGTACCGCACGGAGGTGCTCGACCGGGCCACCGTGGACCGCCTGCTCGACCACCTCCACCGACTGCTGGATGTGCTGACCCGCGAGCCGGGCCTGCCGCTGTCCCGGTTGGCCGACCGGCTCGACGACCCGGCGGCCCGCCCGCTGGGGCCGCAATCCGAACCCGTCGCCGACCGGCTGCACGACCTGTTCGTCCGGCAGGCCGCCCGGACCCCCGACGCGATCGCCGTGGTCTCCGGTGAGCGCCGGTGGACGTACCGGGAACTGCGCGACCGGGCCCGGGAACTGGCCCGGCGGATCGCGGCGCACGACGTCGGGCCGGACGACCTCGTCGCTGTGCTCCTGCCGCGCCGGCCGGAGCTGGTCGCGGCGCAGCTCGCCGTGCTGATGGCCGGCGCGGCGTTCCTGCCGCTGGACCCGGGCCTGCCGGCGGCCCGGCTGCGCGACCTGCTCGCCGACAGCGGTGCCCGCCTGCTGCTGACCGCCGTCGACGTCCCCGACCCCACCCGGGCCCCCGCCGGGGTGGTCCGGTTGTTGGTGGACGGGCCCGCCGAGCCGGACCTGGCCGACCCGGTCGACGCGGCCGGCCCTGGGCATCTCGCCTGGTGCGTGTACACCTCCGGCTCGACCGGCCGGCCCAGGGCGGTGGGCGTCCCGCACCGGGCCGCCGTGGACGTCGTCGACTGGCACACGCGCGCCCTGGCCCTCACCGGCGCGGACACCGTGGCGCACGCCCTCGGCCTCGGGTTCGACGCGAACCTCGCCGAGATCCACCCGACGCTCGCCGCCGGTGCGACCCTGTACCTCGTGCCGTCGCGGGTGCGCGCGGACCCGGCGCGGCTGGTCGCGGAGTGGCACCGCGCCGGCGTCACCGTCGCCTTCCTGCCGGCGCCCCTCGCCGAGCTGGTTCTCGCGCTCCCGACGCCACCCGCCCCGACGGTCCGGGCCCTGGTGGTCGGCGGGAGTCAGCTGCGCCGCCGACCACCCGCCGGCTACCCGGCGGCGGTGCTCAACGCGTACGGGCCGACCGAGGCCGCCGTCGTCACCACCGCCGGCCCGGTGCCGGCCGCCGGCCCCGGCCCGATCGACATCGGCCGGCCCGTGGACCACCGCCGGCTGTACGTGCTGGATCGGCGCGGCGCGCCGGTGCCGCCGGGCGCGGCCGGCGAGCTGTACGTCGGCGGCACCGGGCTCGCCCGGGGTTATCTGGGCCGGCCCGGGGCGACCGCGGCGGCGTTCCTGCCCGACCCGTTCGCCGCGACGCCCGGGGAGCGGATGTACCGGACCGGGGACCTGGTCCGGCTCCGCGGCGACGGCACGGTCGAGTTCCTCGGCCGGGTCGACGACCAGGTGAAGATCGCGGGGCACCGGGTCGAGCCGGGCGAGGCCGCCGCCGCGCTCGCGCTCCTGCCGGGGGTACGGCAGGCCACCGTCGTCGCCCGGCACGACCGGGCCGAGCCGTACCTGGTCGGGTACGTGGTCGGCGGCGACGACGGCGAGCCGCCCGCCGCCCGGACCGCCCGGCTGACCGCCGAGCTGGGGGAGCGGCTGCCGGCCCACCTCGTCCCCCGGGCGTGGGTGGTGCTGGACGCCCTGCCCACCGGGGACACCGGCAAGGTCGACGTCTCCCGGCTTCCGGCGCCGGACCGGTCGCCCGGCGGGGAGGAGCCGCGCCCGGGCCGGGAACGGCTCGTCCACGACGCCTGGTGCGCGGAGCTGGGCGTGGCCCAGGTGCCACTGGACGTCTCGTTCTTCGCCGCGGGGGGCGACTCCCTGGGCGCGGTCCGCCTGGCCAACCGGCTCCGGGAGGCGCTCGGCGTCGAGGTCGGGGTGGACCGGGTGCTGCGCAGCCCGGGCGTCCGCGCGATGGCCGCCGAATCACCGCCCGCCCCTGCCGGTCCCGGCGGCTCGACTGGTCCGGCCGCCCCGGCCCCGCGCCCCGGCCCGGCGGAGTGCGACGCCGCGGTGCGGGACCGGGCGCCGGCGACGTACCAGCAGGAGCTGATGTGGCACCGGCAGCGTCTGGCCCCCGACCCGGCGGCCGTGCACATGGCGGTACGCGTCGACCTCGCCGGCCCGCTCGACGTGCCCGCCCTCGCGGCGGCGGTCGACGCCCTGGTCGCCCGGCACGAGGCCCTACGTACCCGCGTCGTGGCGCGCGACGGCGCGGTGGTGCAGGAGGTGCTGGCCCACCGGCCGGTCCCGGTGCCGGTCGCCGACCTCGCCGCCGACCCCGCCGGGACGCGGGCGTGGTGCGTGGCGGCCGGCCGGGAGCCGTTCCCGGCCGACGGGCCGTGGCTGCGGGCCCGCCTCGCCCGGCTGGCCGGCGACCGTTGGATCCTCCTGATGGTCGTGCACCATCTGTGCGGGGACGGTTGGTCCATGCTCCAACTCCTCGACGAGCTGGGGCGGGGCTACTCGGGTGCGCCGCCCGACCGCGCGCCGGCGCTGCGCTACGTCGACCACGCCCGCCGGCAGCGGGCGACCCGGATCCCGCCGGCAGTGTTGCGGCACTGGCGGGACCGGCTCGCCGACGTGTCCCGGGCCGTCCCGCTGCCCACCGACCGGCCCCGGCCGGCCACGCCGTCGGGTCGCGGGGCGGAATACGCCTTCGACGTGCCGGCCGAGCTGACCGGCCGCCTGGACCGGCTCGCCACCGAGGCGGGACTGACGTTGTTCCCGCTGCTCGCCGCCGCGTACGCGCGGTTGGTCGGCGAGCTGACCGGGGCCCGGGACGTCCTGCTGTCCTGCCCGTACGCCCACCGGGACCGGCGGGAGCTGGAGCCGGTGGTCGGCCTGTTCACCAGCACCCTGCCGCTGCGGGTGCGGCTGCGCGACGGGGAGCCCCTCGTCGACCTGGCGGTCCGGACCGACGCGGTGTTCCTCGACGCGGTGCGGCACCAGCCCGCGCCGCTGCCGGTCCTCCACGCCGTCGTCGACCCGGACTGGCGGATGGGGGATCCGCCGCCGCTGACCGGCGCGGTCTTCGCCTGGAATCCGGGGATGCCGCCGCTGCGCCTGGCCGGGCTGGTGACGGACGTCACCGACCAGGGGCTGGACTGCGCACGCCGGGACTGGGCGGTGATGGTCACCCCCGCCGACGGTGGTCTGCGGGGTGTCGTCGAGTACGCGACGGCCCTGTTCGACGAGGCGACTGTCGCCGGCCGGTGCCGCCGCTACGTCGACATCCTCACCCGCGCGGTCGAGGACGCCCGGGGTGGCGACGGCTCGCCCCGGTGAGCTGCTGCAACGTCGAAAACCTTGATCACAATTGATTTTCCCTATTCGGCCCGGTCGTCGGGCAACTGTCAGCTTGCGGGTCAGATTCATAGCAGTCCGTGGATTGACCGGCTACGCGCGGAGATGCAGAATGAGTCCGGCCGGCAAATGTTCGGGAAGCTGTTGAGTGCCGGCGATTGGGGGGACCGTGAGGGTGCTGGGGGAGTGAGAGGAAGACCCTGGGAGGCCAGCGGAACGAACATATGCCCGCAAAAAGGGTCCGATAGCGTCCAGTTGGGCCGCTTCGTGGCTGACGTACTTTCATCGGGCGTTTCGCGGTTAGCGACTATTTCCGATTAATTTGCATGGCCTTTGCAGGCGGGTCGATCGGCTTACCGGCGGGCTGGAATGCGCGGCTCACTGCAATTCCGGTGACATCAACCCCCGTTTGGTCGGACGCCTCGCGTCCTTTGTCGCACGAGGAGCAGGCCAATTGCGCCAGTTGGAGAATGCGCACCGGGGAGCGGCTGTACCTGGTCACCGCCGCCAACCGTGACCCCGCCCGCTTCGCCCGGCCTGACGAGCGGGACCTGCGCCGGTATCCAACCCGCGTCTCGCCTTCGGACAGGGCGCGCACTTCTCCCTGGGCGCGTCGCCGGCCCGGCTTGCCGCTGGGTCGGCGTTCACCGACCTACTGGCCGCCGCGCCGAGCCTGGCCCTCGCCGACGGCCGGGCGAGTCGGGCGCGGTCGCCGCTCGACCGCCGCCTCCAGGCCCTGCCCCGTCCGGCTCTGATCCGGGACGCGCCGCCGCGCCCCGGGCGTCCGCCCCAGCACCGAACCGTGCCCCGGTCGCAGGCCGGTGCACCCACCGAAGAGAACCATCGAGAGAAGGAGAACGGCGATGGCCGCCGACGAGGACACCCGCATCTACCGGGTCGTGGTGAACCACGAGGAGCAGTACTCGATCTGGTCCGCCGACCGCGACCTGCCGGCCGGCTGGACCGCCACCGGCTTCGAGGGGCCCAAGCAGGAGTGCCTGGCCCACCTCGACGAGGTGTGGACCGACATGCGCCCGCTGAGCCTGCGCCGGGGCATGGCCGACGCGCAGGGCTGACCCGCGTGTCGTGGGGGCGGCCCGCGCCGGGCCGCCCCCACCCGGTCGCCGACGTCCTGTTCACCGGCGGCGACCCGATGATCATGAGCGCGGCCGTGCTGGACCGGTGGGTGTCCCCGCTGCTCGACCCGGCCCTGGGGCGGGTGCGCACGATCCGCTTTAGGCACCAAGACGCTGTCCTACTGGCCCGCCCCGACGGAGAACAGGTGCCACCGATGATCGAGGACGCCCCGGCGGCGCGGAACGCGCGCCCGACGGACCCGGAAGCCGCCGGCCCGGTGAGCCGCTGGCGCAACCGCGCGTTCAACCTGCTCTGGGTCAGCCAGCGCCTGAGACCCCGCCGTCCGGGGGCGCGGCCGTGGTCGTCTTCCTGGCGGCCACCTCGGTGGCGGCCCTCGCCCCAGGGCTGGTCGGACTGCTGCTGGCCCGGTTCTCCAGCGGGACGGCCATGTTGATCTTCCCGGCGCTGGTCGCCGTCTCCGCCGTCACCGCGACGTTCAGCACCGGGATCAGACGATGCGCGCCGAGCCCTGACCTGCGCCGACGGCCATCGTGGACGGTCGGGGACATTTATTGTCGTACCCCGTCGTCAGCATGGGGGCATGGCTGCCCCCGCCCTGGCCCACGAGCCCACCCCGCCGCGTGCCCTGCCGTTGCGCGAGGCCCGCACCCGACTGACCCAGCTCATCGCGATGGCCGAGCTGACCGACACGGTCACGCTGGTCACCCGCGACGGCGACCCCCGCCCGATCGCCGCGATCGTGCCCGCCCCCGCCGCCCGCTCGGCGGCGCAGGCCCGGGCCGACGCCGACCGGCTGGCCACGGTGACCGCCGGCTGGGCCCGCCGCCTCGACGAGCTGCACCGGCAGAGCAGCCGGCGACATGCCGCCGAGCTGCGGGCCGTCACGGCGGCGCTCGCCGAGGTCTGGGCCGAGCTCGACCGCCGGGTCGTTCCCGGCAGCGACCCGGCCCTGGTTCGGCTCCGCGCCGCCCACGCCGACCTGCTGCGCGACTGATCCGCCCGGATCCCCGCCGCCGGCCGGGCGTCCCGGGGTGGCCGATTGCGATCAGTCTGTGATCTGCTACCCGGGTCCCTGAAGTCTGCCGCCCCTGGGAGGCCCGGTGTTCGCCCGCGCCCTGACCGCCGACGCCGAGCTACGCCCGCTGGAGCCGTGGCGGGCCGAGGAGTTCCTGCGCAACCTGGACCGGGCCCGGGAGCACATCGCGCCGTGGGTGGGCGCGTCCTTCGTGGCCACCGAGCTGCCGTCGGCCCGCGCGGTGCTGCAACGCTACGCCGACCGGTGGGCCGGCGACGCCGGGGGCATCTGGGGGATCTGGCTCGACGGGGTGCTCGTCGGCGGGGTGATGTTCGTGGCGTTCGACAGCGCGCTCGGGGTGTGCGAGGTGGGCTGTTGGCTGGAGCCGGCCGCGGAGGGGCGCGGCCTGGTCACCCGGGCGGTCGGCGTCGTCCTCGACTGGGCGGTGGGGCAGCGGGGGATACACCGGGTGGAGTGGCGCACCAACGCCGACAACGTCCGCAGCCTGGCCGTGGCCCGGCGACTCGGCATGCGCCACGACGGCACCTTGCGGCAGGTGTTGCCGGGGCCCACCCGGCGCATCGACATCGAGATCTGGTCGGTGCTTGCCGACGAGTGGCGGAACCCGTCCACCACCGTACCGCCCCCGGCGGCGACCTGACGGGCATCGGACCCGGACAGGTTTCCGACCGCAGCCCCGCCGTCCCCTGAGGACGCCCGTCGGCGTATCCGTCATGTCGCATCCCTCCCCCCGCAGGTCGTGACCCCGGGGGTGCCGCCGGCCCTAGTGATCAAGGTCCCGAGGCCGATGGCGTCTTCCTGACAGGAACGGCCCCGGGGAAGGCGGGCGGAGGCTCGCGCGGGCGGGCATCGGCGCTGGTGAACGCCTCGGGGGTGATCGTCGGCCCGGGTGCGCGGCCGAACACCCCCGTTCCGGGTTTCGCCAACACCGTCCCGTATTTCGGGAGGGCTCTTGGCAGTGCCGTCGATGCTCGTGGAACCTCTCACCGGAGAGCGATCAATTGATCGCTTTAAGTAGCAGAGCGTGAAGGGCCCGAGGCGTTGACCTGCCGAGGGGTCATCCGGAGCACACGTACCGTCACGATCCTGGGGGGCGTTCGGTGTTTGGCTGCATGCGTACGACGAATCGCGGGCGGGAGTGACCACCTCCGTCCGGCCCACCGGTCCGGTCCGCCGGTCCACCACCCCCCGCGCCTCCGGCACCCCGGTCATCGTCGACTGTCTGCACCGGATGGTCGAGTCCCAGGTGGGACGGACCCCCGACGCGGAGGCGGTGCGCCACGGCGACCGCGCGCTGACCTATCGTCAGCTCGACGAGTCCGCCAACCGGCTCGCCCGGGCCCTGCTCGCCCGGGGCGTCACCGGGCAGGACCGGGTCGGCGTCTGCCTCACCCGCGACGTCGACCTGGTCGTCGCGCTGCTCGCCGTGCTCAAGGCCGGCGCGGCGTACGTGCCGCTCGACCCGGCGTACCCGCCGGCCCGGGTGGCGTTCATGACCGAGGACTCGGGCGCCCGGGTGGTGCTCACCCGCTCCGGCCTCGCCGACCGGTTCGGCGGCGCGGCGCTGCCGCTGGACGCCCTCGACCTCGCCGACCAGCCGGCCGACCGTCCCGACGTCGGCGGCGCCCCGTCCGACCTGGCCTACGTGATCTACACGTCCGGCTCCACCGGCCGCCCCAAGGGCGTGGCCGTCGAGCACCGCTCCGCGTCGGTGCTGATGCACTGGATCCGGTCCGCTTTCGCCGACGAGGAACTCGGCGGCATGCTCGCCGCCACCAGCGTCTGCTTCGACCTGTCGATCTTCGAGATCTTCGGGCCACTCTGCTGGGGCGGGCGGGTCGTGCTGGTCGACACCGTCCTCGCGCTCGCCGCGCCGGACGCCGCCCGGCTGCCGGTCACCCTGGTCAACACCGTCCCCTCGGCGATGAGCGAGCTGCTCGCCGCCGACGCCCTGCCGGCCGGCGTGCGCACCGTCTGCCTGGCCGGCGAGCCGCTGACCGCCGCCCTCGCCGCCAGGGTCCTGGCCCGACCGGGGGTACGCCGGCTGCTCAACCTGTACGGCCCGTCCGAGGACACCACCTACTCGACCTGGGCGGAGGTCACCGCCGACGAGACGGTGCCGCCGATCGGCCGGCCGCTGCCGCACACCCGGACGTACGTGCTCGACACCGACGGCGTGCCCGTTCCGTCCGGCACCCCCGGCGAGCTGCACCTGGCCGGCGCCGGCCTGGCCCGGGGTTACCTCGGCCGCCCCGAGGAGACCGCGGCCCGCTTCCTCGACGACCCGTTCCGCCCCGGCGACCGGATGTACCGAACCGGGGACCGGGTGCGGCTGCGCCCCGACGGGCAACTGGAGTTCCTCGGCCGACTCGACGACCAGGTGAAGCTGCGCGGGCACCGGATCGAGCTGGGCGAGGTCGGCGCCGCCCTCGCCGCCCTGCCCGGCGTACGCGAGGCCGCCGCCGCGGTGCGCACCGGGCCGAGCGGCGACCCGGTGCTGGTCGGCTACCTGGTCGGCCAGCACCGCGACGACGTGCCGGCCCGGCTGCGCGAGCGGCTGCCCGCCCCCATGGTGCCGGCCGTGGTGGTCTGGCTGGACCGGATGCCCACCACGCCGAGCGGCAAGACCGACCGGGCGGCGCTGCCCGCGCCGACCTGGGCCGATTCCGATGCTGCTCCCGCCACGGCCGATCTCGACGCGGGCGACGCAGGCCCGGCCGGCGAGGTGGCCGCTGTGTGGCGGGACGTGCTCGGCGTGCCGGTCACCGGGCTGGACGCCGACTTCTTCGACCTCGGCGGCGACTCCCTGCTGGCGGTGCGGTGCGCGGCCCGGCTCACCGCCGTCATCGGCGTCCCGGTGCCGCCGGCCGCGCTCTTCGACCACCCCACGGTGGCCGCCCTCGCCGCTCACCTCGCCGCCCGGCCGCCGACCTCCCGCCGCCCGTCGGATCCGGGGGGAGGCCCAAGGCCCACAGAGGACATGGCGACGTCTACGGCGATCGCCCCCGCCGCCGCCGGATGGTCCGCCGCCGCCATGGACGGGCCGACCGCCGGGATGGCGGGGGAGGCGGACGCACCGCTGTCGGCGGCGCAGCGCCGGCTGTGGTTCCTGCACCAGCTCGACCCCACCGACACCTCGTACCTGGTGTCCTACATGGTCGAGCTGCACGGGCCCGTGGACCGGGCGGCGCTGGCCCGGGCCCTGCGCCGGGTGGTCGCCCGGCACCCCGCGCTGCGCACCGTCTTTCCTGGCTCCGCGGCGGGCCCGGTCCAGCGGGTGCACGACGACCCGCAGGTGGAGCTGGTCATCGAGGCGCCCCTGCCGGGGGTGCCGCTGGCTGAGCGGGTCGCCCGGATCGCCGCGACCAGCGCCCGCACCCCGATGGACCTGGCCGCCGGGCCGCTGCTGCGCGCCCACCTGGTCGGCGGCGGGCAGCGGCGCTTCGCGCTGCTGCTGGTCGCCCACCACATCGTCTGCGACGACTGGTCGTTCAGCGTCCTGGTCCGCGACCTCGGCCGCTGCTACGACAGCGAGCGCGAGGCGGCCGTGCGGGTCACCCGGCCCCGGCCGCCGTGGCCCGCCCACCCCGCGCCCGGCCCGGCCGGTTTCGCGCTGGCGCAGCGGGACTGGCTGGCCGGTCCGGCCGGCCGCCGGGCCCTCGACGAGGTCGCCGCCGGGCTGCGCGGCGCGCCTACCCTGCTGGACCTCGCCGCCCGCCCGGCCACCCCCGACGCCGCCCGCCCAGTCGAGGGCCCGACCGCAGGCCCGACCACAGGCCCGACCGCGCGGCCGACCTCGGCGCGGGGAGCCGGGGTCACGGACCGGCCCGACGGGGCCAGCCTGCGTGTTCCGGTCGCCCCCGACACCGCCGCCGCCGTCCGACAGCTCGCCCGGGCGCACCGGGCCAGCCTCTACATGGTCGGCCTGGCCGCCTTCGCCACCCTGCTCGGCGCGAGGACCGGGCGCACCGACCTGCTCGTCGGCACGGCCTTCGCCGGCCGGACCAGCGTGCCGGCTGAGGAGAGCATCGGCTGCTTCGTCAACACCATGCCGCTGCGGCTGCGTCCCGCGCCGGGCCGGTCCTTCGCCGACCTGCTCGCCGAGGCCCGCGACGCCGCCCTGTCCGCCGCGGCCCGCCAGGACGTGCCGTTCGACGCCGTGGTCGAGCGGCTGCGACCGGCCCGCCACCCGCACCGCAGCCCTCTCGTCCAGGTCGCCTTCGGCGTGCAGAACGCCCCGGCGGCTACCTGGAACGGCGCCTGGGGGCTGGACTTCGCCGGGGTGGAACTCGCGCCGGACGCGGCCCGGCTGGACCTGACCCTCTGGCTGGACGAGCGCCGGGGCGACCTGGAAGCGCTGTGGACCTACCGCACCGACCTGTTCGACGGCGGGCGTGTCACCGCCTGGCACCGCCGCTTCACCGAGGTGCTGCGCCGGGCGGCCACCGACCCGCAGCGCAGCCTCGCCGAGTGTGTCGATGACCCTTGGGGGAACGAGAGATGACTGAGCAGATCCGGGTGGCACCGGTGATCCCGCGCCGCAACCGGGAACGAGCCGTGGTCGACGTGCGTCCCGACTGGCCCGGCGGGCCGCTGCCGGTCCTCGTCCAGGCCAACCTGCCCGACCTGGACCTGGCGACCTGGCTGGCCGGCAACCGGGCCACCGTCGACGAGCTGGCCCGGCGGCACGCCGCCGTCCTGTTCCGGGGCTTCGCCGTGGCCGACGCCGCCGACTTCCGCACCGCGATGGCCGCCCTCTCCGGCGACGTGCTCAGCTACGGCGAACGCTCCTCGCCGCGCAGCGAGGTGACCGAGGGCGTGTACACCTCCACCGAGCACCCCGCCGACCAGCCGATCGTGCTGCACAACGAGCAGTCGTACACGCTGAACTGGCCGCTGCGGATCGTGTTCTTCTGCGAGACCGAGCCGGCCGCGGGCGGGCGCACCCCGCTGGCGGACAGCCGGCGGGTGCTGGCCCGGCTGAACCCGGCCACCGTCGCGGAGTTCGAGCGCCGGGGCGGGGTCGGCTACCAGCGCAACTACCTGCCCGGGATCAGCCTGTCCTGGCAGACCGCGTTCCAGACCGACAGCCGCGCCGAGGTGGAGGCGTACTGCGCCCGGTCGGCGATCGAGGTGCAGTGGGTCGGCGACGAGCAGCTCCGCACCCGGCAGGTCCGCCCGGCGGTACGCGAGCACCCGGTCACCGGGGAGCGCACCTGGTTCAACCACGCGCTGTTCTTCCACGTCACCTCCCTGCCCGAGGAGGTCAGCGCCGGGCTGCGCCGGGCGCTCGCCGAGGAGGACCTGCCCTACCAGACCACGTACGGCGACGGCACCCCGATCGGCGACGACGTACTCGCCGAGCTGCGCGCCGCGTACGCGGCCGAGACCCGGTCGTTTTCCTGGCGGCGCGGGGATGTGCTGCTGGTGGAGAACATGCTCGCCGCGCACGCCCGGGAGCCGTTCACGCCGCCCCGGCGGATCCTCACCGCGATGTCCGACCCGTTCGCCGCCCCCGAGGCCGCGTCCCCCGGGCCCGGGGCAGCGTCCGTGCCGGCGGGCACGGCGACGACGGGACGCCGGTCGTGAGCGGGCCGGGACCGCGCCGCCGCGGCGCGACCTCCGCAGCCGCCGCGCCGGTCACCCGCCGGGTGCTGGTCGACGACACGTTCGTGCTGCTGGTGGAGGCCACCGTGCCGGACCTCGACCTCGCCGGCTGGCTCACCGGCCGCCACGACGAGCTGCTGCGTGACCTCGACTCGTACGGCGCGGTCTTCTTCCGCGGCTTCGAGGTGGGCACCCCCGACGACTTCAGCCGCGCCGCCCGCGCCGTCACCCCGGACCTGCTCGGCTACCTGGAGCGGGCCGCCCCCCGCCACGAGGTCGCCGACCGGGTGTTCACCTCCACCGAGTTCAACGCCGAACAGTGGATCCCGCTGCACCACGAGATGTCGTACTCGCACAACTGGCCCACCCACCTGTACTTCTGGTGCGCCCAGCCGGCCACCGGCGACGGCGGGGCCACCCCGCTGGCCAGCGAGCGGGTGGTGACCCCACGGATCCCGGCGCAGGTGCGCGAGCGGTTCACCCGCGACGGCCTGTGCTACGTGCGCAACTACGGCCCGCACCTGGACCTGCCCTGGCAGGAGGCGTTCCAGACCACCGACCGGGCCGAGGTGGAGGCGTACTGCGCCGCGTCGGCGACCGAGTTCACCTGGCTCGGCGACGACGGGCTGCGCACCCGCGCCCGCCGGCAGGCCACCGCCACCCACCCGCGCACCGGCGAGACCGTGTGGTTCAACCACGCCCACCTGTTCCACTCCTCGAACCTGCCGGCGGAGGTCGCCGCCGCCCTGCTGCGCGAGTACGGCCCGGAGGGGCTGCCCCGCAACGCGTACCACGGTGACGGCAGCCCGATCGACGACGAGGTGGTCGCCGGCATCCGCGACCTGTACCGCGAGCACGCCGTCTCCGTCCCGTGGCAGCGCGGCGACGTGCTGGTGGTGGACAACTTCCTCGCCACCCACGGCCGGGAGCCCTTCTCCGGCGACCGGCAGATCCTGGTCGCCATGTCCGACCTCTACGTCAACCGGAGCGTGGTGTGAACGGTTACCGACTCTCCCCGGTCCAGCGGCTCGCCTACACCGGCGCGCGGGAGCTGGTCCGGGCCCAGGTCCGCCTGGACCGGCCGCTGGACGCCGCGCGCCTTCAGGCCGCCGTGGACGCGGTGGTCGCCCGGCACGAGGCGCTGCGGCTGACCCTGGTGCACCACCCCGGCCTGCGGGTGCCGTTGCAGGACGTCGACGACGCCCGGTCGGTCACCGTCGGCGCGGCCGGCGAGCTGTCGGTGACCCTCACCGACGACACCCTGGAGCTGGCCGCCACCCCGCTGCTCGCCGACCCGGCGAGCCTGCGGCTGGTGCTGGCCGACCTGGCCGCCGCGTACGCCGGTCAGGCCCTCGCCGACGACCCGGACGGGTTGCAGTTCCTCGACGTCTCCGAGTGGCAGCTCGGCGAACGCCAGGAGGCGCAGCCGTCGGCGGTCCCCGCCGCGCCCGCCGCCCGGCTGGTCGCCCCGCACGGCGACGCCGACGACGGGCCGGCCGAGGCGGACGTGCCGCTCGGCCCGCTGGCCGCCGCCGCCGAGGCCGCCGGGGTGGGCGTGCCCAGCCTGCTGCTCGCCGCGTGGGCGCTGACCCTGTCCCGCCGGGCCGAGCCGCCCGCCGGGGCCGACGACGCCGAGCTGGTGCTCGCCCGGTGGACCGACGGCCGGCACGCCGACGGGACCGCCGCCGTGGTCGGGCCGCTGGGCGGCTACGCGCCGGTCCGGCTCGGCCTGCCCCTGCCGGCCGCGCCCAAGCAGCTCCTCGACGAGGTACGCGGCGCGGAGCGCCCGGCCGAGGAGGCGTTCCACCTGCTGGAGCCGGTCGGAGTCGACTCCGACGCGGTGGCCGGCTTCGCCGCCGTGCCGGCCCTCGCCCCGTCGACCCTGGCCGGCCTCGGCGCCACCGCCGTGGAGGTCGCCGTCCCGCCGCCGCCCGCCGGCCCACACCTGACCGCCGTGTGCGGCCCGGACGCGGTGACCCTGCGGGTGACCGGCGGCCGGGCGCTGCGCGACGGGCTGCTCGCCGTCCTCGGCACGCTGCCCGGCGCGCTGACCGACGGCACCCCGCTGGCCCTGCTCGGCGCGGCCGAGGCGGGCTGGCTGGCCGAGGCCGCCGGCAGCGCGTCCGACGCGCCCACCCGCACCCTCGCCGAGCTGCTCGACGACGGGCTCGCCGCCGCCGACCCGGACGCCGACGCGGTGGTCGCCGCCGACGGGGCGTACACCTTCGGGGAGCTGCGCGAACTGTCCGCCGGGGTCGCCGCCGGACTGGTCGAGCGTGGCCTGCACGGCGGCCGGCGGGTCGGTGTGCTGGCCACCCGGTCCCGGGACACCGTCGTCGGGTTCCTCGGCGTGCTGCGGGCCGGCGCGGTGTACGTACCGCTGGACCCGGCCGCCCCGGCGCAGCGGCTCGCCGGCCTGGTCCGCGCGGTCGACGCCGGCCTAGTGCTCGGCGACCGGGCCGTCGGGGACGTGCCGGCCGTGGGCGTCGCCGAGCTGGCGGCCACCACCGCCACCGCCGCGGTGCCCGCCCCCCGGCCGGCCGATCCGGCGTACGTCATCTTCACCTCCGGCTCCACCGGGGCCCCGCGCCCGGTGCAGGTCTCGCACGGCGCCGCCGCCCACCTGGCGCACGCCCTGGAACGCACCGTGCATGCCGGCACCCCGGCCGGTGCCCGGGTCGCGGTGAACGCCCCGCTGACCTTCGACGCCTCGATCAAGCAGCTCGTCCAGCTCGGCCACGGCCGAACCCTCTACCTGGTGCCGGAGGAGGCCCGCCGCGACGGCGCCGAGCTGGCCGCCGTGCTCGCCGCCAACGAGGTCGACGTGCTCGACCTGACCCCGTCGCAGCTTCGCATCCTGCTCGCCGCCGACGGGGTGGCCACGGGCCGGACCCGGCTGCCGGGGCTGCTGCTGCTCGGCGGCGAGGCGATCGCCCCCGACCTGTGGGACGCCCTCGCCGGGCTGCCCGGGGTGCGCGCGGTCAACCTGTACGGCCCGACCGAGTGCACGGTGGACGCCACCGCCGCCGAGATCACCGCCGGGGTCGCGCCGACCATCGGCCGCCCGCTGCCCGGGGTGGGAACGTGGGTGCTCGACGGGCAGCTCCGGCCGGTGCCGCCCGGGGTGGCCGGCGAGCTGTGCCTCAGCGGCCCCCAGCTCGCCGACGGCTACCTCGGCGACGCGGAGACCACCACCCGCCGGTTCGTCACGGTGACCCTGCCGTCGGGACGCGCCGAGCGGGTCTACCGCACCGGCGACCGGGTGCGCTTCGACGCCGACGGGCGGCTGGCGTACCTGGGCCGGCTCGACGACCAGGTCAAGGTCAACGGCTTCCGGATCGAACCGGGGGAGGTCGCCGCCGCCCTGCGCCAGCACCCGGGGGTCGCCGACGCCGCCGTGGTGGCCCGCGACGACGACGGGCACGGCGCCCGGCTGGTCGGCTACGTCACCCCGGCCGAGGCGGGCGCGACGGTCGACGTGGACCGGGTCGTCGGGATCAACCCGCACGAGACCCGCTACCTGTACGACGAGATCTTCGTCCAGCAGGTCTACCTGCGCGACGGGGTGGTGCTGCGCCAGGGTGCCACGATCTTCGACGTCGGCGCGAACATCGGCATGTTCTCCCTGTTCGCGCACGCCGTCTGCCCCGACGCCACCATCCACGCGTTCGAGCCGGTGCCGTCGGTGGCCGACGCGCTGCGCCGCAACGTGGCCGCCTTCGGCGTCCCGGCCACCGTGCACCCGTACGGGCTCGCCGCCGGCCCCGGGCAGGTGAGCTTCACCTACTATCCCGGCTACGCCATGATGTCCGGCCACGCCGAGTACGCCGACCCGGACGCCGAGCGGGCCGTCATCAAGCGGTTCCTGACCAACGAGCGGGACCGGGGCGAGGCCGACCGGGACGCCCTGCTCGACCGGGTCGACGAGCTGCTCCAGGAGCGGTTCGCCGGTGACACGCTGACCGTGGACGTCCGGCCGCTGTCCGACGTGATCGACGAGGTGGCCCCCGAGCGCATCGACCTGCTGAAAATCGACGTGCAGCGGGCCGAGGCGGACGTGCTCGCCGGCCTGCACGATCGACACTGGCCGCTGATCGACCAGGTCGCGATGGAGGTGCACGACGGCGTCGGCACGGCCACCGAGGGCCGCCTCGACGAGCTGATCGCCTTCTTCGAGGACCGCGGTTTCGACGTGGTCACCCGCCAGGACGACCTGCTCGTCGGCACCGACCGGTACACCCTGCACGCCGTGCGCCCCGAGTACGCCGACGATCCCCGCCCGGTGGTCACCGCCCCCGAACCGGCCGGCGGCGAGCCGCTGGCGGACCGGCTGGCCGGGTGGCTGGCCGACCGGCTGCCGGCGCACCTGGTTCCGGCCGCCGTGGTGGTCCTCGACGCGCTGCCGCTGACCCGCAACGGCAAGCTCGACCGGGCCGCCCTGCCCGCCCCCGAGCTGGGCCGCCGGCCCGCCGGCCCGCAGGTGGCCGCCGCCAACCGCGCCGAGGAGATCCTCGTCGAGGCGTGGCAGGAGGTGCTCGGCGTGCCGACGGTCGGGGTGACCGAGAGCTTCTTCGCCCTCGGCGGCGACTCGATCCGCAGCATCCAGATGCAGGTCGCGGCCAACCGGCGGGGCCTGTCGTTCCGGCTGCGGGACATCTTCGTCCACCAGTCGATCCGGGAGCTGGTCGAGCACGGCGAGATCAGCCTCGCCGACCCGGACGCCGGGACGGGCGACGCCGCCGGCCAGCCGGCTGCCGAGACCCCCGACGCGGAGGCGTTCGCGCTGCTGGCCGCCGCCGACCGGGACCGGCTGCCGGCCGGGGTGGTCGACGCGTACCCGATGACGGCGCTGCAACAGGGCATGCTCTACCACTGCGAGCTGACCGGCGACCCGGCGACGTACCACAACGTCACCGCGCACCGGGTCGACGCGCCGCTCGACGCCGACGCGCTGCGGGCCGCGTTCGCCGCCCTGGTGGCCGCGCACCCGGTGCTGCGCACCGGCTTCGCCCCCGGCGGGTACGCCGAGCCGCTGCAACTGGTGCACGCCGACGTGCCGGTCGACGTGCCGGTGCACGACCTGGCCGGGGCCGACGAGGAGACCCGACGGGCCCGGACCGACGCTTTGATCGAGGCCGAGCGGACCCGACCGTTCGACGTCGACCGCCCGCCGCTGGTCCGGCTGTACGCCCTCGACGAGGGCGCCGACGGGTTCACCCTGGTCGTCGCCGAGCACCACTCCGTCCTCGACGGCTGGAGCCTGGAGGCGTTCGTCCGCGCCCTGCTGGCCGACCACGACCGGCGCCGCGCCGGCCGGTCCGCGCCGGCCCCGGCGACGTTGCCGTTCCGCGCCTACGTCGCCGCCGAGCGGGCCGCCCTCGCCGACCCGGCCGCCCGCCGGTTCTGGCTGGACGGCGCCGGGGCGGCGCCGCCGCTGCTGCTCGGCGGCCCGGCACCCCGGATCACCGTCACCCGGCGGGTGCCGTTGGAGCCGGCCGTCACCGACCGGGTCACCGGTGCCGCCCGCGCGGCCGGGGTGCCGGTTAAGGCGTACCTGCTGGCGGTGCACCTGCGGGCGCTCGGCGAGACGGCCGGCCGGGACGAGGTGGTCTCCGGCCTGGTGGTCGGCGGCCGGCCCGAGGGCGAGGGCAGCGACGCCACCCTCGGGCTGTTCCTCAACACCCTGCCGGTCACCGCGACCCTGCGCGACCGGCCGCTGGCCGAGCTGGCGGGCGACGCGTGGCACGTCGAGCGGTCCCTGATGGGCCACCACCGGTTCCCGCTCGCCGAGATCGTCCGGGCCGGCGGCGCGGGCCCCCGCTTCGACAGCTTCTTCAACTACACCCACTTCCACGCCGCCGTCGACGCCGCCGGCCCCCGGATCGTGGCCAGCCGGGGGATCACCGTCGACGTCGCGTTCAGCCTCGCCGTCGACGTCGAGGTGGCCCCGGACACGGGCCGGCTCGCCCTCACCCTCCAGTACGACGGCCGGCGCTTCGACGACGACTGGGCCGACCGGCTCGCCGGGACGTTCACCCGGCTGCTGGCCGCGGACCCGACCGCGCCGCTGCCGCCGGTCGGGTCGGCCGAGGCGGTGCCCACCGACGCCCGGTCCCGCTGGTCCGCCCGCGTCGCCGGGCTGTGGCGGGAGGTCGTCGGGGTGTCGCCGCGTTCCGACGACACCGGGTTCGCCGCCGCCGGTGGGGACTCGCTGCGCGCCCTGCGGCTGGTCGCCGGGCTGCGGCAGCGCTACGGCAGCGACCTGACCCTGGCCGAGTTCGTCGCCCTGGACGACTTCGGGGCGCTCGTGGATCGGGTGGCCCGGCATGGCTGAGCACACGCCCTGGCTGGTGGTCCGCGCGCCGGTGCCCCGCCCCGCGCTGCGGCTGTTCTGCCTGCCGTACGCGGGCGGCAACGCGGGGGCGTTCGAGACCTGGCGGACCGGGCTGCCCCGGTCCGTCGAGGTCAACGCCGTGCAGTACCCGGGCCGGCGGGAACGGGCCGACGAGCCGGCGCACCGCCGGATGACCCCGCTGGTGCAGGCCCTGGAAGCGGCCCTCGCCCCCCACCTGGACCGCCCGTACGTCGTCTACGGCGACTGCCTCGGCGCGTACGTGGCGTTCGAGCTGGTCCGGCGGCTGGCCCGGCGCGGCCACCGCCCCGCCGACCTGCTGGTGGTCTCCTCGGCGGTGCCCCCGCACCGGGCCGGCGTCGAGCCGGACTGGTCCGCCATGGACGACGCCGCGTTCCTCGCCGAACTGGTGGCGCTGGGCACCATGCCACCGGCCGTCGCCGGGCACCCGGAACTGGCCGCGGCGGCGCTGCCGGCGGCCCGCGCCGACTTCGAGCTGGGCCGCAGCTACCGGCTGCGCGACCCGGACCCGGTGGGCGTCCCGGTCACCGCGATCGTCGGCGACGCCGACCCGCACGTGCCGGCGACGCAGGCGGCGGCCTGGGCCGACCTGACCACCGCAGGCTGCACCACGTTGACCGTTCCCGGCGGGCACGACCTGCTCGCCCGGGCCGATGCCGGGCTGCTGCGCGCCGTCCGGTCCGCCCTCGCCGGCAAGGAGCCGTCTTGACCCGCACGACACTGCTCTGCTTCCCGTACGCCGGCGCGGGCGCGTCGGTGTACCAACCGTGGCGTCGCCTCGCCCCGCCCGAGCTGGAGGTCGCCCCGGTGTCGCTGCCGGGGCGGGAGAAGCGGTTCGTCGAGGAGCCCTACCGCCGGATGGAGCAGGCCGTCGACGGGCTGCTCGACGAGGTGCTGGAACTGGTCGCCGGTGCGGACCGGGTGGCCCTGTTCGGGCACAGCATGGGCGCGGTCCTGGCGTACGAGATGACCCGCCGGCTGACCGGGACGGCCGGGGTGACCGTGGCGCACCTGTTCGTCAGCGGTTCGCCCGACCCCTGGTCGGGCCGGGACCGCACCGCCGCCGACCTGCCCGACGACGAGTTCGTCGCCCGGGTGGAGGAGTTCGCCGGCTACACCCACCCGGCGCTGGAGGACCCGGACATGCGGGAGCTGCTGCTGCCCGGGCTGCGCGCCGACGTGGAGCTGCACGAGACGTACCGGCCGGCGTCCGACAAGCGGATCGAGGTGCCGGTCACCGCGCTGCGCGGCGAGGACGACGCCCTCGTCCCGGACGCCGCACTGATCGGCTGGGGGCGGGTCACCTCGGCGGGGTTCGCCGCGCAGCGGTTGCCCGGCGGCCACATGTACCTGGCCGACTCCCCGGCGGCCCTGCTCGACCTGGTCCGGCGGGAGCTGGCGGGATGACCGACGCGCCGACCCGGCCCGCTCCGGTGGTCACCGGCGACCGGCTGGCCGGCAAGACCGCCATCGTCACCGGCGCGGCCCGGGGGCTGGGCCGCGCCTGCGCGGTCGCGTTCGCCGCACAGGGCGCGGACGTGGTCCTCGTCGACCTGGCCGCCGACCTGCCCGGGGTGCCGTACCCGCTCGGCTCGGCCAGCCAGCTCGCGCACACCGCCGACCTGTGCGCCGGGTACGGGGTGGCCGCGTACCCGGTGCGGACCGACGTGCGGGACTCCGCCGCCGTCCGGGCCGCCGTGGCGCTGTGCCTGGACCGGTTCGGCCGGGTCGACGTGCTGGTCAACAACGCCGGCATCGCCGCGCCCTCGGGCAAGCCGACCCACGAGATCACCGAGGCCGAGTGGCAGCTCATGCTGGACGTCGACCTGTCCGGGCCGTGGCGGATGATCAGCGCGGTCGGCGAGGTGATGTGCCGGCAGCGCGCCGGCAGCATCGTCAACGTCGCCTCCACCGCCGGCCTGGTCGGCTACCGGCACTTCGCCGGCTACGTCGCCGCCAAGCACGGCCTGGTCGGGCTGACCCGTGCCGCCGCGCTCGACTACGCCCCGCTGAAGGTGCGGGTCAACGCGCTGTGCCCCGGCTCGGTCCGCGACGACCCGCACGTGGAGGGCCGGATGCTCGCCGAGATCGCCCGGTCGCTGGACGTCCCGGTCGCCGAGCACGAGGAGACCTTCGTGCAGGCCCAGCCGATGAACGCGCTGATCGAGCCCGGGTCGGTGGCGCAGGCCGCCCTCTGGCTCGCCTCCGACGAGTCGGCGCAGGTCACCGGTGCCGTCATCACCGTCGACGGGGGGTTCACCACCCGATGAGCGCCCAGCACAGTGCACAGCACCCGGACCCGGCGCGGCTGTGCCACGCGGCGGCCGTCCGGCTGGCCGCCGACGCCGACCCGGACCGGCTGGCCGACCGGTACCTCACCGTCACCCGGCGGCACCGGCTGGCCGCGGGGCGGCTGTGGGTCGAGCGGGTCCGGGCGGGGCTCGCGTCGACCCGCCGGGACGCCGAGCTGGCCCGGCCCCTGCCGGCCGGCGGGCCCGACCTGCGGGCGGTGCTGTTGCGGCACGACGACGGCGCCGACCTGGTGCTGGTCGCCTGCCGGCACGCCGTCGGCCGGCACCGCCTCGGCACGCTGCTCACCGACCTCACCCAGCTCACCATCGTCAACTCCGCCCTGGCCGATCCCGCCCTGGCCGACTCCGCCCTGGTGGCCGACTCCGCACCCGCCATCGCCGTCGGCTCGTCGGCCGTCGAGCTGTCGGACGGCGACGACGCGGGCGATGCCGGGTGGCTGCGTGGTGACCCCGGGGCGGACCGGACCGCCGTGCACACCGTCGCCGTGCCGACCGGCACCGACCTGACCGCCCTGGTCGCCGCCGTCGGCGCGGTGCTGGCCCGGTACCGGGGGGTGCGTCGGCCCCGGGTCGGCGCGGTCGTCGGCGAGCGGCTGACCGTCGTCGCGGTGCCGGTGGACGGCGGCGCCCGCGACCTGCTCGCCACGGCGGGGCCCGGGTCGCCCTGGCCGGCCCCCGGGGCTCCGGTGCCGGCTGGGCTGCTCGACGTCGAGGTGGGTGTGCTCGACGCGGACAGCACCGCCGACGCGTACCGGCCCTGCCTGGCACCGGTGTGGCCGCTCACCCTGGCCCTGGCCGGCACCACCCTCGCCTGCCACCACCGCACGGCCGGGTGGGCGGCCGACCTGGTCGAGGCGTTCGCCCGCCAGGTCGTCCGGGTCCTGGGGCAGATCCTCGCCGACCCGGACCGCCGGCTGGACGACTGCGACCCGCTCGGCGACGCCGGCCGGGCCGCGATCGTCGCCCTGGGCCGGGGCCCCGGCGAGCTGCCCGCCCCGAAGGACACCATCCACGATCGGATCGCCCGGCACGCCGCGACCCATCCGGACGCGCCGGCCGTCTCCTGCGCCGGCGAGCGGCTGACGTACGGCGAGCTGGACGACCGCGCCCGCCGGGTGGCCCGGGCCCTCACGGCGCACGGGGTCGCCCCCGGCGACCGGGTGGGGGTCTGCCTGGACCGCTCCGTCGACCTGGTCGCGGTGCTGCTCGGCGTGCTCCGCGCCGGGGCCGCGTACGTGCCGGTCGATCCGGCCTACCCGGTCGACCGGATCCGCTACACCGTCGAGGACTCCGGCGTCGCCCTGCTGGTCGGCGCGGGGGGCGTCGACGCCGCCGAGCTGACCGCCGACGGGCCGCCCGCCGCCCTGACCGCCGCCGGGCCGTCCACCGAGGGGTCCGGCCCGGTGGAGCCGCACGTCGGCGGGCCGGACGATCCGGCGTACGTCATCTACACCTCCGGCTCCACCGGCCGGCCCAAGGGCGTGCGGGTTCCGCACCGCAACGTCCTGGCCCTGGTCGACGCCACCGCCGCCGACTTCGGACTCGGCCCGCACGACACCTGGACCATGTTCCACTCCAGCGCCTTCGACTTCTCCGTCTGGGAGATCTGGGGCTGCCTGCTCACCGGCGGGCACCTGGTCGTCGTCCCGCACCTGGTGGTGCGCTCCCCGGGCGAGTTCCACGCCCTGCTCGCCGCCGAGCGGGTGACCGTGCTCAACCAGACCCCGTCGGCGTTCGCGCAGCTGCTCGACGTGGACCGGCGGGCCGCCGACCCGCTCGCCGTGCGGCTGGTCGTCTTCGGCGGCGAGCCGCTCGACGCCCGGATGCTCACCGGCTGGTACGACCGCCACCCGGAGCCCGACTGCCGGGTGGTGAACATGTTCGGCATCACCGAGACCACTGTGCACGTCACCGCGCAGACCCTCGACCGGGGGCTCGCCCTGGCCGGCAGCCGGTCGGTGGGCCGGGCCCTGCCCGGCTGGCGGGTGTACGTGCTCGACCCGGCCGGCCGGCTGCTGCCCCCGGGCGCGGCGGGGGAGATCCACGTCGGCGGGGCCGGGGTGGCCGACGGCTACCTGCACCGCCCGGAGTTGACCGCCGAGCGGTTCCGGCCCGACCCGTTCTCCGGCGGGCGGATGTACCGCAGCGGCGACCGGGGCCGGCTGCTGCCCGACGGCCGGCTGGAGCACCTCGGCCGCCTCGACAACCAGGTGAAGGTGCGCGGCTACCGCATCGAGCTGGACGAGATCCGCCAGGTGCTGCTGGACGACCCGGCCGCGCTCGCCGTGGCGGTGCTGGTCGAGACCGGCGCGGAGGCCGCCGACACCCGGCTGCACGCGTACGTGGTGCTCGCCGACGCCGCCGGCTCGGTGGCCGAGCTGCGCCGTCGGGCGGCCCGGCTGCTGCCCGACTACATGGTCCCGGCGACGATCACCGCGCTGCCCGCGCTGCCGCTCACCGCCAACGGCAAGCTCGACGCGGCCCGGCTGCCCGCCCCCGCCGCCGCCATCACTGCCCCCGCCGACCCGGCCTGCGCGCCGGCCGACGACGCGAGGCTGGACGAGCGGATCCGGGCGATCTGGCAGCGGGTGCTCGGCACCGAGGTGGGGCCGGAGGACAACTTCTTCGACCTCGGCGGCAACTCGCTGCTGGCCCTGCGGCTGCTCAGAGAACTGCGCGACCAGGGTCTGGCCGACCTCACCCCCCGCCACCTCTACCTGCACCAGACCGTGCGCGGGCTGGCCGAGGCGATCGGAGCCGCCCGATGACCCCCGACGTGGACACCCTCGCCCGGCTCTGGCCGCAGGTCGGCCAGGTGGCGGTCAAGGACGGCTGCGTGTACGTCGTCGCCGAGGACTACCTCGACCCGCTGGTGCTGCGCGGTCAGCTCGCCGCGGAGCTGACCGACGCGGAGCTGCCCCGCCACGTCGTCCAGGTCGACTCGCTCGACCCGGCCGACCTGGTCGCCCCCGACGACCGGTACGGGGTGTACCTGCCGCCCCGGGACGACACCGAGCGGGTGCTGGTGCGCGTCTGGGAGCGGGTGCTCGGGGTGCCGAAGCTCGGCGTCCTCGACGACTTCTACGCCGCGGGCGGGGACTCCCTGGCCGCCGCCGGGCTGGCGGTGGAGGCCCAGCGGGTGTTCGGGGTGGCGGTGTCGCTGGCCGCCGTGCTGCGTCACCCGACCGTGGCCGCCCTCGCCGACGAGATCCGCCGGTCCCGGGCCGCCGCGCCGCTGCCCCCGGCCGCCGCCGGCGTGGCGCACCCGCTGTCGCCGCAGCAGCGGCGGGTGTACCTGGCCCAGTCCCGTGACCCGGCGTCGGTGGCCTACCACCTGCCGCTGGTGCTGCCGCTGCCGGCCGATGTGGACGCCGGCCGGCTGGCCGGCGCGTTTCGGCACGTCATCGCCCGGCACGACGTCCTGCGCACCGCGTTCGGCACCGAGTCGGGCCGGCCGGTGCAGCGGGTGCTGGCGGGGGTGACGTTCGAGCTGCCCGAGGTGCCCGCCCCCGCCGACGCCCCGGTGCCGGTCAGCCCGTTCGACCTGGCCGCGCCGCCGCTGCTGCGCGCCGAGCTGCGGCGCACCCCGGCCGGGCCGGAGCTGGCCCTGGAGCTGCACCACATCGTCACCGACGGGCTCTCCCTGGCCCTGCTGCTGCGCGAGGTCGACGCCCGCTACGCCGGCCGGGACCTGCCGCCCGTCCCCGCCCAGTACGCCGACTACGCGGCCTGGGTCGACGGGCGGGAGCCGCCGGGGCGCGACTGGTGGCTGGGCCGGTTCGCCGACCCGCCCGCCCCGCCCCGGCTGCCCACCGACGCCGACCGGCCGGCGGGCGACGGGCCGGCGCCGACCGCCGGCAGCGGGGTCGTCGAGTTCACCGTGGACGCCGACCGCACCGCCGCGCTGCGCGCCCTGGCCCGCCGCGAGGGGGTGACCCTGTTCCAACTGCTGCTCGCGGTCTACGCGACCTTCCTCGCGACGACCACTGGCGGCGCGGGCTCCGACGGCGTGACCACCGACGGCGCGGACGTCACCGTGGGCACCCCGGTCGCCGGGCGGGGCGCGCCGGGCCTGGACGCCGCGATGGGCATGTTCGTCAACACCGTCTGCCTGCGCCACCGGGTCCGCCCCGACGCGCCGTTCCGGGCGCTGCTCGACGAGGTGGCCCGGGACGTGGTGGACGCCTTCGCCCACCAGGACTTCCCGTTCGACAGCCTTGTCGAGGCGGTGCTGCCGGTCCGCGACCCGCACCGGCACCCGCTGTTCGACACCCTCTTCGCGATGCAGCACGACGAGGTGGCCCGGGTCGACTTCCTCGGCCGGCCGGTGGAGCTGGCCATCGCCCCCACCGGGCAGGCCATGTTCGACCTGGACATGCAGGTCTACGAGCGGGCCGACTCGCTGCGCGTGCACTGGGCGTACCACGCCGGGTTGTTCCTGCCGGAGACGGTGCGCGCCTTCGCCGACCTGTACCTGGAACTCCTCGACGCCGTGCTGGCCGACCCGGGCCGACCGGTCGGCGTGCTGACCGGCGCGCGGCCCGCCGCCGACCCGGCAGCCACCATCGACATCGACATCGACCTGTGAGCCGGAGAGCGAGATCATGCAGTCTCTGATGACCCGGGGCCAGCTCAGGATCGCCGCGGCGCGGCGGCCCGACCACGCCCGGCACTGGCGCGACGTGCTCACCGCCGGCGCGGACCGGATCGGTTTCCCCGCCGACCGCACTCCCGCCCCCGGTGCCCCGGCACGCCCGCAGGCCGTCACCGTGCCCCTCGGCGCCGCGCTGGCCGACCGGCTCGCCGCCGCCAGCCGGGGCGCCGAACCAGCCCGGTACGTGCTGGTGGCCGCCGCCGTGGCGGCGCTGCTGCGCCGCTGGACGGGCGCGTCGGCGCTGCTGGTCGGCCGCCCGGCCGACGGCGACGCGCTGGCCGGCCTGCTGCCCCTGCCGGTGACCTGCGGCCCCGACGTCAGCTACCGGGACCTCCTCGGGCAGCTCCGCGCCGCGCTGCCCGAGGCGCAGCGGTACGCCGACTACCCGGTCGAGCTGCTCGCCGAGGACCTCGCCCCGCACGCCGAGGCCGACCGGCACCCGTTCCTCGACGTCGCCGTGCACACCGCCGACGCCGCCCCCGACCCCCGCATCGGCGTCACCGTGGCGGTCACGGCCGCCGAGCTGACCGTGCACCACGACGCCGCCCGCCACGACCGGGCCACCGCCGACCGGATCGCCGGGCACCTGCTGCTCCTGCTGACCGCCGCGCTCGCCGCCCCGGACGCCCCGGTCGACGACGTCGCCCTGGTCACCCCCGCCGACTGGGCGGTGCTCGACGCGATGAACGACACCGCCGTGGACCCCGGCGACGCCCTGCGCCCCGACGCCTGGGTGGCCCGCCGGGCCGCCGGGACACCCGACGCCGTCGCCGTGCGTACCGACGACACCACCTGGACGTGGGCGGAGCTGGACCGGCGGGTGGCCGTCCTCGCCGCGACCGTGCGGGCGGCCGGTGCGGGCCCGGAGACCGTCGTCGGCGTGCTCGCCGAGCGGTCGCCCGCGCAGCTCGCGGCGATCCTCGCCGTGCACCGGGCCGGCGCGGCCTACCTGCCGGTCGACCCCGGCTACCCGCCGGCCCGGATCGGCTACCTGCTGGCCGACAGCGGCGCGGCGCTCGTGCTGGCCGCCGACCCGGCGGCCGTCCCCGACGGCGTCCCGGTGCTCCCGCTGTCGCCGGCCGACGCGCTGCCCGACGACGCGCTGCCCGACGACGCGCTGCCCCGGGAAGCGGTGTCCGCGTCGCCGTCCGGCGGGCCGCCCGACGCGGAGGTGTCCGCGCCGCAGGCGGAGGCCGACGGGCGGGACCTGGCGTACGTCATCTACACCTCCGGCTCGACCGGCGCCCCGAAGGGGGCGATGATCGAGCACCGGTCGCTGGCCAACCGGCTCGCCTGGATGCAGCGGCTGCACCCGATCGGCCCGGACGACGTCATCCTGCACAAGACCCCCACCACCTTCGACGTGTCGGTGTGGGAGCTGTTCTGGTGGGCCCGCGAGGGCGCGTCGGTGTGCCTGCTGCCGCCCGGCGCGGAACGCGACCCGCAGGCCATCGTCGCGGCGGTCGCCGCGCACGGGGTGACCACCCTGCACTTCGTCCCGTCCATGCTGGGGGCGTTCCTCGACTGGCTGGCCACCGCCGACACCGCGCCGCTGGCCGGGCTGCGGCGGGTCTTCGCCAGCGGCGAGGCGCTCGGCCCGCACCACGTCGACCGGCTCGCCGCGCTGCTGCCGCACGTCACCCTCGTTAACCTGTACGGCCCGACCGAGGCCACCGTCGACGTCACCCACCACCGCTGCGTGCCCGGCGTCGAGCGGGTGCCGATCGGCCGGCCGGTGGACAACACCCGGCTGCACGTCCTCGACGAGCGGCTGCGGGTCCAGCCGGTCGGCGTGCCGGGGGAGCTGTGCATCGCCGGGGTGCAGCTCGCCCGGGGCTACCTCAACCGCCCCGAGCTGACCCGGGACCGGTTCGTGGCCGCCCCGGACGCGGGGGAGGAGCGGGTGTACCGCACCGGCGACCTGGCCCGGGTGCTGCCCGACGGCACCATCGACTACCTGGGCCGCCTCGACCACCAGGTCAAGGTGCGCGGCCACCGGGTCGAGCTGGGCGAGGTGGAGGAGGCGCTGCGCGGCCACCCGGCCGTGAAGGACGCCGTGGTGGTGGCCCGCGACGGCAACCTGCTCGGGTACGTGCTGACCCACTCCCCGGTGGCCGAGCGGGCGCTCACCGAGCACCTGTCCGGCCTGCTGCCCCGGTACCTCGTCCCCGCCCGGGTGGTGGAGCTGGCCGAGTTCCCGCTGTCCGGCAGCGGCAAGCTCGACCGGCGGGCGCTGCCCGACCCGCCCGCCGACGACCGCCCGTACGTGCCGCCGCGCACCGACGTCGAACGGATCCTCGCCGAGGTGTGGGCCGACGTGCTCGGGGTGGACCGGGTGGGGGTAGAGGACAACCTGTTCGCCCTCGGCGGCAACTCCATCCACTTCGTCACCGTGCTCGCCCGGGCGCACGCCGCCGGGCTGGACCTCACCTTCCAGCAGATGTTCCGCCACCCCACCATCGCCGCTCTCGCCGCCGCCCCGGCGACCGGCGAGCGGCCCCCCACGTACGCGCCGTTCGACCTGGTGTCCCCGGCCGACCGGGCGCTGCTGCCCGACGGGGTGGTCGACGCGTACCCGCTGGGGCAGCTCCAGGCCGGGCTGATCTTCCAGAACGAGCTGGCCCGGGGCGCGGCCCAGTACCACGACATCATCAGCTTCCTGATCAGCGCGCCGTTCGACGAGGCCGCGTTCACCGGGGCGGTGCGGCGGCTGGTCGCCGACAACCCGATCTTCCGCACCAGCTACCACCTCACCGGGTACGGCGAGTACCTCCAGCTCGTGCACGCCGACGCGCCGACCCCGCTGTGGGTGACCGACCTGCGCGGCCTCGACCCGGCCGAGCAGGAGCGCCGGTACGCCGACTGGCACGACCGGGAGCAGGCGTACCGGTTCGTCTGGCGGGAGCCGGGACTGGTCCGCGTCCACGTGCACCTGTTCGCCGACGACCTGTACCGGTACAGCCTCAGCCAGCACAACTCGGCCCTGGACGGGTGGAGCATCACCCTGCTGCACACCCGGCTGTTCGACACGTACCACCGGCTGCGCGACGGCCGACCGCTGCCCGAGCCGCCGACCGGGAACCACTTCCGCGACTACATCGGGCTGGAACGCCGGGCCGTCGCCTCGACCGACGACCGGGACTTCTGGCGGGACGTGCTGGCCGACGGCGGGGTCACCGAGCTGCCCCGCTGGGAGCCGCCGACCGTCGACGCGCAGCGCCCGGTGGTCTTCCACGAGGTGGACGTGTCCGCCGGGCTGTCCGAGCGGCTGCTGCGGCTGGCCGACCGGCTCGCCGTGCCGCTGAAGACCCTGCTGCTCGCCGCGCACGTCAAGGTCATCGGCGCGCTCGCCGCCGAGGCGGCCGTCGTCACCGGGTACGAGCAGAGCGGCCGGCCCGAGTCCGAGGGCGCCACCACCGCGATGGGGCTGTTCCTGAACACCGTGCCGCTGCGCGTCGACCTCGGCGACGGAAGCTGGGCCGACCTCGTCGGCCGGGTCTACCGGGCCGAGGCGGACCTGCTGCCGCACCGGCGCTACCCGATGGCCCAGATGAAGGCCGACGCCGCCACCACCGACCCGCTGTTCGAGACGGTGTTCAACTACACCCACTTCTACCTGCTCAAGCAGCTACGCGAGCGGCCCGGCTTCGACCTGCTCGACGTGCGGGTCAGCACCGAGACCGAGTTCGCCCTGCGGGCCGAGTTCATGCGCGACTTCTTCACCGACGAGGTCCGGCTGAGCCTGCACTACCACTCCGCCGAGTTCAGCCCTGAGCAGGCGGCCGGGATCGGCGAGGCGTACCGGCGGGCCCTCGCCGCGCTGGCCGACACCCCGGACGCCCCGCACGGCGGGTACGCCGCCGGCCTGCTGCCGGCCCGGGTCGCCCCCGCGCGGCGGACCTTCGGCCGGACCGCGCCGGCCCCGGCCGCCGGCCCCGCCGGGCGCACCCCGCCCGCCACCGACGTGGCCCGGCGGATCGCCGAGGTCTGGGCCGCGACCCTGGACGTGCCGGCGGCCGACATCGCCGAGGAGGACAACTTCTTCGACCTCGGCGGGAACTCCCTCGCCGCGATGCGGGTCGTCGCCGCGCTGCGCCCGCTGGTCACCCTGCGGCAGCTGATGACCCACTCCGACCTCGGCCCGTTGGCCCGGGCCGCCGAGGCCGCCCAGCCCGCCCAGTCCGCCGAGGCCCCCGCCGGCTCCGGTACGGGGTCCGGGTCCGGCGCGGCGGTCGCCCCCGGGTCCGGCGCGGCGATCGGGGCCGGGGCCGCCCGGTCCGGCGACGATCCGCTGCTCCAGCCGCTGTCGCCGTCCGGCGTCGCCGCCGACCGGGTCCTGGTCTGCTTCCCGTACGCCGCCGGCAACCCGCTGGCCTTCCGCCCCCTCGCCGAGGCGCTCGCCGGGCACGGCGTGGCCGTTCAGGCGGTGGCCCTGCCCGGTCACGACCTCGGCCACCCCGAGCCGCTGGCCGACCTCGACGAGGTGGCCCGGCGGGTGGCCGACGAGATCCGCGCCGCCGACCGGGGCGAGGTGCTCATCTGGGGGCACTGCGTCGGCGCGGCCCTGGCCGTCGAGGTGACCCGGCTGCTCGCCGCCGCCGGGGCACCGCCGGCGCGGCTCTTCCTCGGCGGCAAGCTGCTGCGCGACGCGGCCGAGATCGACGCCAGCATCGCCGAGGTGCGGGCCCTCGACGAGGCGGGCGTGGTGGACTGGCTGGTCGGGCAGACCGGCTTCACCGACCTCGACGGCCTCGACGCCGACCACACCTCGGCGCTGGTCGCCGCGTTCCGGCACGACGCGCTCGGCTCGCACGCGTACCTGCGGGACCGGCTCGCCCCGCTGGCCGACCGGCCGCTGACCGTGCCGGTGACGGTGGTGCTCGCCGACGACGACCCGCTCACCACCGGCTCGGCCGACGAGCACGCCGCGTGGCGGCGAATCGCCGCCGACGTGACCCTCGAAGAGATCGACGGTGGGGGACACTACTTCTGCCGTACCCGCGCCGGGGAGGTGGCCGCCCTCGTCGGCGCCGCCGGCCCGGCCGCTCCGCGTGCCCGCCGCCCCGGGGAGGACCATGTCTGACCGCACGCCCACCAGCGCCGCCGAGCGGCCCGCGACGCCGCGCGGCGAGTTCGTCGCCGGGGCCCGCTCGATGGTGCCGTTCCTGATCTCCGCCTTCCCCCTCGGGGTGATCGGCGGGACGCTCGGCCTGGCCAGCGGGCTGTCCTACCTGGAGACGTTCGGGCTGGCCATGGTGGTCAACTCCGGCACCGCCCAGTTCATCGGCTTCAAGCTGATCTCCGAGGGCGCGGCGTGGCCGGTGATCGTGCTGACCACACTGATCCTCAGCCTGCGCATGCTGATCTATTCGACGCTGCTCGCCCCGCACGTGCGGGAGCTGCCGCAGCGGTGGCGGCTGCTGCTCGGCTTCGGGCTGATCGACGCGGTGTTCTTCGTCGCGTTCGACCGGATCAAGGGCGACGCGCCGGCCCGCCGCAAGAGCATGTACTACTTCGGCGCGTCCGCCATCATGTACGTCAACTGGGCGATCGCCACCGTCGTCGGCATGGTCGCCGGGCACCTGCTGCCGGAGCGGCTGCGTCACGGCTTGGACTTCCCGATGACCGCGGTCTTCCTGGTCGTGCTCGCCGGGGCGCTCGCCGGCTGGAAGATCTGGACCACCGCCGTCTCGGCCGGCGCGCTGGCCATGCTGACCCTCGGCCTGCCGTACAACCTGGGGCTGATCCTGGCGGCGCTCGGCGGCGCCTGCGTCGGCATGGCCTGTGAGCGGATCGAACGCCGCTGGTTCCCGCCGAAGCCCGACGAGCCGGCGGACGACCCGGACCCGGTGGCGCCGGACCTGACGGCGGGCGCCGACGGGCCGCCGCCGGGCTCCGTGCCACACGAGCGGCCCGGTGAGCCGGTACCGCCCGGTGAGCCCGTGCGGGCCGGGGACCGGGCGGCCGACGCCGCCGCCGACGTGGACGGAAGGTGACCGCGATGTCGATGCTGCTGCTCATCCTCGGGATGGGGCTGGCCACCTTCGCCCCCCGGTACGTGCCGCTGCTGGTCTTCCGCGACCGGGAACTGCCCGCCGACGTGAAGACGTTCCTCGGCTACCTGCCGCCCGCGCTGCTCGCCGCGATCGCGGTGCCGTCGGTGCTCGCCCCCGTCGACAACCGGGTGGAGATCACCGTCGTCACGGTCCCGTACCTGGTGGCCGGGGTGGTGACCCTGGTGACCGGGCTCTTCGTCGAACGGTTCATGATCGTGTGGACCGTCGGGCTGGCGGTCTTCTTCGGGTTGCGCTGGTGGCTGGGGGCGATGTGACGACGACGGGCGACACCCCGCTGCGGCAGCCGCTGCGGGTGGCGGCGGCGCAGATCGAGGCGGTCGGCGGCGACCTGACCGGCAACGCCGCCGCGCATGCCGCCGCGATCGCCGGGGCCGCCGACCTGGGCGCGAGCCTGGTCGTCTTCCCCGAGTTGTCGCTGTGCGGGTACGACTATCCGCTGCTCGCCGCCGACGTCGCCCGGTGCGAGGTGGCCCCCGGCGACCCGGCCCTGCGTACGGTGGGCCAGGCCTGCCGGGAGCGGGGGGTGACCGCCGTGGTCGGCGGCTGCGCCCGGCGCGCCGACGGCTGGGCGATCGCCGCCCACGTGGTCGGCCCCGACGGCGCGGTCGCCGCGACCTACCACAAGCGGCACCTCGACGCCGACGAGCGGAAGGTGTTCGTCCCCGGCACCACCGACACGCTCGTGCGGGTGCGCGGCTGGCGGCTCGGCCTCGGCGTCTGCTACGACGCCAGCTTCCCCGAGCACGCCCGCGGCCTCGCGCTGGCCGGCGCGGACGCCTACCTGGTGTCCGGAGCGTTCACCGTCGGCGACTCCGACCACCGCCGAAGCGTCTACTTCCCGGCCCGCGCCCTGGAGAACACCAGCTACGTGGTGTTCGCCAACTTCGCCGGGACGCACGGCGGGTGGCGGTTCGCCGGCCACAGCGCCGTGTACGCCCCCGACGGCCGCCCCCTCGCCGACGCCGGGGCCACCGCCGGCCTGGCCGTCGCCGACCTCGACGACGCCCGGCTGCGGCACCAGCGCGACAGCCAGCGGATGCTCGCCGACCGGGCCGCCCCCGCGCCCGCCCCGGCGCCGGTCGTCGTCGTACCCTGACCATTCGCAGCAGACAACCGAAGGAGCACCGGTGACCGGCATCGGCACGACCGCGATCCACGGCGACGACGGGCTGAGCCCCACGGGTGCGGTGTCGCCCCCGATCGTGCAGAGCGCCACCTTCAGCGCCGAGACCGACGAGCGGTTCACCGAGGTCGCCACGCAGACGCGCGGCGACGCCTTCTACACCCGCTACGGCAACCCCAACCACGCCCAGGTCGCCGCCGTGGTGGCCGAGCTGGAGGGCGTCGAGGCGGGCCTGGTCACCGCGTCCGGGATGGGGGCGATCACCACGATCGCCCTGGCCCTGCTCAACGCCGGCGACCACGTGATCGTGCAGCGCAGCACGTACGGCGGCACCACCTCGCTGACCACCGGGCTGCTCACCCGCTTCGGGGTGACCTGCACCCAGGTCGACCAGACCGACGTCGACGCGTTCGCCCGGGCGCTCACCCCGCAGACGAAGCTGGTGCTGGTGGAGACCCCCAGCAACCCGCTGCTGGAACTGACCGACCTGACCGCCGTGGTCGACCTGGCGCACGCCCACGGGGCGTACGCCGTCGTGGACAACACCTTCGCCACCCCGGTCAACCAGCGTCCGGCGGCCTTCGGCGCGGACCTGGTCTGGCACAGCGCCACGAAGTTCCTCGGCGGCCACTCCGACGTCTCGGCCGGGGTCGTGGTCGGGTCCGCCGCGCTGGTCGACCGGGTGTGGCAGACCTCCATCGTCACCGGGGCGACGCTCGGCCCGATCGACGCCTGGCTGCTGCTGCGCGGCATCCGGACGCTGCCGCTGCGGATGGCCCGGCACAACGACAACGCCCTCGCGCTGGCCCGGGCCCTTGAGGAGCACCCGGCCGTCGCCCGGGTGCGCTACCCGGGGCTGGCCAGCCACCCCCAGCACGACCTGGCCACCAAGCAGATGAGCGGGCACGGCGGTGTGTTCAGCCTCGACCTGGCCGGCGGCCGGCCGGCGGTGGCCACCCTGCTGGCCGAGCTGCGGCTGGCCAAGCGCGCCGCCAGCCTGGGCAGCGTGAGCACCCTGGTGGTGCACCCGCGCTCGATGTGGGCGGGCATCGTCGACGCCGAGCAGCTCGCCGAAACCGGCATCGGCGAGGGCCTGGTGCGGGTCTCCACCGGCATCGAGGAGACGGCCGACCTACTGGCGGACTTCACCCGAGCCCTGGACGCCATCGCCGGCTGACCGCCGCCGGCGGTCCGCCCGTTGACCCGCCAGCGAAAATTCACGGAATTCGTGGCTGTTGCAGGCTCCGAAGGCCGCACATTCCGTGTAATTGCGCGCACCAGAGGCCCGGGAGGGGCAGCGTGGAGATGGGGTACGGGCTCGGGGAGCCGTACGAACAGGGCATGCTCGACGTGGGCGACGGGAACCTCGTGCACTGGGAGGTGTCCGGCGACCCGGGCGGCACACCGGCGCTCGTCGTGCACGGCGGGCCCGGGGCCGGCTCCGGCGCGGGCGTCCGCCGGCTGTTCGACCCGGCCCGGTACCGGATCGTCCAGTTCGACCAGCGCGGCTGCGGGCGCAGCACCCCGCACGCCGCCGACCCGGCCGCCGACCTGCGGCACAACACCACGGCGCATCTGCTGGCCGACATGGAGCGGCTGCGCGAGCACCTGGGCATCGACCGGTGGCTGCTGTTCGGCGACTCGTGGGGCTCGACCCTGGGGCTCGCGTACGCGCAGCGGCACCCGGAGCGGGTCAGCGCGATCGTCCTCGTCGGGGTCACCATGACCCGCCGGTCGGAGATCGACTGGCTGTACCGGGGCGTCGGCCGGTTCTTCCCCGAGCAGTGGCGGCGGTTCGCCGATGCCGTGCCGGAGGCAGACCGCCCGACGGTCGAGCCGGGCCGGGGGACGGCCCGCGACCTGCTCGCCGCGTACGCGCGCCTGCTGGAGCACCCGGACGCGCGGGTGCGGCACCGGGCGGCGAACGCCTGGCTGGCCTGGGAGGACGCCGTCGTCTCGCTGGAGCCACAGGGCAGGCCCGGCGTGTACAGCGACCGGCCGTCGGACGCCCGGCTGGCGTTCGTCCGGATCTGCGCGCACTACTTCTCGCACGGCGCATGGCTCGACGACGACGCCCTGCTGCGCGACGCCGGCCGGCTGGCCGGGATTCCCGGGGTGCTCGTGCACGGCCGCCTCGACCTCGGTTCGCCGCTGGAGACGCCGTGGTCGCTGGCCCGCGCCTGGCCCGACGCGGAGCTGATCGTGGTCGCCGACTCCGGCCATACCGGCAGTAACGCCATGCGCGGGCACCTGCGGGCCACGCTGGACCGGTTCGCCGCCCGCTGAGCCGTGCCTAATCAGTTTCGGTGTGGCCGTTCTGCAGCGGTGGGTTCGTCTGCCGTGGCCAAACGCCCCGGCCTTTCGATAGCGGGCGCGAGAGAGGTCAGCCCGCACTGTCGACACCCCGCAGACCGGGGGGCTACTGGACGGTGACACGCCCACCCTTGCCGTCTGCGTGCTCGGCTGGGTACGCGGGCGCCGGATCGGCTGACCCGCAGAGTTCCGGTCGTCTGGACCGTGCTTGCCATCCTCGCGGGACAACTTCGTCAGCGCAGCCAGCAGGTCGACGCGGTCTTCGGCGCCGGCCAGCGGCGCCGTCGAGGGCCCGACGACGTCGGCCACTGGCCGGACGCGCCGGTTCCAGAACCGCTCCCGCTCCGCCAGGTAGGCGTGCACCAGCATCGTCCGGACGTACGCGTCGATCGAGTCCGCCGCCGCCTTTCGCCAATGCCGGTACAGCGCGACGAGGCACTCCTGCACCAGGTCGTCGGCGGCTGACCACTGCCCGCACAGTCGGTACGCCAGCCGCCGCAACCACGGCATGCGTGCGCGCACGTACTCGACGTACTCCTGTTCACTCCGCAACCCGGCCTCCCACCACACTATGAGCGGCCCGCGACCCGTTTCGGTTGTGGCGGTTGGTAATCAAGCCGCATGGTGGTGGAGCAGGTTCACGTGGGGCCAGCCGGCCAGGTCGTCGAGCAGTTGACGGTCGTGGGTGGCGACAACGACAGCGGCCGGCGTGGTCAGCAGAGCCGCGGTCAGCTCGTCGACCAGCGCCGCCGACAGGTGGTTGGTCGGCTCGTCGAAGAGCAGCAGATCGGGCCGGGCGGCGAGCCGCACCGCCAGGTCCAGGCGCCGCTGCTGGCCCTGGGACATCCGCTGAACGGGGGTACGCAGCGCTTCGCGGTCCAGCAGGCCCGTCGCGCTCAGCGGCACCGCCTCGCTCTCGCGGAGGCGACCGGAGGCGATCAGCTGACCGATGTGCTGCTCGTACACCTGCCGCGCGGTGGTATCGGCCGGCCAGCTCGGCACCTCCTGCCCCACCAGGGCGATGCGCGCGCCGGGGAGGCGGTGCACTGATCCGCTGGTCGGTCGCAGGCTACCGGCCAGCACCGACAGCAGGGTGGACTTGCCCGCGCCGTTCGCGCCGGTGATCAGGAGCCGGTCGCCGCCGTTCAGGCTGAGCGTGTGTGGCTGCTCCAGGCGCCCGGCGAGCAGCACGCCGTTGACGCGCACCAGCCCGGTGCCGCGACGGGTCGTCAGCTCCGGCCAGCGCAGGTGCAGCGGTGGCTCGGGCACGGTGATCCGGTGCGACTCCAGGGCGTCCCGCTCGCGGTTGAGCGCCTGCACCACCCCGGGGGCCCGGGACTGGCGCTGGTGCTTGCCGGTGCCCTTGTCCGGGCGCCAGCCGGTGCTGAGCCGGTCGCGGGCCTGCTTCACGGCTGCCGTGAGCCGGTGCTGCTCGGCCTGCTGCGCCGCGTACTCCTGCTCCCACCGCTCGCGCTCCCGGCGGCGCCCCTCCTGCCAGCCGTCGTAGCCACCGGCGTGCAGGTGCGCCATGCGGTCCTGGCTGGGGTCCAGGTCCAGGAAGTCCCGGGCGACGTCGCGCAGCAGAGCGCGGTCGTGGCTGACCAGGGCGACGCCACCACGGCGGGCGCGCAGTTGCGCGGTGAGGAACGCCAGGCCGTCGGCGTCGAGGTGGTTGGTGGGCTCGTCCAGCAGCAGGATGTCGTGCTGGGCGCCGAGCAGGCAGGCCAGGCGCACTCGGTGGCGCTGCCCGACCGAGAGGGTGCTCAGCTCGCGCGAGCGGTCGGTGCACGCGCTCAGCGCCTGTAGGGCGATGTCGACCCGGCGTTCGGCGTCCCAGGCATCGAGGCGGGTGGCGGCCTCCAACGCGGCGGCGTAGCGCTCCTCCGCGCCGTCCACCCCTGCGGCGAGGTCGTCGGCCGCCTCGTCGAGCGCGCCCAACGCCGCGTTGGCGGCGCGCAGCGCCTGATCGGTGAGGGTGCCGACGGTCAGGCCCGGTCCGGCGCGCAAGGCCTGCTCGGCCAGCCCGATGGTGCCCACCCGGCGCACCGAGCCGGCGTCGGGATGGACCATGCCGGCCAGGACGTGCAACAGAGTTGTCTTGCCGCAGCCGTTCTCGCCGACGATCGCCAGCCGGGACCGGGCCGAGACGGTGATCGACACGTGGTGGAGGACCTGTCGCCCGCCGAGGAGGACGCTCACGCCCTCGGCGCGCAGGTGCGCGTGCTCCCCGGCCGGGACCGCGCCGCCCGCCGACAGCGATTCGTCCACGCCGGCGGGCTCGTGGTGGACGGGCTCGTGGTGGACGGGAGAGTCGGCTCGCGGCAGGAATGATGGATTCGTGGGAGGAAAGGACACAGGAACGCTCCGCAGCTCGCGATGGAGCCGGGCAGCCTGAAGGTGCCGCCCGGCAGGAGACCGGAACGGCGGGCAGGGAGGTGAGGATCGCTCGGTGCGCCGCCGTCAGCGGCGGATGCGGAGCCTCATCGACGCGATGCCTGTGTGAGTCACGGTGCCAACCCTACCTCGTTCGCTACCTCGCCTCGACCAGGGAGGAGAGCAGTGGGGTTGTCATCTGGACATGATGGCTGCGCCGCCACCTTCACGGCACGGCAGGAAAGCCACCCGGTCCCTTCGCCGGGCCGGGCGGGTGACGCGACCGCGAGCGACGACTCGTATCCTGTGCGCGAAGGTCGGAAGTAACTGAAGGGGGTCGGTGTGAGCAACCGGATCGAGACGCTGGAATTCCAGGCGGAGGCGCGCCAGCTGCTCCAGCTGATGGTCCATTCGATCTATTCGAACAAGGACGTCTTCCTGCGCGAACTCGTCTCCAACGCCTCCGACGCGCTGGACAAGCTGCGCCTGGAGTCCCTGGTCGACAAGGATCTCGCGGCCGATACCTCCGACCTGCACATCGAGATCGAGGCCGACCGCGAGGCGCGCACCCTGACCGTCCGGGACAACGGCATCGGCATGTCCCGCGACGACGTCGTCGGCCTGATCGGCACCATCGCCAAGTCCGGCACCGCCGAACTGCTCGCCAAGCTGCGCGAGTCCAAGGACTCGGCCGGGTCCGCCGACCTGATCGGCCAGTTCGGGGTCGGGTTCTACGCGACCTTCATGGTGGCCGACAGGGTCACCCTGGTCACCCGCCGCGCCGGCGAGACCGAGGGCACCCGCTGGGAGTCCACCGGCGAGGGCACGTACGTCGTGGAGACCATCGACGACGCGCCGCAGGGCACCGCCGTCACCGTGCACCTCAAGCCCGAGGACAGCGACGACAACCTGCACGACTACACCGTCGACTGGAAGATCCGCGAGATCGTCAAGCGGTACTCCGACTTCATCGCCTGGCCGATCCGGATGACCGTGGAGCGCCCGGGCGAGGACGGCGCGGTCACCCACGAGGTGCAGACCGTCAACTCGATGAAGGCGCTCTGGGCCCGCCCGCGCAGCGAGGTCGACGAGGCCGAGTACAAGGAGTTCTACAAGCACGTCAGCCACGACTGGGCCGACCCGCTTGAGACGATCCACATGAAGGGCGAGGGCACCTTCGAGTACGAGGCGCTGCTCTTCCTGCCCTCGCACGCCCCGGTCGACCTGTTCGCCCCGCAGGCCCGGCGCGGCGTGCAGCTCTACGTCAAGCGCGTGTTCATCATGGACGACTGCGACGCGCTGATGCCGAACTACCTGCGCTTCGTCAAGGGCGTCGTCGACGCGCACGACCTGTCGCTGAACATCTCCCGGGAGATCCTCCAGCAGGACCGCCAGATCCAGGCGGTGCGCCGCCGGCTGGTGAAGAAGATCCTCGCCACCGTCAAGGAGCTGAAGGCCAACGAGGCCGAGAAGTACCGCACCTTCTGGTCGGAGTTCGGCCCGGCGCTGAAGGAGGGCCTGCTCGACGACCCGGACAACACCGAGGCGATCCTCGACATCGTCTCCGTCGCCTCCACCCACGATCCGGCGGAGCTGACCGGCCTGCGCGACTACGTCGAGCGGATGAAGGACGGCCAGGGCGACATCTACTACATGACCGGCGAGTCCCGGCCGATGATCGAGAACTCGCCGCACATGGAGGCGTTCCGGGCCAAGGGCTACGAGGTGCTCGTCCTCACCGACCCGGTCGACGAGGTGTGGGTCGAGCGGGTCGGGCAGTTCGACGGCAAGCCCCTGCGCTCCATCGCCAAGGGCCAGGTCGACCTGGACACCGAGGAGGAGAAGAAGGAGGCCGAGTCGGCCCGCGAGCAGCAGCGCCAGGAGTACGCCGACCTGCTGACCTGGATGACGGGCCGGCTTTCCGACAGCGTCAAGGAGGTCCGGCTCTCCACCCGGCTGACCACCTCCCCGGCCTGCGTGGTCGGCGACGCCCAGGACATCACCCCGACGCTGGAGAAGATGTACCGGGCGATGGGGCACGAGGTGCCGCAGGTCAAGCGGATCCTGGAGCTGAACCCGGGGCACCCGCTGGTCGAGGGGCTGCGCAAGGCCCACGAGCAGGACGCCGGGGCGGACTCGCTCGGCGACACGGCCGAGCTGCTGTACGGGATGGCGCTGCTGGCCGAGGGCGGCGAGCTGGCCGACCCGTCCCGGTTCACCCGCATCCTCGCCGACCGGCTGGCTCGCACCCTGTAGCCGCCGCGACGCACCGCGCGCCGGGCTCCCGGTCGACACCGTCGACCGTGGACGCCCGGCGCGCGCCGTTGCGCGTCCCGCCGGGCGGGGCCCCGGACGGGCGGACGGAGCGGGATAATGACCCCATGCTTCGGGGGCGGCTGCGCGGGTTGGTGCCGGTGTCGATCGGGCTGCTCCTGCTGCCAGGCTGCTACGGGCCGGAGCCGCAGGTCGACACGGTCCGGACCAGGGAGCTGGCGATGCAGGACGCCGGTGGCAAGGTCATCCGCGTCGAGCAGGCCGTCGCGCGGGAACGCCGGTACCCGCACCCGGCGCAGCGGTACGCCCGGGAGGCCGCCCGGGTCGCCGGCACGGAGGTCATGCGGATCGACGACACCCGGACCGGGGGCGGGGTCTCGCTGATCGTCCGCGTGCACGGGGTGGCCACGGCGGTCGACGCGTCCGGCCGGTCGATGGACGAGACGTTCGACTTGCCCGTCTGCTATGCGATCAGCGTCGAGCAGGACGCCATGGACGACCGGGTCGACGAGGTGTCCTGTCCGGACGGCTCCCCGCTCACCGTCTCCGTCGACCCGGAACTCCCGGGCTCCGCCGAGGACGACCTGCGCCAAGCCCTTCCCACCGGCGGTGCGGCCACCGAGCAGGCCGTCCGCGCGGCGGTCGACCGCCTCGACCTTGAGCCTCTGGTCATCCGGCAGGTCGCCGCCGTGGGTGGGGTCGTGGGGGTGGCGCTGCGGGCCAGTCAGTACGACTGCCTGCTGGCCCGCGTGGAGGGTGGACGGGTCGAGGTGTGGCGGCCCGCCCGCGTGCAACTCGTCCCCGGGGAGCTGAGCTGTACGGCCGACACCGCCGTTGCCGGGCACGGCCGGCGACCGCCCCACTGAGCGATGTGGGTGATCACCGAGTGTTTCCGGCATCCGATGTGCGCAATCGGACCCCAATCACGTTCGGTAACGGGACGAGGTTGGCCGATGGCGGTTCACCCTGATCAGACCCGGCCCGGCGTTCGCCCTGCATTGCTGGTGAAGTCTCGCAAGTCGACGGTGTGGTCCCTCGCCCGAGCGGGTGAAGAACTTCACAAGAGGTGGGCACCCGTCACCAACGGTGCCTAACGTCGATTGAGTCCGCGAACGCGGCGACCACGGTCGGTAACGCCTAGTCCTGCCGCCGACCGTCGGTTCCCTTGTCAATCAGGCAGGAGCGGGGGACCCACACGTTCCTCGGTGCACCGCACCTCGGGGTGAAGCCGCCTGCGGCGGCCGGGCTCCTCGGCCCGAACCCGACAGCTCACCTCGCCGGCGTGGAGGAATCACACATGGCAACTGAATACACCGCCCGCCACCGTCGGGTGACCGTCCGCCGCGCCGCCGTCGGCACTCTCGCCGCGGGCGCCCTCGCCGGGGTCGTCGCCCTGGCCGGCCCGGCCGCGCCGGCCCAGGCCGCGGTCAACTGGGACGCCGTCGCCTCGTGCGAGTCCGGCGGCAACTGGCACATCAACACCGGCAACGGCTACTACGGCGGCCTGCAGTTCTCGCAGGGCACGTGGGCCGGCTACGGCGGCAAGAAGTACGCGGCCCGTGCCGACCTGGCGACCCGGAGCGAGCAGATCCGCATCGCCGAGAAGGTGCTCGACGGCCAGGGCATCGGGGCGTGGCCGACCTGCGGCAAGAAGGGCGGCTCGACGAAGGGCAGCTCGAAGTCGGAGCGGAAGTCGGAGACGAAGGCCGCCCCGAAGGAGCGGTCCCCGCGTACCGAGAAGCCGGCCACGCGCAGCAAGCGGGACACCACGAGGAGCGCCCCGAAGAGCGCTCCGTCCAGCGGCGGGATGACCTATGTGGTCCGGTCGGGCGACACCCTCTCCAAGATCGCCACGGCGCAGGGCGTGCGGGGCGGCTGGCGCGTGCTGTGGGAGAAGAACGAGCGGGTCGTGGGCGAGCACCCGAACCTGATCTTCCCGGGCCAGCGGCTCAGCCTCTGACACGTCCGGCCGGGTCGGCGCGACCCGGCGTCCCGGTCCCGGGGCACCCAGCACCGGAAGCGCCCGGCCGGGCCCTCCGGCCGGGCGCTTCCGCGGCCCCCACGGGCCCGCCCCCCGGGGGGGGCGCGCGCGGGAGCACCGGCACAGCCCCCCAAAA
>NZ_JBIATC010000003.1:33557-192419 GCF_042891255.1 Micromonospora sp. NPDC001898 | reverse complement strand
CGCCCCCGCCCGCGGGCCCCCGCCGGACCCCCGGCGGGCCGGGGCGGCGCCCCCGCCGGCCCGGGGCCCGGCCCCCCCCCCCCCGCCCCCCCCCGCCGGCCCCCCCCCCCGCCCCGCTTCCGCGTCCCCGACGGGCACGCCACCCGGGTGAGGCGCTCGCGGGAGCACCGTCACAGCCCCGCAAAACGAGTCGGCCGCCGGGCCCGTCGCCGGGCACAATGGCGCGATGTCGCGCCACACCGCCGCCCTGCTCGACGACCTCGACGAACTGCCGTACCGGGAGCGGATGACGACCCTCGCCGCCCGGGCCCGGGCCCTTGCCGGCGCCGGCCGGCTGGACGGAGTGCTCGCGGACCTGCGGGCCGGGTCGACGTACCACCGGTTCCTCGCCGTGACTGCGGCCCAGGTCGTCGGCGACCGGGCCGGGATGGCCGCCGCCCTCGACGACCCGCACGCGGCGATCCGGGCCGTCGCGGTCCGTGTGTGCCTGCGCGCCGGCTGGCTCACCGCCGACGACCTGCACCCCCTGCTCGCCGACGCCCCGGCCGACCTGCGCCGGCTGGTCTACCGGTCGCTGCGGTCGCTGCGTCGCCCGGAGGTCGCCGACCGGCTCGTCGACGCGGTCCGCGACCGGTTCGGCGACGCCGAGGCGGTCGCGCTGCTGGCCGCCTGTGGCCCCGACACGGTACGCCGGCTGCTGCCCCTGCTCGACCACGCGCTCGGCGGCGGGGCGGCCCTGGTCGGCCGGCACACCGGGGTCCTGCTCGACCACGCCGAGGCGACGCTGCCCGGCCTCGACGGCCCGGAACGCTCCCGCTGGTGGGCGACGCGCGCGGGCGCGCTGCTCGGCACGGCGGTCGGCCACCCGGAGCGGGTGCTCACCCTGCTCGAACGCCACGCCCCGGCCGACGGGCTCCCCGGCGGCCTCACCCGCTACGGCGTGCTCGCCGCGGCGTCCCCGGCCCGGGTGCTCGCGCTGCTGACCGCCCCCGCCCGCGCCGGCTGGCTGGCCCGGGCCACCCTGCCCCCGGCGTTGCTGCGCCGCCTCGCAGCGCTGCCGCCGGCGGACCTGGTCACGCTCGCCCGGCGGCTGCGCGCCGACGACGCCCGCCTCGCGGCGCTGCTGGACGCGCTGCCCCCGGCGGCGCGCGGCACCCTGTACGACGCCGCGCTCGCCGACGTCGAGACGGCCGCCGCGATCCCTTCCTCGGCGGTCATGGCGGTGCTGCCCCGGCGCTGGCGGGAACGGGAGGCCCGCCGGGTGCTCACCCTGGAGCGGGTCCGTGCCGACGAGGCCGCCGTGCGGGCGTGGAGCGCCGAGCTGCCCTGGCCGGAGGCGTCCGCGGCGCTGGTGCCCGCCCTGCGCGCCGCCGACGCGGGGGACCGGGCGACGGCGTACGAGCTGCTGCTCACCGCCGCGCGGCGCAGCGGCGACCCGGCGGCGGTGGCCGAGGCCGTGGCCCGGCTCGTCGGGCTGCGCAACGAGCAGGACCCGGTCCGTTCGGCGGCGCTGGCCACCCTGGCGACCATGGCCCGGCCACTGCGCGCACACTCGCGGCCCGTGCTGGCCGCGCTGGTCACCGACGCCACCCACGCCCGGGACGCGTCCACCCGCACACTGTCCGCGCTGGGCGACCTGGCCTGCGGGGTGCTGCGCCACCACGTCGACACCCCGGAGCTGCTGGGCTGGGCGCTGGACACCCTCGACGCCCTCCTCGGCGGGCACCGCCTGCCCCCGCTGGGCCGGCTCGACCACGGCCTGCGCCGGGGGCAGGAACGGGTCGTCCTCGACCGGCTCCTGCCCTGGATCACCGCCGGGATGGCGCGCGGCGAGTTCACCGCCCTGTTCGCCGTCACCCGCGCGCTGGGCCGCCGGGCGTGGCGGCTGCCTGCGCTCCAGGAACTGCTGCACCGGGCCACCGGCCCGGGCAACGTCTCTTCGGTCGTCCGGAACGCCGCCGACCTGTGGCTGGCGGACCCGACGCCGCGCGGCGAGCGGGTCGCCCTCCTGCTCGCGGCCGATTCGTCGGTGATCACGTTCGAGGCGGTGTGGCGGACGGTCTGCGGGCGGCGCACCGACCTGCTCGACCGGGTGCTGCTCGGCCCGCCGCCGCGCGGGGCGTTCCTGCCGGCCGGGCCGCGCTGGGTACCCGGGCATCCGTGGCACGTCGACCGCTGGCTGCCCCGACACCGGCGGGCGTACGTCGACCTCCAGGCCCGGGTGGCCCGGGACGCCGGCCAGCCGATGCACGCCCGGGCTGCCGCGCTCGCCCGCGCGGCGCGGGTTCCCGACGCCGGCCGCGACCTGGTGCTGCGGTACGTCGACTCGGCGAACGTCACCCTCGCCGAGGCGGCCCTCGGCGCGCTGCCCTGGACCGACCGGCCCGAGGACGCCCTGACCACGCTGCTCGCGCACGCCGACGACGACCGGGCCCGGGTGGCGATGTACGCCGCAGGCCGGGCCGCCCGGTTCGTCGCCCCGTCCGCGCTGCTGGCCCGGCTCGCCGGCGTCGCCCTCGGCCGGGGCCGGGTGACCAGCCGCAAGGAGGCCGTCCGGCTGCTCGGCCGGCACGGGCCGCCGGAGGCGGTGCCGCTGCTGCGGCAGGTGTGGCAGCAGCCCGACCAGCACCGCGACGTCCGGGCGGCGGTCACCTCCGCCGCCCGGCAGCGGCTGCACACGCCGCAGAGCTGGGCGGTGCTCGACCTGGCAGTCGGCGGCGGCCGGCAGGACACCCTGGCCGTGCTGGCCGCCGGGCCGTACGAGGTGCCGGAGCCGCACCGACCCCGGTACGCCGGCCTGGTCGTCACCGCCTGCCGCAGCGGCGACGAGGTGGTCTCCCAGGTGGCGCTGGCCCGGCTGGTGCAGTGGGCCCGGTGGGCGCCCGACGTCACCGACCTGGTCGTCGAGGCGCTGACCGACCTCGACGCGCACGCCGGCTGGCCGGTCCGGTCGATGCTGCTCGGCGCGCTGCTGGACCTGCCGCACCGCCCCGAGCGGGCCGCGCTCGCCACCGCCCTGCGCCGGCTGGTGGCCCTCGACGCGGCCGACGACGACCCGGGCGGGCCGGAGCGGGACCGGCCGGCCCGCCGCCGGATCGACGCGATCCTGCGGACGGTGCGGGTGTGGACGCAACGCGCCGGCGTCGACGCCGACCTCGACCCGGCCCGGGACGCCGCCCGCGACCTGGCCCGGCACCCGGGGTTCGTGGCCGGGGCGGCCGGGCTGCTGACCGCCCTGGTGCGCCTCGACGGGCGCACCCCGCAGCAGCTCGTCGCCGAGCTGACCGAGCTGTTCGAGCTGGCCGCCGGACGCCCGGCGCTGGCCGCCCAACTGGCCGACGCCCTCGCCGGCCGGGTGCGCCGGGACGCCGCCGTCGTGGACGCCGGGCTGCTGCTGGCGACGGCCCGGGAACTGGCCGCCCGAGGCGACTCGGCCGGGCTCCTCGCGCTGGCGCTGATCCGGGCCGGGGAGCCGTACGGCTGGTCGACGCCGTGGCGGGACCTGCTGCGGACGCTGCGCGGGCACCCGGTCGCCGACGTCCGCGACGCTGCCCTCGCCCTGTCCATGTCAAGGTGACCCGGGCCGGTGACGGCCCGGGTCGCGGTGGTGCGGACCCGGGCCGGTCGGGTGCCGGCGGCAGGCGTGGCGGGCACCCGGCCGGGGTACACCCGGGGTCATGAGTACGCCTGCCCGCCCCGACGAGGCGGCCCCGGCGCGGGTCGGCACCGTCGCCGCGCGGGTCGGCACCGTCGCCGTCGTCGCGCACCGGAAGAAGACCTTCGGCGGGGGCCTGGACGAACTGCGCGCCACGCTGGTCGGCGCGGGCGTCGACGACCTGCTCTGGTACGAGGTGCCGAAGAGCCGCAAGGCTCCGAAGAAGGTACGCCGGGCGCTCGACCGGGGCGCGAAGCTGGTCTACGTGTGGGGCGGTGACGGCATGGTGCAGCGCTGCGCCGACGTCCTCGCCGGCACCGGCGTGCCGATGGCGATCCTGCCCGCCGGGACGGCGAACCTGTTCGCCACCAACCTCGGCATCCCGACCGACCTGCCCGAGGCGGTGCGGAACGGTCTGCGTGGTCGACGCCGTCGCCTGGACCTGGGCCGGATCAACGGGGAGCACTTCGCGGTGATGGCCGGCGCCGGTTTCGACGGCGACCTGATCGGCGAGGCCGACCGCAGGCTCAAGGGCCGGCTGGGCCGCCTGGCGTACGTGTGGACGGGGCTGCGGCACGTGCGCGGCGAGCTGGTGCGCACCCGGATCCGGGTCGACGGGTCGGACTGGTTCGACGCCGAGGCGAGCTGCGTGCTGTTCGGCAACGTCGGCACGATCACCGGCGGCATCCCCGCCTTCGACGACGCCCGGCCCGACAGCGGGGCCCTGGAGGTCGGGGTGGCCACCGCCAGCGGCGCGGTGGACTGGGCGCGCACCCTGGGCCGGATGGCGGCCGGCCGGTCCGAGGAGTCGCCGTTCGTGCGGATCACCCGAGGTCGCAAGATCCGGGTACGGTTCGACGCGCCGAAGACGTACGAACTCGACGGCGGGGCGCGCGGCCAGGTGACCCGGTTGAAGGTCCGGGTCGTGCCCGGCGCGCTGACCGTGTGCTGCCCGGATGAGCGCCCCTGATCTCAGGACGGGCCGCTTCCTCGGACAGGGTGGACTGATTACGCCCGAAGATTTCAGGCTATTCGGCGACCCGCAATGCCAGGGATCCCTTTCCGCTGGTTCGCGTCGTGTTGACCGTCCAGCAACAGGAGATGGGAAAGACCCGGCTAACCTGGCGCAGCTCGGAGCCGCTGGTGGTCTCTTCAGGACGGAGCGGTCACGTGATGAAGGTGCCGTCCGGGCTCATGATTTCGTCTTGCACCAGCGGTACCAACGCCGACGAGCCGCCATCGCGTACGGGCCGGCGCGGGCGCTGATGGGGCTGCCGGCGGTGCGGCAGGTGCACTTCTGGCTCGACCTGGGCCGGGCCGCTGAGGCTGTCCGCCGAACACCGGGCCGCGCACCTGATCGACGCCGCCCGCGCCTACCTCCACGCCGAAGACCCCACCAACGCCGGCCGAACCCTGATCGATGCCGACCGCACCGCACCTTCAGAAACCCCCAGCAGGCCGGATGACCCCGGACGACACCCGGTCCGACGGTCTCGCCGAGACTTCACACCGAAGCGGCACCTGGCTCTGCCCCCGGTATCACCCACCCGGGCTGCCCCCGTCCGAGGCGGCCCGGGGCGCGGCTGTCGTGATCACCGACGCGTCCCCGCTGTAGAGGCGTCCTCGGTATCCGGTGGGCCCCCGCCCGGCCGACGGGGTGACCGTCCGGCCGGGCGGGTGACGCCCGGGTCACGACCGGTCGGGTCGGATCCCCAGCGCGGGCAGCACGGTCTCCGCCACCCGGTACGCCTCCTCCAGCAGCGGGTTGCCGGAGAGGATGAAGGTGTCCACGCCGAGGGACCGGAACTCCTCCAGCCGCTCGACGACCTGGCGGGTGCTGCCCACCACGGCGGTGCCCGGGCCGGGCCGGAACAGCCCCATCCCCGGCCACAGGTTGGGGTACGTCTCCAGCTCCCGGGCCCTCGCCGGCACCCGCCCGCCGTGCTGGCGGAACTGCCGCTGCCAGCCCACCCCGGCGTCCTCGCCGTGCGCGGCGAGCTGCCGGGCGTACGTCTCGTGGCTGGTGACGTCGAGCAGGTGGTCGGCGGCGGCCCATGCCTCGTCCGCGGTGTCCCGGACGATCAGGTGCAGCCGCAGTCCGAGCCGCAGGGTGCGCCCGTGGGCGGAGGCCCGCTCACGCACCCGGTTCAGCTTCTCGGCGAGCTGGGCGGGGGGCTCGCCCCAGGTCAGGTACACGTCCACGTGCTCGGCGGCCATCTCGATGCCGGCCGGCGAGGAGCCGCCGAACCACAGCGGGATGCCGCCCTTCTGCACCGGCGGCAGGTCCCGCAGGTCCGCCCCGGCGCCCGGCAGGTCGTAGAACTCGCCCTTGTGGTCGAAGACCTCCCCGGCGGTGAGTCGCCGGACCACCTGCCAGTACTCGGCACTGAGCCGGTAGCGCTCGTCGTGCTCCAGGTGCAGGCCGTAGCGGCGCAGCGTGTCGGTGGACCCGTTGACCACGTTGAACCGCAGGCGCGGGCCGAACAGGTGGTCGAAGGTGAGCGCGGACTTCGCCAGCAGGGTCGGGGAGATCAGGCCGGGGTGCACCGCCAGCAGCGGCTTGAACGCCGGGCTGGTCGCCGCCGCCAGGGCGCTGCCCAGCGGCCACACGTCGTACTGGTCGGTGGCCAGCAGCGCCCCGGTGTAGCCGAGCCGGTCCACGGCGGCGGCCAGGTGTTGCAGGTAGCCCAGGTCGACCGGCCGCCGACCGGCCGGCTCCCACGGGTAGCGCCCCTCCCGGGGGATGATGTACCACAGGACCTCGGTGCCCACGCCGCTCACCGCGCGCCCGCCGGGGCCGCTGCGGCGAGTGCCGCGTCGACCAGCGGGGTGAGCGCCGGCACCCGGGCGTCGGCCACGGTGATCGGCCGGTCGAGGTAGCCGGCCGCGACGAAGATGTCCGCCGCCTCCTGCTGCTCGGCGACGAAGGCGTCGGGGACACTCTCCAGCCGCCAGGGCAGCCCGGCCAGCGCGGTGTGCCAGTCGGCCGCCTCGCCGCCCAACTCGGCGGCGGCGTGGGCGGCGGCCTCGTCCAGGTGGGCGGCCACCCAGTCGTCGGCCCGCTGGAGCGCGCCGACGAGCGCCGCGACCACCTCCGGCCGCTGCTGCGCGAGGTCCCGCCGGGTGAAGAAGACCGACCGGTCCGAGATCACCGACCCGGTCTCCACCAGGACGCGTACGCCCCCGGCGCGGCGGGCCGCGGCCAACTCGGCCTCCTGGGCGACCCAGCCGGCGATCTCCCCGGCCGCCAGGTGCTCCGCCGGCGGGGTCGGGTCGTCGGCGGGCCGCCGCGCCACGATGTCGGCGTAGGACAGCCCGGCGTCGTGCAGCGCCTTGGCCAGCAGGTGCGTCTGCCACGACCCGACCCCGAACACCACGGTCCCGCCGGCGAGGTCGGCCACGGTCCGGACCGGGCCGTCGGCGGCGACCAGCAGCGCGCCGTGCTCGGGGCGGGGGGCGGACACCGCGACGTACACGATGTCGTGGCCCTGTGCCTGCCCGGTCAGCGGCGGGGTGGAGCCGGTGCCGCCGAGGTCGATGACGCCCTCGGCGAGCAGCCGGGCGGTGTTCGTGCCGTCGGTGTAGTGGTGCCAGGCCACCGTCTCGCCCAGCGGCGCGAGCGCCCGCTCGGCCAGGCCGAGCCGGGCCAGGTGGTACAGCGACGGGTTGCTGCGGTGCACTCCGATGGTGATGCTCATGTCAGTTCTCCCTCTCGAATGGTCGGGTCGGCCCCCGCGCCGGGGCGGCGGACGCCCAGGTCGACGAGGAGCCGGTCGCGCAGGGCGCGGAAGGCCGGATCGGTGGCGTCGCGGGGCCGGGGCACGGTGACCCGCTCGTCGCGGACGAGCACGCCGCCGCGCAGCACCGCGACCCGGTCGGCGAGCCGGATCGCCTCGTCGACGTCGTGGGTGACCAGCAGGACGGCCGGGCGGTGCGCGGCGCACAGCTCGCCGACCAGGTCCTGCATGCGCAGCCGGGTCAGCGCGTCGAGGGCGGCGAAGGGCTCGTCCAGCAGCAGCAGCTCCGGCTCGCGGACCAGTGCCCGGGCCAGCGCCACCCGCTGCGCCTCGCCGCCGGACAGGGTCGCCGGCCAGGCCCGGGCGTGGCCGGCGAGGCCGACCTCGGCCAGGGCCCGCAGGCCGACCACGCGGGTGGCCTCGCCGCGCGGCATGGCGACCGTGACGTTGGCCAGCACCCGCTTGTTGGGCACCAGCCGGGGCTCCTGGAACACGATGGTCCGCCGCCGGGGCACCAGCACGGTGCCGTCGTCGGGGCGGTCCAGCGCGCCGAGGATGCGCAGCAGGGTGGTCTTGCCGGTGCCGCTCGCGCCGAGCAGCGCGAGGAACTCGCCCCTGGGCACGTCCAGGTCGAGGCCGCCGAGGACGGTCCGGTCGCCGAAGGCCCGCCGCAGCCCGCGGACGTGGATCGCCGGGGTCGGCCCGGCGCCGGTCTCCGTGGCGGCCGGGGTGGCCACGCCGGCGCTCACCGGGTCCGCCCCGCCCGCCGCCACGGCATGAGCAGCCACTCCAGGGCGCGCACCGCGGCGTCGGCGGTGAGCCCCAGCAGGCCGTAGATGATGATGCAGAGCGCCAGGATGTCGGTGCGGGCGTAGTTCTGCGCCTGGGTCATCAGGTACCCGATGCCGGCGGTGGCGTTGATCTCCTCGGCGGCGATCAGCGCGATGACGCTGAGGGTCATCGACAGCCGCAGGCCGACGAGCAGCGCGGGCAGGGCGCCGGGGAGGACGACCTCCCGGACCAGCCGCCAGCGGCCCATCCCGAACGACCGCATCGCCTCGACCGTCTTCGGGTCCACGGTGCGCACGCCGCTGGCCGCGTTGACGTACATCGGGAAGGTGGTGGCGACGGCGATCAGGATGATCTTGGCGCTCTCGGTGATGCCGAACCAGACCATGAACAGCGGCACCAGGGCGAGGAACGGCACCGTGCGCAGCACCTGCACGGTCGAGTCGACCAGCTCGTCGCCGAGCCGGGTCAGCCCGGTGGTCACGCCGAGCACCAGCCCGGCGGCCAGGCCGCAGGTCAGCCCCAGCGCCGAGCGGGTCAGCGAGGTGGTGAGCGCGTCGGGGAGCTGGCCGTTGCCCCACAGCTCGCCGACCGCCCCCAGCACCTGCCCGGGGGAAGCGAGCAGCGACGGCCTGAGCAGGCCGGTAGCCGAGGCGGCGTACCAGGCGAGCAGCAGCGCGACCGGGCCGAGCGCGCGCAGGGCGGTGGCGGCCCACCGGGGCCGCTCGCGGCGGCGGCGCACCGGCGGCTCGACCAGCCCGGCGTCCCGGGCGGCCCCGGTGGCGTCGGGGTGGGGCCGGGCGGCCCCGGCCCGACCGGGAGCGATGGGTGCCGTGGTCACGGTCACGCCCCACCCGCCGGCAGCTTCGCCACGTCCAGCACGTGCGCGGCGACGTCCACCTTCTTCGGGGTCACCCCGGCGTCGACGAAGAACCGGGCCACCGTGTCGAAGCGGGCCAGCAGGTCGGTGCCGATCGGCTCGACCGGTGAACTCTGCCGGGCGAAGTCGATGGTGATCTCCCGGGCCCGACCGCTCACGGACTGCGGGCCGGCGTCGGTGAAGACGTTCACGAACGGTGCCGGGTCCGCCTGGGACGCGGCCCCCTTGTCCCGCAGGTACGCGTACAGCGCCCGGACCACCTCCGGGTGCTCGGTGGCGAACGCGCTGCGCACCGCCCACACGGTGGCGTTGTCCGAGCCGATCGTGCGGCCGTCGACCAGCAGCCGCGCGCCACCGGCGAGCGCGGACACCACGTACGTGCTCCAGCTCGCCCAGGCGTCCACCTGTCCGGACTCGAAGGCCGGAGCGGACTGGTCGGGGCGCAGGTACACCCGTTCCACCCGGTCGACGGGCACGTTCGCGGTGGCCAGCGCCCGCAGCAGCAGGTACTCGCCGGTGCCGCCCTTGTTGACGGCCACCTTCCGCCCGGCGAGGTCGGCCACGCCGCGGATCGGGGAGTCGCCCCTGACCAGGATGCCCTCGCCGACCGGGTCGGGCTGGGCGGCGGCGAACAGGGTGAAGCCGGGGCTGCCGGCGAGCGCGCCGACGGCCGAGGTGATCGAGCCGAGGGCGACGTCGAGCTGGTCGGCGTTGATCGCCTGCGCCGCTGGGGCGAACGGGCCGGAGCTGCCGGTCCACGCCACCCGGGCGCCGACCGCGCCCAGCGCCGCGTCGAGCGAACCGTCCTTCTTGCCCAGGGCGAGCACGCCCGCGTTGCCAGGGTCGGGGATGCGTACCTCGACCGTGCGTCCACCGGCGGCGTCGGCCGGCTCGCCGGACGTGCCGCAGCCGGCGACGCCCACCAGGGTGGCGACCAGGCCGGCGGCGGTGGCGACGGTCAGGAACCGTCGGCGGGTACGGCGAGGTGTCGGTGCTGTGCTCATCTCATTCTCCTGTGCGATCCGTCGGCGAGGGAACGGTGCTCCCGGCCGGTGCAGGGTTCTGCTGGCGGCGGGCGGCCAGTTCGTGGGCGCGCCGCAGCGGTTCGGGGTCGGCCCAGCCGCGCACGTCCACGGGCGCGGCGAGGAAGTCGTGTGCGCGCAGGAAGTGCTCCTGCGCGGCGAGCAGGTCGAGCCGCTCCTCGGACAGGTCGAGATGCAGGCCGAGGTGCTGGCCGGTGCGGTACGCCCCGGCGACCCCCGCCGTGCTGGCGCCGGTCTCGGCGGCCAGGATCCGGCCGACGTCGGCGGGGTGGGCGGCGGCCCAGTCGGCGGCCTCGACCAGCACGGCGAGGAACCGGTCGACCACGTCGGGCCGGTGCTCCAGCAGCCAGCCGGCCACGGTGACCGGCCGGGGTGTGCCGTTGTTGATCCGGCTCCGCAGGTCGGATTCGTCGTCCAGCTCGATGCCGACCTCGACGCCGTGCCGGCGTGCCGACTCGACCGCGAGGGCGCCCTTGGCGTAAACGGCGTCGACGTCGCCACGGACCAGCGCGGCCAGCTCCGCCGCCCACTGCCCGGGGTGCTCCGGGCCCGCCGGCACGTCCACCGGGCGGGCGTCGGCCAGCCGCAGCCCGGCGACGCCGAGCGCCCCGGCGAATCCGCGCAGCGCCATCGCCGCCCAGAAGTCGACGGCGATCGGGTGCCGGGGCACCGCGAGCCGCCGGCCGCGCAGCTCGGCGGGGGAGCGGGGACCGTCGCCGGGCCGGATCAGGATCACCTGGCGCTCCTCGATCCAGGTGAGGCCGATCAGCCGGGTGTCCGTGCCGCGCGAGCGGGCCCACAGCGCCGGGACGTTGCCGCCCTCCCGGATCAGGGTGCGGTGCTCGTGGGTGAAGTGCCGCTCGTTGAGGTCTCTCTCGCGGTCGTCCTGGAAGGACCGCACCCGGATTCCGTCGGCGGCGAACTCGGCACCGAGGGCGCCCCGGTCGGCGGCGATCCCGGTGGCGGTGGGCACCGGGCAGCGGGTGAACCACAGCTCGTCGAGGTGGACGGCGGCCGGGGCAGTGGACATGGCTGGTCTCCGGTTCTGGCAGACAGGCGTGGATCACGCGCGGGACGGCCACCGGGTCGACGGTCGGTGCGCGCGGCGGGAACGCGCGGGCCGACGGCGTGCTGGGTCGGGGTGCGCGCGGGTTCGGGGCGACGGGGCGGGGCGGAGCGGGAGGGGTGGCTGTGCGTCAGCGACAGCGACAGCTGCCGAACAGCCCGTGGTCGATGTACCGCCGGGTGGTCAGCGCGGGCTCGCGGAAGGCGGCGGGGAGGGCGGCCGTGGCCGACGACTCACGCGTCATTGGCGCCGCACCTCCCCGATTTCCCGACTAACCCTACGGGCCTTGTAGGAATTACTGCGGAGGAGCGTGACACGGGCGCGGCGGGAAAGGCGAGACGCTTCCACCATGCGGTAGCTCACGTCGAGGCCGGCAGTTCGTGGGTGGGCCCGGATCCGGCGCGGTGCCCGACCCGACGCCGTTTCCTTCCCGGCGGCCCGCCCCGACCGCCGGCGCGACGTCACCACGGGGCCCGCAGCGCTGGTGCGGGCGCTGCGGGCCCTGCGGTTACGCCCCGGCCGGGTCGCTCCGGCGGGGCCGGGCGGCGGCGCGGGGGCTCGTGGTCACCAGCGCGGACGGCGCGGCTCGGCCAGCCGCAGGGCGTTGCAGACGTCGACGACGTCGGCGACCTCCCAGGCCAGCTCCCCGGCGGCCCGCCGGGCCTGCGGGTCGGTGACGATCCCGGTGAGGATGACGACCCGGTTCTGCACGCTGACCGTGACCGACCGGTGGCGGACGGTCGGGGCGTCGCCGAGCCGCCGGGCGACGGCGGCGGCGAGCCGGGTGTCCTCGTCCGCCGGCCCGGGCCTGTCGGGCTCGGCCGCCCAGGAGTGGTCGTCGGGCGACGGCCAGGGGATGACCACGGGGGATGGTCCCTTCTCGGTGTGCGGTGCCGGCGTGTCTAGGCGGAGTCGGAGCGGTTGGCGGTGGCCGCCACCAGGACGACGCCGACCCCGGCCAACCCGATCTGCACGAGCAGGTCCTGGAACCCGAAGCCGGCCCCGGCCACGCCGACGAGGCGGGCGAGGATGGTGCCCAGCAGGGCGGCGACCACGCCGACGACCAGGGTGAGCCAGAGCGGCGCGGTCTGCCGGCCGGGGACGACGAGCCGGCCGAGGGCCCCGACGACGAGCCCGACGAGAAGGGCGCTGACGAGTCCGGCGACGGTCACGGGTGCTCCTGGGTGACGAGGGCGCGGAGGCTCACCGCGCCACTCCGGCCGACGTCCCGTCGGGCAGTCCCCGCACCGGCACGGCCGCCCGGCCGGTGGGCGTCGGCCCCGTCCGGTGGGGCCCCGGCCCGGAGGACCGGTCGGACCGGTCGGCGTCCGGCGTCCGGCCGGAGACGACCGGCAGGACGTGGTCCACGCGGGCGGCCTGCAGGATGCGCCAGATCCGGGGGTTCGGGTCGCGTACGGTGAGCACCGCGTCGGCGCGGGTGAGCCGCCGGTGCACGTCGAGCAGCAGCCCGATCGCGGCGGCGTCGATGTGCCGGCAGCCGGACAGGTCCACCACGACCTGGGCGGGGCGCAGGGCCAGCAGCCGGTCGAACACGGTGCCGGTCGTCGACAGGCAGGCCAGGTCGAACTCGGTCACGGCCACCTCGACCAGGGGGATCGTGCACTCCCGGTGTGCCAGCGGCGTCGTCACGGCCGTACCCCTCTCCTCGCGGACCCGGACGCCCACCACCGTGCCGGTCGGGCTTGGCGGGCATCACGCGGACGTGTGACAGTTGCGTGACAAATCCGCCATACGCGGGACATGGTTGGCCGTCGGCGGACGGCCTTGGGGATGATTCCGATATGACGTCCGTACTGGTGATCGAGGACGACGACCGCATCCGGCTGGCGCTGCTGCTCGCACTGGAGGACGAGGGCTACGACGCCCACGGCGCTGCCACGGCCGAGGAGGGGCTGCGCGCCCAGCGCCGGGACCCGGCCGACTACGTCCTGGTCGACCTGATGCTGCCGGGCCTGGACGGCTTCGAGTGCATCCGCCAGCTACGCCGCGACGACGACGTGCCGATCGTGGTGGTCAGCGCCCGCGACGACACCCACGACATCGTGGCCGCCCTGGAGGCCGGCGCCGACGACTACGTCGTCAAGCCCGTGGCGATCAAGGAACTGACCGCCCGGCTGCGCGCCCTGCGCCGCCGCGCCCGTGCCGTCGTCCCGTCCGTGGCCGAGCCGGTGCCGGTGCTGGCCTTCGGTGACCTGGAGGTCAGCCCCGAGGCGGGGGAGGTGCGCCGGGCCGGGCACCGCGTGCCGGTGACCCGCACCGAGTTCCGGCTGCTGTGCGAGCTGGCCGAGCACGCCGGCCGGGTGCTGTCCCGCCAGCAACTGCTGCAACGGGTCTGGGGGTACGACACCGGCGACGAGCGGCTGGTTGACGTGCACGTCGGCCGGCTGCGGCAGAAGATCGAGCCGGACCCGGCCAACCCCGAGCATCTGGTGACCCTGCGCGGGCTCGGCTACAAGCTGCAACGATGACGGGTTCCCGCCCGCCCGCGCGGCGTCGCCTCGGCCTGCGCGCCCGGGTCACCGCGGCGTTCGCCGCCGGGGCGCTGCTGCTGGCCGCCTCGATGGCCCTGGTCTCGTACGAGCTGACCCGCCGTTCCCTGATGGACGAGCGGGAGCGCACCGCGGTGCGGGCCGCGTACTTCGACGCCGCCGTGGTGCGCAACGGCCTGGACACCGACGACCCGGACGTGGTGGAGGTGCTGCGCTCGCTGGACACCGGCGGCAGCCGGCGGGCGCTGCTGAACCTCGACGGCGACTGGCACGCCCGCACCGCCGACGTCGGGCTCACCGCCGCCGTGCCCGAGGAGCTGCAACGGCTCGTCGGCGCGGGGAAACCGGCCGTGCAGCGGGTCCGCGTCGACGGGCAGGCGGCCCTGCTGGTGGGGGTGCCGCTGTCCGGCTCGGCGACGTACTACGAGGTCAACTCGCTGGGGGAGCTGGAGCGGACGTTCCAGGCGCTGGCCCTGACGCTGACCGCCGTGGCCATCATGGTGGCCGGCTCCGGCGCGGCGCTGGGCTGGTACGCCACCCGGCACGGCCTGCGTCCGCTGACCGCGGTCGCCAACGCCGCGGAGAAGATCGCCGCCGGTGAGCTGACCGCCCGCCTCGACCCGGCCACCGACCCCGACCTCACCCGGCTGTCCACCTCGTTCAACCACATGGTCGACCAGTTGGCCCGCCGGATCGAACGGGACCGCCGGTTCGCCGCCGACGTCAGCCACGAGCTGCGCTCGCCGTTGCAGACCCTTGCCGCGGCGGCCAGCGTCCTGCAACGGCGGCGGGAGCACCACGACGAGCGCACCGCCACCGCCGCCGGTCTCGTCGCCGACGAGATCGACCGCTTTCAGCGGCTGGTCAACGATCTCATCGACCTGGCCCGCAGCGACCAGCCCGCCCACCGCGCCCCGGTCGACGTGGCGGAGCTGGCACGGCGGGCCTGCCTCGAGCGGGACCTCCCGGCCTCGCTGGTGCTACTGGCGGCCGGCACGCCGCGAACGTGGCGGGTGGAACAACGGCGCGTCGCGCAGGTGCTGGTGAACCTGCTCGACAACGCGGCCCGCTACGGGGCCGGTCCGGTCGCGGTGCGCCTGTCGCGCGACGGCGACGCCGGCGTGATCGAGGTCGACGACGACGGCCCCGGGGTGCCGGTGGAGGACCGGGAGGCCATCTTCGACCGTTTCGTCCGTGGCCGGGCCGCCCACGCCCGGGGCACCGGCGACGGCACCGGCCTCGGCCTGGCCCTGGTAGCCCAGCACGCCACCGCGCACGGCGGGCAGGCGAGCGTGCTCGACCGCCCCGGCGGGGGTGCCCGGTTCCACGTCACCCTGCCCGGGAGCCTGCCGTGACGGGCCGCGCCCGGCGCGTCGTCGCCCCGGCCGTCCTGGCCGGCCTGCTCGTCCTGGCGTCCGCCTGCGGGGTGCCCGCCGAGGACCGGCCCAGGGCGGTCGAGATCCCGCCCGGGCCGTTCCCGTCCCCGGCGACGGCCGGCAGCACCGCCCCGACCGGCCGGGTCACCGAGACGCTGTGCTTCGTCCGGGACGACCGGCTGGTGCCGGTGTCGCGCCGCGTCGACCGCGCGCCCGACGTCGACGCCCAGCTGCGTGACCTGCTCGGCGGCCCCACCGTCGTCGAGCGGGACGCCGGGCTGACCAGCGCGTTGCCGGGGGCGATGAGCGCCGTCGTCGCGGACGTCGCGGGCGGCCAGGCGCGGGTGACGGTCGGCCAGACCGGCGACGAGACCGGCCGCAGCGACGAGGTCCTGGCGTTCGGGCAGATCGTCTGCACCCTCGACGCCCGGGACGACGTCACCACCGTGTCGTTCCTGCGCGACGGCCGCCCTCTCGGGGTGCCCCGGGCGGACGGCTCGCTCTCCGCCCAGCCGCTGACGGCCGCCGACTACACCGCCCTCACCGCCGTCCGCTGACCGCCGTCCGCTGACCGCCGTCCGCCGTCCGTCGTCCGCCGACCACGCCGGGGTCGGGGCGGTCATGCTCACCCGTGGGGGCCCGGCCCGCCGCCGCGCGCGTCCCGTGCCCCACCGCCGGGTCAGCGGTGCGGTGCGGTGCTGTCGCGTACGGTCAGCCGGGGCTCCAGCAGGGTGGCGTCCGGCACCGGCTCGCCGTGCACCTTACGCATGAGCAGCGACACGGCCTGCTGGCCGACCTCCTCGGCCGGCACGGGCACCGAGGTGAGCCGCGGGCTGGCCTGCTCGGCGAACTGGTCGGGGCAGATCCCGACGACCGACACGTCCTCGGGAACCCGCCGGCCCAGAGTGGGCAGCGTGGCCAGCACCGGGCCGACGGCCGCCTCGTTCTGCACGACCAGCCCGGACAGGTCGGGCCACCGCTCCAGCAGCTCGACCAGTTCCCGGCGGACGGCCGCTGTGCCCTCCTCGCAGGGGCGGACCACGGCGTCCACGCCCAGCCGCGCGGCGGCGTCGACGACGCCGGCCCTGGTCCGGTGCGCGAATCCGGTGCCCCGGTCGTAGACGGCGACGGGGGCACCGAGCAGGGCGATCCGCCGGTGGCCCAGCCCCGCCAGGTGCTCGACGCAGACCTGGCCGGCCCGGTGGAAGTCCAGGTCGACGCAGGTCAGCCCCGTGGCGTCGGCGGGGAAGCCGATCAGCACGCTGGGTCGCCCCAGTTCCCGCAGCAGCGGTACCCGGGAGTCGTGCATCTCCACGTCCATCAGCAGGACCCCGTCGACCATCGCGCTGGCCGCGATGCGGCTCAGCCCGGCGGGGCCCTCGTCGGAGGTGACCAGCAGGACGTCGTGGTCGACGGTGCGGGCGGTGGTCACCACCGCCATGGCGAACTGCATCACCACCGGCACCTGCATCCCGGAGCGCAGCGGCAGCACCAGCGCGACGACGTTGGCCCGTCGGCTGGCCAGGGCGCGCGCCCCGGCGTTCGGGTGGTAGCCGAGCACCCGGATGCTGGCCCGCACCCGGGTCCGGGTCACCTCGGAGATGGCCCGCTTGCCGCTGAGCACGTACGACACCGTGCTGACCGCGACACCGGCGTGCCGGGCGACGTCGGCGATGGTGACCAGGTCGGGGGACTTCACCGGGCGCACCGCCGTCGCCGGGCGGGACCCGGCCCGCTCACCGGGCCTGGCCGGCACCGGAGGCCTCCCTGGCCGGCTCCGCGCCGTCGGCCGCCCGCACCGGCCCGCCGGCCGCGCCCCGGACGGAGAGGGTGCCGACCAGTCGGATGTCGCCCACGGACCGCCCGACCAGCACACTGTGCGGGGCGTCCTCCAGCACGTGCCCGCCGCGCGAGTCGTCCCACCAGCCCAGCTCGGTGGCGCGCAGGCGCAGCCGGACCACCCGCCGCTCGCCCGGGGCGAGGGTGATCCGGGCGTGGTCCCGAAGCTGACGCAGGGGCTGCTTGACCCGGGACCGGCGCTGCCGGGTGTAGAGCTGGACGACCTCCTCGCCGACGCGGGTGCCGCTGTTGGTGACCTCGACGCTCACTTCGACCTCCCCGCCGGCGGTCACCGACGTCGCGCTGAACCGGAGGTCAGCGTAGTCGAACCGGGCGTAGCTCAGCCCGTGGCCGAAGGGGTACAGCGGCTCGCCCCGGTGGTAGAGGTAGGTGGCGTCGGAGCCGATGATGTCGTAGTCGAGCAGGTCGGGCAGGTCCGCTGCGTCGGCGTACCAGGTCTGGGTGAGCCGGCCGCCCGGCTCGGCGTCGCCGAGCAGCACCGAGGCCAACGCCGCCCCGTGCTCCTGGCCGCCGTGCGCGGACCACAGCACCGCCGGCAGGTGGGCGTCGGCCCAGCCGATCGCGTACGGGTAGCTGCTGGTCAGGGCCAGCACGGTCCGGGGGTTGGCGGCGTGCACGGCACGCAGCAGCGCCTCCTGCCCGGCCGGCAGCGCCAGGTCGACCCGGTCCTCGGTCTCCCGCCCGTTGACCATCGGGTGGTTGCCGAGGGCCACGACCGCCACGTCGGCGGCGGCGGCCAACTCGGCGGCCCGGGCGGCGCCGTCGACGAGCAGCTCCACGGCGAACGGGGTGGCCGCGTCCGGGCCGGCCGCGTCGACGCGCAGCCGCCCGTCCGGCCCGACGGCGACGTAGCGGTCGGTGGCGAGGTGACGCAGCAGCACCGTGCCGTTCGGGCCCGGCGCGAACCGGAAGGTCTCCCGGACCACCCAGCCGCCCGGCCCGGGGCTGTCGTTGACGAGGCCGCCGTCGTCGTCGGCCCCGACGTGCCGGCCGTTGGCGACGGCGCGCAGCGCCACCGCCTCCGCGCCCCAGTCGAAGACGTCGAACCAGGTGTCCTCGGTCGCGCTCGGCGCGTCGGCCGCGAGCGGGCCGCCGTCGTCGTCGGCCGTCGCGCGCACGTACCGGCCGCCGGCGCGCAGCGCGATCCGGTCCGCCCCGCTGTGGGTGGTCACCTCGCCCACCGGCCCGGTCAGGGCCGCGTGCAGCGTGACGGCGTACGGCAGGGTGCCGCTGTACCAGTCCGTGTGCACCGTGTCGGCCAGCGGACCGAGCACGGCGAGGCGCAGGCCGGGCGTCGGAGCCAGCGGGAGCAGCCCGTCGTTGCGCAGCAGCACCACCGACTGCCGGGCGGCCTCGCGGGCGAGTTCCCGGTGCGCCGGGCAGTCCACCACGCCCGGGGACACCCCCGCCCACGGGTCGGACTCCGGCGGGTCCAGGTCGCCGAGGCGGGCCCGGACGGACAGGACGCGTCGCGCCGCCCGGTCCACGTCGGCGGCGGTGATCAGGCCGCGTGCCAGCGCCTCGGTGAGCCGTTCGACCGTGGGCCGGGTGTCGGTGTCGTCCTCGGTGAAGCTGTCGATGCCGGCGCGCAGGGCGGCGGCGAACCCGCTGACGTGGTCGGGCAGGTGGGCCTGCGCGCCGGCGATGTTCGTGGCGGCCCCGGCGTCGCCGACCACCATGATCTCGTCGGGGGCCATCCGGCGCAGCTCGGCCGCGAGCAGCGGGCTCAGGTGCGCGGGCACGCCGTTGACCAGGTTGTACGAGGCCATCACGGAGACCGCCGCACCGGCGGCCAGCGGCGCCCGGAACGCCGGTAGCTCGTACTCGTGCAACACCCGTGGCGGCAGGTCGCTGGAGGTGGTGGCCCGGTCGGTCTCGTTGTTGTAGCCCAGGAAGTGCTTGAGCGTCGGCGCGGTGCGCAGCCGGTCCGGGTGCCGGCCGCGCAGGCCGGTGGCGTACGCGGTGGCGAGCCGCCCGGTCAGCCCCGGGTCCTCCGACCAGCCCTCCTCGTTGCGTCCCCAGCGGGGGTCGCGCAGCGGGTTGACCACGGGCGCCCAGACGTTGAGGCCGACCCGTCCGGGGTCGGCGTGGTGCTTGGCGCGCACCTCGTCGCCGACGGCGGCGCCGACGGCCCGCACCAGTTCGGCGTTCCAGCTGCTGGCCAGCCCGATCACCTGGGGAAAGACCGTGGCCGTCCCGAGCCACGCCACCCCGTGCAGCGCCTCGGTGCCGGTGCGGAACGGCCGCAGGCCGAGCCGCTCGACCGGCGCCTGCCACTGGTGCAGCAGCCCGATCTTCTCGGACAGGGTGAGCCGGGCCAGCAGGCCGTCGACGCGTGCGTCGGGGGACGGGCCGGGGGTCCGGCCGATGCTGTCGGTCATGGCGGATCGGATACCTTCCATGGGCAGGCGGTCGCCCGGTCGGCGGGTCGAAGCGCTTCGACGGCCGTCGTGACGAGCGGCATCGCGGTGGTGGTGTGCGGCTGTCGACCCGGATGCGGCGAAGCGCTTCGACAACCTGCGAAAACAAGCCGCCCCGACTGCCCGGACGGGACGGCTGCTCCGAGGTTGGCACCATCGGGGCGACGCGGTCAAGGGCTGGCGGCCGTGGATCGCGGTCGCCGCCAGGTCTCGCCCCGCTCAGCGGGTGGGCAGCCGGCCACTCTCGACGGTGGCCAGCGCGGCGGTCGCGCCCCCGAGCGCGGTCGCCGCCCCGCCCAGGGTCGACGCCTCCAGCCGGCACCCGCCCGCCTGGGGCGCGAGGGTCCGGGCGGCGAGTTCGGCCCGGGCCGCGGGCAGCAGCCACGGCCCCAGCGCCGCGTAGTGGCCCCCGACCAGAACCGCCTCGGGATTGACCAGGTTGGCCAGCAGCGCCACCCCGTGCCCGAGGTGGCGGCCGATCTCGGCCAGCCCGGCCCGCACGGTCGGGTCGTCCTGCCCGGCGAGGGCCCGGATCCGGTCGAGTTCCGGCAGGAAGTCGGTGACCGGCCCGTCCTCGGCGGTGTCGGGCAGCAGCCGGCGCACCACCGCGGGCAGCCCGGTCAGCGCCTCCAGGCAGCCGGCCTGCCCGCAGGCGCAGGCGGGGCCGGCCGGGTCGAGGCTCAGGTGCCCGATCTCGCCGGCGAAGCCCCGCCCGCCGCGCAGCAGCCGACCGTCGGCGATCACCCCGGCGCCGATCCCGGCGCCCCCGGTGAGGTGGACCAGGTTGGCCGCCCCGGCGTGGGCGCCGTGCCGCTGCTCGGCCAGGGCGGCGAGGTTCGCCTCGTTGTCCGCCGTGACGGTGAACTCCGGGTCGCGCAGCGCGGCGCGCAGCGCGGCGGCGAGGGGGACGTCGCGCCAGCCGAGCGCGGGCGACAGCGGCACGCAACCGGCCGTGTCGACCAGGCCGGGAACGCCGACGGTGAGGCCGAGCACGGCCCGCCCCTGGCCGGTGACCCGGGCGACGGCCCGGCGGGCCAGCGCGGCGAGGGCGCGGACCGTCTCGTCCGGCGGGGACGAGGGGGCGGGGAAGGCGCGCCGCCAGGTGAGCAGCCGGTTGCCGCCGAGGTCGACCGCGACCGCCACCAGCTCGTCGACGCCGATCTCCAGACCCAGGGCGGCGTACGGCTCGCCGTCGAGCACGAGCATGGTGGCCGGCCGTCCGACCCGGTGCTCGGTCAGCCCGGTCTCGCGCAGCAGCCGGCGGTCGATCAGCTCGGTGACCAGGCTGGAGACGGTGGCCTTGTTGAGCCCGGTGTGCGCCGCGATGTCGGCCCGGGAGCAGGGGGCATGCACCCGGACGTGTCGCAGCACCACGGCCCGGTTGGCGACCCGCACGTCGCCGAGGTCGGTCGGCTGCGGGTCGTTCTGCCTGCTGATCAAGATCTGCCCGCTCCCTGCGCTGCCGGTGCGATCCCGGTCGGTTCGCGCGTCCATCATCGCGCACCCCGGCGCCCCACCGGACGACCCAGGGCCTCGCCGATGGCGCGGGCGCCGCTCCCTTGTGGGTCGGATCACCGTCGATTAGTTTGTTCGGCTAGTACCCCAACTAATCCTAGCCGGGCGCTCGTGCTCCGCAAGCCCCGCCTGTCAGATGAAGGGAGTGCGCCGTGAAGCCGTCCCTGCCAGGCGCATCCACCGATCGCCGGACCATGCTGCGTCTGCTCGGTCTCGGCACCGCCGCGACGATGGGCGGCGCCACCCTCGCCGGCTGCAGCAAGGAAGCCGGCAGCAAGGGCAGCGCCACCAAGGCCGACGCCATCCGGTCCGTGCTGCCCACCTACAAGTCGGCCGAGGTGCTCAAGCCGGACATCCCGGGGGAGGGGGCGATCCCCGAGGGCTACCTCAAGTACCCCCAGCAGCTCGTCGACGCGGTCACCGAGCAGCCCGGCAGGGGCGGCGGGGCGATCCGCTCCATGAGCCCCTGGTGGGGCCCCACCCCGCCGACCCTGGGCAACAACTCCTACCTGGCGGCGGTCAACGGCAAGCTGGGCGTCGACGTGAACCCGAGCCTGCAGGACGGCACCACGTACGCCGACAAGCTCAACGCCATGCTCGGCGCCCGGGACGTGCCCGACCTGCTCAGCGTGCCGAACTGGGAGGTCGACAAGGTCGCCCGGTTCTCCGACGCGGTCAAGGCGCTGTTCGAGGACCTGACCGACCACCTCAAGGGCGACGCCGCCGCGAAGTACCCGTACCTCGCCGCGCTGCCCACCGGCGCGTGGGAGTACTCGGTCTGGGGCGGGCGGCTGTACGCCGTGCCGTTCCCCACCGACGGCCCGTTCGCCTGGGCGCTGTTCCACCGCAAGGACCTGGTCGACAAGGCGGGCCTGGCCGCCCCGACCTCCCCCGACGAGCTGTACGAGCTGGGGAAGAAGCTCACCGACCCCGGCAAGGGGGTCTGGGCCTTCGGCAGCGTCTTCGACATGGTCCAGCAGTTCTTCGGCTGCCAGCAGACCTGGCGCAAGAAGCCCGGCGGCGGTCTGGAGCACAAGTTCGAGAACCCGGCCTACCGCGCCGCGCTGGAGTTCACCGCCAAGCTGTTCTCCGACGGGCTGGTGCACCCCGACACGGTCTCCAGCAAGGGCGCCGACGAGAAGCAGCTCTTCAAGGCCGGCAAGATCCTGATGTTCCAGGACGGGCTCGGCGCCTGGCAGGGCATGCAGGGCGAGCAGTCCAAGGTGCTGGCGAGCTTCGACATGCAACCGCTGCCGGTGTTCGGGGTGTCCGGCGGTCAGGCCGTCATCTGGGGCAGCGAGAAGCCGGTCTTCTTCACCTTCCTCAAGAAGGGCCTCGGCGCCGCCCGGGTCGACGAGCTGCTGCGGGTGCTCAACTGGTGCGCCGCGCCGTTCGGCAGCCGCGAGTTCGAGCTGCGCGAGTACGGCGTGGAGGGCAAGCACTTCACCCGCGCGGCCGACGGCAGCCCGATCCCGACCGAACTGGGCCGCAAGGAACTGGGCGCCCAGTACACCCACATCGGCGGCCGGGTACCGGTGAAGGTCCGCAGCGGCGACACCCCGAACTTCGTCCAGGCCTACCTCGACTACTACAAGAAGAACATCGGCCTGCTGGAGAAGGACCTGTTCGCCGGGATCAAGCTGGAGTTGCCCGCCAACTGGTCGAAGATCATCCAGCCGACGGAGGACAAGATCCGGGACATCCTGCGCGGCCGCCGCCCGATCGGCGACCTCGACCAGGTGACGAAGGAGTTCCTCGCCTCCGGGGGCGAGGAGGGGCGCGCGTTCTTCGAGAAGGCGCTCGCCGACAACGGCCGATGAGCGGCCCGGGTACCGCCGGCGCGGTCGACGCGCCGGCGGCGGCCGGCGAGGCCCCGCCCCCCGGGCGGCGGGAACCCCGGCGTCCCGCTCGGCCCCGGCCCCGGGCCTCCCTGCGGGCCCGCCTGCGCCGGGACTGGCCGCTGCTGGCGATGACCGCGCCGGCCGCCGCGCTGCTGCTGGTCTTCCACTACCTGCCCACGCTCGGCAACATCATCGCCTTCCAGGACTACAACCCGTTCGTCGGCGACGACCCGGTCGAGGCGTTCCTGTACAGCGAGTGGATCGGCTTCGGCAACTTCGAGGCCCTGTTCTCCGACCCGCTGTTCTGGGACGCCGTGCGCAACACCCTCACCATCACCGCGTTCCAGATCGTGTTCTTCTTCCCGCTGCCGATCCTGCTGGCGATCCTGCTCAACAGCCTGGTCTCCGGCCGGGTGCGCGGCTTCGTGCAGAGCGTCGTCTACCTGCCGCACTTCTTCAGCTGGGTGCTGGTGGTGACGTTCTTCGTGCAGATGCTCGGAGGGGCCGGCCTGCTGGCCCAGGAGATGCGCGAGGCCGGCCTGCAACCGTGGAACGTCATGACCAACCCGGACACCTTCATCGTGCTGGTCACCGCGGAGTCGGTGTGGAAGGACGTCGGCTGGGGCGCGATCGTCTTCCTGGCCGCGCTGTCCGCGATCGATTCCAACCTGTACGAGGCGGCGGCTGCCGACGGGGCCGGTCGGTGGCGGCGGCTGTGGCACATCACCCTGCCCGGCCTGCGCCCGGTGATCGTGCTGCTGCTCATCATGCGGCTGGGCGACGCGCTGTCGGTCGGCTTCGAGCAGTTCATCCTCCAGCGGGAGGCGGTCGGCCGGGACGCCGCGGAGGTGCTCGACACGTTCGTCTATTACCAGGCCATCGCCACCCAGCAGTGGGGGCTCGGCGCCGCTGCCGGGCTGTTCAAGGCCGTGGTCGGGCTGCTCCTCATCGTCACGGCCAACAAGATCGCGCACAGACTCGGCGAGCAGGGGGTGTACTCCAAGTCATGACCACACAGCTCAGTGGCGTCGGGCCGGTGCCGGCGGGTCCACCGGTGGGCGGCCCGCCGCGCACCCGGCGGCGGGGCGCCCGGCGGGCCCCGTGGGAGGAGCCGCCGTCTCCGGTCGGCGTCCTCGGCAAGGGCGTCATGCTCGCCCTGCTCGTCGCGGCCGTGCTCGTGCCCCTGTGGGCGGTGCTGGTGACCAGCCTCGCCTCCCGGGACACGATCGACGCGGCCGGCGGCATGGTGATGGTGCCCCGGGAGATCGACCTGTCGGCGTACCTCACCATCTTCAACGGCGGTCAGATCACCCGGGCCGTCTGGATCAGCACCCTGGTCACCGTGCTCGGCACGACGGTCAGCCTGGTGCTCACCGTCCTCGCCGCGTACGGGCTGGCCCGGCCCGGCTCGGTCGGGCACCGGGGGCTGCTGTTCTTCTTCCTGCTGACCTTCCTCATCTTCCCCGGCCTGGTGCCCAGCTACCTGGTGGTCACCGGCCTGGGGCTCAAGGACAGCATCTGGTCGCTGATCCTGCCCAGCGCGATCAGCGTGTTCAACCTCGTGGTCGTCCGGGCGTTCTTCATGAACGTGCCCGGCGAACTGCTGGACAGCGCCCGCATCGACGGGGCGGGCGAGTTCCGCATCCTCACCCGGATCATGCTGCCGCTGTCGAAGGCGGTGATCGCGGTGGTCGGCCTGTTCTACGCGGTCGGCTACTGGAACGCCTACTTCAACTCGGTGCTCTACATCGACGACAACGACAAGTTCCCGATCCAGCGGGTGTTGCAGAGCTACATCCTGGCCGGCCAGTCGCCGAACGTCTCGGGCGCCTCGATCAGCCTGCCCGGCGTCACGGCGTACCCGCCGACCCTGGCGGTGAAGATGGCCGTGGTGGTGGTGACCGTCGTCCCGGCGGTGATCGTCTACCCGTTCGTGCAGCGGCACTTCACCAAGGGCGTCATCACCGGCGCCGTGAAGGGCTGAACCGGTGAACGGACCGTACGACATGTGGGACGAGGGCCGGCTGCGCTACGGCGGGGACTGGAACCCCGAGCAGTGGCCCGAGCGGGTGTGGCGGGAGGACGTCGACCTCATGCGCCGGGCCCGGGTCAACCTCGTCACGGTCGGCGTGTTCGCCTGGTCCCGCCTCGAACCCGCCCCCGCCCGGTACGACTTCGACTGGCTCGACCGGGCGTTGGACCTGCTGGGCGAGCACGGCATCGCCGCCGCCCTGGCCACCCCGACCGCCTCGCCGCCGCCCTGGTTCTCGCTGGCCCACCCGGGCGCGCTGCCGGTGACCGCCGACGGGGTACGGCTGCACCACGGCAGCCGGGACACCTACTGCGCCGCCGCGCCCGCGTACCGGGGCGCGGCCCGCCGGATCGCCGCCGTCCTCGCCGACCGCTACGCCCACCACCCGGCGCTGGCCCTGTGGCACGTGCACAACGAGTACGGCACCACCTGCCACTGCGAGCACACCGCGACGGCGTTCCGGCGCTGGCTGGCCGCCCGCCACGGCGACCTCGACACGCTCAACGCCGCCTGGGCCACCAGCTTCTGGAGCCAGCACTACTCCGACTGGGCGCAGGTCAGCACTCCCCGGGCCACCCAGTACCTGGCCAACCCCGGGCAACTGCTCGACTTCCGCCGGTTCTGGTCCGACACCCTGCTGGAGGCGTACGCCGAGCAGCGCGACCTGCTGCGGGCGGCGAACCCGGCGGTGCCGGTCACCACCAACTACGTCCTCGGCGACTGGGTGCCGGTGGACCACGCCCGCTGGGCCGCCGAGGTGGACCTGGTGGCCGTCGACCACTATCCGTCCGCCGTGGACGGCGGCGCGGAGGAGCAGACCGCCCTGGCGGCGGACCTGGCCCGGGGCTGGGCCCGGCACGGCGCCCGGCTTCGGACGGTCACCGGCCCCGGCGCGACCGCTGACGGGGGCGCGGGCGGCCGATCGCCCGGTGACGCCGCCGGGGGCGCGGCGTGGCTGCTCATGGAGAGCGCCCCGAACCTGATCTACACCGCCGGGCGGATGCACACCAAGGAGCCCGGCAGGATGGCCCGGCACAGCCTCGCCCACGTCGCCCGGGGCTCGCGCGGCGCGATGTACTTCCAGTGGCGGGCCCCGGCCGGCGGGGCGGAACGCTTCCACTCCGCCCTCGTGCCGCACGCCGGCCCGGACAGCCGGGTGTTCCGGGAGGCCGTCGCCCTCGGCGAGGCCCTGGAGCGGGTCGCCGAGGCCGACGGCGCGACCGTCGAGGCGTCCGTGGCGATCGGCTGGGACGCCGCCTGCGGCTGGGCCCTGCAACACCCCGGCCTGCCCTCGCAGCGGCTCAACCACCACCGGGAGGTGGCGGCGGCGCACCGGGCGCTGTGGCGGGCCGGCTTCGGCTGCGACGTGGTCCTGCCCGGCGATCACCTCGACGGGTACGGGCTGCTCGTCCTTCCCGCCCTCTACCTGGCCTCCGACGCCACCGCCGAGTGGGTCCGGGCGTACGTCCACGGCGGCGGCCACCTCGTGGTGACCTGGCTCAGCGGGGTCGCCGACGAGCACGCCCGGGTCCGCACCGGCGGCTACCCCGGGGCGTTCCGCGACGTCCTCGGCGTCCGGGTGGAGGAGTTCCACCCCCTCGCCGACGACGACGAGCTCCCCCTGACCGGGGGCGGGACCGGCCGGATCTGGACCGAGACGGTCCGGCTCGCCGGGGCCGAGCCGGTCCGGGCGTACGCGGGCGGGGTGCTCGCCGGGCAGCCGGCCGTGACCCGCCACCGGTACGGGGCCGGCACCGCCTGGTACGTCTCCACCCGCCCCGACGACGAGACCTACGGCCGGCTGCTCACCGACGCCGCCCTCGCCGCCGGCGCGGCCCCGACCTGCCCGGCCGCCCCCGCCGGGGTGGAGGCGGTCCGCCGCCGCTCCGCCCGGGGGAGCTGGCTGTTCCTGCTCAACCACACCGACCGCCCGCGCCGGGTGCCGGCCGCCGGGGTGGAGTTGCTCACCGGCGCGGCAATCGACACCGCCGTGGAGGTGCCGGCCGGGGGAGCCGCCGTGGTCCGGGAGGCGGCCCCCGGACGCTGACCCTGGCCCGGCTGGTCGTCAGCCGCGCCCCGCCGTGATCGTCTGTCGATTTGTGAGACGACACGCCGGGCGAGTTCTCCAGTAACAGCAGATGATCATGGAGAGCCACGAACGGGGAGTACGTCCAGCGGCGCGGGGCGCGGTCAGGCCCGTCGGCGGGACTGGGGTCAGCCGGGCGGCCAGGCGGCCGGGATGCGTTCCAGCAGCCTGCCGGCGAACACGTCGCGCAGCCCGAGCGGCTTGAGGTGGACGTACCCGATGTGGCAGTCGCAGACCGCGTTGACGCACGTGCGGGGGCGCAGCGCGGCCCGCCACGACCCGTCGTACAGGTTGCCGATCGGCTCCTGGACGAAGTGGCAGCGGCGCACCGTGCCGTCGCCGAGCACGGAGATCGCCGTCTCCCCGGCGTGGCACGGCCGGTCCAGGGACAGGTGCGGGCGCACGCTGTAGCCGAACAGCGGGTCCAGCGCCGTCCAGGTCGCCTCCTCGGCGGCGTCGTAGCGGCGGCCCTCGGCGGCGTTCACCCACAGGTACACCTCGGGCGGCAGCGCGGCGCGCAGGGCCCGCGCCTCGTCGAGGTGCTCCGGCAGGCCGACCACCCCGACGGAGAACCGGACCCCCAGCTCCGCCAGCCGCGCGCAGCGGGCCAGGAAACGTTCCCGGGTGACCTGCCCCGGGTGGTACGTCGTCCACAGCGCCGCCCGGGCCGGGTCGGCGTCGGCCAGCCAGTCCACCCGGGCGGCCAGGTTGGTCTGGATGACCACCCGGTCGACGTGCGGCAGGTGCGACAGCGTCACCATGGCGTCCCGGTACCAGCGGCGGGTCAGCCCCTCGCCCCACGGGGTGAACAGCACCGACAGCCGCACGTCGGTGCTGGTGGCCACCCAGCCGGTGAACCGGGCGAGCGCCGCCCGGTCCTCGGCCAGCAGCTCCGGCGGGTCGCGCCGCTTCGCGAACGGGCAGTACGGGCAGTCGTAGTTGCAGCTCGCCAGGGGCCCCCGGTAGAGGATCGCCAGGCCCGTCGCCCCGCCACGCTGACCGGCCGGGTTCACCGCGGCACGTACCCGGTCATCGCGCTGCGCACCTGCGCGGAGGTCAGCCACGGGCCGACCGCGTCGGAGCGGGCCAGCCCCGCCGGGGTGAGCCGCAGCCCGCCGTCGGCGGCCCAGCCCCGGTCCACCAGCCGCCCCAGCTCGGGGAAGTCCTCGCCGGGCGGGCGGCCGAACCGGGCCCGGTAGGCGACCGGGTCCACCCCCTCGGCACGCAGCAGCGACTTGAGCAGCCAGCGGCGGCGCTGCTCGGCGTCGTCGAGGGTGAACCCGAACTCGGCGAACCGGAAGTCGTCGGCCGGCCGGGCCAGGTAGTCGTCGAGCACCACCCGCACCTCGGACACGCTCACCGCGTAGTCGAACGAGTAGTGCAGGCCCGTGGTGTAGGAGCGCGCGCCGCAGCCCAGCCCCACCATCCCGTCGTCCTGGCAGCAGTAGTCCGGGCCGTCCGGCGCCGGCACGTCGGCCCGGCGGAACTGCCGCATCGACTCCTGGCGGTACCCGGCCGCGCCGAGGGCGTCCACCGCCTGCTCGTACAGGGCGAGCCGCTGCGCGTCCCAGTCCGCCCGGCCGTGCGCCCGCCGGCCCAGCCCGGTCAGCGGTCGCACGTAGAGCGGGTAGAGGTACAGCTCCTCCGGCCGCCACGCGAGGGCCGCGTCCAGGCTCTGCCGCCAGGTGCCGGCGGTCTGCCCGTCGATGCCGTAGATCAGGTCGACGTTGAGCACCGGGATCCGCGCGTCGCGGATCGCGCCGAGGGCGGCCTCCACCTCCGTGCGGCGCTGTGGCCGGCCGGCGGCGCGGGCCTCGACGTCGAGGAAGCTCTGCACCCCCATGCTCACCCTGGTGGTGCCGTGCGCGGCGAGCACCGCGAGCCGGTCCGGCGTCGCGGTGGCCGGCGACGTCTCCACCGACAGCGGTACGCCGGGCAGCCGCGCCCCGAGCGTGGACGTGGCGATGTCGAACAGCTCGGTCAGCTCGTCGGCGGTCAGGTAGGTCGGCGTGCCGCCGCCGAGGGCCGTGCGGGCGTACCCGGCGTCGCCGCCGAGCGCGTCAGCCACCCGCTGGGCCTGCCGGCGTAGCTGCCGCAGGTACGCGGTGACCTGCTCGGCGGGGGCGTTGGCCCGGGTGAACAGGTTGCAGAATCCGCACCGCATCTCGCAGAACGGCAGGTGGACGTAGAGGAAGAGCGCGTCGCGTGCCTCGGCCCGCCACACGTCGGCCAGCGGTGGCCGGGGCCGCAGCGCCCGGTACGAGGTCTTGTGCGGGTACGCGTACAGGTACTGCTGGTACGGCGAGCCGTCGAGGCCCGTGTCGGTGCTGGTCACCATTCTCCCGGTTGCAGGATGAAGTGGGCGTACGGGACCGTCCACACCACGTCGTGGCCGATCCGGTGGCCGGTGTGGCCGTCCTCCCCGTACGCCGTGCCGTGGTCGGAGCAGATGATCGTGAACACCGGCCGGCTGCGCCCGGTGAGCAGGGCGAACAGTCGGCCGAGGCGGCTGTCGACGTACTCCAGGGCGGCGGCGTGGCTGGCGCGGTCGTCGTGCTCGGCGCCGGGGACGTAGTGCCGGTTGGGCTGGTGCAGCGCCGCGACGTTGAGGAACGTGAAAAGCGGTTGGCGCGCGGGGACCCGGGGCAGCACCTCGGCCAGCCGGTCGAGCTGAGCGTCCAGGCAGGTGGGGGAGGTGACCCCGAACTCCGGCTCCCAGTGCGCCTCGGCGAACAGGCCGGGCAGCACCGCCCCGAGCGGGCTGCGCCGGTTGAAGAACCCCACCCCGCCCAGGCAGAGGGTGTGGTAATCCTCCCCGGCGAGGGCGGTCGGCAGGTCCGGAGCGTCGAACACCCAGGTGTCGGAGCCTGCGGTCTCACTGCCGGGGAACGCCGCCGCGTACAGCCGCTCGTGCCGGCCCGGGGTGACCGGGGTGGGCAGGAAGCCGGCGAAGAACGCGTGGTGCGCGGCGTAGGTGAAGCTGGCGGGGGAGTGCCGGCGCTCCCACCGGCCGCCCGGCAGCGCCCGCGCGAGCTGCGGGGTGCGCCCGGCTGCGGCCAGCGCGTCGGCCACGTCCCAGCGCAGCGTGTCCAGGGTGACCAGGCAGATGTCGTGACCGCCGATCAGGCTCCGCACGCGACCACCTCCCGCCCGGCCGGGCCCGGCTGCCCCACCGGCTGCCCGGCCCGCGCCCCGGCCGCCCGCCAACGGTCCCACCGGCCGCTGGTCAGGGCGTGCACCTGCTCGGCGTAGGTGTCCCGGCCGTCGACCAAGACCCCGGGCAGGAGGTCCCCGAACGCGTTGACCTCCGCCACCGCGTGCCGCCGCCAGCCGAGCAGGAACATCAGGTCCACGCCGACGTGCAGGCTGCGCGGGAAGCACGCCGCGGCCCGCTCGCAGGTCTCCATCGCCGCCGACCACGCCGCGGGCCCGGCGGCGTCCCGCAGCTCGGCCAGGTCGCCGCGTGCGTTGCCCAGGTGCAGGTTCGTCATCGGCCCCCGGGCGGCGCGCACCACCGCGTGGCTGGGCCGGCCGGCGACCACCACCACCCGCAGGTCGACGACCCGGTCGCCGAGCCCCGCCTTGGGCAGCCACCGCTCCACGTGCAGCCCCTCCGGGGCGAGCCGGTCGACGAGCGCGGCGACGGTGGCCTCGTCGTCGTAGTGGCGTACCTTCAGCGAGTTGAACAGGCCGTCCGGGGCCACCTCGATCGGGGTGACCGCCCGGATCCGGCCGGGACCGACCGCGAGGGCGATCACCCCCGCCGCCGACGAGCCGTGCGCGGGCTTGACGAACACCCGCGCCCAGCCCGCCTCCGCCATCGCCGCGCGCAGGCCCGCGTACCCGTCGACCGGGGGCAGCGCGCCCGGCACCGCAACCCCGGCGGCGGACAGCAGGGCGTGGCAGCGGCGCTTGTCGCACAGCGCGGCCACGTCGGCCGGGTCGTTGAGCAGCTCCGCGCCGCCGGCGGCGACCCGGCCGAGGCCGCCGACCAGCCCCGCGTACGTGTCGGCGAGGCCGATCAGTTCGCCGTGCCGGGCCGGGCCGCCTGCCCGACGCAGCAGCCGGTCCACCTCCGGGTCCTCGCCGGGGGAGTCGACGCGCACCAGTGCGCCCGCCGGCGGCGGTGCCGCGCCGGTGAGCACGTCGACCCAGGGCAGCACCGCAGGCCGGGGCAGGCCGGCGGCCAGCACGGCCCGGGTGAACAGGCCGACGCGCCGGTTGTCGGGGTTGCCGACGACGGTCAGCCGCATGTCACTCCGACACCGCCGTGTACCGGTACGTCTCGTCGTCGTACTCTTCCTCCTCCTGCGGGTCGGACAGGTCCACCCACACGCCCGGCAGGGCCGCCTTCACCGCCGCGACGGTCTCCTCGGAGGCGTAGTGGTGGCTCAGGTCCAGCTTGGCGAGGTGGGTCAGCGGCTGCCCGCCGGCCAGGGCGAGGGCCCCCCGGTCACCGAGGGTGCCCAGCGACAGGTCCAGCGCCTCCAGCCGTTTCACCACCGGCGCGGCGGCCAGGGCCTCGGCGATGTCGTCGGCGATCTCGGAGTTGCACAGCCCGAGCCGCCGCAGCGCGGGGAACCGCTCCCCGGCCAGCAGCGGGGCCAGGTCCGCCACGCCTGTGTCGCCGCCGTAGTCGGGGGTGCCGAGCCACAGCTCCAGCTCGTCCAGGGCGGGCAGCTCGGAGTCGAGCACCGCCCGGACGAAGGCGGGGCGCAGCCCGCCGCTCTGCACCTCCAGCCGGCGCAGCCGCTCGTGGCGCACCGGCGAGAACCGGAAGTCCTCCCCGCCGCGTACCCGCAGCACCTCCAGGCCGGGGTAGGCGGTCAGCAGCGGACTGACGTCGCCCACCCGCATCCAGGAGATCTCGCACTCCTCGGCGACGATGTCGCCGAGGAAGAGGGCCTTCAGGTGGGGCAGGCGCGGCGCGGCCTCGCAGAGCTGGACGATCGGGGCCTCGTTGAACGCGGCGTATCCCCAGGAGCCGATCACCAGGGCCTCCACCGACTCGCCCGCCCGGTCGACGAACCGCTCGAACGCGTCGCGGAACTGGGGGTTGAGCTTGTGGTCGGTGCTGTTGTCCCAGTCGTGCGCGGCGATCCGCCAGGCCGTGGGGCCGTCGGCGTCGGGCAGCGGGCCGTCGGCGGGTACCTCGACGACCGTGCGACCGGCGAAGGAGTCGGCGTGGGATCCGACGGTCATGTTCCGCTCACTCCCCGACCGCGGTGAAGCGGTACTCGCGGCCGTTGTACGTCTCGACGGTCTGCGGGTCCGACAGGTCGACCTCGACGCCCGGCAGGGCGGCGGCGATCCGCTCGCGCGTGGATTCGGAGAGGAAGTGGTGGTGCAGGTCGAGGCGGCGCAGGTGGGTCAGCGGCTGCCCGGCCAGCAGCGCCTCCGCGCCGGCGTCGGTGAACACCCCCTTGGACAGGTCGAGGACCTCCAGTTGGCGGACCACCGGCGCGGCGGCGACGGCCCGCGCGGTCAGGTCGGCGAACGCGTCGTTGCTCACCGCGAGGTGGCGTAGCGCCGGCAGCCGCGTGCCGGCCAGCACCTCGGCCAGGTCGTCCACGGTCGTGTCGCCGCCGTAGTCCTGCCGGCCGAGCCACAGCTCGAGGCGCTCCAACGCGGGCAGGTCGCAGCCGCCGACCGCGCGGGTCACCGACCCGGGCAGCCCGCCGGTCTGGAAGACCAGCTCCCGCAGCCCGGTGTGCCGCACCGGGTCGAGGCGCAGCTCGTTGGCGCCGCGCACCCACAGCACCTCCAGCGACGGGTACGCCGCCAGCAGCGGGGTGATGTCGCCGTGCCTGAGCCAGGAGATCTCGCACTGCTCGCTGACCAGGTCGGCGAGGAAGATCGCCCGCAGCGACGTCCACTGCTGTGCCGCGTCGACCAGCAGGTCGATCGGCGGCGCCTCCTCGTACGCCGAGCCCCACTCGCCGATCACCAGGGCGCGGACCGCGTCGGCGGGCACCTCGGCGCGCAGGGCCGTGACCAGGGCGGCGAACTCCTCCGGGTCGGCCTCGAAGTCCTCCACCTCCAGCCGCCAGGCGACCGCCGACGGATCTTCGGGCAGCACCATCCCGGGGGTGAAGGGCAGCACGGGCAGCCCGGTGAACGACGACAGATGGGACCTGATCACGCCAACCTCCGGCTCGACTGGTTCAGCGGCGGCGCGACCGTAACAGCCCGTGCCGACAGAAAGATCACCGGCGCGGGTGGCGGCCGGTCGACCCCGACCACGCCGGGGTGTTTCGGCCGGCTGATCCGCCACTCCACACCGCCACCCGGCAGGGTCACTGGAGGCCGGCTGGTCGGCGGGCCGAGGCGGGGACTCTACCGGCTGGTCGGCCGGCTCTCTGCGTCGAAGATGCGCGGACCGAACCTGGGTGAAAATTGATTCGTTCCAGAAGAGTGGACTATGGTCATCATGTGCCGTCCGACTTCGAGGCTCAGCTGCGCGCGGTCTCGTTGCGTGTGACCCGGCCCCGGTTGGCGGTGCTCGCAGCGCTGCGTGACCATTCGCATGTCGACACCGACACGGTGATCGCGCTGGTACGGGCGGATCAGCCCACGGTTTCCCACCAGGCGGTGTATGACGTGTTGCGGGCGCTCACCGACGCCGGTCTGGTGCGGCGCATCCAGCCTGCCGGTGCGATCGCCCGGTACGAGTCCAGGGTGGGGGACAACCACCATCATGTCGTGTGCCGCTCCTGCGGCGCGATCGCCGACGTCGACTGCGCTGTCGGCCATGCTCCCTGTCTCACCGCCTCGGACGACCACGGCTTCGCGGTCGACGAGGCGGAGGTCGTCTACTGGGGCACCTGCCCCGGCTGTGCGACCGAACGCAACTCCCAGTGATCCGCCAGTTCGGAAGGATGCAGATGAGCGACATCCAGGACAACGCCCCCTCCAGCGCGCAGGGCGTGGACAAGAAGGAGGCGGCCGGCTGCCCGGTCGCGCACGACTCCGTGACCGCGCACGGCAGCGAGAGCGAGAACCCGGCGATCGACTCGCCGACGCCGAAGACCGGAGGGCGTCCGCGCTCCAACCGGGACTGGTGGCCCAACCAGCTCGACCTCTCGGTGTTGCATGCCCACTCGTCCAAGGGCAACCCGCTGGGGGAGGGCTTCAGCTACGCCAGGGAGGTCGCCAAGCTCGACGTCGAGGCCATCAAGCAGGACATCACCAAGGCCCTCACCACCTCGCAGGACTGGTGGCCGGCCGACTTCGGTCACTACGGCGGCCTGATGATCCGGATGAGCTGGCACGCCGCGGGCACCTACCGCATCGAGGACGGTCGCGGCGGCGCCGGTGACGGCGGTCAACGGTTCGCCCCGCTCAACAGCTGGCCGGACAACGCCAACCTCGACAAGGCCCGCCGGCTGCTCTGGCCGGTCAAGCAGAAGTACGGCCAGAAGATCTCGTGGGCCGACCTGCTCGTGCTCGCCGGCAACGTCGCCCTGGAGTCGATGGGCTTCAAGACCTTCGGCTTCGGCTTCGGCCGGGAGGACGTCTGGGAGCCCGAGGAGATCTTCTGGGGTCCGGAGGACACCTGGCTCGGCGACGAGCGCTACGCCTCCGAGAAGGAGATGGCGGCCGGCGTCGGGGCGACCGAGATGGGTCTCATCTACGTCAACCCGGAGGGCCCCCGTGGCAACGCGGACCCGCTCGCGGCGGCGCACTTCATCCGGGAGACCTTCGCCCGGATGGCGATGAACGACGAGGAGACCGTCGCACTCATCGCCGGCGGACACACCTTCGGCAAGACCCACGGCGCCGGCGTCGCCGACGACCACGTGGGCCCCGAGCCCGAGGGCGCCCCGCTGGAGGCGCAGGGCCTGGGCTGGCTGAGCACCCACGGCAGCGGCAAGGGCGGTGACACGATCACCAGCGGTCTCGAGGTGACGTGGACCGACCGGCCGACGCAGTGGAGCAACCGCTTCTTCGAGATCCTCTTCGGCTACGAGTGGGAACTCACCAGGAGCCCCGGCGGCGCGAAGCAGTGGGTCGCCAAGGACGCCGAGGCGATCATCCCGGACGCCCACGACCCGTCGAAGAAGCACAAGCCGACGATGCTCACGACCGACCTGTCGCTGCGCGTCGACCCGGCGTACGAGAAGATCTCGCGCCGCTTCCTGGAGAACCCCGACGAGTTCGCGCTGGCGTTCGCCAAGGCCTGGTACAAGCTGCTGCACCGCGACATGGGTCCGGTCAGCCGCTTCCTCGGGCCGTGGGTCGCGGAGCCCCAGCTGTGGCAGGACCCGGTGCCGGCCGTCGACCACGAGCTGGTGGGTGACGCCGACGTCGCCGCCCTCAAGGCGACGATCTTGAACTCCGGCATCCCGACCGCCCAGTTGGTCTCCACCGCCTGGGCCTCGGCCGCCAGCTTCCGGTCCACCGACAAGCGCGGCGGCGCCAACGGCGCGCGGATCCGTCTCGAGCCGCAGCGCAGCTGGGAGGTCAACGAGCCCGAGCAGCTCGCGACGGTCCTGACGACCCTTGAGGGCATCCAGCGGGAGTTCAACTCCGCCGGCGGCGCGAAGATCTCGCTCGCGGACCTGATCGTGCTGGCCGGCTCGGCCGCCGTCGAGAAGGCGGCGCGCGACGCCGGCGTCGAGGTGACCGTGCCGTTCCGCCCGGGCCGCACCGACGCCACCGCGGAGCAGACCGACGCCGAGTCCTTCCAGGTCCTTGAGCCGCGCGCCGACGGGTTCCGCAACTACCTGCGTCCCGGCGAGAAGACCCAGCCGGAGGTGCTGCTCCTCGACCGTGCCTACATGCTCAACCTGACCGCGCCCGAGATGACCGTCCTCATCGGCGGCCTGCGCTCGCTCGGGGCCAACGTCGGCGGCACGCGGCACGGCGTGCTTACCGAACGGCCCGGCGTGCTCACCAACGACTTCTTCACCAACCTGCTCTCCCCGAGCACCCGGTGGAAGGCGTCGGAGTCCGAGGAGCACGGGTACGAGATCCGGGACCTGGGCACCGACGAGGTGAAGTGGACCGCCACCGCGGTCGACCTCGTCTTCGGCTCCAACTCCCAGCTACGGGCCCTCGCGGAGGTCTACGCCAGCCAGGACGCGCGCGACAAGTTCGTGGCCGACTTCGTCGCAGCCTGGACCAAGGTCATGGAGCTCGACCGGTTCGACCTCGACTGACCCGGCTTCGAACGACGGGCCCCGGCCGATCCACCAGCGATCGGCCGGGGCCCGTCCGTACCACCGCGCTGGTCGACCTGATGCCCGCCCGCCATCCCGGCCGCTGGGCCGAGGACGACTGCCGCTCACGTGTCGGAGGCGGCCAGGTCAGGCGCTCGCAGCCACCTCGGGCGCGGGCTGTTGGCCGGCCGCCTCGGCGGGCCGGTCCGCCTCCGGGCGGGACCGCACCGTCGGGTACTCGGCGGTCTCGCCGCCCCCGGCCGCGGCGGCCATCACCGCGGCGGCGGCCAGGTCCGCCACCCGCTTCGCCTCGCGCTGCACCCGGGCCCGGACGTCCTTGGCGTGCTGCTCGACCGAGTCCGCCGAACGGCGCGCCTCCTCCAGCCGGCTCGTCTCGACCGCCAGCTCCTGCCGGATCTCGCCCAGGTGCTGCTGCAACTGGTTGACCTGGTGCTCGACCGCGGCCCCCTCCTGGCGGACCCGGGCGAGCTGCTGCTGGGCGCCGTCCAGCTCGGCGTGCAGCTGGGTCAGCGCCTGCCGCTGGCCGCCGACCTCCTGCTGCACGGCGGCGAGCTGCTCCTGGTGCACGGTCGCCTGCTCGTCGGCGCGCTTGCGCACCTCCGTCGAGTACTGCTGCGCCTCGGCGATCAGCGTGGCGATCTTCTCCTCCGCGGCGGTTAGCTGGCCGGCCACGTCCCGCTCGGCCGCCGCCCGGTGCTCGGCCAACTCCTGCTCGGCCGCCGCCCGCCGCTCGTTGATCTCCCGCTCCACGTTGACCCGCCACTGGGTCAACTCCTGCTGGCTCTGCGCGCGCGCCGCCTGGACCTCCTGCTGGATCTGCGTACGGGCCGCCTTGGTCAGCGCCTCGGCCGCAACGCGGGCCTGCTCCACCTGCTGGGCGGTCAGCTCGTTGATCCGCTTCGCCTCCTGCTGGGCGTGCTCGTGGGCGGCCTCGCCGTCCACCCGTAGCTGCTCCACCAGCTCCTGGATGTCCGCGAGCTGCGCCTCGGCCGCCGAGCGCCGCTCCTCGTACGCCTTCTCCTGCTCGGCGCGCCGGGCCGACAGCTCCGCCTCCAGGTCGTGCAGCGTCTGGGCGGCGCGCTCCCGCGCCTCCACCAGGACCCGCTCCGCCTCGCCCTGCAACTCGCCGGCCCGCTCTGTGGCGGTCTCCGCGATCAGCCCGGCCTGCTTCTCGGCGAGTGCGAGGATCTGGTCGACCACCGGCCCCAGGTCCCTGAAGGACGCCCGGTCCACCTGCGCCGGGCGCTGGCGCAGCTCGGTCAGCTCCGCCTGGAGCTGCTGGAACTGGAGGGTGTGGTTGCGCAGCTGGAACTGCGCCCGGTCCCGTTCGGCCGACAGGGACGCGGTGCCGGCCTCGACCTGTTCGACGTACCGGTCGACCTGCCTCTTGTCGTAGCCGCGCAGCGCCTGCTCGAAGCTCGGCCGCCCGTTCGGCTCGTTGCGTACCGCGAACGACTCCCCGGTGGACATTCCGGCATCCTCCATACGATCGGCGACCTCAGGCCCGATGCAAGACGGCGATGCGGGCATGATGGGGCGCTACGTTACCGCCGTCTCCACGCCACGAACACCCCACCCCGCAGCAGGCTCACGCGGTTGGTTCGCCGGCGGAGTTCCGACGCTCCGGGGTCGGGCCCGTCAAGGTGGGCGAGCAGGGCGGTGACCTCGAGGTGTATCTGATCCGGAGATGGGCCCAGGTGCCGCCTCCCGCGCGGCGGATGACGCCGCTCGGGATGCGGTGGGGGATTGAGCCCGTTGCCTCGCGTAGCGGACGTCATGCCAGCCACGCCGTCCTCGACTGGCTCACCGGTCCGGACGCGAAGCCGGGTGCCGGAGCGTTGCGACCGCTGGAAGCCCGCCACGGCACCCGGCCCCGTGTCGAGGAACGCATCCGCTGCGCCAGGGGCACCGGCCCGCGCCGACTCCCCTCACGAAAGTTCGCGATCAACGCTTGGTTTCTTTCGCTGTTCCATTGCGATTGAGCCGGACAGCTGAAGTCCGGTCGGGTCAGGGACGGTCTTCCGCTGCCGCGCCGAGTCCGGCCCAGGAGCGCAGCAACCATCCGCCGATCGAGTCGACAGGCCCCGCGCCGGGGCCGTTGACGATTCGCTCGACCACCTCGGCGCGGGTGAACCAGCGCGCTTCGAGCAGCTCCGCACCGTCGACGTCGATCCGCTCGTCGAGCGCCTGCCCGATGAACCCGATCATCATCCCGGACGGGAACGGCCATCCCTGGGAGCCCTGGTAGGTGACGGGGCCGACCGCGACGCCCGCCTCCTCGGCGGCCTCGCGGCGTACCGTGCCCTCCAGGCTCTCGCCGATCTCGACGAAGCCGGCCAGCAACGAGAAGTTGTCCGGGCCCGCGCCGTGGTGCCGGGCCAGCAGGCAACGCGGTTGCGGGCCGGGGATCTCGATCAGCACGATCACGGCCGGCTCGATCCGGGGAAACAGCAGCCGATTGCACTCCGGGCCGGTGCACACCCGGACGTGGCCGGCCTGGGCGCTGCGGGCGGGCGACCCGCAGGCGCCGCAGAAGCGGGTGTGGCGGTTCCAATGGAGCAGACCGCGGGCGTACGCCAGGGTCGCGGCGTGCGGGTGCGGCTGGCTGGCTGCCAACGTACGGAGATCGGTGCTCGTCTGCGCGGCGCACAACCGCAGCGCGGCGGGCTCGGCGGCGGCGCTCACGTCGGCGGCGAAGACGGGCGTGCCGTCGTCCAAGCCGAGCAGCACCAACTCGTCGGCTGCGGCCGCGATCTCTCGGCCCCGGGCGCCGGTCGCGACGACCGGGACGCCGGCGGCGAGAAGGCAGCGGTCCCGCCACATCGGCACCAGCCGGACGTCGGGGCGGGCGAGCTGGCCGGCAACCCACTCGGGGTCAGCACGCCGGCCCGGGACTCGGTCGTGCGGTGTCCCGGTGTAGGCCAGATCGTCGAACGCCACGCGGGGTTTCTACCACGGACCCCAGCATCCGAGGGGCGATGAGCCCTTCCGTCCATCAGCCGCGATCCGCCGGGGAGATCAGCCGGCATCGGACGACCAACGCGCTCCCCGGCGGGTCGCCATGGCCGGCCTGCGGGCACTGCTCACCGAAGAGGGGTACGGCCACCGCCGGCTCACCTTCGTCCTGCCCAACCCGACCAGCCGGGCCCACCATGCGGACAGCTCTACCCTAGCTGCACGCCGGCCGTCCCGAGCTGGGCCGGTACGCCGAAGACACGGCCCCACGGCCCCGGACATTGATGGGACAGTCATGCGAGTCGTCGTTATCGGCGGAAGTGGCCATATCGGCACATTCCTCGTCCCCCGGCTGGTGCGCGCCGGCCACGAGGTACTGAGCATCAGCCGCGGCACCAGCACCCCCTACGCCGACGGGCCCGAGTGGCAGCAGGTGCACCGGGTCGTCGCCGACCGGGAGCGGGAAGACCGTGAGGGCACCTTCGGCGACAGGGTGGCCGGGCTCCGCCCGGATATCGTGGTCGACCTGGTCTGCTTCACCCTGGAGTCGGCCACCGCGCTGGTCGGGAGCCTCCGCGGCCGGGCCGGGCACCTGCTGCACTGTGGGTCCGTCTGGCGCTACGGGCCCAGTCACCACGTGCCGATCTCCGAAGCGTCGGGCACCGCCCCGTTCGGCGAGTACGGGATCCAGAAGGACCGCATCGCCCGGATGCTGAAGGAGGAGACCGACTCCGGGGGCCTGGTGACCACGTCGTTGCACCCCGGGCACATCGTCGGTCCCGGCTGGCACCCGATCGGCCCGCTGGGCAACGTCGACCCCGCGGTCTGGCAGACGCTCTCGGCCGGGCGTCCGCTGCAGGTCCCCGGTAGCGGCGTCGAGCTGATGCACCACGTGCACGCCGCCGACGTCGCCCAGGCCTTCGAGCAAGCAATCGAGCGTCGGGACGCGGCGGCGGGCGAGGACTTCAGCATCGTCGCCCCCACCGCGCTGACCGTCCGCGGGTACGCCCACGAGGCCGCCGGCTGGTTCGGGCACACCGGGTCGCTGGAATCGGTGACCTGGGAAGAATTCCGTCAGACCACGACGCCGGAGCACGCCGAGATGAGCTGGGAACACCTATACCGCAGCCACTGCTTCAGCATCGAGAAGGCCAGAACCCTGCTCGGCTACGCGCCGCGCTACGAACCGCAGGCCGCCGTGCTCGAATCCGTCCGCTGGCTGATCGACCACGGAAAGTTGGAGGTAGCCCGACCGCTCACCGTATGAAGCAGGTAAAACCGGCATCCGTGCCGGCACCGCGCAGCGAAGCAGGAATCCACCCGGACGCTTCCTGGGCGGTTGTGCAGCGGATGCGTCGAGGCCCGGCCGCCACTGAAAGTTCGTCGCGAAGGCCTCCGGCCGGTTGTAGTCTCGGCCCTCATGAGTTGGCTGCCCGACGACTTCGTCCACCCCGTCCGTGTGCCCGTGCCCGGCACCGCGCTTCACCTCCGGCCCATCCGCGAGGCGGACACCGCGATCGACTACCCCGCCGTGATGGGCTCCCGGGAACGCCTGTGGGAGATCTTCGGCCCGGCCTGGGGTTGGCCCAGCGAGACGATGACGTACGAGGAGGACCGCATCGACCTCCTGCGGCACGAGAAGGAGATCGCCGCGCACCAGTCGTTCAACTACGCGCTGCTGGATGAGGAGGAGACGGCGATCCTCGGCTGCGTCTACATCGACCCGCCCGAGCGCACCGGCGCGGACGCGGAGGTCTCCTGGTGGGTGGTGGACGACCTCGTCGGCGGCGAGGCGGAGCGTGCGCTCGACGCGCTGGTGCCGCAGTGGATCGCCGCCGACTGGCCCTTCCAGCAGCCCCGCTGCATCGGCCGTGACATCACCTGGCGGGACTGGCTCGCGCTGCCGCCGGCCTCGTGACGCGCCCGGTCGCACTGGTACTGCAACCTACTCAACGCGTGGCCCGCCCGCTCGCTGAGGTGGTCAACCGCGCATGGCCTTGTTGAGCAGCTTCTTGACCGCCGCCTCGCCTTTCTCGCTCAACTTCGTCACGGCGAAGGACGTTGCCCACATGCCGTGGTCCTCATCGAGATTCGCCTCCGCCGTGAACCCGAACGACGAGTAGCGCTCCTTGTCCACCTGGCCGCTGCGGAAGAAGCAGACCACCTTTCCACCCCGGGCGTAGGCGGGCTGGCCGTACCACAGCTTCGGGGCCAGCTCCGGAGCGGTTTCCGCGACGATGGCGTGCAGGCGCTCGGCCACCGCACGGTCCGGCTGCGCCATCTCGGCGATCTTCGCCAGCACATCCTTCTCGTCGGCCGCCGCCTTGTTCGCGCTCTTGCTGCGGCGAGCCTCCGCCTTCAACTCCGCCGCGCGGTCCTTGATGGCGGAGCGCTCGACCTCGGAGAAGCTCTCCCCGGAGGACCTGCCCTGGCTGCTCTCCTTGCTGGCTTTCGACGCAGCGCTCACGTACGTGCCGCTCCTCTCGTCCGTCACCGTGGTCGGCGTGGTCATCCACGCTAGCCGCAGGTGACGGGCCGCGCCTTCTCGAATCCTGACCGGTCCGTCGGCGGGAGGGCCGCGCCACGCGGCGAGGTCGCCGGGACCTGTGCGATGCCCGTACCGCAGACCGTGGCCGACGGAGATCGGCTGAACCTGCCGGTCTCTTCCCGACGCTAAGAAATTTAGCACGGGCCGGTGGTCACCGGTATCGAGCGATTTACTGATTACCAGCCCCGTGTGATCTGGCTAAATTCGCAGCCGAATCAACGGGGGAAGGATCCGAAGTCCGTGCAGGGTTTACGGGGTCAGAAAAACAGCCATCCATCGGGTGGAAACTCGACCGATGAGGAGGAGCAAAGGCCGTCGATGCTGGTCCGGCGGGGGTTGATTCCGGATACGCGTCCGCAGCGGATCCTCGCTCTGGCGACGTTCGTCAACATGATCGGCAGCGGCGTCTTCATGGTCAGCGCCGCGCTTTTCTTCACCCGTGTCGTCGGGCTTTCCCTGGCGCAGGTCGGTATCGGAATGGGCATCGCGGCCGCGGTTGGCCTCCTGACCGGCGTGCCGGTCGGGCACCTCGCCGACCGACGGGGACCGCGAGAAATCTATCTGTGGATGCTCGTCATTCAGGGCGTGGCGATGGCGGCGCTGGTCCTCGTACAGTCGTTCTGGATGTTCCTGGTGGCGCTGTGCATGAGCGAGCTCGCTCGTTCGGCGGGGGGAGCCGCGCGCGGCCCGCTGGTTCGCGGAGTCGGCGGTGCCGATCTCACCAGATACCGCGCGTACCTGCGCTCGGTCGCGAATCTCGCCGGCAGTTGCTCCGCCGTGGCCGCCGGCTTCGCAGTGCAGTACGACTCGCGTCCGGCCTACCTGGCCCTGGTGCTGGGTAATGCGCTCACCTTCGCGGCCAGCGCCGCCGTCATCGCCGCGCTGCCGTCGCTGCCGCCCGTGCCCGCACCACAGACGGCCAGCCGCTGGGGGGTGCTGAAGGACCGGTCGTACGCGGCCGTGACCGTGCTCGACGGCATCATGTCGGTCCACCATCAGGTGCTGATATTCGCACTGCCGCTCTGGATCGTCGGACACACCAGCGCACCACGGTGGCTGATCGGCGCGGGAGCATTCGTCAACACCGCCCTGGTGGTGCTGCTCCAGATCAGGGCCAGCCGGGGAGTGACTGACAGCATCACCGCCGGGAGAGCCATGCGGCGTGCGGGTGTGGCGTTCTTCGTCGGCATGGCTGCGATGGCCGCAGCGGCAGGACTCTCCTCGCGCCTTGCGCTCATCGGCATCGTCTTCGGCGTCATCGTCCACACGATCGGTGAACTCTGGCACACGGCCGGCTCGCTGGAACTCCGATTCAGCCTCGCTCCCGCCCACGCCCAGGGGCAGTACATGGGACTGTTCGGGTTCGGGGCCGGCCTGGCGAACGTGGTCGCCCCCACCGTGTTGGCGCTCTTCTGCATCGCCTGGGGAGTCCCTGGTTGGCTCCTGCTCGGCGGGGTGTTCGTCGCGGGAGGGCTGGTGACGCCGTACGTCGTGCGGTGGGCCGAACGGACTCGCCCGTACGCGGAGCAGCCCGCCTAGCGGGGCCGGACCTCCCGCCTACGGTCGGCCCGCTCCTCACGGGGGGAGCGGGCCGACGCCCGGCCCTCGCCTGCTCGGTCTTCTCCATGCCTCACCGCGTCAGGGGGCGTGAGGGCCTGCCTGGCGGCCCCGCCGGCGCTCTCAGGTCACCAGGCCGGCGCGGTAGGCGTAGACCACCGCCTGCACCCGGTCGCGCAGGTCGAGCTTGGTGAGGATGCGCGACACGTACGTCTTGACGGTCTCGTGGCTGATCACCAGCGTCGCGGCGATCTCGGCGTTGGACAGGCCGTCGGCGATGAGGCGCAACACCTCCAGTTCGCGCGGGGTCAGCCCCACGTTCTGCGGCGTGCCCTCGGCGGGACGGATCCGCGCCGCGTACCTGCCCACGAGCTGCCGGGTCACCTCGGGCGCCAGCAGCGCGGCCCCGCTCGCGACCGTGCGGATGCCGTGCAGCAGTTGCGCCGGCGGGGCGTCCTTGAGTAGGAACCCGCTCGCTCCCGCGCGCAGCGCCTCGTACACGTACTCGTCGAGGTTGAACGTCGTCACCACGAGCACCTTGACGGGGTGGGCCACCCCGGCGCCGGCGAGCAGGCGGGTCGCCCCGATCCCGTCGAGCACCGGCATCCGTACGTCCATCACGACCACGTCCGGGTGCAGCCGGCCGGCGAGGTCGACCGCCGCGCGCCCGTCCCCGCACTCGCCGACGACCTCGAGGTCGGGCTGCGCGTCGATGATCGTGGCGAAGCCGGTGCGAATCAGCGCCTGGTCGTCGCAGACCAGCACCCGGACCGGCGCGGTCACGACGGGCTCCCGGTGGGAATGCGGGCCCGCACGACGAAGCCGCCACCCACCCGCCGTCCCGCGCTGAACTCGCCGCCGAGCACGCCGACCCGTTCGCGGAGCCCCGCGAGGCCGCGCCCGCCCCCGCCGGGGGCCGCGGCGTACGAGCCCGAGCCGTCGGTGCTGACCTCCACCGTGATCTCCCTTTCGCCATGGTGCACGTGAACGGTGGTGCGGCTGCCGTGGGCGTACTTGAGGGTGTTCGTCAGCGCCTCTTGCACGACCCGGTACGCCGCGAGCTCGGCGCCGCCGGTCGTCTCGGCCGGCGTGCCCTCCTCGGTGAACTCCACCGGCTGCCCGGCCTGCCGGGTCTGCTCCACGAGGGCGCGGAGCTCGCCGACGGACGGCGTACGCGGCTCGGCGCTGTGGTCGGGGTTGAGCAGGTCGAGCAGGTGCCGCAGGTCGGTGATGGCCCGCCGGCCGGTGTCGGTGATGGCCGTCAGACTCGTGTCGAGGCGTTCGGGGGCGGCGGTCAGGTAGCGCGCCGCCTCGGCCTGCACCACCATCGCTGTCACGTGGTGGGTCACCACGTCGTGGAGTTCGCGGGCGATGCGGGTGCGTTCGGCGGCGCGGGCGGTCACGGCGACGTGGCGGCGGCGCTCGGCCTCGGCGGCCCGGGACTGCCGCAGCCAGGCCCCGATGCCCCAGGCGAGGGCCAGCGCCAGGTAGAACGTGGCGAAACCGGTCACGCCCTCGGTCGACCCGAGCCGGTCGAGGGCGACGGCCAGCGCCACGTACGCGGCGGAGCTTACGACCATGGTGGTACGCCGACGGCGTTCCAGGTGAACCCCCGCGCTCACCAGCGCGATGGCCAGCGCGGAGCCCGCGACCGTGTGATAGCCGCGGAGCTGGTCGATCGCGAAGCCGACCGACACCAGGGCGAGGCAGAGGGCCGGCCAGCGTCGGCGGACGGCGAGTGGGAGGCACTCCAGGGCGACCACCACGACGGTCAGCGCGTCGAAGGGACGCCCCGGCAGATCGCCGAGCTGCGTACCGTGGTTGTGCAGCGCCGGCACCACCGACGCGAGGACGAGCAGCAGCGCCAACGGGAGATCCCGGACCGTGACGTCCCACCGCCGCCACGAGTCCGGAACCGTCCGAAGGCCGATCATCAGGAAACCGTAGCGGTTGCCGGCTTGACGCCGACCGCGCGGCGGCGACGCGGGACGAGGTGACCGCGGCGGTGGGCCAGCCACATGAACACCAGGGTCAGCGCCACACCCGCCGCCACCGTGTACAGGCTTCCCTCAGGCCCGAAGTCGCCGCCGGTGAGTACGGCCGGGCCCGACGTCGTGGCGTCCAGCAGCCCCTTCGACTCGCCGTTGCCGGAGACCACGACGCTGAAGATGCCGCCCGCGGCGAAGTTCCAGCCGAAGTGCAGGCCGATCGGCACCCACAGGTTTCGGGTGGCGGCGTAGCAGGCGGCGAGCATGAAGCCGGCCTCGATCGCGATGGCGACCGCGCCCCACAGGCTGGCGTCCGGGTTGAGCAGGTGCATCAGGCCGAACACCACGCCGGTCAGCAACAGCGCGATCCAGGTGCCTGTGCGTTCCTCGACGATGCGGAACAGGACGCCCCGGAAGAGCAGCTCCTCGGTCGTGGCGGCGGCGGCCATGAACCCGAGCAGCGCCACCGCACCCGACACCGAGCCCAGGCCGTGGACGTGGTAGCCGCCGATGAAGGCGATGTTGAGGATGACTGCCGCGAACATCCCGACCCCGATCAGCACCCCCCGGATGATCCGGGCGCGGGCCCCGGCCCGGGCCACCTCCGTGACCTCGCGGCGCTCGGTGCGCCGCACCACCCACGCGTAGACGAAGATCGCGGCCACCGCCGTCAACACACCCAGGGGCAGGGCGAGCCAGGCGCTCCCCGCCACCGCGGCGACGGCCTGGCTACCGACGAAGGCGACCGCTACAACGGCCAGGAACTGCTTCAAGAAACGCATGATGACTCCTTCAACGAGGTCCGGCCGGAGCGCAGCGGCCACGTCGAACGCTATGGAGTCGTCGGTCAGGAATCGTCACCACGCGGTGGACACTTGCGGGTAGCTCGCGCGGGGGACAAGCCCCCACCCCACCCCACCCCCGCGATCTTGCACTTTCGGCCCCCGTGGTGAGGCTTTTGCATCTTTTGTTCGGGCCCGAAGTGCAAGATCGGCGGAGTCCGGGGGTGGGGCAGGGCCCTGCCGGTGTCGGAGCGCAGACGGGCCGCCGAGGCGCGTGTCGCGTTCCGACGGCCGGATCAGGCCGAACACCTGCTTCACCGGCCACCGCACGTCGACGATCTCGACTTAATGGTCGCGTACGTCGCTTGGCGCATATCAACGTCACCCGCTCTGACGGGGTCTTTGTTGAACTGCAAGACGCGGTTGGGCACCTGCTGAGTTCCGTCGAGGCGCTCGACAAGTCGCTTGCGGTCCGGTCGCCAGCAGATTTCGGTACAGCAGTCCTTGTTTCCGAGCGCCGGCATTTTAGTGGAGGACCGGCATCTTGTCCATGTCGTTGAAGGTGAGGCCGGCATGGACGCAGACGTCCCGAATTCTCGCCTCGTCGAGTGCTTCCCGGAGGAGCTGGCGCAGCTCCCGATCGCTGTCCGTCCAGGGTCTCGGCCGCCCCACCTGCCGTTTTGCGTGGTCTTGGTCCACTGTGCACCTAGCGTGGATACCGGCCTCGCACAGGGCAAGTTTCGAGAAGCATGGTGTCGATCGCCGATGTGAAACTCATGGATCTCTTACGAGCAGAAGGCAGAGTGATTATGAGTAGCGGTGCGGTCCTCATACTTTTCCCCATCATCGTGGGCATCATCATGCTCGGGCTCGGCCTTACCCTGACCCTTGAGGACTTCCGCCGAGTGGTGAGATATCCCAAGGCGATGGTGGTCTGCCTGGTCTCCCAGATGCTGATCCTGCCGGCGATCTGCCTGGGCCTGGTGGTCGCGTTCAACCTGCGCCCCGAGCTGGCGGTCGGCATGATGCTGCTCGCCGCCTCGCCCGGCGGCAGCACGGCCAGCCTCTACAGCCACCTGTTCAAGGGTGATCTGGCGCTCAACATCTCGCTGACCGCGGTGAACTCGGTGCTGGCGCTGTTCACGCTGCCGATCATCGTGAACCTGTCGGTGTCGGCCTTCGTCGGATCGGACAGCTCGCTCGGCCTCCAGTTCGACAAGGTGATCCAGGTCTTCGCCCTGGTCCTGATCCCGATCGCCATCGGCATGGCCATCCGCGCGAAGTTCACCGCCGCCGCCCAGCGCTTGGAACGCACCGTCAAGATCCTGTCGGTGGTGGCGCTGATCGTGATGATCTCCGGCGTGATCGCCGGCATCGGCGCGGAGGTGTTCGACATCCTCGGGGAGATCATCCTCGCGGTGCTGGCGTTCAACCTGATCAGCATGGCGATCGGCTACTTCGGCCCGCGCCTGCTCAAGGTCGGCGAGCGGGAGTCGATCGCCTCGGCGTTCGAGATCGGCCTGCACAACGCCAGCCTGGCCATCACCATCGGGATGAGTCCGACGCTGCTCGACAACTCCACGATGGCGATGCCGTCGGTGACGTACGGCTTCGTCATGTTCTTCACCGCCGCTGTCTTCGGCATCATCGTCTCCCGCCGCGTGCGGGCCACGGCCCCGACCGGCGACCTGTCGGCGACCGCGAGCCGGGTGTGATCCCGGCCCCCGCCGGCACGATCGATTGAGAGCGTGGACCGAAGAGCGCGCCCGGCGGCTTCGCCGGGCGCGCTCTTTCTCGTGGTACGACCTCAGCGCGCCGTACTGCGCCCCGGCAGCCAGAGGCAGGACGCGAATAGAGACGGTGGGTAGCTCGGGCCGACCCGGGGGAGACCACCGTGTCTCCCGGGGACGACCAGCACGTACGCCGCCGGTCTTCCGCGACCGGCGGATGCCCGGCGGTGCCTGCCGCACGCCGACCACGACGGCCCCTGTGCCCGCCGCCTGCGCCGCTGGGGACCGGGTTCACGGGGGCGAATGGTGCCCGGCCCGCCCCGGTGCGACGATCATGATCGTCCCCGAACGTGGCGAGGAGAGCGCGATGATCAGTGACGCTGAGCTGGACGACTGCCGGCGGGTCGCCGAGGAGGCGGCGCGCCTCGGCGGGCGGGAGCTGCTGCGGCGCTTCGGCGACCACGGCCGGGTCGACTACAAGACGGCCTCCACCGACCCGGTGAGCGACGCGGACCGGGCCAGCGAGGCGCGGATCGTCGAGCTGCTGCGCGCCCGCCGGCCAGACGACGGCATCCTGGCCGAGGAGGGCAGCGACCGGGTTGGCAGGTCAGGGCTGCGCTGGGTGCTGGACCCGCTGGACGGCACCGTGAACTACGTGTCCGGGATACCGTTCTGGTGCGTCAGCGTGGCCTGCGAGGAGGAGACGGCCGACGGCTGGCAACCGGTCGTCGGGGTGATTCTCGACCCGGTGCACGACGAGCTGTTCCACGCCGTCCGGGGCCGGGGCGCGTACCTGGGCGACACCCCGCTGGCCCGGCCCGCCGGCGCCGCCCTCGACGAGGTCATCCTCGCCAGCGGGTACGCCTACGACGTCGCCCACCGTCGGGTGCAGGCGGCCGTCGTGGCCGACCTCGCCGGGGACGTACGCGGGGTGCGGATGCTCGGCTCCACCGCGCTGGCCCTGTGCTGGGTGGCCGCCGGGCGCTGCGACGCGTACGTCGAGGACCGTGCCTTCCGCTGGGACTGGGCCGCCGGCCTGGTGATCGCCACCGAGGCCGGCGCGGCCGTCGAGGTGAACGGCAGCAGGGTGCTCGCCGCGCCGCCGGAGCTGATCGACGAGTTCCGGCCCCGGGTCGCGGCGCTGGGCTGACGCCGAAAGTGTGACGAGCCGCCCGGCGGGGGGTTGCGCCGGGCGGCTCGTCACGTCGGGGAAAGCTCAGAGGAAGAGCGTGTTCGGGCCCAGTCCGCAGACGACCCGGCCGTACAGCTCGGTGTTGGTGTCGGCGTTGATGAGCCCGTGCAGGCTCATCGCGTTGATGTCCCGGGCGATCCGTTGGATCGGCACGTCACGGTAGATGGACGAGCCGCCGCTGGCGGAGGCGAAGATGTCCACCGCCTCCTTGGCCAGCCGGGTGGCCCAGCCGTGGTCGGCGCGGACCCGGGCCCGCTCCTCCAGCGTCCACTCCGCGCCGCTGGCCGCCTTGCTGTCGACCAGGTCGGCGGCGTGGTACGCGTGGAACTCGGCCTGGTCGATCTTCATGAGCGCGGTGCCGATCTTCAGGTGGGTGACCGGCGCCTCGCTCTGGTTCTCGTAGTTGGTGTAGGTGATCCCCCGGCCGGGGAGCCGGTCGAGGAACTCGTCGCGCGCGGACTTGGCCACGCCGACCGCCGCGCCCACGCCGGACGCCGCCGCGTTCAGCGCGGCCGGGGTGCGCCAGACGGAAGAGTCGGCGTTGCCCTGCGACAGGCCCTGCGGGATCATGGCCGCGCTCATCGGGATGATGTGGCTGCTCGGCACGAACACGTCGCGGGCCACCGTGGTGACGCTGCCGGTGGCGGTCAGGCCGGTGGTGTACCAGTCGTCGACGATCTCCATGCTGCCGATCGGGATCAGCGCCATGATCGGCTCCGGCTCGGCGTCCGGGCGCAGCAGGACCGCGGCGATCTCCTGCCACTGCGCGTGGTGCGCCCCGCTGATGAAGTGCCAGCTGCCGTTGACGACGACGCCCCCGTCGGTGGGGACGGCCGTGCCGCCGACGCTGTTGGTGCCGCACACCCGCGCGTTGGGGGTGGCGAACACGTCGTCCTGGGCCTCGTCGGGGAACAGGCCGGCGAGCCAGGTGGGAATCCACAGCACGGAGGTGACCCAGGCGGTGCTGGCGTCGCCCCGGCCCAGCTCGGTGGCGACCGCCACGAGCGTGCGGGTGTCCACCTCGTACCCGCCGTAGCGGCGGGGCGTGCGGAGCTTGAACAGCCCGGCCTCCTCGATCGCGGCCACCGTCTCGTCGTGGAGGCGACGGTTCTCCTCCTGCCACGCCGCGTGTTTGCGGATCAGCGGGACGAGATCCGCGGCGCGCTGGACGAGTTCCTCGCGGCTGGGTGCTTCGGTGATCGTGGGCACATGTCCTCCTCAACGGGCGACCGGATCGATCGGAATCCTGTCTGCCAAGCGCCATCGACGCTGTCACATCCCGGCTGCCGCGGCCTCTTCCGGATTGCTCGTTGCCAATGCTGGTTCGGCCGGTGGAAAGGGCACGAGCGGAGAAGTCGGCCCCTCCGTGGCCGTGTCAAGGTCGCAGGTGTCGCCCGGTCTTCGTGTGGGCCGGCAGCGACCGTCGAGGGAGGAACGATGAGTTTTCCGCAGATCGTCTCGCGTGAAGAATGGACCACTGCCCGGGAAAGGCTGCTGGAGGAGGAGAAGGCGCTGACCCGTGCCCGCGACCAGCTCAGCGCCGCGCGCCGGGCCATGCCCGTGGTTCCGGTGGAGAAGGAGTACGTGTTCGCCTCGCCCACCGGTGAGGTGACGCTGCTCGAACTGTTCCAGGGGCGCCGCCAGTTGCTCGTCCGGCACTTCATGTTCGCCCCGAACGCGGAGGAGGGCTGCGTCGGCTGCTCGATGCAGGCCGACAACGTCGGGGACCTGTCGCACATGCACGCTCGGGACACCTCGTTCGTGATGATCGCCCGGGCTCCGCTGGAGAAGATCGAGAAGTTCAAGGCCCGGATGGGCTGGGCCCACATCCCGTGGGTGTCCTCGTACGGCAGCGACTTCAACTACGACTTCAACGTCACCATGGAGAAGGGCGAGCTGCCGGCGGTCAGCTCCTTCATCCGCGAGGGCGAGAAGATCTTCCACGCCAGCTCGGTGTTCGACCGGGGCGGCGAGGTGTTCATCAACACCTACAACTACCTCGACGTCACCCCGCTGGGCCGGCAGGAGGAGGGGTTGGCGCATCCGTGGGACTGGTGGCGGCACCACGACCGCTACGACGCCGAGCAGGCCGCCAACCCGGGCGAGAACTGGTGGACCGGGCTGAACAAGTTCCAGGTGCGCCACGACAGCCCGGCCGAGCAGCAGTCGACGGAGACCGCGACGCAGTGACGGCGGCGCGGTGGGGTGCGGCGGCACCTTACCGTCCGCGGCGGCCGGTTCCCGGCCGGCGGCTTCGGCCGTCGCGGGGAGCCGGCCGCCGTCGTGCGTGAGGCAGGACGCCCGGGCCCCGGTCGCCGCGACGGCGCGGCGCCTGGGCCCTGCGCCGTTCGGCTCGTGCGTCGTTTCCAGCCGTGCGTCGTTCGGGTCGCGGTCCGCTCGGGTCGCGGTCCGCTCGGGTCGCGCCGGGGCGGCGCGCGGGATCAGGAGGGGACGGCGACGCTGTGCCGCTGGGCCGGCACCGGGGCTGCGGCGCGCCGGGGGACACCGCCGAGCATCCGCAGCGCCGCCGCCGACGGGGAGCCGGCCTCCACGGTGAAGGTCACCAGCATCAGGTTCGGGGCCTCCTCCAGCCGCAGCGTGTGCTGGTTGACCGTCAGCGCGCCGACCACCGGGTGGGCCATGTCGTAGGTCATCGTCTCGCAGGTGCTGACCGGGTGCTCGGCCCACATCCCGGCGAACTCCGGGCTGCGCGACAGCAGCTCCTCGACCAGCCCGACGACCCGGCGGTCGTCGCGGTAGCGGCCCACGGCCATCCGCAGGTAGGCCACCACGGAGCGGGCCTTGCCCGGCCAGTCGGCGTACAGCTCGCGCATCCGGGGGTCGAGGAAGACCGACCGGCTCATGTTGGGCGCCTCGTCGAGGTGCCAGGCGAGCAGGGCGTGGCCCAGCGGGTTCCAGGTGTGCACGTCGGTCGCGGCGCTGAGCACCATCGCCGGCACGTCGGGCATCATCGCGAGCATCTGGCGCAGGGCCGGCGGCGCCGAGCTGGCCCGGACCGCCCGCTCGGGCGCCGTCCGGCCGGGGCGGGCCAGCGTGAACAGGTGCGCCCGCTCGTTGCCGCCGAGCTGCAACGCTCGGGCGACCGCGTCGAGCACCTCGTCGGACACGTTGTGCGCCTGGCCCTGCTCAAGCCGGGTGTAGTAAGAGACGCTGACCCCGGCGAGCTGGGCCAGCTCCTCGCGGCGCAGCCCGGAGACTCGCCGGCGCTCGCCGTAGCGGGCCAGGCCGGCGTCCTGCGGCCGGATGACACCGCGTCGCGATCGGAGGAACTCGCCGAGCGGATTCATGCGACTCAGTATGACGGACCACCATGACACTGTCAGTGGTACCCACCGTGGAAGTACCAACGGTTTCCGACCGGGCGGGGAGGGGAATCCGCCGCGCCCGGCCGGGGGCAGCCGTCCGGACCGGTCAGGCCGTCTCGGCCAGGAAGCGCATGATGTGGTCGTTGGTGATGTCCGGCTGTTCGGTGAGCGGGACGTGCCGCGAGTCGGGGACCAGCGCGCCGGCCGAGCCCTTCGGCAGCGCCTCGACGATCCGGGCGAGCTTCTCCTCGTTCATCGCGAAGGCGACGTCCTGGACGCCGAAGATGTTCAGCGTCGGCTGGCTCGGCAGGGCCCCCCACAGCGCGGCCTGCTCGGCCGCCCACTCGGGGCCGCCGAACGTCGCGGCGGGGAAGTTGGTGCGGTACATGCCGAGTGCGGCGTTCAGGTTCTCCGGGGTGCCGAGGGCGGCCCGGATGTCGGCCAGGTCCTGGGTGACGTCGTAGCCGTCCCTTGAGTACTTGTGCAGCATGAACTCCAGGAAGGCCAGGTCGTTGGCGGCGACCAGCTCGTTGGCGGCGGCCATCTGGAAGAACCAGAAGTGGGCCTGGACGTTGATGCCCCGGGGGTCGAGCAGGTACTCGCCGAAGAACTGGAACGGTGGCACGTCGCAGGCGACCAGCCGCGACCACCGCTGCGGCTCCTGCACCACCGCGCTCCACGCGACGGCGGCCCCGAAGTCGTGCCCGATCAGCACCGCCCGCTCGTCCCCGCCCAATGCCTCGTGCAGGGCGTTGACGTCGGCCACCATGTCGCGGATGTGTTCGCCGCCCGGCGGCGGGACCGAGCTGGGGGCGAAGCCGCGGGTCCACGGGGCCACGGCCCGGTAGCCGGCGTCGGCCAGCACCGGCATCAGGTGCCGGAACGAGTTGGGAGTGAACGGGAAGCCGTGCACCAGCAGGGCCAGCGGCCCCTCGCCCAGCTCACGGTATGCGATGTCGACACCGTTGACGGTGACCTGTGATTGACGCATGGGGTGCCTCCTCGGCGGGCATGGATTGATCCAAGACTGGCCGAGCCGACGGTGCCCCGCTTCTCCGTGCGTGCTGCCCCTACCACGACTCGACGCCCCTCGTGCGGCATCGACCGGGATGTCCCCTGATCCGGTGAAAGACCGGGTGGTCGCGTCTGTCCCGGTCTCCCCGTCGTTGTATTGCGCGGACCTGGGAGGGGGGACCGTGGAGTACGCACTGGTGATCTTTCACGACGAGGCCGGCGAGCTGAGCCCGGCGGAGATCGACGAGCATCCCCGGCACCGGGCCTGGTTGGACGAGGTGCGCCGGCGGGGGGCGTTCGCGGGCGGGCAGCGGCTGCGCCCCGGCCGCGCCGGCCGGACCGTCCGCACCCGGGCCGAGGGCACGCTGGTCACCGACGGGCCGTTCATCGAGGCCCGGGAGCAGGTGGGCGGGTTCGTCGTGCTGAACTGCGCGGACCTCGACGAGGCGACCGAACTCGCCGCCCTGCACCCGTTCGCCGAGCTGGGTGCCATCGAGGTGAGGCCGGTCTGGACCTGGTGACCTTCACCGTCGACGCCGCCGTGGCCGGCACGTTCCGTCGGGAGTACCACCAGCTCGTCGGCGGCCTCGTCGGCCTCACCCGGGACCGGAGCCTGGCCGAGGACTGCGTGCAGGAGGCGTTCGCCGCCGCGCTGGAGCGTTGGCGGTGCGAGGGCGTGCCGCGCCGGCCCGGCGCGTGGCTGACCACCGTGGCGCGCAACCGGGCCGTCGACCGGCTGCGCCACGAGACCGTACGGGCCGCCCGGCTGCGCGAGGCGGCGGCCGTCCTCCCGGCGTACGACGAGCTGCCGCCGGCGCCGTCCCTGATCCGGGACGTCCAGCTACGCCTGATCTTCACCTGCTGCCACCCCGCGCTGTCGTTGCCGTCGCAGGTCGCGCTGACCCTGCGTACCGTCGTGGGGCTCGGCCCGGCGGAGATCGCCCGCGCCCTGCTGGTCCCGCCGGGAACCCTGGCCCAGCGGCTGGTGCGGGCCCGGCGCAGCCTCCGCGAGGCCGGCCTGCGCTGCGAGCTGCCACCGGCCGCCGAGCTGCCCGGGCGGGCCACGGCGGTGCGCGCGGTGCTGTACCTGCTGTTCACCGAGGGGTACGCGGCCACGGCCGGCGCGGACCTGGTGCGGCGCGGGCTGTGCGCGGAGGCGGTCCGGCTGGCCCGGCTGCTGGCCCGGCTGCTGCCCGACGACCCGGAGACGCTCGGCCTGCTCGCGCTGCTGCTGTTGCACGAGGCCCGGCGCGACGCCCGGACCGACGCCCACGGCGACCTGGTGCCGCTGGAACGGCAGGACCGCCGGCGGTGGGACCGGGACCGGGTGGCCGAGGGGGTGGGCCTGCTGGACCGGGCCCTGCGCCGCGGCCGGCCCGGCCCGTACCAGGTCCAGGCGGCGATCGTGGCCTGCCACGCCACCGCCCCGGACGCCGCGCGCACCGACTGGGCCCAGATCGCAGGGCTCTACGCCGAGCTGGCGGAGCTGGCGCCGTCGGCCGTGGTCCAGCTCAACCGGGCGGTGGCGGTCGGGATGGCGCACGGCCCGCAGCGGGGCCTGGCGCTGCTGGAGCAGGTGGAGCGCTCGGGCGAACTGGCCGGGAATCACCTCGTCCCGGCCGTCCGCGCGGATCTGCTGCGCCGGCTGGACCGGCGCGGCGAGGCGGCCGGGGCGTACCGGCGGGCGCTCGACCTGGCCGGCAACGACGCCGAGCGCCGGTACCTGCGGGGGCGGTTGGCGGAGGTGACCGGCCTGCCCCGGGACCAAGCAAAATAAAGCACCAGAAAATGTATATTTCCCCAAGAGCTGCCCGTCGGTCTGACGAACCCGGTCCGGTACCGCCGGCCCGGCCAACGACGAGGGGATTCAGACATGTTGCTGGAGAGCAGGACCGCGATCGTCTACGGCGCGGCGGGCGCGCTGGGCGGCGCGGTGTCGCGCGCCTTCGCCCGCGAGGGCGCCACCGTCTACCTGGCCGGACGCCACCTCGACCGGGTCGAGATGGTCGCCAAGGAGATCACCGCCGAGGGCGGCCGGGCGTACGCCCACCAGGTCGACGCGCTCGACCAGGAGTCGGTCGACGAGCACGCGGCGCTGGTCGCCGAGCAGGCCGGGAGCCTCGACGTCTCGTTCAACGCCGTCGGCCTGGACCACGTGCAGGGCGTCCCGCTGCGTGAGCTGGACCTGGACGACTTCCTGATGCCGATGAACACCTTCGTCCGCACCCAGTTCCTCACCTCCACGGCGGCGGCGCGGCGGATGGTCGAGCAGCGTTCCGGGTCCATCGTCATCCTGTCCACGTCGGCGGCCCGGGCGCCGATGCCCTCGGGCGGGTTCGGCGTGGCCTGCGCCGGCATCGAGTCGCTCTCCCGGGAACTGGCCGGGGAGGTGGGCCAGTTCGGGGTGCGGGTGGTCTGCCTGCGGCCTGACGCCGTCCCGGAGAGCGTGCAGCACGGCTCGTACGTCCGCGACACATGGCGGCGCGCGGCCGAGGCGAACGGGGCGACGCTGGAGGACATGCTGGCCGCCAAGCCCGGCATGCCCGACCCGCTGCTGGGCCGGGCGGTGACCCTGGCCGACGTCGCCGGCACCGCGGTGTACCTCGCCTCGGACCTGTCCAGCGGGCTCACCGGATCGATCACCACCGTCGGGTGTGGAGTCCTCGTCGACTGACTGACGGAACGGCCGCCCGGGTGTGACCTCGCACCCGGGCGGCCGGCTTTCCTCGCCATGTGAGCGGGCTTTCCTCGCCATGTGAGAAATAGAGCAAGCTCGAAGAGGGCCGGGGCGGGGTAGCGTTGGGTGGGGCCCCACGGCGCGTGCTCAGGGTGCCACTGCCAGTGGTACGCACGGCAGGGAGATGGGTACCCCGACCATGGCTACCTAGTGTTTGTAATCATGGCGGAGAATCAGAGCACGTCGGAGCAGCTCAGCTCCGCGCAAAAACTTGCCCTTTTCGTACTGCTCGGCGCGCAGTTCATGTTGTCGGTCGACTTCTCCATCCTCAACGTGGCCCTGCCGCGGATGGGTGAGGGCGTCGGGCTCAGCCTGGCCGACCTTCCCTGGGTCGCCAGCGCGTACGCGCTGCCCGCGGCCGGCTTCACGCTCCTGTTCGGCCGGATCGCCGACCTGTTCGGCCGGCGGCGGCTGTTCCTGACCGGCATCGCGCTGCTCACCGTGGCCTCGCTGCTCGGCGGTTTCGCGACCAACGCCACGATGCTGCTGAGCGCCCGGGTGCTGCAGGGCTTCGCCAACGCGATCGCCATCCCCGCCGCGATGGCACTGCTGATCACGACCGTGTCCGACGAGCGGGCCCGCGCCCGGGTGCTCGGCCTCAACGGCGCGCTGCTCTCCGGTGGCTTCACCGTCGGCGCCCTGGTCGGTGGCAGCCTGGTCAGTGCCCTGGACTGGCGCTGGGCGTTCTGGATCAACGTGCCGGTGGCGGTCGCCATCATGGTGCTGACCCCGCTGGTGATCAAGGAGAGCGTCCGTCCGGCCGGCGTCAAGCTGGACGTGCCGGGTGCCGTCACGGTCACCGCCGGCCTGCTCGCCCTGGTGTACGGCGTGAGCATGCAGAACTGGATCGCGCTCGCCATCGGCGCGGTGCTCATCGCCGCCTTCTGGTTCGTCGAGCTGAAGGCCAAGGCGCCCCTGGTGTCGCTGACCCTGCTCAACCGGCCGAACATCAAGTGGGGCAACTTCGGCGGCATGGTCGCCTTCGTGATGGCCAGCGGCATCAACTTCGGCCTCACCCTCTACATGCAGGACGTGCTCAAGATGGAGCCGTTCACCACCGGCCTGGTGTTCGGCGTGCCGGGCCTGGTGGCCGTCATCGCCGGCGTCATCGCCGGGCGGATGATCGGCCGCTACGGCTACCGCAACGTGCTCGCCGTGGGCCTGCTGGTGCAGGGGTTGACCACCGTCCCGCTGCTGCTGATCGGCACCTCGAGCACCTCGAGCATCCTGCTGATCGTCCCGTCGCTGTTCCTGATGTACTTCGGGCACGTCACGGCCGTCGTCGCCTACACGGTGACCGCCACCTCCGGGCTGGACGACTCGCAGCAGGGCCTGGCGACCGGCCTGGCCACCCTGGCCCAGCAGATCGCGGTCACCATCGGTATTCCGATCTTCGGGGCGATCGTCGCCGCCCGCACCGACGTGCTCGACGGCGTCCACCTCGCCATGCAGGTGCAGATCGTCGTGATCCTGGTGTCCGTGGCGCTGATCTGGTTCGGCCTGCGCGACCGGGGCACCACCGCCGGGCCGTCGGCCACCGGGCGGCAGGAGCCGGAGCTTACCCCCGAGGCGCAGCAGCCCGCGCCGGTGCCGGTGCCGCGCACCGTCAGCGAGAACCCGGTCTAGGGCCGGTACCAGGGGCCGCCGTGGCGGCTGATCCACCTCGCTCGGCCGGGTGCCGAGACTGTTGACCGGCGAGGCCCTCGGCGGATGGTTCATCGACGATGACCGCCCGCCGGGGGCCTCGCCGCTGTCGCCGCGACTGCCGGGACGGGCGGCGTTGCCGCCATGGCGGGCGGACGGGGATTCGCTCGGGTAGGCACGCTCAGAGAAGGAGCGCATTCCACCCCTTGTCAAACTTGGTCAGTGTGGACAAGCGCACCCCGAGCGCCGGAGATCGGACCGCGGCGGAGGGTGCGCACCGTGACGGAGTGGGCGTGGTCTCCGCCGTCGTCGCTCCGCTCGTACGGAAGGGGCACCCATGGACTATCCGGAGCTGGCGCGCCTGGTGAACACCGACCCGGTGGTGCAGATCCTGTTGGAGGCGCCGATCCTGATGCGGCTCGGGTACGTGGGGCTGGACGGCCATCCACGCTCGATCCCGGTCGCCTACGTGTGGAACGGCAGGGCCTTCGTCTTCGCCAGCCCGACCACGGCGTACAAGGTCAGGGCGATCGCGGCGCATCCGCAGGTGTCCTTCACCGTGGACACCATGGCGGCTGAGCCCCGCGCGAAGGTCGCGGCGGCGCTCGGTGCGCCGGTCGCCGACTACACGCCGCTGATGATGCTGGTCCGCGGTACGGCCTCGATCGAGGTCGTGCAAGGGCTGCCCCAGGTGCACATCGACGCGTCCCGCCGGATGATCGGTGAGCACAACGTGCCGGAGTGGGAGCGCAGCAAGCGCGAGCACACCAGTGAGATGGCCCTGGTCACGATCGTGCCGACCCACGTGACCGTGTGCGACTTCATCACCCGGTTCCCGCCGCCGGCCGAGGTCAACGCCCCCGCCCACGGGGCGTCCCCGGATCCGGCCGTGCGCTGATCCGCCCGGGGGCGGTCTCACCCGCCCTCTCCGGCCCGCTGAGGGCTCTGTGCGCCGCACGTCCGCCTCCGCGGGCCGTCCGCCACCCGGCGGGCGGCCCGTTCGGCGTCCGGCCGTCGACGTCGCAGCAGCGGGACCGGGAACGCGCGGGTTCACGCCTGCGGCGGCTGCGGTGCGGGGTCCGTCTCCGGGAGGGGCGCTCAGGCCCTGCCTGCGGCGGGGCAGGTCAGCACGACGGGCGCCCCGCGGGACTCACACCGCGGGACGCCCGTGTCCGGTACGACCGGTCAGGACTGCCTGAGCCAGTCGGCGAGGCGCTCACCGATCATGATCGAGGTGAGGTTGGTGTTGCAGTTGACGATCGACGGCATGACGGAGGCGTCGCAGACGTACAGGCCCTCGATGCCGTGCACCCGCAGCCGCTCGTCGACCACCGCGCCCTCGTCGCCGGCCGCGCCCATCCGGGCGGTGCCGACGGGGTGGTAGCCGCTGTCCAGGCTGAGCCGGACGTAGTGGCGCATCAGCTCGTCGTCCTCGGCCATCTCCTCGCCGAGCACCACGAACCGTTGGCCCTTGTCCTGGATGCCCGCCGTCTGCATGAACTGCCAGCACTGGCGCACGGCGGCGATGAGGGTCTGGACGTCGTTCTCGGTGTCGAGGAAGTTGAGCAGGACGTCCGGCGGTGCGGTGGGGTCGGCCGAGGTGAGGGTGAGCCGCCCCCGGGACTCCGGCCGCTGGTGCACGACCATCACCCCGAAGATCGTCTTCGCCGCGGCCAGCATCTGCAGCTCGGGGAAGAGCGTCAGGTCGAAGTGGTTGATCATGTAGTACTGGAGGTCGTTGAACTCCGTGGACCCCGGTGCGGTGGTGCGCAGCAGCATCTGGAGGAAGGCGTCGTCGGGGTTGAACGTGCCCGGCTCGGGCACCATGAACGCGCCGGTGCGCGGGTGGTCGATCAGGTCGGCGCCCACCCCGGGGCGGTCCAGCAGCACGTCGATGCCCAGCCGCCGCAGGTCGCCGCCGGGTCCGATGCCGGAGCGCATGAGGATGGCCGGGGAGTTGACCGCGCCGGCGGCCAGCACGACGGCGCCGGCCTCGATCACCTCGGTGCCGCCGCCGGGCTTGGCCACCTCGACGCCGCGCGCCCGGTTGCCGGCGAACAGCACCCGGTTGACCTGGACCCCGGACCGGATCTCCAGGTTCTCCCGGCCGCGGGCCTCGCCCAGGTACCCCATGGCGGTGGAGAACCGGGTGTGGGTGTCGCGGCGGTTCGACGGCATCGGGCCGACGCCGCTGGCCTCCGGGTGGTTGTGGTCCTCGATGGCGGGGAAGCCGGCCTTGAGGCAGGCGTCCTGGAACACCTGCTGCACCGGGGCCAGCTCGTCGCCCTTGAACCGCCGGATCGGGATGGGGCCGCCCTTGCCGTGGTACTCGTTGTCGAAGTCCAGGTCGTCCTCGAGTCGCTTGTAGAACGGCAGCACCTCGTCCCAGGCCCAGGCCGGGTTGCCCATCTCGGCCCACTCGTTGAAGTTCACCGGATTGCCGCGCAGCGCGATGGTCGCGCCGACCGCGGACGACCCGCCGGTGACCTTCCCGCGCGGGTAGATGATCCGCCGCCGGTCGGTGATCTCGGCCTGGAAGTGCCAGTCGTGGATGTCCATCGACATCGCGCTGCCGTTGAGCAGGTCGGATGGCGTGTCGGCGACCGTGGCGAAGTCGGGGCCCGCCTCCAGCAGCAGGACCTTACGGTGGGGATCCTCGCTCAGCCGGGCGGCCAGCGCGGCTCCGGCGGAGCCGGACCCGACCACGAGATAATCGATTCCGTTCATCATCGGCGTCCTTCGGTACGTGGAGGGTTGGCGATCCTGTCGGACTGACCCACAGGAGTGGATGCGCTTCCATTGCGGACGTGCTCGGGACCCGCCACGAGCATCACACCGGGCTCCGCCCGTCGCTTCTCCGCCGTTGCTCACCGCCCCCGGGCGTTCCCCGGGGCGCGTTCCATCAGGAGGCCGCCGCCGTGCCGTCAGGGCCGGCGGTGCGGGCGTCTCAGGTGCGCGGGGAGCGCCGCCGCCGGGCCCGGGCGAGGGAGGTGGCCGTCGCCTCGTACTCGTCGCCGGCGCCGACCATCAGCGAGCGCAGTTGCGCCTCGAAGCACACGTCGGCGTCGTACGGGTCGATCAGGTAGCCGCCGAGTTCGAGGCTGACCAGCCCGTGCAGGGCGATCCACATGTTCTGCGCGACCAGCAGCGGGTCGCCGGCGCGGAACCGGCCCTGCTCGGTGGCCCGGGCCACCGCGTCGACCAGCGGCTGGAGGGTGTACTTGCCGTGCTGCCGGTCGCCGTCGGCGAGGGCGAACCCGCCGAGCGCCGCGCTGCCGAACATGACCTGGTAGAGCTGCGGGTGGTCGAGCGAGTTGGCCCGGTACGCGTACCCGAGGGCCATCACGTCGGCGACCGCGTCGGGGGTGGCCCGCACCGTGGACATCCGCCGGTGCAGCCGTGCGAAGCCCTCGTGCACCATCGCCCGGACCAGGTTGTCCATGCCGCCGAAGTGCGTGTACACGGCCGTGGTCGAGGCGCCCACCGCGGCGGCGAGGCGGCGCGTGGTGAGGCCGGCGGCACCCTCCTCGGCCAGCAGCCGGGCTGCGGCCTCCAGCAGGGTGGTCGCCAACTTCGGGTCGATCCGGCGCGGACTCACATTGACATGATCTCACGCCCGGCGTACGTTCGTTGAAGTAACGCTGTTACGTAACTGCGATACACCAAAAGATCGCGCCAGCTCGTGGAGGTCCCAATGAGCGTCGTCGCCCTCGCCCCCCAGACCCTGCCCCAGCACGACAGCCGGCGTCCCGTCGCCGCCGAGGCGACCGAGCTCGACCTGGTGGTCACCGGCCGGCTGCCCGCCGAGTTGAACGGCTGCTTCGTCCGGATCGGGCCGAACCCGATGGGCGGCGGCCAGTCCGGCCACGCCCTGGTCGGCGACGGCATGGCGCACGGGGTGCGCCTGCGCGAGGGCCGTGCGCTGTGGTACCGCAACCGGTGGATCCGCACCGACCGCACCACCCGTGCCCTGGGCGAGCTCGCCCTGCCCGGCCCGCGGCACGGGCTGTCCGACAACGCCAACGCCAACATCATCCGGCACGGCGGGCGCACCCTGGCGCTCGGCGAGGCGGGGGTGCTGCCCGTCGAGCTCGACGACGAGCTGGAGTCCGTGGCCCGGATCGACTTCGACGCCACCCTGCCGCACGGCTTCGCGGCGCACGCCGAGTGCGACCCGGTCACCGGAGAGCTGTTCGCCGTCGCCTACTACCACGAGCTGCCGTACGTCGAGCACCTCGTGCTGACCCCCGAGGGGCGGGTGCGCCGCAGCGAGCGGATCGAGGTGTCCGGCCCGCCCCTGATGCACTCGCTGGCGCTGACCGACCGGCACTCGGTGCTGTTCGACCTTCCGGTCACCTTCAACCCGGCGCTGGCCCGGGCGGGCTCACGCTTCCCGTACGCGTGGTCTCCGCAGCGGCCGGCCCGGCTCGGGCTGCTCCCGCGTGAGGGGCGCGGCGCCGACGTGCGCTGGTTCGACGTCGACCCCTGCTACGTCTTCCACCCCGTCAACGCCTACGAGGTCGACGACCGGTGCGTGGTCGACGTGGTGCGCTACGACCGGGTCTTCGACCGCGACCTGCACGCCCCGGGCGAGTCCGCCCCGACGCTGTGGCGGTGGACGCTGGACCTGACCCGCGGCACCGTCGGCGCCGAGCAGCTCGACGACATCCCGCAGGAGTTCCCGCGCATCGACGACCGTTGCAAGACGATGCCGCACCGGTACGCCTACACCGTGGCCATGCAGTCCGGGGCCGGGGTGCTGGGCGGCTCGGCGCTGCTGCGCCACGACATGGTGCGCCGCGAGGTCGCGGTGCACGACTTCGGGCCGTACCGCGAGGCGGGTGAGGCGGTGTTCGTCCCGCGCGGGCCGCTGTCCGCCGAGGACGACGGCTGGCTGCTGACCTACGTCTACGACGGTCGGACCGACCGCAGCGACCTCGTCGTGCTCGACGCGGGCGACTTCGCCGGCCCGCCGGTCGCCGTCGTGCACCTGCCGGGCCGGGTGCCCAGCGGGTTCCACGCCAACTGGCTCGTGTCCTGAGCCGCCACCCGGGTGGCGCCGGGAAGAGGCAGATTGCCGACAGCAACTGGGCAATTTGAAGGAACCGTGGAACAGGACGGGCGGTTAGCTTCGCGGCAAGCCGCTGTCCCCGTTCCCACGGGTCGTACGGCGGACTCCCTCGCGTTCCCACGGAAGGTGCCTGAAGATGACCCAACCCCTTACCGCCGCTCCGTCGTCCGGGCTGCTCGCGCGGCTCAACGGAGCCCATCACAAGGCGGCCCTGAACGGCTTCCTCATCATCGTGCTGGCGCACTGGGCCGAGCACCTGGTCCAGGCGTACCAGATCTGGGTGCTCGGCACGCCACGGCCGCAGGCGCGCGGCGTGCTCGGCCAGTTCTATCCCTGGCTGGTCTCCTCCGAGTGGCTGCACTACGGCTACGCCATCGTGATGCTGGTCTTCCTCTTCGCGCTGCGCCGCGGCTTCGTCGGCCGCGCCCACACCTGGTGGGTGGTGGCGCTGGCCATCCAGTTCTGGCACCACATCGAGCACTTCATGCTGCTGTGGCAGGTGCAGAGCGGCACCATGTTCTTCGGCCAGAAGGTGCCGACCAGCATCCTTCAGCTGGTGCTGCCGCGGGTCGAGCTGCACCTGTTCTACAACTCGATCGTGTTCATCCCGATGGTGGTCGCGATGTACCTGCACCTGCGCCCGAACCGGCGCGAGCAGGAGCTGATGACGTGCAGCTGCATCGGGCACCGCGTCTCCAGCCAGTCCGTCGTGCCCCATGCCGCGTGAGCTGAGCCTCCTGTCCGGCGGCCGTCGACGGGCGGCCGTCGTCGCCGTGGTCGCAGCGGTCGCCGGGCTGCTTGCGCTCACCCCCGGCGCGGCCCGGGCCGACGGCGGCCTGGTCTCCGCCGACCCTCCGGCAGGCGCGGTGCTCACCGCCGCGCCGGCCGAGGTGACCCTGGACTTCGATGCCGGCGTCGACGAGGGAGGGTCACACGTCGCGGTGCTCGACGTCGAGAACCGGACGGTCACCGACGGCGAGCCGACCAAGGCCGGTTCCACGCGGCTGCGGCTGCCGGTGAGCATCGGCGCCGCCGGCGACTACACGATCGCGTACCACGTCACCTTCACCGACGGGTCGACCGTCACCGGGGCGCACCGGTTCAGCGTGGGCACCGGCGTCGCGCCGGCCCCGCTGGACGACGCGGCCCGCCAGGCCGGCGTGGACGTGGTGGTCGAGCACGGGCACGGCATCGACGGATTCAGCGCCTTCCTGCTGGTCATCGACGGCGCGGTGCTGGCCGTGGCCCTCGCCCTGCTGTGGCTGCGTCCGCGCGGCGGGCGGGCCGAGTCCCTGCGCCTCGACCCGCGGACCTGACGGGCGGGCACGACGTGACGGCACCCTGGGCAACGGAAAGCGGCGCCGACGAGATCCGTCGGCGCCGCTCGTGCCCGCGGTCAGGGTACGGGGAAGAACGCCCGCACGAACTTCTCCCACCCGCGTTCACCGATCATCGCCCGCATCTTCGGCAGCAGTCGTGGCGGCATGCCGAGCCGGTAGCGGATGCGCGGGTTCGGGGTGGAGACCGCCGTCTCGAGTACCTTGGCGACGTTCTCCGCCCGGACCGCGATCTTGCCGCGCAGCGGCGGGTTGTCGCTGAGCCGGTACGCCTGGTGCCAGTCGACGAAGTGCTCCCAGAAGTCCCGGTACAGCGCGGGGTTCTCGTGCGAGTCCATGCCCAGGTCGGCGACGCTGTCGGGAACGAAGCCGCCCAGGATGGGCGCCGGTTGGAGCACCACCACCTTGATGCCGAAGGGAGCCACCTCGAGGCGCAGCGAGTCGCTGATGGCCTCCAGCGCGTGCTTGGTGGCCTGGTAGTAGCCCCGGCCCGGGGTGGCGAACATGCCGAAGATCGACGACATCATGATCACCCGCCCGCCGCCCTGCTCGCGCATGCCGGGCAGGACCATCTGGGTGAGCCGGCACAGCCCGAAGACGTTCGTCTCGAACTGGGCGCGGACCTGGTCCATCGGGGTCTCGCCGATGGTGCCGTTGAGGCTGTACGCGGCGTTGTTGATGAGGGTGCCGACCGCACCGTGCTCGTCGGTGATCCGCTTGACCGCCGCGGCCATCGACTCCTCGTCGTTGACGTCGAGGTAGAGCACCGTGATTCCCTCGTCGGCCAGGTCGGCCAGGGCCTCCACGTTGCGCCCCGTGGCGTAGACCGGCCAGCCGGCCCGGTGCAGCCGCAGTGCGGTTGCCTTGCCGCTGCCCGAGGACATGCCGGTGCCCGACGAGGCACCGGTCAGCAGGATTGCGCGTGACTGGGTCATGATGGCGTCCCTTCCCGGCCGGGATTCACTCGTCGGACAGCCGCGCGATGCGGCTGCGGTCGACGGAGGAGCCCAGGCCGGTGGCGTCGACCAATCGGTTGATGAACGCGAACAGGCAGGCGCAGAAGACCGCCTCCAACATCTCGGCGTCGCTCCAGCCGGCCGCGGCGGCCTTTTCCCAGTCCGCGTCGGTGATCTTGTACGCGCCGGTGCTCACCTTCGTCACCAGCTGCATGAGCGGCAGGGTGCGCTCGTCGACCGGCAGTTCCTCCGCGGTGTTCGCGTCCGACACCGCCTCCAGCAGTTCGTCGCTGCCGCCGAACTGGCTCAGGAACCAGCTGTGCGTCCCGACGCAGTACGGGCAGCCGTTGAGCTTGGACGTCCAGGCCGAGATCAGTTCCTTAATGTGCCGGGGGAGCGTGTCACCGCCGAAGACGCCGCCGTATCCGGCGAGCACCACCGCGAGCAGCCGCGGATTGGTGGAGGTGAGCCGGAACATGTCCGGCACGAATGGCAGCCCGGTGACCGCCTTGATTTCTTCGTAGAGTTCGGCGGTGCGTCCCTCCGCCTTATCCTCGTCTATCATCGGGACTCTGACTCCCGGCTGTTTCGTCGTCGTTTCCATGAGCCTTCTCCTCGGTGCTCGGGCGACGCCGGGCCAGCCGTGCGACATTACGCTCCGGGGCGAAACCGGAGTGCTGTCGGCGCTGGCCGCAGCGATCTCCGACGGGGCTGCGGGGCGACACGGAAACGCCGACGACGGCGGTCGGGCAGCGATTCCGCTGGCCCATGATGGCACGTATTCGCAGGTCCGATGCTCTCCCAGGTTGCCTACTGCAACCGTCCGGCGGCCGACCGACGGCGCGGCTCGACCGTACCGAGTACTGGATGAAGGTACTTTTCGCCGATAGCCTGTATTCAATTCACAGAGATGGATGAGGTGCGTGATGCCGGCAAGTGTGCTGCGACCGGTGCTGGGCGCGCTCGGGTTGACGCAGATCCGATACGTCGGCGCGGTGCGTCGGGGTCGGGCGAGCGGCCTGGTGGCCGAGGTGTACAAGCAGGTGGAAAGGGACTTCGGCGTGCTCGCGCCGCCGGTGGCCCTGCATGCCCCGGCCCCCGAGGCGCTGGCCGCCGCGTGGATGCTGCTCCGGGAGGCGCTGGTCGTCCCCGGCGCCGCCCCGCGGGCGGCCAAGGAGGCGGTGGCCACCGCGGTCTCGCTGGGCAACGCCTGCCCGTACTGCGCGACCATCCACAACAACGCGCTGGACCTGCTCGGCGGCGCCGGCCCCGATGGGCCCACCCGATCGGACCTGGAACCGGGCGTCGGCGAGGTGGCGCTGGAGGAGATCGTCGCCTGGGCGATGCCCGCCGACGGGCGGACCCGGCCGGACCGGCCGCCGTTCCCCTCGGCCCAGATGCCGGAGCTGGCCGGGGTGGCGGTGCTGCTGCACTACCTCAACCGGGTGGTGAACGTGTTCCTGCGCGACGTGCCGTTGCCACCCGGGGTGCCGGAGGTCGCCCTGCCCATGGTGCTGCGGGTGCTCGGCTGGGCCATGATGAGCGCGTCGCGGCGTCCGCACGAGCCGGGCCGGTCCCTGGAGCTGCTGCCGGCCGCGCCGCTGCCGGCGGACCTGTCCTGGGCGGCCGGCAACCCGGCGATCGCGGAGGCGTTCGGCCGGGCCTGCGCCGCGATCGACGCGGCGGGGCGCCGCTCGGTGCCCGAGGCGGTCCGCGACCTGGTGCTGGTCAACCTGGTCGGCTGGCGCGGCGGTCCGCGGGGGATCAGCCGGGACTGGGTGGAGGAGCTCGTCGGGGGACTGCCCGAGAACCAGCGCCCCGTGGGTCGGCTGGCCCTGCTGGTGGCCTTCGCCTCGTACCAGGTGGACCCGGGGGTCGTGCGTAGCTGCCGGCAGGTCGGCGCGGACGATCGGACGCTGGTCGAGATCTGCTCCTGGGCGGCGATGGCGGCGGCCCGGTGGCTGGGTGGCCAGCTCCCGGTCCCGCACTGATCATGTCCGGACACGGCGCGCATCGTCGAACAATTCGGATAATCGCTGCGACTGTCAGATTAAGTCACGTCGCTGCGAGTAAGAACGTTGAAAACTACCGTATTTATTGATCTCCATGCGTGGTATCGTCCTAACCCATCCGGACCGCTTAGGACACTCACAGTAAGGGCGACTCGAGAGGTTTCGGTCCGCACTTACACTGCCCGACCAGGCCGGTGAACTGGCGATTCTTCGCAGTTTTCACCGGATGATCGAACACCTGTTCCGATACGGTGCGACGACGAAGTCGTGGCGACCCTTGGGCAGGACCACGTCGCCGGTCGTGGGGACGCCCCCGCGGCCGGCGCCCGGCGCACGGGCACATCGTGCCAGGGTGCGGCCGGAGTGTCTCCAACGTGTTCACCGAATGGAGTTGATTCGCCGTGCACAACGCCGTCGAAAGAGCCATCTCGATCATGTGGGATCGTTACCACGAACCGCTGTCGCTCGACGCAATGGCCGATTCAGCCTTTCTCAGCCGCTTTTACTTCTCCCGGCTCTTCCGGTCCAAGACGGGCACTTCGCCAGGTCGTTTCCTGACCGCGATCCGGCTCTACAAGGCCAAGAACCTGCTGCTCGAGACGGACATGAGCGTCACCGACATCGCCTACGCGGTCGGCTACAACAGCCTGGGCACCTTCATCAGCCGGTTCACCCGCAGCGTGGGCATCTCGCCGGCCCGGTACCGGTGGCTGGCCGAGCACGGCATCCCACAGTTGGCCCGCACCCGCACGGCCGGCCCGCGCCGTCGCGCCAGCATCGGCGGGCGCCTCGTCCTGCCCCAGGTCGACGTGCCGGTCAAGGTGTATGTCGGCATCTTCGACAGCCCCATCGTGCAGGGCCTGCCGGCCTCCTGCGACATCCTGGAGGCCTCCGGCGAGTACATGCTGCGTGACGTGCCGGAGGGGGAGTGGTACCTGCGCGCCGCGGCGATCGCGCTCGACGACATCGCGGCCCGGCCGTCCATGCGCCGGCCCCTGGCGGTCGGCTCCCACGACGCGCTCACCGTCGCCGTCGGCGAGGAACTCACGGTGGACCTGGAGCTGCACCACACCGGGGTGTTCGACCTGCCCATCCTGATCGCGCTGCCCGAACTGGACAGCAGCACCCCCGGCAGCCGGACCCGGCACGGCTTCGCCCGCAACGACCGGCGCACCAACCGGTCGTCGCGGATGCTGCACGGGGCCAAGTCGTGACCGCAGCCACCGGGCGGTGGCGACCCCGCACCCCGGGCCCGGGGTCGCGCCGGAGCCACGGACCGGGCGGCGGCGTCGCCACCGGGGGATGAGGGCGCGGGCCGCGCGGGACCCGGCAACGAGCCCTGAAAGACCTCCCAGGGGGAGGGGAGCAGGCCGGTGGGACGGGGGCACCGGTCGGCCGGGACGCCGACCGGCGCACGCGTCGCAAACCGACGTTCAGCGTACGGTTTCGGCGCCCGACGACTCCGGCACCCGGAACGGCCCCCAGGTGAACGCAGGCAGCCAGCGCCCCGGATCCGCGCTCCACCGCAGCGACCGGATCTGCGCCGTGGTGCGGCGACCGGCCAGCGACAGATAGACCTCGTACCACGGGCCGGACATCGTGACCGCCGGCTCGCCCGTTCCCGCCACGCGCCGCCCGTGCTCGGTCTCGACCGCCAGCGGCGGCAGGCCGTGGCCGTCGAGCGAGGCGGAGAGCCCCGTCAGCAGGACACCCGAGGCCACCGGCAGCGCCGGGTGGTCGACCGGTGGCGGCACCCCCAGCGCCTGACGCAGGTCCAGCTCGTGGGTGAACGCGTCCATCACCGGGATGTGCCGGTCCATCGAACCCGGACCGGCGAGGAACTCCTCCACCGGCCCGCTCAACCGCTCCCACTCGTCGAGCAGCTCCGGCAGCCCGCCGGCGGGCACCGGCCCGGGAGTGGACCCGGTGGCCCGGCCGTGCACCCGCGCGCAGACCTCCACCAGGTGCGCGACGAGGTCCCGGACCGTCCACCCCGGACAGTTCGCCACCGGCAGCGCGCCGGCCTCCGGGGGCGCCTGGGCCAGCAGGGCCGCCGTGGTGTCCCGGACCTGACGGTAGGCCGCGACGGCGCGGGCCTCGGACGAGCGGGCGGGGTGCGGTTCTACGACGGTCATGATCGTGCCTCCTTCCGCGGCGCTGCCGCGGCTCGGATGGATCCCGCCGCGGGTGCGGCGGGGTCGGCAGGTGCGGCGGCCCGGCCGGCCTGCGCCGCCGTGAGCCGCCCCGTACCGTGCAGCCAGCGCACGGTGTCGGCGAGCGTCTCGGCGAACGGCCGGGGCTCGGGCCCCGCCGACCGCGCCGCATCCTCCGGGCGGGCGTCGCAGGCGCAGACATAGCAGGCGCCGTACTCGGCCGGGATGTGCCACGGCCACACCCGCTGCACCACGTCGGTGGCGTAGGCGAAGGGCAGCATTGCCCGGGCCGGCAGGAACAGCGTGGGCAGCCGACGGCCGGTCACCTCGCGCACGGCCGCCACGTAGTCGCGGGTACGCAGGTAGCGGCCCGGGCCGAGGTGCCGGTCGCCGGCCCCGGCGGGCCCGGCGGCCAGCTCCGCGAGCAGCACGGCCGTATCCCGCACGTCGCCGACCGGGAAGCCGCCGGTGGGCCACATCGGCATCAGGCCGCGCAACACGTTGCGCAGCCGGGCGTTCTGGTCGCCGAGCTTCGGGTCGGCCGGGCCCAGCAGGGCGGGCGGGTAGGCGATCACCACCGGATCGCCGTGCGCCTGGTGCTGCCGGGCGACCCGCTCCGCGGCGGCCTTGCTCGCCAGGTACGTCTCCCGGGCCGTGGTCGGCGGCGACTGCGGGCCCACCGTCCCGGCCGGGGACGGCAGCAGCGCGCCGAACGTCGACACGTGCACCGAGCGCCCCACCCCGTGCCGGCGGGCCGCCGCCAGCACCACCTCCGTGCCGCGCACGTTGGTGCGTCGGGTGGCCTCGTGCCATCGGCTGTCGAACGAGTAGACCGAGGCGGCGTGCACCAGCGCGTCGACGCCGCGGACGGCCCTGGCCACCGCCGTCTCGTCGGTGACGTCGCCGTCCGCGACCTGCACCGCGTCGCTCGGCACCGACAGCGGCGACAGGGCCGGGGCGACCCGGTCGGGGTCGCGGGCCAGCACCCGCACCCGGTGTCCGGCCGCGGCGAGCGCCGCCACCGTGTGCGCGCCGACGAAGCCCGTACCGCCCGTCACAAGTACCAACATCGCGAGTTCCTCTCCGCCCGCGACCGGCGTGGGACGCGCGGCGCGTCGCGGCTGCCGGGCCTGGCGGGCGGCTCGATCGTGCCCCGTCCGGCGACGGCGAACTACTCCCAGCGTGCCGTCGTCCCGGCCATTACGCCGCAGGTCAGAGGGCAATCGGGAAGTGGCGGCGGGCGCCGGTCGGCCCGGAGGATGGGGCAGTTGGATCGTCAATCCTGGATGTATTGGAGCAGCAGGTGGCCGGCACCATCAGGGCGCTCAGGCGCCGCGTCCTCACCCCCGACGTCTCGGAGACCCTCGTCTCCACCCGGGGGTTCCACGACAAGGGGCCGGAGGCCCGCACCATCCTGGAAACGGTCGGTTCGTCGTTCCTGACCGGGCTCTCCTCGGCCGCCGGCGCCCGCCGGGTGACCGACGTCGACACCGACCTCGCCAAGCTGCCCACCCGGTTCCAGGGGTTCGCCTACGAGGGCGCGGCCATGGGCTTCGCGCTGGTCGACGCGCTGATGCCGGGCACACCTCGGCGCAGCGCCGAGTTCCTCGCCGGCACCGGCGACCGGCACGTCTACATGGCGTACGTCGGGATCGGCTGGGCGCTCGCCCGGCTGCCGAAGTTCCTGTGGCGGCGGGCTCTCGCGGCCGCCACCGACCCGCTGCTGCGCTGGCTCGTGCACGACGGCTACGGCTTCCACCAGGCGTACTTCCACACCGACGAGTACGTGCACGGCCGGCGCGCGTTGACCGACTTCCCGTGGCCGGCCGAGGGCCCGACCTCGTACGCCGCCCGCGCCATCGACCAGGGCATCGGCCGGGCCACCTGGTTCGTCGCCGGGTGCGATCCGACGCTCGCGGCCGACCTCATCGACCGGTTCGCGCCGGCCCGGCACCAGGACCTCTACAGCGGCGCCGGGCTCGCGGCGACGTACGCGGGCGGTTGCACCGAGGACGAGCTGCGGCTGTTCCTGACCCGGGCGGGCGAGCACGCCCCGTTCGTCGCCCAGGCCTCGGCGTTCGCGGCGCAGGCCCGGATCAGGGCCGGGCTGCTGGTGCCGCACACGGAGCTAGCGGCTCGGGTGTTCTGCCGGACCTCCGCCGCCGAAGCGGGCCGGATCACCGACGAGCTGATCCCCGCCGGGCCGGCGGCCGACGGCCTGCCCGCCTACGAGGTGTGGCGGCGGGCCGTGGCCGAGCGGTTCCGGGTCGGCGCGAGGGTGCAGCCGTGACCGCCATCGCCGACCGGGGCCGGCTGCGCCCGCCGGGGCCGTCGCCCTGGACGGCGCCGGTGCTGCTCGGGCGGATGGCCCGCAACCGGCTGGACGTCATGCGGGCGGTCTCCGCCCGGCACGGCGACGCGGTCCGGCTGCCGCTGGGGCCGAAGACGCTCTACTTCTTCAACCACCCCGACCACGCCAAGCACGTGCTGGCCGAGAACCCCGGCAACTACCACAAGGGCATCGGGCTGGTGCATGCCCGCCGTACCCTCGGCGACGGCCTGCTGACCAGCGAGGGCGAGCTGTGGACCAAGCAGCGCAAGGTGATCCAGCCGGTGTTCCAGGCGCGCCGCATCGCCCGTCAGGCCGACGCGGTCGCCGAGGAGGCGGTGCGGATGGCCGCCCGGCTGCAACGCATGGCCGGCGGCGACCCGGTCGACATCCGGCACGAGATGACCGAGCTGACCCTCGGCGTGCTGGGCCGGACGCTGCTCGACGCCGACCTCAGCGAGTTCGGCGGGATCGGTGAGGCGTTCGAGGCGGTCCAGGACCAGGCGATCTTCGAGATGATGTCGCTGAGTGCCGTGCCGACCTGGGTGCCGTTGCCCCGGCAGCTGCGCTTCCGCCGGGCCCGCGCCGAACTCCAGGAGATCGTCGACCGGCTGGTGGCGCACCGGCGGGCGGAGCCCGGCGGGACCGAGGGCCGCGACGACGTGGTGTCCCGCCTCATCGAGTCGACCAGCCGGGAGACCGACCCTGGGGTGGCCCGGCAGCGGATGCGTGACGAGCTGGTCACCCTGCTGCTGGCCGGGCACGAGACCACCGCCAGCACCCTCACCTGGACCTTCTACCTGCTCGACCAGCACCACGAGGTGTGGGAGCGGATGCACGCCGAGGCCGTCGAGGTGCTCGGCGACCGGAACCCGGTGTACGAGGACCTGCACCGGCTGCGGTACACCGCCATGGTGGTCGACGAGGTGATGCGGCTGTACCCGCCGGTGTGGCTGCTGCCGCGCATCGCCCAGGCCGACGACAACGTGGGCGGGTGGCACGTGCCCGCCGGCGCCGACCTGGTGCTGTGCCCGTACACCCTGCACCGGCACCCGGAGTTCTGGCCCGACCCGGACCGCTTCGACCCGGACCGGTTCGACCCGGACCGGCGCACCGACCGACCGCGGTATGCCTACATCCCGTTCGGCGCCGGCCCGCGCTTCTGCGTCGGCAACAACCTCGGGCTGATGGAGGCGGTGTTCGTTCTCGCCTGTGTGGCCCGTCAGCTACGCCTGTCGCTGAGCCCCGGTTACCAGGTGGTGCCGGAGCCGATGCTGACCCTGCGGGTGCGGGGCGGCCTGCCGATGCACGTCCACGAGGCCTGACCCGTCAGATCCGTCGACCCAGGCGCAACCGGTGCTTCCCGCCGGTTGCGCCTGGGTCGTGTCCGCCCGGGGGTCGGGCCGCCCGACCTCGACAGCCGCGCGGCGCCCACATCACGGCTGGCTCCGCTGCCGGTCCGGAGGCGTACCGTTGCGGGGCATCGTGCGACACCTCCTCGCCGCCTACCACACCCCCGGGGCATCCGGCCCGCACCGCGGTGGCGACGCCGTGCAGGCCGCCCACGGGTACGCGCTGCTCGGCGACCGGGCCGCCGCCGAGCGCCTCCTCGGTGAGGCGAGTGACCTCACCGAACGGGCCGGGTCCGAGCCGCCGCCGTCGGCGTACTGGCTGACGCACACCTTCTCCCGGCTCGGCCTCGGGCTGGCGTACCTGGTCCCCGGCGACAAGCGCACCGCCGTGGACAACCTGCGCACCGGCCTCGACGGCCTGCCGGACGACCAGCGTGACGCGGAGTGGACGACGGAGTACCGGCGAGCCCTGGTCGACGCCGGCTGACCCCGTCCACGGACTTCTGGACAGGCGGCGGACACCGACGGCCGGGTCGACCACGCGGGGTGCGTGGCCGACCCGGCCGTCGGTGGTCGGCCCGGTGGGCGCCCGGCCGACCCGGTCAGCCCTTGCTGACCTCGCGGAACCGGCCGCCATGGAACAGCAGCGCGTCACTGCTGTCACCACGGCCGGTGCTGAGGACCGAGCCGAGGAAGATGGAGTGGTCGCCGCCGTCGTACACCGCCGCCAGCTTGCACTCCACCCAGGCCACGTTCCCGGTCACGATCGGCGCGCCGGTGTGCGGGCCCGGTTCGCACCGCACCGTCTCGAACTCCCGCTCGTCGCGGGGCCTGCTGGAGCTGGCGAAGTACCGGGCCAGCCCCTCCTGGTCGGCGGCCAGGATGGACACCGCGAAGGTGCCCTGGGCCAGGACGGTGTCGTGCATGACGGCGCTGCGCTTCACGCACACCAGGACCATCGCCGGGTCCAGCGACACGGAGGTGAACGCGTTCGCGGTCATGCCGTGCGGCAGGTCCCGGCCCGACGTCACCACCGTCACGCCGGTGGCGAACATCCCCATCACCGCCCGCAGTTCGGCGTGGTCGGCCGCGGGCGCCGGCATCGTCGCCGGTCCGGCGGTCGGTCGCTGGTCCGCTCTGGTCACGGCTCAGCCCTCCCCGACGCCTTCGGACACCCGCCGGCCGCCCGCGGCGAGGGGCACCGCGTAGCGCGACAGGGCCGTGCGCAGCGTGTCCGGCACCCGGGTCGGCCGGGTGTCGGTGTTCGGGCCGCGCATGCACGCGATCCGCTGCCGGCCCCGGGCCACCAGCTCCTCGAAGCCGTCGCGCAGCCGCACGTAGTCGAACGCGAAGCCGATCTGGGTCTGCGTGAGGTCCTCCAGCCGCATCCGGATCGACAACTCGTCGAACGCGGTGATCTCGGTGAAGAACTCGCACTCGCACTTGAGCGTGAACAGCTTCAGGTCGTCGCGGATGTCCGCCAGGACCTCCGGCGCCTCGTCCCGCAGGAACATCTCCCGGCACCGGCCCTGCCAGCGCATGTAGTTGACGTAATAGACGTTTCCGACGAGGTTGGTCTCCTCGAAACCCACCAGGTGCCGGTACTCGTAGTAGGACTCCATCTCACCTGACTCCTTCCGCCAGCATCGTGAACACCACCGGGTCGCCGATGCCGTTGAGCGCGGTGACGAAGGTGGCGACCCGCGCCGCCCCCGACCGCAGAGCGACCCAGCCGGCCGTTCCGTTCGGCTCGGCCACCAGGTCGACCCGGGTGTGGCCGTTCTTGCGCAGGCACTCCACCGCGCCCCAGACCCGGGTGGCGGCGACCGACAGGTCCTCGCCCTGCTCCCGGGCCAGCAGCGTGGACAGGGCGACCCCGTCCGGGCCGATCAGGCCCTCCCACTCCTCGGCGGAACGGGCCGCGGCCAGCTCCACGTCGCAGCCCACCGCCGCCGAGGCGCCGGCGACGGCGAAGGTGACCCCGGCGCTGTGCGAGGCGGAGATCCGGACGTCCCCGTCGACCTCCGGCTTGCCGTCGGGCCGGTAGCGCACCGTCGTCTCCGCGCCCAACGCCCAGCTCACCGCCCGGGCGGTCTGCCGGCGCCGGGCCGGCGTGCCGGTGGCGTCCGGGTCGTCGGGCCGTACGACGCAGCGCAGCTCGTCGGGCAGGAACGCGCCGGCCCGCCGCTCCAGGTACGGGCCGACCAGCGCCGGCAGCCACGGCCCGGTGCCGTCCTGCTTGCGTACGGCGTGCAGGCGCAGCCCCACCCACCGCTCGACGAGGTTGCCGTCGCCGTCGCAGACGTCCACGTCGTAGTGGTAGGTGTCGCCCTGGCGCAGCCGCTCCACCGCGTGGATGGTGACGGTGTCCAGGGTGGCGGCGACCTTCGGGTCGGCCAGGTACAGCCGCTCGATAGCCCCCGGCAGCAGGGTCGCGTCCGGCACGCAGCACTGCAACGCGTGCATCACCGTGTCCCTGGTGCCCGGGTCGCCGAGCACCAGGTCGCCGGGCCGGTACCGGGCGAACCACGCGTCGACCGGCCGGTTGGACACCCGCGCCGTGCAGCTCGTCGCCGCCAGGTCCAGGTAGCCCAGCAGGCGCTGGAACCGCCGTCCCTGGAACAGCACCGGGCCGTACAGGTCGCGGGCCGGGTCGATCGGCAACAGCCGCGCGGCGGCGGTCCCCGGCCGGGCTTCCACCCGCAGCGGCTGGTCCCAGCGCAGCCGGGCCCGGAAGTGGTCGGCCTGGAAGTTGGTGTCGCTGCTGCGCACCACCGCCTCGACCGAGCCGTCGGCCGCGGCGAGCACCGCGATCCGGATCGTGTTGCTGCCCGAGGGCGGCACCACGATCGGGCGCAGCAGCTCGACGTCCTCCAGCACCGGGGCCTCGGTGCGCCCGGTGAGCGCCGCCGCCGCCTGCGCCATCGCCTCCATGCCCAGCACGGCGGGGAAGAGCAGGTCCCCGTCGAGCAGATGGTCGGGCAGGTAGAGGTCGTCGTCGGCGGTCAGGTCGGCGTCCACGACCAGCTCCACGCCCGGGTAGTGCACCTGCTGCCGGTCGACGAAGCGCAGCAGCGGCAACTCGCGCCGCTCCAGCGTGACCGTGGACAGGCCGTCGGCGCGGCCCATCACCACCAGCGCCTGCGGCGCGGACGGGCTGGCCAGCACCTCCTTCAGGGTGGCGATGCCGGCCTCCACCGGGATCGGCGCGATGCCGTCGCGGGTGAGGGCCTCCAGCACCCCGAGCCGCTCGCCCATGCCGGCGCCGGACCACACCGACCACTCCAGCGCCAGGCACCGGATGTGCGGGTAGTCCTCGCCGACCCGGCGGGTCAGGTCGGTCATCCAGTCGTTGGCCGTGGCGTAGTGCGCCTCGCCGCGCAGCCCCGCCCGGCCGATGATGCTGCCGAAGGTGACCAGCAGCCGCAGCGTGTGCGGGTCGGTCGCGGCGAGCACGGCCTCCAGCCCGTCGATCTTCGGCGCGATGGTCCGCCGGAACGTCGCCTCGTCGAGGCTGACCACCGTGGTCGGCTCGTTGCGGCCGGCGCCGTGCAGCACACCGGTGACCGGGCCGAGCACCCGCTCGATGTCGTTGACGGCCGCCTTCACCTCGTCCAGGGCGGTGATGTCCGCCCGGGCGTAGTGGAAGCGCACCCCGGCGGCGGTGAGCCGTTCCAGGTTGGCCGCCAGTTCCGCGTCGGCCGCCGGGTCGGAGCGGCCGATCAGGCCGACCGCCGTCAGGGTGTCCCGCCCCAGCGCCAGGGCGCACTCGGCGGTGATGCCCTTGCCGCCCCCGGTGACCAGCAGCACGTCCTCCACCCCGAGGCCGGGCCCGCCGTTGGGCGGCAGGGACGCCGGCCGCAGCACCGGCACGTACCGGTTGCCGTCGGCGTCGTAGTTGACCTCGCTGAATTCGGCGGTCGCCGCCACGTCGGCGACGAGCCGGGACACCGTGGCCGCGATGTCGTCGGCGGACGGGTCGCCGGCCAGCGGCAGCGTGATCACCGTGGTGGTGATCTCCGGGTGCTCCTGGTGCAGCGTCTTGGCCAGGCCGGCCGCGTTGCGCCGGTCGCCCAGCGCCACGAACCGGACGGGGCCACCCTGCGACACGGCGGCCCGGGCGGCCCGCAGCATCACCGGAATGTGCTCGGGCTGACAGTCGCGCGGCAGGCACAGCAGCACCCCACCGCCGACCCGGGCCTGTTGCAGCGCCGCGCGCAACGGCTCGGCGAGAGGGCTGTGCCCGGCGGTGAACGCCTGCCAGCCGCCCTCGACCGGGGCACCGACCCGCGGACCGGCCTCGGTGGGCACCAGGTCCACGGCGAACGCCCGGACCCACGGGGCCACCCCGGCGATCGACCGTTCCGCTTCCTCCGCGTCGCCACCACCGCCGGCCTCGTCCAGGATCTGCGCGATCTCCGCCACCGTGGCGGTGGCGTAGCTGGAGGTCAGCGTCGGGGCGGTCACGTTGAGTTCCCGGGCGGCCTGGTTGACGATCTGCCCGACGGTGATCGAGCTGAGGTGCAGCTCGTCCAGCGGCCGGCTGTCCGGCCGTACGGCCTCCAGCGGCAGCTCCGCCCGCTCGGCGGCGAGCCGGCGCAGTAGTTCCAGGGTGTCGACCGTCGCGCCGGGCCCGGAGGCCGCGACCGACGCGCCGGCCGGCGACACCGCGACGGCGGCCGGCTCGGCCCCCGCACGGGCCACCGCGAAGTCCCCGGCCGGTGCCGACTCGGCGGGGCTGGCGAAGAACCGCAGCGGCCGGCCCGGCTCCAACGGCCGGGTGAACCGGTCCTGGAACAGCACCGAGTGGTTCACCGCCGCGCCAGCCGCGTACGCGGCGCCGACCGCGTTGAGCAGGCCCGCCAGCGACAGGCTGTCGGTCTCCAGCGAGATCGTCGGCACCTCCGGGGCGATGTCCGCGGCCAGGCCGCGCAGCACCCGACCCGGACCGACCTCCAGCAGCAGGTCGGCGTCGTCGGCCAGGCGGCGCACCGCCTGGGTGAACCGCACCGGGTCCAGCACCTGCCGGCGCAGCAGGTCGGGTACGTCGGTGTCGGCCGGCAGCACGTCCCCGGTGACCGTGGAGACCATCCCACCGGACAGCGGGGCGAAGGGCAGGCCGCCCAGGTGCTCGGCGAACGCGACCGCGGCCGGGGCGACTGCCTCCGAGTGGAAGGCGTGCGACACCGCGATCCGGGTCCAGAACAGCCCGGACCGCTCGGCCAGCGCGCCGACCTGTTCCACCGCCGCGACCGGACCGGAGACCACGGTCTGCTGCGGGCTGTTGTAGCCGGCGATGACCACCGGCGTACCGACCAGCAGCGGCTCGACCACCTCGGGGGCGGCGGAGATGCTGGCCATCGTGCCGTCGCCGGCGCTGGCGTCTGCCATGATCCGGCCACGTGCGCCGGCGGTCGCGATCAGCGTCGCCTCGTCCATGGCGCCGGCCCAGTGCAGCGCGGTCAGCTCGCCGAGGCTGTGCCCGGTGGCCCCGACCGCCCGCACCCCGAGCATCGACAGCACCCGCAGGCCGGCGACCGACGCGGTCACGATCCGCGGCTGCGCCACCGCCGTGGCCACCAGGTCCGCGCCGGGTGGCGGCTGGTGGTCCTGGTACAGGGTGTCGACCTCCTCGAACCGGCGGCGCAGCGCGCCGCCGTCGGCCCGCCGACCCGCGCCCTGCCCGGGGAACAGGAACCCGATCCGCGGGGCGGAACCCGTCGAGCCGAGGAAGACGCCCCCGGTCGCGTCGATCACCCGCTGCTCGCCGGAGTCGACCAGCTCGACCAGCCGCTCCAGGCGCTGCCGCGCCTGCTCGGGCGACGCGACGACCACCGCCGCCCGCACCGGCCGGTCGGCCAGCTTCCCGGCCAGGGTCGCGGCCAGGTCGCCCAGTTCCGCGTACGACAGCCGGCCGACCCACGGTGCCAGGTCCGACAGCCGGGAGCCCAGTTCCTCCGGGGTGCGCGCGTCGAACATCAGCAGCTCGGTGTCCTGCCGGGAGCGCACCAGCGCGGCCGTCGACGCCCCGATCCGGGTCCGCCGGCCGTTCTCCGCGCTCTCGACCACCACGTGGGCGTTGATGCCGCCGAAGCCCATCGAGGACACCGCCGCCCGGACCGGCTTGTCCGCCGGCCACAGCTCCGCCGTCGCGGGCACCCGCACGGCGGGACGCTCCACGTCGAGCACCGGGTGCGGGTCAACGTGCCCGGTGGCCGGCGGGATGACCTGCTGGCGTACCGCGAGGATCGCCTTGAGCAGCCCGGCGACCCCGGCGGCGGCCTTGGTGTGGCCGAAGTTGCCCTTCACGGTGCTGATCGCGGCGGGCGCGCCCGCCGGGTCGGCCTCCTGCCGGGCCTCGGTGAACGCCGTCAGCTCGGTGGCGTCGCCGACGGCGGTGCCGGTGCCGTGACCCTCCAGGTAAGCGACCGAGTCGATGCCGTAGCCGGCGCGCTCGTACGCCCGGCGGATGGCCAGCCGGTGCCCGCTGGCCTCGGGCCGGGTGATGCCGCCCTTGCCGTCGGAGGAGTAGCCCCAGCCGGCGATGACGGCGTGCCGCCGCAGCCCGCGCGCCACGGCGTCCTCGTCGCGCATCAGCACCAGCATGCCGCAGCCCTCGCCCGGCCAGAACCCGTTGGAGTTGCGGTCGTACACCCGCATCTCCCCGGTGGCCAGCGCCCCGGTCTTGGCGAAGCCGATCACCTCGAACGGGTCGATGCTCAGGTCCACCCCGCCGGCCACGGCGGCGTCGAGATCGCCGTTGGCCAGGGCGTTGCAGGCGGTGGAGACCGACAGCAGCGACGACGAGCAGGCGCCGTCGACGGTGTAGCCGCCGCCCTTGAAGTCGAAGTGGTTGCACACCCGCCCGGCGATGGTGTTGGCCAGGCCGCCGGCCAGGGTGTCCTCGTCGATCGGCGGGAAGGGCGCCTTGTAGCGCGGCTCCAGCTCGTCGAGGAACGTGCCGACCTCGGCGTCGCCCCAGCCCTGTTCGCGCAGCGCCGCCCCGACCGTGCGCCGCACGTACGGCCAGCGCAGCCGCAGCAGGTTGGCCCGGCTGAACTCACCGGTGAGGGTGTTGCCGATGACCACTCCGGTGGTGGCCAGCGGCAGCCCCTCGCCGTCGGGGAAGCCAGCGTCCTCCAGCGCCCGGGCGACCGTGTCCAGGGCCAGCCAGTGCGTCATGTCGGTGGACCGGAAGGTGCTGCCGGCGATCTTGTACCGGACCCGGTCGAACTCGAAGCCCTCGATCACGGCGGCCTTGGCCGAGTAGAACCGGTCGGGCGCGGTCGGGTCGGGGGAGTAGTAGTCCTCGGAGTTCATCCGCTCGTCGGGCAGCCGACGGAACGCCCGGCGGCCGGTGAGCACGTTCTCCCACAGTTGGTTGGGGTTCTCGGCGTCGGGATATCGGCAGGCGATCCCGACGACCGCGATGCGTTCGCTCATTCCTGCTCCTCGCTTCGTCCGTCGACCGCCCTGACGGGGTCGACCTGGTCGGCCGGCGCGGCGCGCCAGCCGGCGCGGCGCGTCCTGTCCCGCCGGATCACGCGATGCGCCTGGGGGTGCCGAGGGACAGCCCGGCGGGCGCGGCGCCCCGCTCCCGGGACTTCTTGCGCAGGTGTGCCAGCCACCAGCCCAGTCCGCGGATGCCGCAGACCACGACCACCGCGAAGAAGAGCGTGTAGACGACGTTGAACAGCATCAGCACGCCGTAGACCATGGCCACCGAGGAGCCGAACATGAACTGGTTCATCGGCTTGGCCGGGGTGGTGCCCGGGTCGGTGATCATGTAGTTGGTGAACAGCACGAACGCCACACCGGTCATCACGCCGAGCGCGGAGAACAGCGCGACGTCCCAGATCCAGTGCCGGATGAACGCCTGGATGGCGAAGCCGCCGAGCCAGCCCACGATCAGCGGCACCTTGCGGGTCAGCAGCGCGTTGATCACGGTGCCGGCGGTGACGATGATGATCGGGATCATCACCCGGAAGTAGGTGTTGGCGTTCTCCGTGAACTCGTACGGCGGGGCGATGGAGATCCAGGAGCCGAAGCAGACCAGCGCCATGGTGATGCCGAAGTTCGACGGGTTCATGTAGTGCCGCATCCGGCCGTAGACCGGGGCCTGCAGGACGTACTTGCCGGTGACGCCGACGATCACGGCGAACGCGATCGGCAGGAACATGTCGTTGGCGTAGAGGAGCATGTTGCAGGCCAGCGCGGTGATGTGCGAGGGCAGCAGGAACTCGTACACCCGGCGGCCACCGCCGCCGAGGAACCGGGGTGTCTCCTTCTTGGCCCAGGCCCGGATCAGCTCGAAGGTGATCTCGGCGGCGTAGGCGGTGAGCACCGCGAAGATGGGCCACAGCCACGGCTGCTCGAAGCCGAGCAGGGTGTAGCCGAAGATGTTGAAGATGCTGATGGAGAGGGCGAAGTTGCGCAGGGCCAGGTAGCGGCGGTCGGGCTCCGGTTTGGCCGGGGCGGGGGCGACGCGGGCCGCGGGGGCGGTGTTGATGCTGGGGGGCGGGGCGATCGTGGTCATCGGTTCGGAACCTCCTCGACGCGGTCGGTCAGCACGAGGGTGTGCGTTCCGGCGGTGAGCTGCTGGCTGGTGCTGTGCTGCTGGCCGCCCAGGTCGCGCCAGCGCAGGTCGACGGTGACCGGGCCACTGTTGTTGCCGAGGCCGAAGTGGACCTCGAAGCTCCGCTTGCCGGCGTGGCCGCTGCCGCCGTCGAGTTGGGAGATCTGCTTGCGGCCGTCCGGCGTGGTCACCGTGACGGTGGCGCCGTACGCCGGGGTGCAGAGCATCTGGCCCTCAGGGGCGCCGATCGCCGGCCGGTACAGCCGCAGGTTCAGGAAGTTGCCCTTGCTGGGCGCCTCGTTGACGTAGAACGCCGGCGGGCCCCACTGCCGGGCGACCGCGAGGTCCAGCGCGCCGGTGCCCCGGGTGTCGGCGGTGGCGACGCCGCGGGTGGGGATCGGGACGTCGAGCCCGACCTCCTTGGTGATGTTGGCGAACTCGCCGCTGGCCGTGCGGGCGAAGAACGCCAGCGGCTGGCTGCCGGCGATGTCGTCACCGGGTTGCAGGTTCGGCCACATGGCCGGGTTGGACAGCAGGTCGTCGTTCATCATGGCCATCTCCTGCAGCCACGGCCACCGGTTGATCTTGCCCTTGACGAAGCCGAGCGACTGGACGACCTCCAGGTCGCCGCTGTTGAGGAAGTCGCCGAACTTGATGTCCCAGCCCCAGCCGCTCCAGGCCATGCCCAGCGGCCGGGCCTCCTGGGTGAACGGTGCGACGCCCTTGCCCAGCTTGGCGAGCATGTCGCGCTCGTCGCGGGCCCGGTTGATCCAGACGAAGTTGCTCTCCTCCAGGCCCCAGGCCGTGGTGATGTTGGAGACGACCATGTCGAAGTTGCCGTTGCGGTCCAGGTCGCCGAAGTCGATGCCCATGCCCTTGAACGAGCCGTTGCCGAGCACGAACGACTTGGGGGTGGTGGGGGTGCGCTCCCCGATCGCCGCCTTGAACTTGATCCGGCCGGGGGAGGAGATGTTGTGCAGCAGGTGGTTGTGCCCGAAGTCGTTGGCGACGTAGACGTCCGGCAGCCCCCGCGCGGTCAGGTCGGCCGCGCCCAGGCCCAGCGTCCAGCCGGTGGACTTCTTGAACGGCACCGCCCCGCGCTCCGCCACGAAGTTCACCGACGGGTTGTCCCCGGTGGTCGCCGAGTGCCAGCGCAGCACGTGCAGGCCGCCGCCGTTGGTGGCGCTGGACAGGGTGTCGTTCATCTCGACGTTGTCCTGGCCCCGGGTGTTGAGCACGTCGGACTCGGGGAAGTAGTTGCCGATCACCACGTCCGGCTTGCCGTCGCCGTCGAGGTCACTGACCAGGGAGGCGTTGGTGTGCCACTTGGGACCGTGGTAACGGCCGTCCGGCGAGCTCTGCGGCAGCAGCTCCTGGCGCTGGTACGTGGCGTTGGACACCGTGGTGGCGCCGGCCTTGCGCAGGAACATGATCGGCACCCGGCCCCAGTAGGTGACCATCAGGTCCATCCGGCCGTCGAGGTTGTAGTCGCCCGGGACGCAGGCCATCGGCGCCATGGTGTCGTCGATCGGCAGCGGCGCCGCGTCGAGGATGAACGGCGTGAACTGGTCCTCCTTCGGCGCGGTGGGCGCGTAGGTGACCACCACGTGGTTGGTGCGGACGTCCACGAAGCACATGCTGTTGGCCCGGCCGTGGTCGGTGAGGTCGTTGAGCGCGATGCTCGCGCCGACCGACGAGATCCAGGCCCGGATCTTGTGGTACGTCGGGTTGACGTCCCGGATCGTTCTCTTGGGCAGCTTGTCGTAGCCGTCCGGGTAGGCGATGGGCTGCTCGGTGAAGCGGTATCGTGTGGCGGCCTCCTCGGCTCCGGCGACGGACACGCGGCTGTCGATGATGAAAAAGAGCGAGGCCGCGAGTAGAATCGCGACTATTCCGGGACTGAGCGAGCGTGTGCGTTGACCCAGCACGGTAAGGTCTCCTTACGACAGTGCCATCGACTTCTGCCAAAGCCGATGGCGTGAACAGGGCAGACGGCGCCGCCGCGGCGGTGTTCCACGGATCGGTTTCGTGGCGGCGCGCGGGTGGGGGATGGGGAATTGTCGCCTGGCGGGATAGGTCCGCAGGCGCGTCGGACCCGGCCGGTGGAGGGGTTCCTCCGGCCTTTTCAGCCGACGTGGCGAATCTGATTCCTGGGGTGCCTGGTTTCCTCCTGCTACGGGCGGGGAAATTGGATTAGGGCGACCGGATCGGGCCCAGGTTCATCGTGCGACTTCATCGTGCGACGGTGGCCCCGGAGTGCGCTTCTTTCACATTGCTCCCGACGTTCTCCCAGCCTGCCGCCGTTTGGTTCGCGTTTAACGGACGGTTTGACGCTCCGGATCCCTTTAGGTCAATCTCGTCGTCTTGACCCGCTGTGTCCACCCGGGGGGCCGAAGACGGCAATATGGCGACTAACTGTGGACCGCGCGGTGGCTAGCGTGGGTTACGGCGCTGCCCGGGCGCGCTGTCTTCGGGGATCACCCCGCCCGGGACCGGGAAGAGAGGAAGCCGTCGTGTCTGTCGAGGGATTCTGGAAGGTGGCCGTGGCCACCCCGTTCGGCACCCGCCGTACCGAGCTCGAGCTGTTCAGCGAGGACGGTGTCCTCCAGGGAATTTCGCGTGGTGAGAAGGAAACGCTCACCCTGAACGACCTCCAACTGGAGGGCAACCGCCTGTCGTGGTACCAGTCCATCAAGAGGCCGATGCGGATGGACCTGGCCTTCGACGTGACGATCGACGGCGACGAGATGACCGGCACCGCCCGCGGCGGCCCGATGCCGGCCGCGAAGGTCAGCGGCCACCGCGAGCCGGCCGCCCAGCCGGCCTGAGCCGGCGCCCACGTCGCCCGACCGCCCCCGGGGTCCACCCGTCGGGGGCGGTCGGCACCGGAGCGGAACCCGTTGGGGGACGCGCCTCGGCCCTTCGGGGCCACGCTCCAACCCGGATATGTATTGACTTAAGTGCATTTATCATCAATGGTCTTGGGTACTCGACGCGGGAGCACCCATGACCGAACTGCCAGAAGGCACCGAGCACCACCGTTACCTGATCATCGGCGCAGGCCCGGCCGGCCTACAGCTGAGCTACTACCTCCAGCAGGCCGGCAGCGACTACCTGACGCTGGAACGCGCGACCAGCCCCGGCGAGTTCTTCCGCCGGTTCCCCCGGCACCGCCGGCTGATCTCCCTGAACAAGGTGCACACGACCAGCACCGACCCGGAGATCCGGCTGCGCTGGGACTGGAACTCGCTGCTGCACGAGCCGGCCGACCTGCCGTTCTCCGACTACAGCCGCGAGTATTTCCCCAACGCGGACGACCTGGTCCGCTACCTGGGCGACTTCGCCCGGCACCACCAGTTGGCCATCCGCTACGACACCACCGTCGAACGGGTCGAGAAGACCGACGACGGCTTCCTCGTGCGGGCCGGCGGCCGGTTGCTGCACGCCGACTGCGTCGTGGTGGCCGCCGGCTGGGGCCCCCCGAACGTCCCCGACGTGCGCGGCATCGAGCACGCGGTCGGATACGAGGACATGAGCACCGACGCGGCCGACTACGCCGGCCAGCGGGTGCTCATTCTCGGCAAGGGCAACTCCGCCTTCGAGACCGCCTCGGCGATCCTCGGGCACGCCGCCATGATCCACCTGGCCAGCCCCCGGCCGATGCGGCTGGCCTGGAACACCAAGCACCCCGGCGACGTACGGGGCCACCACGGCGCCGTTCTGGACAGCTACCAGTTCAAGACCCTGCACTCGGTGCTCGACTGCGTCATCGACGAGATCCGCCCGGTGGGCGACAAGTACGAGGTGCACCTGACCTACACCCACGCCGACGGCGAGACGGCCGTCATGGAGTACGAGACCGTGCTGCGCTGCACCGGCTTCGCCATGGACACCTCGATGTTCGCCGAGAACTGCCGCCCGGCGAGGGTGCCCAGCGGGCGGCTGCCGGCCACCCGGACCGACTGGCAGTCGGTCGACGTCGACGGGCTGTACTTCGCCGGCACGCTCGCCCAGGACCGCGACTTCAAGAAGGCGTCCTCGGCCTTCATCGACGGGTTCCGCTACAACCTGCGGACGCTCACCGCCCTGCTGCGCGAGCGGTACGAGGGCGCGCCGCTGCCGTACGAGAAGGTGGACGCCGACGCCGAGGCACTCACCGGGCTGGTGCTGGACCGGGTCAACTGGAGCTCGGCGCTGTGGACCCAGTTCGAGTTCCTCTGCGACGTCATCGTCGTCGATCCCGTCGGCGGGGCCTGCCACTACCAGGACCTGCCCGAGGACCACGCGGTGGAGCGGTTCGGCGGCGAGAGCCACTACTACACGTTCTCGCTGCGCTGGGGCCGCGACGCGTACTCCGACGTGTTCGCCATCGAGCGGCACCCGCAGCCCGACCGGGCCGCCGAGAGCGCCTTCATCCACCCGGTGCTGCGCCGGTACCGGGGCGGGGAACTTGTCGAGGAGCTGCACCTGCTGGAGGACCTGCTGGCCGAGTGGCGCCGGCCGGACCGGCACGTGCAGCCCCTGCTCGACTTCTTCGCCGCGGATCTGGGGCGGTGACGCCTACCGGCGGACCATGACCTCCGACAGCGGCTTGCGGGTCAGGTCCGGGACGGTGACCCCCTCGGCCGGGTAACCGACCGGCATCACCACGCAGGCGCGCTCCTCGGCCGGACGCTCGCAGATCTGGTTGAGGAACCGCATCGGGCTGGGGGTGTGGGTGAGGGTGGCCAGCCCGGACAGGTGCAGGGCGGTGATCAGCATGCCGATGGCGATGCCGACCGACTCCTTGACGTAGTAGGGCCTCGGGGTCTGCGGGCCCTGGTGGACCTCGAACACGACGATGACCACCGGGGCGGTCTCCAGGAACGGCTTCTGCCAGTCGGTGCCCATCGGGGCCACCGCATTGAGCCACTCGGCCGAGGCGCGTCGGGTGTAGAACTCGATCTCCTCGGCCTCGGCGGCCTCCCGCAGTTGGCGCTTGCGCTCCGCGTCGGTGATCATCACGAAGCGCCAGGGTTGCAGGTTGGCGCCGCTGGGCGCCGTCGCGGCGGCCCGAACGGCCTCCTCGACGACGTCCAACGGCACGGGTTCGGCCGAGAAGTGTCGTACCGACCGGCGGGCCGCCATCTGGTCGGCGAACGCCCGGGCGGTGCGGTTCATCAGCGTGGGTTCCAGCCTGTCCAGGTGGAACGGGGTGGTCTCGATCTGGTTCACGGAATAGCCTCCATCGGCAGGTCGGGGGCTTCTCCAGCATTACCCACGGCACCCGCCGCTGGTTGCGCGGAATTGCCCTGATCGCCGAGCCGTGGACGGCGCGGGTGATGATGGCACCGCGGCCAGGGTCAGCCCGCGGTCTGCTCCGCAAGGTGGTCGACGACGTCGGCGAGCGTCCCACCCCGGCGGGCCACCGACCGCTGGTGCCGCGCCCCGGTGCCGTCGGCTCCCAGCCGCTCCAACCATCCCGCGACGACGTCGTGCTCGCCGTGGGCGCGCAGCACCGGCTCCACCATGTCCAGCAGGTCGCGGGCCAGCGCGGTCGCGGGCCGCAGCCGGCCCGTGCGCGGGTCCACACCCTCGCCGTCCAGGCCGTCGCGGGCCGCCCGCCAGTAGGCTGCCCGCAGCAGCTCGCCGGCGACGTCCGGGGCCGGCTCGCCGGCCTCCACGGCCGCCGACAGGTGCACCACCAGCGCCCGCACCAGCGCCGCGTACCGCGCCGAGTCCTCGGCGGTGACGGCGGAGTCGGCGACCCGGACCTCCAGGGTCGGGTGCCGCTCCGAGGGGCGCACGTCCCAGAAGATGGTGGCCCGGTCGACGAGGGCGCCGACGTCCGTCAGCCGTTGCACCACCTCGTCGTAGTGCTCCGCCGAGTCGAACACCGGCGGCGGGCCGGCCACCGGCCACCGCCCCCAGACGGTGGTCCGCCAGCTCGCGTACCCGGAGTCGCGGTCGTCCCAGTACGGCGAGTTCGCGGTGAGGGTGAGCAGCAGCGGCAGGTACGGCCGCAGGTGGTTGCCGACCAGCACCGCCCGCTGCCGGCTCGGCATCTCCACGTGCACGTGCAGCGCGCACAGCGCCAGCTCGTCGTGCAGGCCCCGGTACGTCTCGTTGCCCCTGCTCTGGCGCGGGCCGACGGTCATCGGCGGCGGCACCACCCCGGCGACGGGGGCGGTGCCGGTGGCCACCACCCGCAGCCCGGCCGTCCGCGCGCAGTCCGCGACGACCTTGCGGGCCTCGGCGAGCTGGGCGGCCAGCTCGCCGAGGGTCTCGCAGGCGTCGGTGCGGGTCTCCAGTTGCAGGGTGGTGATCTCCCCGGAGACCCGCTCCCCGAGCAGCGCGGACGCCGCCCCGACGATCTCGGCGGCCCGGGGCGCCGGGGCCCGGGTGACGGCGTCGACGACCAGGAACTCCTCCTCCACCCCGAAGCGTGGCGGCGTGGTCTGACGCGTGGTGAGGGTCATGGGGCGGTCGTCCTCCCGCTCGCTGAGCCGGCGGCCACGAACGTGGACCGCCGGCGGATGGGCAGCGGCGCGGGGACCGGGCGGCGCGCCGTCTCGACGCACCATTATGGAGGGCGAGCCGGCGCTTGGGGAGCAGCGGCGCGCGTCTTGGTGGAGGCGACGGCGGTCTCCGGCCCGCCGTGGCTTTCAGAGGCGGGCGGGGACGCCCCGGTCCGCGGCGACGCGGCCCCGACGCGGCTGCGCGAGCACTCCGGCGACCGTCGCGGCGAGCAGGGCAGCGCGGTCGGGCATCTGGGTGACGTCCACCCACTCGGTGCGGGCGTGTGACCCACCGCCCACCCCGCCCAGGCCGTCCAGGGTGGCCACGCCCAGCGACCCGGTGAAGTTCGCGTCGGACGCCCCGGCGGCGTGGGCGGCCTCCAGCGGCGGCAGGCCCAGCTCCCGGCCCGCCCGCCGGGCGATCTCCAGCAGCGGCGTCGCCACCGCCTCCTGCAGCGGGTACCGGTTGATCCCGCCGCCCACCACCAGCGCGGCGTCGGTCAGCCAGGGGGTCATCGCGTGGATCAACCGGTCCACCCGGTCGAGCTCCTCCCGGGTCCAGGCGCGCACGTCGACGCAGAACGTCGCCGACTCGGGCACCTGGTTGCTGATGGTGCCCGCGCTGAGCACCGTCGGCGTGACGCTGGTGCCCTCGGCGGCGAACGCCCGCACGGCCAGGACCTGGTGGGCCAGCTCCACCGCCGCGTTCACCCCCCGGTGCGGCTCCACGCCCGCGTGCGCGGCCCGCCCACGTATGGTGATCTCGTACTTCGAGCCGCCCTTGCGGGCGACCTTGACCGCGCCCGTCTCCGTGGACGGCTCGCCCACCAGCACCGCCCGGGAGCGCCGGGCCTGCTGCTCGATCAGCGGCCGGGACGTCGGCGATCCGCTCTCCTCGTCGCAGGTCAGCAGCACCCCCACCCGGGAGGTGTCGGGCAGCAGCGACAGGGCGGTGACCATCTGGACGATGCCGGCCTTCATGTCGCACACCCCGGGGCCGGTGGCGATGCCGTCGGCGAGCGCGAAGGGCCAGTCCCGCACCGTCCCCTCCGGCCACACCGTGTCGTAGTGCCCGAGCAGCAGCACCCGCTGGTCGTCGGCCGGCCAGAGCAGGTGCGGCAGACCGTCGCGCATCACCCGCACGGCGGGGCGGCCCAGCACCGGGCTGATCCAGCTCTCCAACAGGTCGGCGCAGGCGTGCAGCTGACGTACCTCCCCGGGCGGGGATTCCTGGTGCACGAGTTCGCGAAGTCGGTCCACCAGGGCCCCGGCCTGTGCCAGGGCCCCCTGCCGTATGTCCATTGTGTCGACCATGTGGCCGATCGTGGCAGTGCCCCGTACGCAGCGGCAATACGCGTCCGTGCCCTGCTCGTGGCGCTCCGTGTCGGCCCAGGTGCCGGCCCTGGGGACGGCACGCTGGGAGAGATCGCGGTCCGTGTCGCCGGCCCGAACGGGGCACGCAGGAAGAAGCGGACGGGCCGCCGGGGCGGCACCATGCGCAGCAGGACCGCGTTGCCGCCGGCCGCGGCCTGTCACGCCAAGGAGAGCATGTGGCACACATCGATCTGGGCCTGGACGAGGCGGAACACCCGGGGATCACCGGGCTCATGCGCTACCGGCCGGAGACCGCCGTCGCGCTCAACGCGCTGGCCGAGGCGCTGCTGCACGCGCCGCACCCGACCCTCACGGCCGGGGAGCGCGAGCTGATCGCGGCGTACGTCTCCGGGCTCAACGACTGCACGTTCTGCTGCTCGTCGCACTCCGCGTTCGCCGCCGCCCAGCTCGACGGCGGTATGCCGCTGGTGCAGCAGGTCCGGGCGGACCTGGACGCGGCCGAGGTGTCGGCGAAGCTGCGCGGCCTGCTGCGGATCGCGGCGGCGGTGCAGGAGAGCGGGCGGAAGGTGAGCGCGGAGCTGGTCGACGCGGCCCGCGCCGAGGGCGCCACCGATCTGGAGATCCACGACGCGGTGCTGATCGCCGCCTCGTTCTGCATGTTCAACCGCTACGTCGACGGGCTCGGCACCCGGCTGCCGGAGGATCCGGTCGCCTACGAGGAGACCGCGCAGCGGATCAAGACCGGCGGGTACGTCGGCTCGGCCTGACCGGCGCGGACACCGGCGGGCGCGGGGACGCGCCCGCCGGCACGGCGGGGCGCTACCGCGCGTTATACGGCATGGTGGGGAACCAGCCGTAGTCGAACATCGCGGGCAGCCGCACGTCCCAGTAGACGACCATGAACACGCCCAGCGCGATCAGCAGCGCCCCGGTCACCGCGGCGGTGCGGGTGGGGCTGGCGGCCAGCCACTGGATGAACCGGCCCCGGGTGGCCACGATGATCAGCGCGAACAGCGCGGCGACGATGGCGATGTTGCCCAGCGACTGGAGCACGAACGCGCCCGCGCCGTAGAGCGGGTTCCCGGTGTCCACCGCCCAGTGGAACAGCTTGTTGAACAGCGGGTACGGCCGGCCGATGAGGAACCCGCCGACCAGCGCGCCGAGCACCACGACCCGAGCGACCGGGCGGTGCGCGAACGGGTCGGGCAGCGTCCCGAGCGCGGCCAGCCCGAGGTAGACGAAGGCGAGCCCGATCACGCCGAAGACGACCATCGACTGGATCAGGCGTACCGGCAGCCCACCGACCGTGTCGGTGGACAGCTGCGGCAGCCGGTCGCCGAGCAGCACGCCGACGAAGCCGTACACCGCGGAGACCGCCACCATCCCGACGGTGAGCCAACCGACCGGCCGCAGCAGCCCGCGCAGCCCGGCCCGGGTGGCCCCGGCGCCGCCGGCCTGGCTCATCGGGCCGACCGCGGCGGCCATGGCGATGTTGCACGCCGTGAACGTGCCGGCCAGGCCGGAGACGAACGCGAACACCAGGCCCGCGACGGTGCCGCCGATGGCGGTGGCTTTCGCGTCGTGGCCCAGCAGGGCGTTGGCGACGTTGTCACCGATCACGTGGTCGACGAACTCGTACGACCACAGCACCGCGAGCAGGACTCCCGCCGCGACACCGCCCAGGACGATCCGCCCGCGCGCCTGCGGGTGGGTGTGCGCGGCGGCGTGGACCGCGCCTGCGCTTCCGGTGACACTCATGGATGGATTGTGGGGACGGGTCCGCCGATTGGCTTCTTCGATATTGCCGAATCCGCGCCGGGCCCGACGGCAGCCGTGGCGATAGAACGGCAACCTCGAACAAGCGTTCCACCTGCCGCTTCGTCCATCGTGGACGTATGTCGGTCACCCCGCATCAGTGGCGCCGCGTCCGAACCTCCGTGCCCGTCGTCCTGGGGCGGCTGCTCGACCTCGTCGAGGAGGCCCCGCCCGACCGGGCCGCCACCGCGCACTGGACGGTGGCCGACACCATGGCCCACCTGTGCGGCGTCGCCGCGATGGGCCTGTCCCTCGTCCGGGAGACCCCGCCCGACCTTCCGGTGCCCGGCCTGCTCGACCTGCGCCGCCGTACCACGGTCGACACCATCTCGGTGATGAACGCCGAGGTGCTGCGGCATTTCACCGAGCGCCGCCTGCCGGTCCTGGCCGACCGGCTGCGCGCCGACGTCGAGGAGGTGCTGCGGGTGGTCGGGGAGACCGGGCCGGAGCACGAGGTGTCCTGGCTGGGTGGCGCGCGGCTGCCGGTCACCGGGCTGCTGGCCCACCTGCTCAACGAGCTGAACATCCACTCCTGGGACATAGCCGGGGCGCTCGGGAGGCGCTGGGTCATCGACCCCGCCGACGCCGCGCTCTTCGTCGACCTGTTCCTGGTCGACCTGACCCGGCGCAGCTACGGCCGGCTGCTGGACCGCGACGCCCCGGCGCGCCCGGGACGGATCTCGGTGAACTTCCGGCACCGTTTCGGTCCGGAGGTGACCCTGGCCCTGGTCGACGGACGGGTGTCGGTGGAACCGTCGGACCCGCGCCCGGACGTCCGGCTCTCCTTCGACCCGGCCACCTTCACCCTGATGCTGTTCGGGCGGGTGCACCGGATGCGTGCGGTGCTCGCCCGCAAGCTGTCCGTCGGCGGGCGGAGGCCCTGGTTGCTGCCCGTCTTCCTGCGGACCATGCGGATGCCCTCCTGAGCCGAGCGCGGTGGCGTCCCCAGGAACCGGCTCCGGGGCACCCCCGCAATACGGAAGAAGTGTCCGCGCGGCGGCCGGTGCGACCGTGAGGGGGACAAGGTCCACGGACCGGAGAGCCTTCAAGGAGGAAATGGTGACGATCACTGAGACCCCCACGCGCGAGGAGATCCTCCGCCGGGTCGCCAAGGCCGAGCCGGTGCTCCGGGAGCACGTCGCGTGGTCGGAGGAGAACCGGCGGCTGCACGAGGCGACGGTCGAGGCGATGGCCGAGGCGGGCATCTTCCGGATGCGGGTGCCCAAGCGGTACGGCGGCTACGAGTGCGACGGCGCCACCCTGGTCGAGGTCGGCGCGGCGCTGGGCCGCATCGACGGCTCCGTGGCCTGGGTGGCGATGGTGAACTGGATCCCCACGTACCTGGTCTGCATGTTCCCGGACGCGGTGCAGGACGAGGTGTTCTCGACCCCGGACGTGCGGGTCTGCGGCACCAACGCCCCCAAGGGCACCATGGTCCCGGTCGAGGGCGGCTACATCCTCAACGGCCGGTGGCCGTTCGTCAGCGGAGCGCACCACGCGCACTGGATGGAGGCCGCGGCCGTCATCCTGCGCGACGGCGCCGAGCCGGAGCCGGTCATGACCATGGTCCCGATGTCGGACATGGAGTTGGTCGACGACTGGCACACCACCGGGCTGCGCGGCTCCGGCAGCATCACCACGGTGGCCACGGACGTCTTTCTCCCCGCCGAGCGGGTCATCCCGCTGGGGGCCGCGCTCGGTCCGGACACCCTGTCCGAGACCAACCGGAACATCCCCATCTACTCCACCCCGGCCACCCTGGTTGCCGCCGTCTCCGGCGCCGGCATGCTCGCCGGCCTGGCCAAGGCGGCGTGGGACAGCTTCTTCGAGCGGCTGCCCGACCGGAAGATCATCTACACCGAGTACCCGAGCCAGGCCGAGGCCCCGCTGACCCACCTGCGGGTCGGCTCCGCCGCCCACAAGATCGATCAGGCGTTGTTCCACGCCCGGCGCATCGCCGAGGTCGTCGACCACAAGGCGTTCAGCGGCGAGGCGTGGACCGTCGAGGAGCGGGTCCGGGCGCGCGCCGACCAGGGCGAGGCGGCCCGCCTGGCGAAGGAGGTCGCCGACATCTTCCAGATGGCCAGCGGCGGCACCTCCATCTACAGCGACGTGCCGATCCAGCGCATCGTGCGGGATGTCACCTCTGCCGCGCTGCACGGCCTCGTCGTCCCGGACGTCAACACCGAACTGTACGGCCGGGTGCTGTGCGGGCTGGAGCCCAACACCCTCTACCTGTGACGCCTCGCGTCGCGGGGCTCTCCCACCGTCGCTGGTGGGAGGGCCCCCGGGCGCCTGCGTCCGGACCGGGGCGGTGCCGCCGCCGGTCACTGTCCCGGTGCCCGGGCGTACGACGCCCGACGCGTCGCCGCCGTCAGGGTATGGCGGTGGGGGAGGGCGTCGCGGTGCCGCCCCTCGGCGCCTCGGGGGTCATCAGGCGGACGATCGCCTCCCGGTCGGCGGCCGACGGCAGGCCCCAGTCCGGGCGGTAGCCGTAGACCTCCCGCAGCGGCGTGGAGGAGGTCCGGCCGCCGAGGATCTCCACCGCGTCGGCGTCGATCAGCCCGGGGTGCTCCACCCCGCACGCCTCTGCGACCTTGACCAGGTCCCGCCGCAGCGTCCGCAGGTAGTTCGCCGCTCGCACCGACTTCGACGCCGGGTCCAGGCCCCGGGCCAGCCACGGGTTCTGGGTGGCGACCCCGGTCGGGCAGGTGTCGGTGTGGCACTTCTGCGCCTGGATGCAGCCGATTGCCAGCATCGCCTCCCGGCCGACGTTGACCATGTCACAGCCGAGCGCGAACGCCACCACCGCGTTGTCCGGCAGGCCCAGCTTGCCGGCGCCGACGAAGACGACCTGATCGTGCAGCCCCTGCTCGGCGAAGACCTTGTACACCCGGGAGAAGCCCTGCTGGAACGGCAGCGACACCGAGTCGGTGAAGATCAGCGGGGCGGCGCCGGTGCCGCCCTCGCCGCCGTCGACGGTGACGAAGTCGACCCCGCGGCCGGTGTCGCGCATCAGGGTGGTCAGTTCTTCCCAGAAACCGAGGTCGCCGACGGCGGACTTGATCCCCACCGGCAGGCCGGTCTCGGTGGCCAGCAGTTCCACCCAGTCCAGCAGGCTGTCGCAGTCGGAGAACTCGGCGTGCCGGGACGGGCTGACGCAGTCCCGGCCCTGCGGGATGCCCCGGGTCGCGGCGATCTCCGCCGACACCTTCGCCGCCGGCAACAGCCCGCCCAGGGTCGGTTTGGCGCCCTGGCTGAGCTTGACCTCCAGCGCCCGTACCGGCGCGCCGGCGACCAGGTCCCTGAGCCGGGCGAGGTCGAACCGGCCGCGCTCGTCGCGGCAGCCGAAGTACGCGGTGCCGAGCTGGAACACCAACTCCCCACCCCGTCGGTGGTACGGGGACAGGCCCCCCTCGCCGGTGTTCTGTAGGCACCCGGCCAGGGCCGCCCCCCGGTTGAGTGCCGCCACGGCGTTGCCGGACAGCGATCCGAAGCTCATCCCGGAGACGTTGACCACCGACTCCGGCCGGAACGCCCGCGCCCGTCCCCGGGCCGCCCCGAGCACCTTGGCGCACGGCAGCCGTACGTCGTGCCCGGCCGTCGGCGACGACGGCGGCACCGTCCGGCCGAACGTGCGGTGCTTGATGATCGGGTACCCGGCGGTGTACTCGATGTCGTTGTCGGTGCCGAACCCGAAGTAGTTGTTCTCCTGCTTCGCCGAGGCGTACACCCAGCGCCGCTGGTCGCGGGTGAACGGCCGCTCCTCGTTGTTGCCGGCCACGATGTACTGCCGCAACTCCGGCCCGATCGACTCCAGCAGGTACCGGGCCCGACCGATCACCGGGAAGTTGCGCAGCAGCGCGTGGTCACGCTGGAGGACGTCACGGGCGGCCAGCGCCGCGACTGCGGCGGCGACGGCGGGTACGGTTCGACGGACCCATCTCATGGCGTCAGTCTCCCCGGGGTCGCCGGGTTTCGCACGGCAGGCGAGTCCCGTCCGCCTGGGCTGCCTGCCGACCCGGCGGCCCGGCCTCGGCGTGGCGACGCATCTGCGAGCACTCTGCCGGTACGGACGCCGCAGATGCGGGGATCTGGTGAGCTTTCGGGCCGTATCGGCGGCACGGTAGAGTGCCCTCCGTGACGGTGTTCCGGATCGGCGAGGCGGCCGAACTTCTCGGCGTCAGCACGGACACGGTGCGGCGCTGGGTCGACGCCGGCCGCCTCGCCGCCACCCGCGACGAGCACGGCCACCGGGTGCTCGACGGTGTCGACCTGGCCGCGTTCGTCCGCGCCGTGGCTGCCGCGCCCGAGGAGCACGCCGAGCTGTCGTCGGCCCGCAACCGGCTGCGCGGCATCGTCACCGCCGTGGTCAAGGACGCCGTGATGGCCCAGGTCGACATCCAGGCCGGGCCGTTCCGGATCGTGTCGCTGATGAGCCGCGAGGCGGTCGACGACCTGGGCCTCCAGGTCGGCTCGGTCGCCGTCGCGGTGATCAAGTCGACCACGGTCGTGGTGGAACGGCCGGCCCCGCACCCCCCGCGAGGAAGGACCGGCCCGTGACCGCACGCGGGAACCCGGGGACCCGTCGGACCCGCGCCGCCCTGACCGGGGCGGTCGCCCTGGCCCTCGCCGTCACCGGCTGCGCCGGCGGGTCCGACCCGGCCGCGGGCGGCGACGGGGTGCGTGGCCCGGTCGCCGTCTTCGCGGCGGCGTCGCTGACCGAGTCGTTCACCCGGCTGGGCACCGAGTTCGAGGCCGCCCACCCGGGCACGACGGTCACCTTCAGCTTCGCCGGCAGCTCCGCCCTGGCCACCCAGGTCAACCAGGGCGCACCCGCCGACGTGTTCGCCGCCGCGTCCCCGGCCACCATGCGTACGGTCAGCGACGCCGGCAACGCCGACGGACCCCCGGTCACCTTCGCCCGTAACCAGCTCGTCATCGCCGTGCCGGAGGGCAACCCGCGGTCGGTGGCCGGGCTGGCCGACCTGACCCGGCCCGGGACGAAGGTCGCGCTGTGCGCCCCGCAGGTGCCCTGCGGCGCGGCGGCCCGCACCGCCCTCGACGCCGCCGGTGTGCCGCTCACCCCGGTCACCCTCGAACAGGACGTCAAGGGCGCGCTGTCCAAGCTGCGCCTCGGCGAGGTCGACGCCGCGCTGGTCTACCGCACCGACGCCGCCGCCGCGTCCGAGGTGGACGCCGTGGAGTTCCCCGAGTCCGCCGGGGCCGTCAACGACTACCCGATCGTCGTGCTCCGGCAGGCCGGCAACCCGGCCGCCGCGCGGGAGTTCGTCGCGTACGTGCGGTCCGAGCGGGGCCGCGCCGCGCTGACCGCCGCCGGGTTCCAGCCCCCACGGGCCTGACCTGCGGTGGTACGAGCCCACTCGGCGACACCGCGCCGCCGCGTCCCCGGCCGGCGGATGCCCGTCGCCCTGTTCGCCCCGGCGGGGCTCGGGCTGATCTTCCTCGTGCTGCCCCTCGTCGGGCTGCTCGCCCGCGTTCCGTGGGCCACCCTGCCGCAACGGCTGGCCGCGCCGGGGGTGCTCACCGCGCTGCGGCTGTCCCTGCTCACCGCCACGGTCGCCACGCTGGCCTGCGTCGTCCTCGGCGTACCCCTGGCATGGCTGCTGGCCCGGGTGGAGTTCCCCGGCCGGCGGCTGGTCCGGGCGCTGGTCACCGTGCCGCTGGTGCTGCCGCCGGTGGTCGGCGGCGTCGCCCTGCTGCTGGTCTTCGGGCGGCGGGGCCTGCTCGGCGGCTGGCTCGACGCCACCTTCGGGATCACCCTGCCGTTCACCACCGCCGGGGTCGTCCTCGCCGAGGCGTTCGTGGCCATGCCGTTCTTGGTCATCGCCGTCGAGGGCGCGCTGCGCGGCGCCGACGTCCGGTACGAGGAGGCCGCCGCCACCCTCGGTGCCGGCCGGTGGACCACCTTCACGCACGTCAGCCTGCCGCTGGTCGCCCCCGGGGTGGCCGCCGGGGCGGTGCTGTGCTGGGCCCGCGCCCTCGGCGAGTTCGGCGCCACCATCACCTTCGCCGGCAACTTCCCGGGCCGCACCCAGACCATGCCCCTGGCCGTGTACCTGGCCCTGGAGACCGACCTGGAGGCCGCGATCGTGCTCAGCCTCGTCCTGCTCACCGTCTCCGTGGCCATCCTCGCCGGGCTGCGCGACAAGTGGACGGCCGGCCCGTGACCGTCGCCGCGCCGCCTGGCGACCCCGGCCCGCCGCCGCTGCTGGACGCCCACCTCGTCGCCGACCGGGGCGGCTTCCACCTCGACGTCGCCCTGCGGGTACGCGCCGGGGAGGTGGTGGCGCTGCTCGGCCCCAACGGTGCCGGCAAGACCACCGCCCTGCGCGTCCTGGCCGGCCTGCACCCGCTGACCGCCGGCCACCTCACCCTCGGCGGGGCCGACCTCGACCGCCCCGACCGCCGGGCGTGGATCCCGCCGGAGCGCCGCCCGGTCGGCGTCGTCTTCCAGGACTACCTGCTCTTCCCGCACCTGAGCGCCCGGGACAACGTCGCCTTCGGCCCGCGCCGGCGCGGCGCCGACCGGCGGGCCGCCCGGGCCGTCGCCGACGCCTGGCTGGCCCGGGTCGGCCTCGCCGAGCACGCCCGGCGCCGGCCCCGGCAGCTCTCCGGCGGGCAGGCGCAGCGGGTCGCGCTGGCCCGGGCCCTCGCCGTCGATCCCACCCTGCTGCTGCTCGACGAGCCGCTCGCCGCCCTCGACGCCCGCACCCGCCTGGACACCCGCGCCGAGCTGCACCGTCACCTCGCCGCCCATCCGGGCGCGACCGTGCTGGTCACCCACGATCCCCTCGACGCGCTGGTGCTCGCCGACCGGCTGGTCATCGTGGAGGACGGGCGGGTCGTCCAGACCGGCGACGCGGCCACCGTCACCGCCCGCCCCCGCACCGACTACGTCGCCCGCCTGGTCGGGCTCAACCTGCACCGGGGCCACGCCGACGGCCACCGGGTCCGGGTCGGCGGGCTGACCCTCACCGCCGCCGACAGCGTGGCCGGCGAGGCGTTCGTGGCGTTCCCGCCGGCCGCCGTCGCGCTGCACCCCGCCCGGCCCGAGGGCAGCCCCCGCAACACCTGGTCAGCCACCGTCGCCGGGGTGCAGCGGCACGGCGACAACCTGCGCGTCCAGCTCGACGGGCCGCTGTCCGTCGCCGCCGACGTCACCCCGGCCGCCGCCGCGCAGCTGCGGCTGGTCCCGGGGCTGGCGGTGTGGGCGGCGGTCAAGGCCGCCGAGACCCGCGCGTACCCGGTGGAGCGCTGACCGCACGGCACGGCGACCCGCCGGCACCGGGGTCACCGGGTGCCGGCGGGTCGCCGTAATCGGGCGCGGGGTCAGCTCGCGGTGCAGGACGGGGTACCCGACGGCGGGGTGCCGGCGCCCTGGAAGCCGAACTCGGTCGACTGCCCGGCGGTGAGCTGACCGTTGTAGGCCACGTTGCTGAACCGGACCGTTCCGGTGGTGCCGCTGCCCTGCGCGCTCCACGCGTTGGTGACCGCCGTGCCCGCCGGCAGCGTGACGGTGGCGGCCCAGCCGTTGGTGCCGGACGAGCCGGCGGTCACCCGCACCGTCGCCACGAAGCCCCCGGTCCAGGTCTGCAGGGACAACGAGGCCGTGCAGCCCGCGCCGGGCGGCGGGGTGGTCGGGGGAGGAGTGGTGGGCGGGGGCGTGGTGGGAATGGACGTGCCGCTGTTCAGCGCGTCCAGGGTGGCGGTGTACGCGGCCTTCTTGTTGCCGTTGCCGTCGAACAGCAGCGGGGTGCCGCTGGCCCGCCAGGAGTCGGTGTCCCGGATGCCCCACACCGAGATGCCGGTGCAGCGGGACACCGCCAGGCAGGCCTTGGTGACGTTGGCGTACGAGGTGGCCTGCGCCGTGCCGGAGCCCTCGATGTCCAGCTCGGTGATCTGCACGTCGAGGCCGAGGTTGGCGAACCGCTGCAGGTTGGCCTGGTAGTCGCCCGGCACCGGCGAGGCGCTGTTGAAGTGCGACTGGAATCCGACGCAGTCGATCGGCACGCCCCGGGCCTTGAAGTCGGAGACCATCGCGTACACCGCGTTGGACTTCGCGTTCTGCCCGTCGGTGTTGTAGTCGTTGTAGCAGAGCTTCGCGCCGGGGTCGGCGGCGCGGGCGGCGCGGAACGCCACCTCGATCCAGTCGTTGCCGGTGCGCTGGAGGTTCGAGTCGCGCCGGGCGCCGCTGCCGCCGTCGGCGAACGCCTCGTTGACCACGTCCCAGGAGTGGATCTTGCCCCGGTAGTAGGTGGCGACCTGGGTGACGTGGTTGACCATCGCCGAGCGCAGCGCGCTGCCGCTGAGGTTCTGCGCCCAGCCGGGCTGCTGGGAGTGCCAGGCCAGCGCGTGGCCCCGCACCTGCATCCCGTTGGCGCGGGCGTGGTTGACGATGCGGTCGGCGTTGGCGTAGCTGAACTGGCCCTGGGACGGCTCGGTCGCGTCCCACTTCATCTCGTTCTCGGGAGTGACCATGTTGAACTCGCGGTTCAGGATCCCGACGTACGTGGAATCCGACAGCTTGTTCGCCGCCACCGCGGTGCCGAAGTAGCGGCCCTTCTCGGCCGCCGAGGTGGCGAGGGTGGTGCCGGCGCTGGCCGCGGTGGCCAGCGCCAGCACCATGCCGGCGGCCACGGTGCCGACGGCGGCGGAGACCAGCGCCGCGCGTCGGCCCGGTCGAACCCTGGCGCTTCCGCGGTCGCGTGCTGCTGAGCTGCTCATGCCTGACTGCCCTCCGGGGGATCGAAGTCGTCGCGCGGCCGACGACATCAGCGACTTTCGATACATGCTATCGAGAAGTTTCGGAAAGCTCTAGCCCGACATTCGCCGGTCATGCGCCCGCCAGCGAGGCCGAAAGTTTCGGAACCTGGCCGGTGGGGCGGCCCGGTCAGAGCACCTGGGACAGGAAGCGGCGCAGCCGGGGGTGCTCGGGACGCTCGAAGATCGCCGCCGGCTCGCCGGCCTCCAGGACCACCCCGCCGTCCATGAACGCCACGGTGTCGGCGACCTCGCGGGCGAAGCCCATCTCGTGGGTCACCACCACCATGGTCATGCCGCCCGCCGACAGTTCCGCCATGATGCCCAGCACCCCCTTGACCAGCTCCGGATCCAGGGCCGAGGTCGCCTCGTCGAAGAGCATCACCTGCGGCTGCAGCGCCAGCGCCCGGGCGATCGCCACCCGCTGCTGCTGCCCGCCGGACAGGTGCGCCGGGCGGGCGTCGGCTCGGCCGGCCAGCCCGACCCGCTCCAGCTGGGCGCGGGCCACCTGCGCGGCCTCGTCCTCGCCCAGCCGCTTGAGCCGGCGCAGCGCCAGGGTGATGTTGCGCAGGACCGTCATGTGCGGGAAGAGGTTGAACTGCTGGAACACCATGCCGACCCGCTGGCGCAGCGCGTCCGGGTCGTCGCCCAGCACGCTGCGCCCGTCCAGCAGCACGTCCCCGCGGTCCGGCTCGATGAGCCGGTTGATCGTGCGCAGCAGGGTGGACTTGCCCGACCCGGACGGCCCGATGACGCAGACCGTGCCGCCCCGGCCGACGTCCAGGCTCGCGCCGCGCAGCACCCGGTTGGCGCCGAAGGCGAGGTGCACGTCCCGCACGCTCAGGCTCACCGGGGTCGTCGTGCCGGTCGCGGTGCTCATCGCTCGTCCTTTCCCGTGCTCGCGCGGGCGGCGGCGTCGCCGGGCAGCGCGTTCTGCCCGGCGAGCGCCAGTGCGCTGTCGTCCTCGGCCGCCGTGGCCGGCCGGCCCTGCCGCAGCCGCCGGTCGATCCAGTTCACCGCGTGGGTCAGCGGCACGGTCAGCGTCAGGTAGAGCAGGCCCGCCAGCAGGAGCGCCGACTCGTTGCCGGTGGTCGCCGCGTGGTCCTGCCCGATCCGGAACAGCTCTCGCTGGCTGGCCACCAGGCCGAGGAAGTAGACCAGGCTGGAGTCCTTGATCAGGGCGATGAGCTGGTTCACCCAGGCCGGCAGCACCCGGCGGACCCCCTGCGGGATGATCACCAGCCGCATCGCCTCGCCCCAGGAGAACCCCAGCGCCCGGGCCCCCTCCAGCTGGGCGGCCTCCACGCTCTGGATGCCGGCCCGGAAGATCTCCCCGATGTACGCCGACGCGATCAGCGACAGCGCCAGGATGCCCAGCGGGTACGGGTTCGGCCCCCACACCTGCATGCCCAGCGGCGCCAGGCCGACGCCGATGAGCAGGATCGTCGCCGCCGCCGGCAGGCCGCGGAAGACGTCCGTGTACACCCGCGCCGGCCAGCGCAACCACCGGGTACGCGAGATGCCCGCGACCGCCAGCAGCATGCCCAGCAGCGAGCCGAGCAGGGCGGCCGAGATCGCCAGGATCAGCGTGTTGGGCAGCCCGACGGTCAGCATCTCGGGCAGCGCCGCACGCATGGAGTCCCAGTCGAAGAAGGTCTCCCACAGGGTGCTCAGTGGATCCATCAGTCGTCTTCCCGTCCGCCCCGCTCGCTGGTCATCCGTACCGTCGGCCCGGCGTCGCCCGTGCCGTCACGCCCGCGTGCTCAGGACGACGCCGACGGCGCGGCCGACCCGGACGGGGCCGCCGCCGACGCGCCGGGCACCGGCACCGAGCCGCTGCCCGGCTTGAAGTCCGCCGGGATCGGCCGGCCCGGGTAGTACTGCTCCTGCAACCGGCTCCACGTGCCGTCGGCGATGACCTCGTCGAGGCCCTTGTCCAGCGCCGCGCGCAGCGCGTCGTTGCCCTTGGCCACCGCGTACGCGGTCGGTGTGGAACTGAGCTGCTTCGCGGCCACCGTGATCTTCCCGCCGCTGTCGGCGGCGGACTTGTCGCCGATCTCGGCCGGGGCGATCCAGGCGTCGGCGGTGCCCGCCTTGAGCTGGTTGAGCGCGCCGTTGTAGTCCGGCACCCGCACCGGGTCCAGCTTCTGGCCGGTGGCGTAGTCGTCCTGCACGGTGCCCTGCACGACCACCACCCGCTTGCCGGCGAGCTGGTCGAACCCGGTGATCGGGGATCCGGCCGGGACGTCCAGCCCGAAGTAGCCGAAGTCGTAGCCGTTGCCGAAGTCGACGGTCTTCTTCCGCGCCTCGGTGATGGTGATCGAGGAGCTGCCCACGTCGAACTTGCGGTTGTTGACCTGTGACAGCAGCGCGGAGAAGTCGGTGCCGACGAACTCCACCCGCAGGCCGATCTTGTCCGCGACCGCGGTGAGCAGGTCGTTGTCGAAGCCGGTGAACTTTCCGTCCTTCAGGTACACGTTCGGCGGCGCGTCGGTGAGGGTGCCGGCCCGCAGCACGCCGGGCTGGACCAGGCCGTACGGGTTGTCGGCGGCGGCCGAGGTGTCGTCGCCGCAGGCGGTGAGGGTGGCAGCGCCGACGACGGCCGCGACGCCCAGCGCGGCGAACCTGGTCAGGGCAGGGAGGAATCGCACAGGTGTCTCCTGGGATGAGGGCGGCGCGCGGACGGCACGCCGCCGGACGCGGCACGCCGGTGGGCTGCCGCGGAAGGGGCTACTACGGAAGGGGGAGGCGCTCAGCGCGCCGCGTGACGGCGACAGCCGTCGCTGCACACCCGCATCAGGCCCACGTGCCGACGCCTGATCAGCGCGGGGCGGGATGGTGACGCGGCCGGGGCGCAAGGACAAGCAGACATGGTTCTCCAAGGTCGGTGTTGACCTGGGGACCAGGCCACGCTTGCACCGGGGAAACTCCGGTGCCTGGTCTTCACCCGGGGCACCCCACCGCGGAGGAGGGTTGCCGGCCAGCGAGCCGGGGCTTGACGCTGGCGCTCATGACCTGGTGAGGAGCCTAGCAGCGGCACCGGGCCGGGCGTCCAGTCGTTATGACCACGCTCACCCTGAGTAAGTGCTCCGGCCGGCACGTCGGACATCGCCCTCACCCGGGATGCAGCCTCCCGTGCGGGGCCGGTGCCGAGCGTTGCCGGACCCCGCCCAGAGATGATCACCACTGATAGTGCGCGCCTGCGACCTGCTGCGCATGCTCAGCCGCGACGGCACCCCGACGCCGCTGGGGCAGGCCTTGGCGGGCACGGGCGCATCCCCAAGACCCTGCACCTCCTGGCCATGATCGTTGATCAGCGGCGGAGCGTGTGGCCGAGGCTCGCGGCGAACCGGGCTATGGGGTCCTCGGCGGCTGGCGCCGGGCCGAAGACCTCGGCCTGGTGGGCGGTGTCGGCGACGTGGCGTCCGGTGTGGAACCAGTCGACCATAGCGCTCATGTCCTGACCACGGGCGCGAACGGACTCGTCACGATCGGCCGGGCCGAGGCTCATCTGCGCACGCTCCGCCACGGGTTACGCCAAGCCACGGGTGACGCCAACGCCGGCTCTGCCATGGCTGGCCACTCCGAGCAGACCCGGGGCTGAGTCAGGGCCCACCAACCATTACCGGAGGTGATGAGGGCAGCCCCATGGAGGACGAACTCGCGACAGTGGAATAGGCGCTCCCACCGGTATCAACCCCGGGCTCCCCAGGGGTGCCGGGCGTGCGTGGTGGGGCGGACCCACTACCGGACCCGCCCCACCACGACCGGGGCCGGTCAGCCCGCCTGGAACGACTGGCGGACCACGCCGCCGACGAGCGCGCACCAGGTGCTCGTGCCGACCTTGCCGTTCGGGTGCAGGCCGTGCAGCCGCTGGAGGTCCTGGACGGCCTTCTTGGTGGCGTGGTCGAACTCGCCGGTCACCGTGACGTCGGCGTAGCCCTTGGAGTTCAGGATGAACTGGACGGCGCTGACCGGGGCGCCGGTGGCGTTCTTGTCCAGCTCGGGTGCGAGGGTCTCCCAGGTCGGCCCCGTGAGGGTGGCGTCGACGTCGACCGGGATGCCGTTGCGGGCCTGCCAGTCCTGCACGGCGACGACGGTCGCGGCGTCGAACGTGTTGTTCACCGGCACGACGTAGCCGTGATGGGTGAGCAGGTACTTCACCACCCGCACGGTCGGGGAGCCGACGAACCGCCACAGGTCCGGCCAGCGGCGGGCCGGCACGTCGCCGATGTCGGTGCCCAGCTCGCGGAAGACCCGCCGGCGCAGTTCCGGGAACTGCCGGTAGAACGCGGCTCCCGGGCACGCGGTGGCGCGGAAGTCCCAGTGCCCGAAGATGTCGTGGGCGTGCAGGCCGTACCGGCGGCCGATCGTGGCGCAGAGCTGGACCAGCGAGTCCAGCAGCTCCTGCGGCGGCGTCTCGGTGACGTACGTGCCCTCGTTCTCGATGCCGATGGCCCGGCCGTTCTCCCCGGGGCAGTGCGCCGAGATCACCTGCCGGTCGCCGGCGGCCAGCCGCTCGAGGCTGCCGCGCCGGCCCTCCAGCACGTGTCCGCCCCGGCTGACGGTGAAGTGCTGGCCGGTGTCGGACCAGCCGTTGCCGTCCATGTGCAGGTTCTGACAGTCCCGGGCCAGCTTCACGGCCTGGTCCCGCGAGTAGTCGGTGACGTTCGGGAACGCCATGTGGTGCACGATGATCTTGTTGGTGGCGATGGCGCTGAGCGGCAGGGAACCGGACGGCGGTCTGGCTCCCCACTCGTCGCAGCTGATGATCCAGTCGACGTCCGATCCGGACGCGGCCTGCGCGGTGGCGGGGATCGCGAGTTCCGTGCCGACGACGGCGACGGCCGCCGCGCCGAGACCGGCCCGCAACAGGGTGCGGCGGTCCAGCTCGGGGTGGTCGAAGTGCATGGCATCTCCTCTGTGGCCGACGACGACGGGGGTGTAAAGGAGCTTCAGGGACAACGCGTGAGGTGGAGGATATTTCCAACCGACGCGCAACACCAGAGGTGACCGGCGGTGAGTCGGCGTCCGAACGGGTGCCCGACGCCCTCCCCGTTTACCTAGCCTCCTAGGATGCGTTAGGGGGAGTGGCACCGTCCACAGTCGAGCCGAAAGGCAACAGGCTGGGGGCCGGCCTCCGGTGCCGACAATGCAACCGTTGCGCCGATGGCGGACTGGACAGCGCCCGCCACAATGAGCGGCGTCCCTGTGTGCCGGGCGTCAATCCGGAAGAGCCGTGGAGACCGTCCAATGAGTGGGAACAGCTGGCGGGTGTCCGGCTATACCGAGGTACGCGAGCTGGGCGCGGGCGCGTCCGGGCGGGTGGTGCTCGCCACCCACGACGCGTCCGGCACCCCGGTCGCCGTGAAGTACCTCGTCGGCGTCCTCGGCGCGGACCCGGCCTTCCGCGACTCCTTCCGGGCCGAGGCCCGGCTGCTGGCCGAGATCGACGATCAGCACGTCTCCCGGCTATACGAGTACGTCGAGTCGCCTACCGGCGCGGCGATCGTGATGGAGTTGGTCGACGGGGTCTCGCTGCGGCAGATGCTGCGCGCCAACGGGCCCACCGGGCCGGAGGCCGCGCTCCTCGTCCTCAAGGGGTCCCTCGCCGGGCTCGCCGCCGCGCACGCGCGGGGCGTGGTGCACCGTGACTACAAGCCCGAGAACGTGCTGGTCACCGCCGAGGGGGAGAGCAAGCTCGCGGACTTCGGCATCGCCATGCCGGTGGGCCGGGAGTCGGCCACCATGGTCACCGGCACGCCCCGTTACATGGCCCCGGAGCAGTGGACGGGCGCGGCGGCCTCCCCGGCCTGCGACATCTACGCCGCCACGGCCACCTTCTTCGAGTGCCTGACCGGTCACCCCCCGTACGACGGCCGTAGCCTGCTGGCCCTGCGCGAGCAGCACGCGTACGCGCCGGTCCCCACCGACCCGGCCCCGCCGCCGGTGCACGAGTTGCTGCGCTGGGGGATGGCCAAAGCGCCCGCCGAGCGTCCCCAACCGGCGCACGTCTTCCTCGGCATCCTGGAGCAGATCGCCACCGAGGGCTACGGGGCGGACTGGGAGGAGCGCGGGGTCCGCGAGCTGGCCCGCCGGGCCGCCCTGCTGGCCGCGTTCTTCCCGTTCACCGACTCCTCGGGCGGCAGCACCAGCCTGGCCAGTACGGTCCTCGTGTCGGACGGCAGCCCCGGCATGGGTCGGGAGATCCGCACCGGTCGACGGATGCGCACCGGGCGGGCTCGCCCGGCCCTGATCGGTGGCGCCCTGGTCGCGGTCGTGCTGACCGGCGGCATCGGCTACCGGTACGCCTCCGGCGCTGAACCCGACGTGGTGGCCGTGTCGGGGGACGCCGCCCCGGTCGCCGCACCGGCGCCGGCCGACCCGGTCTCCGGATCCGCCACGCCGCCGCCGGTCACGCCGACGCCGACAGCGGCCACGCCGACGCCCTCGGCCGTCGCCCCGACCACCGTCGGGCCGACGACCGCCGCCCCGACGACCCGGCCCCCGACGCCGACGGCCCGGCCCACCCGGACGGCGAAGCCGACACCCACCAGGTCGGCCGGCAGCACCTCGCCCGCGCCGGACGTCACCGCCCCCACGGTGGGGGCGCCGAGCACCCGGTGGACCACCCTGGATCCGAGGGGCTGCCCGTACGGGGCGACGTCGACCCCGGTCACGGTGACGGTCAGGGATGACCGGTCGGACGCCGACGGGCTGCGGGTGTCGTTCCGCTACACGTCGGGCGCGCAGTCGGGCACGGTGGTCATGTCGTCGGTCGGTAAGGGCGTGTTCGAGGGCACCCTCGGCCCGTTCGACCGCCCCGCCGACGGCGTGCGTATCTCGGTGCAGGTCACTGCCGTGGACGCCGCGGGCAACTCAGCCGGGTCGGATGGGCCGGCGTACGTGAGCCTGCAGTCGTTCTGCACGCCGGGCTGACCGGGGCGGCCGACGACGATGCCGGGAGGCTGGCGATGAGCGATCCGAACGAGCCGACGACGGCGCTGCCCCTCGGTGGCGCGCGCCCCGGGACGCCGTCCGGCTTCCGGCCGCCGGCCCCCGGGGAGCCGACCGCAGACCTGGGCCGGACGGTGGACCTGGGCCGGACGGTCGGGCTGGGTGGCACGGTCCCTGCGGGCGGCACCGTCGCCGGGGACGGGGCGTGGCCACCGGGGCAGGGCGGGCCGGTGTGGGGCGGGGGCGGCTTTGCGCGTACCGCCGAGGGCTTCACCGATCCCACGATCGCGGCCGGCGGGACCGCGCCGGCCACGGCGGCCGGGCCGACCGTCGGTGGGTCGGCGGGCGAGGTGCGGTTCGGGCCGGGGGTGCCGGGCGTCGCGCCGGCTGCCCCCGCCTGGCGGCAGCCGGGCCCGGCCGGGCGGCCCCGGTCGCCGTGGCGGCGTGTCGTCTCGGTGCTGTCCACCCTGGTCACCGTGGCGTTGGTGGTGGCGGTCGGGCTGTTCGTCTGGCAGCGGCTGAGCCCGTTGGCGATCGAAGGGGTCACCGTGGCGGTGACCGAGCCCGCCGGCAACCGGTGCGATGTGACGGTGGAGGTGGTCGCGACGGTGCGGACCAACGGCAACGCCGGCACGATCCGCTACCAGTGGCTGCGTTCCGGGTCGGCGCCGGGGGCGCTGGTCGGCGAGCGGGTCGGACGGGGGCAGCGGACGGTGACGCTGTCCCTGCGGTGGTCCTTCAGCGGGGTGGGCGCGACGCGGGAGACGGCGACGGTCAACATCGTCGAGCCGTCGCCGGTGCAGGCCGGCACCGAGGTCCGGTACGTCTGCCGACGGCGCTGACAGCGGTCCTCGTCGGGGCGTGGCGGCGTTTGCGCGCGGGGCGGTCGGGGTAGAGCGGGCGGATCTGTTGCGACCTCTGGTGTGAAGGACCCTTCGATGAGAGAAAACTTCGGTGACGCGGTGGGGGATGCCCTACGCGCGGTGCTGCTGTTCCTGCCCAAGGCCCTCGGTTTTGTGGCGATCCTGGTGGCTGGTTGGCTGGTCGCGAAGGCCGTGCTGAAGGTCGTGGACAAGGTGCTGGAACGGGTCGGCTTCGACCGGGCGGTCGAGCGCGGCGGGGTGAAGGCCGCGCTGGCCCGGTCCAGGTACGACGCGAGCGACATCGTGGCGAAGCTCGCCTACTACGGGGTGCTGCTGGTGACGTTGCAGCTCGCCTTCGGCATCTGGGGTCCGAACCCGATCTCGGACCTGATCGCCGGGGTGATCGCGTGGCTGCCCCGGGCGTTCGTGGCGATCGTGATCGTGGTGGTCGCGGCGGCGATCGCGCACGCGGTGAAGGACATCATCAGCAGCGCGCTGGGCGGCCTGTCGTACGGGCGGGTGCTGGCGACGATCGCGTCGGTGTTCATCCTCGGGCTGGGCGTCATCGCGGCGCTCAACCAGATCGGCGTGGCGACGGCGGTGACCACGCCGGTGCTGGTCGCGGTGCTGGCGACGATCGGCGGCATCCTCGTGGTCGGCGTGGGCGGTGGGCTGGTCCGGCCGATGCAGAGCCGGTGGGAGTCGTGGCTGAGCCGGGCCGAGCGGGAGTCGCAGCTCATCGCGACGCATGCGCGGGCGTACCAGGCGGGGCGGCGGGACGTGGCGGCCCGGCTGGTGGCGACGGGACCGGTGGCCAAGCGTGCCGAGTCGGTCGTCCCGCCGGCAGCCGACGACGCCGACCGGACGCAGGTGGTGGCGAGGGAGTCCGTCTACGACCCGGACCGGACGCAGGTGGTCCCGTCCGGCGGCGATCCTGACCGGACGCAGGTGGTGCCCCGGCTGGCCGGCGACCCTGCCGAGCCCACCCAGCCGGTGGCCCCGTATGCCGGGTCGGAGCTCACCCCGCCGTACCCGCAGCGCGACGGCGACCACGACCGGTTGCCGGGCGACGCCACGGTGGTCATTCCCCGGCCGGACGGGGAGACCTCCGCTCGCTGACGCCGAGACGCGGGGTGGATGACCGGATCCGCCGGACCGTCCACCCCGCGTCTGGTCGGGGTGGCCGTGGTCACCTCGCGCTTGACCCCGGCCGGGTCGGCCAGCATCTGGCGAGGTGGATTTTGCCGACACCAGAATTGTGGCGGGCGCTGGTGTCGACCCGCCGGGCGTGACACCCCTGCGGATGCCGCCGGGTTGTCGGTGCTCCGGTCTAGCCTGGCGGGATGAGCCGCTTGAAGTACGACGAGCTGTGTGGGCAGCTCGTCGAGCAGACCGATTTGTTGGCCGCGCATGTGGCCGGCGTCGACCTGACCACGCCGGTGCCCTCCTGTCCGGGGTGGAACGTGGGGCAGCTCGGCCGGCACCTGGGCGGCGGGCAGCGGTGGGCGGAGTCGATCGTCCGGGAGCGGCCCGTCGGGCCGCCGCCCGACGACTCATTCCGGGATCTGACCCCCTACCGCAACGAGGACCCCGCGGTGCTCGGGCCCTGGCTGGCGGCCGGGGCGCGGGGGCTTGCCGCCGCACTCGTCGCCGCAGGCCCGGACGCGCCGATCTGGATACCGACGCCGTCGGCCACGGTGGGCGTGGGCAGCACGTTCTGGGCGCGCCGGTTCACCCACGAGACACTGCTGCACCGCGCCGACGCGGCACTGGCCCTCGGCGTGGAGTTCGCCGTCGACGCGCGGGTGGCGCTCGACGCCGTGGACGAGTGGATGGAGCTGGGGTCGCTGCCGGAGATGCTCGACTTCCATCCGGCGCAGCGGGAGCTGCTCGGGCCGGGGCGCACGGTGCACCTGCACGCCACCGACACCGCGCCGGAGGTGGCGGCGGAGTGGCTGGTCGACCTGACCGGCGAGGCGATCGTGTGGCGGCGGTCCCACGAGAAGGCGGCCGTCGCGGTCCGTGGCCCGCTGACGGAGCTGTTGCTCATGGTGTATCGGCGGCGGCCTGTCGAGGCGGGCGCGGTCGAGGTGCTCGGGGACGTGGACCTGCTGCGTTTCTGGCTGGACCGGGTCGCGTTCGGGTGAGCGACGACGCGGCGGTCGTGGAGCTCAGGGGCGGTCAGTCGGGCAGCGCGTCGAGGTAGACCCAGCGGCCGTCCTCGCGGGTGAAGCGGCTGTGCTCGGTGAGGGTTCCGGGCCGTCCGTCCTCGCGGTAGTGGGCCCGGAACGCGACTGTGCCGGTGCTGTCGAAGAGGCCACCGTGCTCGGTTCCGAGGATCTCCAACCGGGTCCACCGCTGCCCGGGGTCGAGGCGTAGCCGCTCGGGTCGGGTGGAGGAGTGCCAGCTGCGCAGCAGGTAGGCGGCGTCGCCGACGGCGAACGCGCTGAATCGGGACCGCATGAGCGCCTCGGCGTTGGCCGCGTCCGCCTCGCCCCGGTGCAGCCGTCCGCAGCACTCCGGGTAGGGCTGGCTGTTCCCGCACGGGCAGGGTCCGTTCGCGTTCCGGGGTGCGCCGCCACGGGCGGATCTCTTCGCCACGCCTCCATCCTGCCGCAGCGGTCGGGACGCCCGGGCGAGGGCTCTGGGTTCCTGGCTCTGGTCCCGGGCACCCTGGCCGCCGCGTACGACGGGGCCTGACCGACCGACACGACGGAAGGGGCGGCCCCCCGGGGGGGGGGGGCCGGGGGGGCGGGGGGGGGGGGGGGGGGGGGGGGGGGGCGGCGGGCGGGGGGGGGGGGGGGGGGTTGGGGGCGGGGGGGGGGGGGGGGGGCCCCCCCCCCCCCCCCCCCCCGCCCCTCCCGGCATCGCACACCGAGTCGTCGAGGAAAGGACAGCCTGTGGTGTATGCACTTCTGCGATCCCTGCTCATCCGCCGGCACGCCGGGCCGTACTCGGCAGCCCACCGGCCCGCCGGTGCTGCCCGGCCCGTCGGGCACGGTCCGCGCAACCGGCCGCCGGCCGGCGCGTACCGCTCGTACCTTCCCCTGCGGCCCTGGCAGGTGCGGAGCCGGACCTTCACGCCGCGCCGGCGCGGCGCGGACCCGGTGGAGGTGGCCGAGTTCCTCGACCGGGTCGCCGCCGACCTGGCCGCCGCCTACGCGGCGCTGGCGCGCAGCCGCGAGGAGGTCGCCCGGATCAAGGCGGCGCTGCGGGAGTGGCAGTCCCGCCAGGCACCCGCCGCGCGTGACCTGGCCCGGCGGCGTCCGTGGGCCGCCGGTACGTCATCCTTCTGCCGGTGACGGCGGCCGACCTGGCCCGCGCCAAGATCCTGGCCCGCACCGCCGTCCGCTCGCTGGCCATCGTCGCCCCGGTCGATCCCGGCGAGACCACCGTCTCGACCGAGGACGACCAGGGGGTGCGCCACCGCGTGTTCTGCGACCGCCGGCTCGACGGCGGGCGGCGCTGCGTGCTGCGTGCCGACCACGAGACGCCCTGCGCCGCGCGCGTACCCCGCTGATCGGGGCTGCGCCCGCTCCTCGATCCGCCCGGTCCGGTGCGCCCGGATGCGCGCCGCAACGTGACCCAGCTCACAGCCCCAGGGTTGAGCGGAATAGGCTCAACTCTGGTTGTGTCCTTCCTAGTGGACACGCCGAATCCGGGGGAGCCCATGAACACGGAACGTCTCACCACCAAGAGCCGCGAAACCATTACCGGTGCTGTCGCGCTGGCGAACCAGCGCGGCCACGCCACCGTGGAGCCCTGGCACCTGCTGCTGTCGCTGCTGGACACCGAGGGATCGACCGCGGCGGGCCTGCTACGCGCCGCCGGCGCCGACCCCGCCGAGCTGCGCCGGGCCGCCCAACGCGCGGTCGACGGCCTGCCGGCAGCCCGGGGCTCCAGCCTCGCCGAGCCCACCCTGGCCCGCGAGTTCGTCAACGCCATCGGCGCCGGCGAGCAGATCGCCCGGCCGCTGGGCGACGAGTACACCTCGACCGAGCACCTGCTGGCCGGCCTGGCCCGGGTCGGCGGCGCGGTCGCCGGCGCGCTGAAGAACGCCGGCGCGACCGAGGAGAACCTGGTCGCCGCCTTCCCGACCGTCCGGGGCGGGGACCGGCGGGTCACCACCGCCGATCCGGAGCAGACCTATCAGGCCCTGACCAAGTACGGCGTCGACCTGACCGCCAGCGCGCGGGACGGCAAGATCGACCCGGTGATCGGCCGGGACTCCGAGATCCGCCGGGTGATCCAGGTGCTGTCCCGGCGTACCAAGAACAACCCGGTGCTGATCGGCGAGCCCGGCGTCGGCAAGACGGCGATCGTCGAGGGCCTGGCCCAGCGGATCGTGGCCGGCGACGTGCCCGAGTCGCTGCGGGGCAAGAAGCTGATCTCGCTCGACCTCGGCGCGATGGTGGCCGGCGCGCAGTACCGGGGGCAGTTCGAGGAGCGGCTGAAGTCCGTGCTGGAGGAGATCAAGAACTCCAACGGGCAGGTCATCACCTTCCTCGACGAGCTGCACACCGTCGTCGGCGCCGGCAAGGGCGAGGGCTCGATGGACGCCGGCAACATGCTCAAGCCGATGCTGGCGCGCGGCGAGCTTCGGATGGTCGGCGCGACCACCCTCGACGAGTACCGCGAGCACATCGAGAAGGACGCGGCCCTGGAGCGCCGCTTCCAGCCGGTGCTCGTCGGCGAGCCGACCATCGAGGACACCATCGGCATCCTGCGCGGCCTCAAGGAGCGCTACGAGGTGCACCACGGCGTACGGATCACCGACGCCGCCCTGGTCGCCGCCGCGTCCCTGTCCGACCGGTACATCACCGAACGGTTCCTGCCGGACAAGGCCATCGACCTGGTCGACGAGTCCGCGTCCCGGTTGCGCATGGAGATCGACTCCCGGCCGGTCGAGGTGGACGAGATCGAGCGGGCGGTGCGCCGGCTGGAGATCGAGGAGATGGCGCTGGCCAAGGAGCCGGACGCCGCCTCCGCGGACCGGTTGGAGCGGCTGCGCAAGGAGTTGGCCGACAAACGCGAGCAGCTCACCGCGCTGTCCGAGCGCTGGCAGTTGGAGAAGGATCACATCACCCGGCTCTCCACGGCCAAGGAGGAGTTGGAGCGGCTCGGCGGCGAGGCCGAGCGGGCCGAGCGCGACGGCGAGCTGGAGCGCGCCGCCGAGCTGCGTTACGGCCGGATTCCCGAGCTCAAGGCCGACCTGGCGAAGGCCGAGGAGGAGCTGGCCCGGCTCCAGGCTGAGGGCGCGATGCTCAAGGAGGAGGTCGGCGCGGACGACATCGCCGCCGTGGTCGCCTCCTGGACCGGCATTCCCGCCGGCCGGCTGCTGGAGGGCGAGACCGCCAAGCTGCTCCGGATGGAGGAGTCGCTGGGCTCGCGGGTCGTCGGCCAGGCCGAGGGCGTCGCCGCGGTCTCCGACGCGGTCCGCCGGGCCCGGGCCGGAGTCGCCGACCCGGACCGCCCGACCGGCAGCTTCCTCTTCCTCGGCCCGACCGGGGTCGGCAAGACCGAGCTGGCGAAGGCGCTCGCGGAGTTCCTCTTCGACGACGAGCGGGCCATGGTCCGCATCGACATGAGCGAGTACGGCGAGAAGCACTCCGTCGCCCGCCTCGTCGGCGCCCCACCCGGGTACGTGGGCTACGAGGAGGGCGGCCAGCTCACCGAGGCGGTGCGCCGCCGGCCGTACTCGGTGATCCTGTTGGACGAGGTGGAGAAGGCCCACCCCGACGTGTTCGACGTGCTGCTCCAGGTGCTCGACGACGGTCGGCTCACCGACGGCCAGGGCCGCACGGTGGACTTCCGCAACGCGATCCTGATCCTCACCTCCAACCTCGGGTCGTCGGTGATCAGCGACCTGACGATGGCCGAGGAACAGCGCCGGGAGGGCGTTCTCGCGATGGTCCGGTCGCACTTCAAGCCGGAGTTCCTCAACCGGCTCGACGACATCGTGGTCTTCGCCACGCTGCACGGGGACGACCTGCGGGCCATCGTGGACATCCAGCTTGAGCGGATGCGTCGGCGGCTGGCCGACCGCCGGCTCGGCCTGGAGATCACCGAGGCGGCCCGCGGCTGGCTCGCCGAGCACGGGTACGACCCGATCTACGGGGCCCGCCCGCTGCGCCGGCTGGTGCAGTCCGCCATCGGCGACCAGCTCGCCCGGGCACTGCTCTCCGGCACGGTCCGCGACGGCGACACGGTGAGCGTCGACCTGGCCGACGGCGGGGACGGCCTGACCGTCACCGCCTGACGCCGCCGCCCAGGTGTCGCAAGGGGCCCCCTGTGCAACGTTTCGGCGTTGACAGGGGGCCTTCCCGCTCGATCGGGTATGGAGGTGGGCATGTTCGGACGCGGAAACAAGGAACTCGACGCGGCGGTGCGGGAACTGGCGAAGGCCGACACCCTCGCATTCGGCGGGGTGGGCATCGCCGGCACGCTGTTGCCGGTGACCGAGGCGTACCAGGAGGTCGAGCGGCAGCTCGACGCGCACCCGGAGCAGGCCCGGCGGAAGGTCGACTGGCTGCTGGAACACGGCTCGCCAGCCGGCCGGGCGTACGCGGCGACGCTGCTCGGCCGGGTCGATCCGGCGGGCGGGCGGGCGGCGTGGGAGGCACTGCGCGGCGAGCCGGCCGAGTTCACCACCTTCGGCGGCTGCGTCATGGGCCGGACCGCGCTCGGCGAGTATGCCGCCGCCCGGCTCGCCGAGGGTTGATCGACCAGCCGGCCCGACGCTGACCGATCGGGGCTGCCACCCACCGGCCGCCGGCCGTACGGTCCTGCCATGACCGCACCCGTGGCCGCCCCGGTCCGTCCGCCCCGACCGACCTCGGTCACCGTCGCCTTCTGGCTCCAGATCGCCACCGTGCTGATCCTGCTCGGACTGATCGCCCTGGTCGTGTTCGAGGCAGTGCGCTACGACGGCGAGATCAGCCGGGTGGCCCGGCTGGTGTCGGACGCCGACCCGACCGAGGTACGGGGCGAGCGGGAGGGGAACGTCTTCGGCTCCCTCTTCATGGGCGTGCCCATCCTGCTGCTCGCCGGCTGGCTCGCCGGCACCGCGCTGCCGATGCTCCGGGGTCGGAATGTCGCACGCATCCTGATCTTCGTCTCCGGTGGCGGGCAACTGCTGCTCAGTTGCGGTCAGGCGTGCTCCGGCGCACTGATGCTTCCGATCATCTTTGCGCTCGGGTTCTCCGCCGGGACGGACGTCGAGGGGGAGCCGTTCCCCGACGAGGACCTCTGGCAGGAGTCGACATTCATGGAGACCCTGTACGACCGGCAGGGGCCCCACGAGGCGGTGATCTTCCCGGTCGTCGGGGTCAGCGTGCTGACCGTGCTGCTGCTCACCGCGACCGTGGTCCTGCTGCTCTCCCTGCCGCCCGCCAACCGGTACTTCCGTCCCCGGGCCGCGCGGCCGCAGGCCGGTCCGGTGCCGTACGTCGGCTGGCCCACCGCCCCGCTCCCGCCGGTCGCGCCGGCGGGAGCCTGGGTGCCGGCCGGGTACCCGGTCCCGTCGGGGTACCTGATCTGCCCCGACCCGGCCCTGCACCTCGCCCACCCTCCGACGTCGTCCGGCCCGGCCGGTCCGGCGTCAGTGCCGCCCGGTTCGGCCCCCGCGCCGGCCGGGCCGCCGGCCACGGATCCGCCCGCAGCACCAGGTAGCTGAGCCCCTACTCAGCGATCGCGAGGTTCCCTGACGTGCGCGGGGTTGTTACCGTCTCCGCCGACGCAACTGGGGAGGCGATCGGATTGAACGGATCGGTGGCATATCTGGTGACGGCGGCGGGCTGCCTCATCGGGGTGGCCGGGATCGTCATCGCCGTGGTGGCGATTCGGCGGACCCGGACCAAGCCGCCCCGGCACCCCGGCCCGACCGACCCGTTCCGCGACCGGGACGCCGACGCGTTGCGGGGCGACCCGCGCCGGCTGAGCCCCGGCGACATCGTCGAGATCCGCGGGACGTCGTACGCGGTGCGCGGCTCGGTGCTGCTCAAGGAGGGCAGCTGGACCTGGTCGGAGCACCTGCTCGACGACGCCGGCGGCGGCCAGCTCTGGCTCTCCGTCGAGGAGGACCCGGACCTGGAGCTGGTGTTCTGGACGACCGACCCGGCGCTCACCCTCACCCCGGGCGCGCCGACCGTCGACCTCGACGGCCACCGGTACACCAGCAACGAGTCCGGGCACGCGCTCTTCACCGGCACCGGGACCACCGGCCTCGACCCGTCCGGTGCCATGCGCTACCACGACTACCGGGGCCCGGGTGCCCTCCGGCTCTCCTTCGAGGCGTACGGCAACGCCGCGTGGGAGGTGGCGCGGGGCGAGGTGCTGCACCGCTCCGAAGTGATGATCTACCCGCAGGCCGGCACCGGGAAGGTGAGCTGACCGTGCTGGTCACCCTCGACACCCCGTACGTCGACACCAGCGCCGCCGACCTCAGCCTCGCCCTCGGCGACGCGGAGCGCCCCGCGCTGCACGTGCTCGACCTCGACCTGCCCGCCGGTGTCCGGCTGCGGCTGCGCCTGCTCGGCGCCTCCCACCAGGTGGTGCTCCGCGCGGCGGGCGTCGAGCTGACCGAGACCGTGGCCTGCCTACCCGGCAGCCCGCCCGAGCTGCCCGCCACGAGGCTGGACGAGGCGAACGGCTACCGGTTCACCGCCACGGTGCTGCGGCCGGCCGGAACGGAGCTGAGCGACCGGGTCGCCGCGCTCCGCGCCGAACTGGCCGGCGACCCGTACGCCCTGGTCGGGGTCTTCCCGGGCGACGCGGACGCGGTGACCGCCCTCGCGGTCCGGTCGGATCCACCGGACGGGACGGTCTCCTGGCGCACCTGGCACGCGTACCCCCAGACCAACGAGCTGGTCCTGACCGAGACGGTGGTGGCACTTGTGAGTGCGAGGAGTGAGCGGGGTTTGCGAGCCCCGCAGTCGCGAACGGAGGTGGCACTGTGAAGACGTACCGACCCTGGTTCGTGGTGGGAGCGGCGGTCGCTGTGGTCGGTGCGCTGGTCGCCGCCTTCGCGATCTTCTACGGCAACTTCTCCCCGCGCGGCTACGTGGAGGACAGGTACACCCGGGCGGCGAGCCGGGACATCGGCGGGAACGCCGTCGCGTACACCTCGTCGAAGCCGCCCAGCCAGGTCGCCGACGAGATGACCGACGCCTGGAAGCCGGCCGACCAGTACCTCGACGGCAGCGGCGTCTATCTGCGCTACGACGACGACTCGGTGGTGATCCTGCCGATCGCCGCCGGCTCGGTGATCCTGCTCGAACGTATGACCACCGCCTACCCCCGCTACCACTCGACCGTCGGGTCGCACTGGGGCTGGGGACGCGGCAGCACCGTCCGGGGCGGCGGCCCCGGCACCGGCAAGTAGCCCGACGACCGCCCCCCTCACCCTGGAGCCCTCCTGTGCAGAACCTCGTCATCGATTTGCTGGTCACCCTCGCCTACGGCGTGGTCGGCGTCGTCCTGATGGGCATCGGCTACGGGCTGGTCGACGTGGCCACCCCCGGCAAGCTCCACGAGCTGATCTGGACCGAGCGCAACCGCAACGCCGCGCTGTTGCTCTCCTCCAACCTGCTCGGCGTCGGCACCATCGTGGTCGCGGCGATCGTGGCCAGCGAGGACGACTTCGTCCTCGGCCTGGTCGGCGCGGCGGCGTACGGGATCGTGGGCCTGGTCATCATGGCCGCCGCGTTCCTGCTGCTCGACGCGGTGACCCCGGGCCGGCTCGGCGAGCTGCTCGTCGACCCGGAGCCGCACCCCGCCGTGTGGGTGTCGGCCGTGGTGCACCTCGCCACCGGCGCGATCATCGCCGCCGCGATCAGCTGATGGCCTCCGCAGCCCACCCGGGCGGCGGCCGGCCGGGCAAGCCGACGGCGAAGGCGTCGTCCTCGGCCGCCTCCGGCTGGATCGTCGGCCTGGTCACCGTCGTCGTGGTCGGTGGCTGCATCGGCATCGGCATCCTCAACGGCGACTCCGGCGGCACCACCGTTCCCGCCCCGGCGGCCGACGAGCGCGCCGACACCGTGCCGATCCTCGCGCAGGCCGCCACCAGCCAGGGCATCTGCTACGGCTGGCGGCTGGAGAGCTACTACGGCTCCGCGGTCAGCGTCGGCTCCAACCTCGGCGACGGGGTGGCCGTGGTCGACAACCCGGCCTGCCCGCGCTGGGTCGAGGTGACCGCCGAGGTCAGGTACACCTCGGAGAGCAGCGAGAGCAGTGACTCGGCGACCGTCGACGTGACGGGCTCGACCGACATCGACCGCTCCGACCTGTACGCCGTGGAGAACGGGCTGCAACGGTTCGGGCTGGACGACGACGCCTTCGTCGACGACCCCGGCTGGGCGGTCTGCCGGGCGGCCGTGGCGTTGCCCCTGCTGGTCGCCGAGGCCGGCGTGGCCGAGCCCGCCGCCACCCCGGCCGCCGCGCCGGGCTCCTCGGCGTCGCCGCTGCCGGCCGCGGGCAGCGACTTCTGGCGGGACCGGTGGGGCTGGCTGCTCGCCACCGCCGGGCTGCTGCTGGTCGCCGCGCTGCTGTTCACCGTCGGGTTCGTGGGGCGCAGTCGGCAGCGCGCCCAGGCGCCCGCCGGGCGTACCCGGCGGAAGGCATGACCACCGAGGCGTCGGCGGCGGCCGACGGCGGCCCCACCGCCCGGCCGCGCTGGCGGCTGTCCCGCGCGGCGGTGCTGGTCGCGGTCTTCGTCTGTGCCGCCTGCGGCCTGGTGTACGAGCTGGCCCTCGTCGCGCTCGGCAGCTACCTGATCGGCGACACCGTCGGCCAGGCGTCGATCGTGCTCGGCGTGATGGTCTTCGCGATGGGCATCGGCGCGCTCGCCGCCAAGCCGTTGCAGTCCCGGGCCGCCGCCGCGTTCGCGTTGGTCGAGCTGGCCCTGGCCCTGCTCGGCGGGCTGTCGGTGCTCGGCCTGTACGCCGCCTTCGCCTGGCTGGACCTGTACGGCCCGGCGCTGGTCGGCACCGCGTTCGTGCTCGGCCTGCTGATCGGTGCGGAGATCCCGCTGCTGATGGTCATGCTGCAACGCATCCGGGAACAGTCCGCCGGCAGCGCGGTGGCCGACCTGTTCGCCGCCGACTACGTCGGCGCGCTGCTCGGCGGGCTCGCCTTCCCGTTCCTGCTGATGCCGGTCTTCGGCCAGCTCAAGGGTGCCCTGGTGGTCGGCGCGGTGAACGCGGTGGCCGGCGTCGCGCTGGTCTGCACGGTGTTCCGCGCCGAGCTGAGCCGCCGGGCGCGGATCGCGGTCGGCGCCGGCTCCGTCGTGGTCGCCCTCTGCCTCGGGTACGCGTGGATCACCGCCCACGACTTCGAGGTGACCGCCCGGCAGCAGCTCTACCGGGACCCGGTGGTGCACGCCGAGCGCAGCCGGTACCAGGAGATCGTGCTCACCCGCTCGGTGCGGGAGGTCGGCCACGCCGACACCGACCTGCGGCTGTTCCTCAACGGCGACCTCCAGTTCAGTTCGATCGACGAGTACCGCTACCACGAGGCGCTGGTGCACCCCGCGTTGAACGGCTCCCGCGGCGAGGTGCTGGTGCTCGGCGCCGGGGACGGGCTCGCGGTCCGGGAGATCCTGCGCTACCCCGACGTGCGCCGGGTGACCGTGGTCGACCTCGACCCGGCCGTGGTGGCGCTCGCCCGCAGCGAGCCGCAGCTACGCCGGCTCAACGGCGACGCGTTCGCCGATCCCCGGGTGCGGGTGGTCAACGTCGACGCGTTCGGTTGGCTGCGTGCCGCCACCGAGCGGTTCGACGTGGTGGTCGCCGACCTGCCCGACCCGGACGAGACGGCCACCGCCAAGCTGTACACCGTCGAGTTCTACGAGCTGGTCCGGGCGGTGCTCGCCGAGCGCGGGCGGCTGGTCGTGCAGTCCGGCTCGCCGTACTTCGCGCCCCGGTCGTACTGGTCGATCGAGGCGTCGGTGCGGGAGGCCGGCTTCGCCACCGTGCCCTACCACGTCGACGTGCCGAGCTTCGGCGACTGGGGGTTCGTGCTTGCCGCGCCGGGGGGCACTCCGCCGGGGCTGGCGCTGCCGGCCGACGCGTCGGGGCTACGTTTCCTCACCGCCGGGACGCTGGCGTCGGCCGCGAACTTCCCCGCCGACCGGAGCCGGATCGACCTGCCCGCCTCGACCCTGTTGCGGCCACGCGTGCTGGAGTACGCCCGCGCCGAGTGGCGGGGCTACTAGGGTCGTTGCCATGGTGCGCGGACCGTCGCGTCGCCGGTGGATGCCGCCCCGGGCGGAGGCTGCTGCGGCGTACCTCCAGGCGTTCGTCCTGTCCGGGGTGGCCTCCGTGCTGCTCATCCGGGCGTACCTCCAGGCCACCGACTACCCGCAGCTCGGCGGCGGCGGCCTGCACATCGCGCACGTGCTCTGGGGCGGCCTGCTGATGGCCGCCGGCCTCGGCGTGGCGCTGGTCTTCCTCGGCGGCGCGGCCCGGATGACCGGAGCGATCCTCGGCGGCATCGGATTCGGCCTGTTCATCGACGAGGTGGGGAAGTTCGTCACCACCGGCACGGACTACTTCTACGCCCCGGCAGCCGGCATCATCTACGGCGTCTTCGCCCTGCTCGTGGTCATCACCCAGGCGGTGCGCGGCCGTACCCGGCTGCTCCCCGCCGAGCGCACCGCGAACGCCCTCGACGCCGTGCTCGGCGGCCTGATCAACGGTCTCACCGACCGGCGTCGGGCCGAGGTGCTCCGGCTGGCCCGGGGCTCCGGGGCGCTGACCGAGGCCGCCGTGGCCGGGCTGCTCGACGCGGTGCCCCGCCGGGAGCCGCCGCCGCCCCGGTTCTGGCAGCCCTGGCTGGCCCGGCTCCGCCGGTTCGTCATCGGGCTGACCGCCCAGCGCTGGCTGGTCAGCCTCGTGGTGGTCTACCTGGTGGCGGCGCCGGCCCTGACCCTGATCGGCGTGCTGCTGGACGGGGTGACCGGCGCGCTGGACCAGGAGCGGGAGTGGGGCGCGGTGCTCGGCGTCTCGGCGTCCGCGCTGGTCACCGCCGTGCTCAGCGTCACGGCGGCGTTCCGGCTGCGCCGGGACCCGGTCGACGCGTTCCGGCTGTTCAAGCTGGCGATCCTGGTCGACCTGCTGTTCGGGCAGATCTTCAACTTCACGGTCAACCAGTTCGGCGCGGTCACCGCGGTGGGTGCCGACCTGTTCCTGCTCGCCGTGGTGACCGCCGAGCACCGGCAGTTGCGCCGCGAGGCCGAGCGGCATGCGTCCGCGTCCGGCGCGCCCCGCACGGTCTGACGTGCCGGGGTGGCCCGTACTGGATACGGTGTGAACCCGACTCCAGGGAAGGAGCGCCGTGGTCGACCCCCACAGCCCACCGCCGGCCCGGACACGTCCGGCCGTCGTCACCATTTCCAGCTACCTGCTGATCCTCGTCGCCGCGATCCAGGTGATCCAGCTGATCCTGACGCTGATCACCATCGGTACCACCCGCGACGTGCTGCACGACGCGTACTCGGGCACTGACGCCAACGGCGCCGACGCGCTGGCGGACTTCACCGTCGCGGTCGGCATCGGTGGGGCCATCCTGGTCCTGCTCATCGGGATCGGGCTGGTGGTGCTGGCCATGCTCAACAACCGGGGCCGCAACGGCGCCCGGATCACCACCTGGGTGGTCGGCGGCATCATGGTCTGCTGCACCGGCAGCAGCCTGATCAGCGGACTCGCCGGCGGCTTCGCCGGCAGCGGCCAGACCTCCGGCGACGCGCCGAGTCCGGAGGAGATCCAGCGCCGGCTGGAGCAGGAACTGCCCTCGTGGCTGACCCCGGTCACCACCCTGCTCGCCGTCGTCGCCCTGCTGGCCCTGCTGACCGCCCTGATCCTGCTGGCCCTGCCGGCGGCGAACGAGTTCTTCCGTAAGCCGCAGCAGGGCTGGGAGCCCCCGGTTCCGGGTGCCGCCTACCCGGCCTACCCGCAGAACCCGGGCTACCCGGGTGCCCCGGCCTACCCGCAGACCCCGGGCCACCCGCAGGCCCCCGGCTACCCGGCGGCCCCCGGCTACCCGCACGGCCCGGGCCAGCCCGGCCAGTCGACCTACCCGCACGCGGCCCCCGGCACGTCCTCCCCGGACCAGCCGACCCCCTACCCGGACCAGCCGACCCCGGGGCCGTCCTCGTCCGACCGGCCGGACCCGTCCGGGCCGGGCCAGTGGGGCGACTCGGGACCGTCCACGAGCGGCGGCGGCGACTCCGGGCCGTCCTCCAGTGGCGGCGGCGACTCCGGATCGTCCTCCGGCGGCGGTTCGTCGTCGTCGGACTGAGCACCGGCCACCGCCCCGCCCGCCGGTCGGCGCAGCCCGCGCGGCGGGCGGGGCGCGTCGGATAACGGCGACATCGACGATCCCTCCGAGTAGGTTCCACACGGACGCCTACCGGAGGGATCTGTCGTGTCGTACCCCGATCAGGCGCCGCCGCGTCGCCCAGCGGCGGTGGGTCTGGCGGCGGCGGTGCTGGTGCTGATGGCCGTCGGCGCGTTTGCCTACGCGGTCGCCGGCCTGGTCGCCCTCGGCGGCACCGTCGACCGGTTCCGGGCGGCGGCGGCCGGCACCACCGCTGTTCCCGGGGAGACCGGCGGCCTGGTCACTCTGCTGCGGCTGACGGTGGGGGTGTCGGCGACGCTGACCGTGCTGGTCGGCGTCGTACTCGTCGGGCTGGCGTTCGGCCTGCTCTCCGGCCGGTCCGGGGCCCGGATGGCGACCTGGGTGCTCTGCGGGCTGGGCCTGGCCTTCGGCTGTTGTGGGCTCGCGGTGCTGATCGGCCAGCGGGCCGTTCCGCTGCGGCTGTCCGGAAGGGACCAGGCCACCACCACCGAGCTGCTCGGGCTGCTCGGCGACGCCTACCCGTCCTGGTGGATTCCGGTCAACGCGGCCCTTTCCGCCGGACAGATACTCGGTTACCTTGTGGTAACCGCGTTGCTGGCCCTGCCGGCCGTCAACGCGTGGTTCCGCCGAGGCCGTCCCGTGCCGGCCCCGGCCGGTCCCCCGCCGGCCGAGCCCCTGTACCCGAGTCGCTGAGGACACCCGTGACGGCAGAGCAGGTTCCCGCCGAGCGCCGCGCGCTGGTCACCGGCGCGACCGCCGGTATCGGCGCGGAGTTCGCGCGCCGGCTTGCCGCCGACGGTTGGGCCCTCGTGCTGGTGGCCCGCGATGCCGCCCGGCTGGCGGCGGTCGCCGCGGAACTGACCGGCCGGTACGGCCACCCGGCCGAGGTGATCGCGGCGGACCTGTCCACCGACGACGGTTGCGCCGCCGTGGAACTGCGGCTGGCCGAGGGCAGCCCGGTCGAGCTGCTGGTCAACAACGCCGGGATCAGCCTCAACCAGCCCTTCCTGAGCTCCTCGGTCGCCGACGAGTCCCGCTTGCTGCGGCTGAACGTGCACGCCGTGCTGCGGCTGACCCTCGCCGCGGTCGGCCCGATGACCCGCCGGGGACACGGGGCAGTGATAAATGTCTCTTCGGTTGCGGGCTTCGGGCCGGTCATGCCCGGCTCGACGTACCCGGCCAGCAAGGCGTGGGTCACCGCGTTCAGCGAGTCCGTCGACCTGACCACCGCCGCGTCCGGGGTGCGCGTGATGGCCCTGTGTCCCGGCTACACCCGCACCGGCGCGCACGAACGGCTCGGGATCGACATGTCCGGGACCCCCCGTTTCATGTGGCTCCAGGCCGGACAGGTGGTCGACGAAGCCCTTCGTGACCTGCGGAAAGGCCGCTCCGTGAGCGTTCCGTCGCGGCGTTACAAGCTGGCCGTCGCCGGGGTCCGGCACGCGCCGCGGAGCCTGCTGCGCCGGTTCGCCCGGGACACGCGCGGTCGCGACGACCGCCGCGCCGGCTGACCTGCGGCACAGTGCCATCCGTCGGGCCCGGCGGCAGGCGTCCGGCCCTGCCCGGCGGCAGCGGTCGCACAGAGTAGCCGAACATCGCCAACCATCGGTCGCCCGCAGGGCTGACCGGGGTGGACCCGACACACGGCTCCCAGACTTGCGCAGTAACCTCTATCGCCATGGGGGACCACGACGACCTGCGCAAATTCATCAACGACCTAGCCGTGGTCCACGGGCGGGTGGTGCTCTCCTCGGGCCAGGAGGCGGACTGGTACGTCGATCTGCGGCGTGTCACGCTCCATCACCAGGCCGCACCGCTGGTCGGTCGAGTGCTGCTCGACCTGACCTCCGACTGGGGGTACGACGCCGTCGGCGGCCTGACCCTGGGCGCCGACCCTGTCGCCCTCGCAATGCTGCACGCCGCGTCGACGACCGACCGGTCGCTCGATGCTTTCGTCGTCCGTAAAGCGGGTAAGGCTCATGGTCTGCAACGCCGCATCGAGGGACCGGACGTGGCCGGACGGCGGGTGTTGGCGGTCGAGGACACGTCGACCACCGGTGGCAGCGTGCTGACCGCGGTGGAAGCGTTGCGCGAGGCCGGGGCCGAAGTGGTGGGTGTTGCGGTTATTGTTGATCGTGGCGCCGGCGACGCGGTGCGAGCCGCCGGACTGCCGTATCGGGCGGCCTATACGTTGGCTGACCTCGGCCTTGTGGCCTAAAAGTTTGCCGATTCGGATCTGCTGATATGCAGGCGGATCGATGCTGCTGGTGGAAGGATGGAATTCGTGGGAACTGCGTTGGCTGAAATGACCATGCCTCAGATCTCGCCGCTTGCCGGCGAGCCGATCGAACGTGCCGACGCCGAGCGGCTTGCGGGGGTCCTCAAGGCCCTCGCGGACCCCGCTCGGCTGCGGCTGCTCAGCCTGATCCAGTCGGCGCCCGAGGGCGAGGCGTGCGTGTGCGACCTGACCGCACCGCTCGGCCTCTCCCAGCCGACGGTCAGTCACCACCTGCGTATCCTCACCGAGGCCGGCTTGCTGGAGCGGGAGAAGCGCGGTGTCTGGGCGTACTACCGGCTGGTGCCGTCCGCGATCGCGACGATCGCGGATCTGCTCACCCCGCCGCGTAAGCGGGCCACCAAGAAGGCTCGCTGACGACAAGGCTCTGTTCCGGGCCGTCCCGCCTCGGGTCGGCATCGGGTGGCGTGTCAGGGGTGGCGCCACCACCGGGCGGTGACGCGTGGCCGTGTCACCGGCAGTTGCCTTGTTGATTCGTCCGCCGTCGATCCGTAATGGCCTCGACCAATGGCCGGTCCCGCAGCATGGGGCCGGCCATTGGCGTACGCCGTGACGGATCGCGCCGTCAGCGGCCCCTGCCCTGCTCCGGCCACCGCCCGCCATCGTGCGGCTCCTGCTGCCCGTACTGGGGATGCTGCTGCTGCGCGTTTGGCTGCTGCGGCGACCGGTCGTGGGGGTGGTGACGGTGGTGCTCGACGGCCTCCCGGACGGCCTCCACCGCGCCGGCGGCGCTCGCCGCCGCCACCACGCTCATCACCTCGCCGCGCTTGCGGGCCCGCCGGTCACGGAGGAACTCGAAGAAGATCGGCAACACCGAGATCAGGATGATCAGCGCGACCACCGGCAGGATGTACCGGTCGATCTTGTCACCGATCGCGTCGTAGATCTGTTCGGCGAGCAGGTACCCGATCAGCAGGATGCCGTCCACCCAGAGGATCGCGCCGACGACGTTCCAGAGTAGGAACTGCCTGGCCGGCATGCCGAGCGTCCCGGCCACCGGGTTGAGGAACGTGCGGACGATCGGGATGAACCGGGCCAGCACCACGGCCTTGGCCGGGCCGAACTTCTGGAAGTAGTACTCCGCCTTCTCCACGTACTCCCGTTTGAACAGCCGGGAGTTGGGGCGCTCGAACATCCGCCGGCCGTACCGCGCGCCGAGCCAGTGCCCGAGCTGGGCGCCGACGATCGCGCAGATCGGCCCGCCGATCAACAGCCCGACCAGGGAGAGCCGGGTGCCGTCGCCGAAGATCGCGTCCGCAACCGGCGATGCGGCGACGCCGGCCAGGAACAGCAGCGAGTCGCCCGGGAAGAAGAAGCCGACGAGCAGGCCAGTCTCGGCGAACAGGATCACCCAGACACCGATCAGCCCGAAGGTGTGGAGCAGATCCTTCGGGTCGAGCGGATTCAGGGCGACGGTCTCGACGACCGCCCGTGCCTTCTCTGCTGTGTCCACGGCCACAGAGGGTACCGAACCCCGGTTCCGCTCCCGACCGGCACCGTCCCGGTCCAGCCCGGGACGGTGCCGGGCCACACACTCGGCCAGCCTTCGACCACCGTCACAGGCGGGGGTCGACCGGCTCGGACTCGCAGGCCAGGATGGCGAAGACCAACTCGTGGCGGCGCCAGAGCGGGGCGCCCGCCGCCAGCGCGTCCAGGGCGGCGAGCCCGAGGGCGTGCTCCCGCAGGGCCAGCCCTCGCTTGCGGCCCAGCGACCGTCGGCGCAGCGCGGCGAGCTGCTCCGGTCCGGTGTACCCGGGGCCGTAGATGATCCGCAGGTACTCCCGGCCCCGGCACTTGATCCCCGGCTGGAGCAGCGACCCCCGCGCGGACCGGGCGGCCGGCCCGGCGTACGGCTTGACCACCATGCCCTCCCCGCCGCCGGCGGTCAGCGCCAGCCACCAGTCGGTGGCGTCGGCCTCGGCCGAGGCGTCGGCCAGGTCGACGACCCGCCGCCGGGTGAGGGTGAACAACCCCGGGTCGGCGGCGCACAGCCGGTCGGCCAGGTCGAGGTGCCAGCCGTGGTCCCGGTCGGCGTGGCTGGCCCCGGCGGAGGCGAGCACCACGAACGGGGCGAGGGTCACCCCGCGCAGCCCGTCGGTGGGCGCCACGTACGCCCGGTACGCCGCCGAGTACGCCTCGACCTCCCCGGACCGGACGGTCATCCGCTCCCGCAGCTCCCCGACCGGCAGGCCCCGACCGGCCGCCGCGTCCAGAGTGGCCAGCACCGCCGGCAGGGCGGCCCGACCGGCCGCCCCCACGCTCGCGTACTGCTCGCGGATCAGCCCGCCCGCCTTCGCCGACCAGGGCAGCAACTCGCAGTCCAGCAGCAGCCAGTCGGTGCCCAGCTCCGCCCACAGCCCCGCCGTGGTCACCGCCGCCCGGACCCGGTCCAGCAGCTCGCCGTCCAGCGGCGGGCCGAAGAACGGCCGGCCGGTGCGGGTGTGCACCACGCCGCCGCCCGGCCCGAACGGGCCGCCGTCGGGGTCGCGGCAGACCAGCACCACGGCACGCGAGCCCATGTGCTTCTCCTCGCAGACCACCCGGTCGACGCCGGCCGACCGGTAGTCGGCGAACGCCTGCGCCGGGTGCTCCAGGAATCCCTCGACCGTCGACGTCGAGCACGGCGCCATCGTCGGCGGCAGCCAGGTCAGCCAGCTCGGGTCTACCGCGAACCGGCTCATCACCTCCAGCGCGGCGGCGGCGTTCTCCGCCGGCACGGTCAGCGTCCCGTACGGGTGCTCGACGTGCCGTCGGCCGGCGACGTCGCGCAGGTCCAGCACCGTGTCCGGGCGGGCCGGGGCCGGCGCGACCAGCGGCCGGGCCGGGGCGTACCACTCCTGCACCGCGTCGACGGAGACCAACTCCCGCTCCGGGTAGCGCAGCGCGGTCAACTTCCCGCCGAAGACGCAGCCGGTGTCGACGCAGATCGTGTTGTTCACCCATTCCGGCTCCGGCGTGGGCGTGTGCCCGTACACGACCATGGCCGAGCCCCGGTAGTCGCGCGCCCACGGGTAGCGCACCGGCAGGCCGTACTCGTCGACCTCTCCGGTGGTCTCCCCGTACAGCGCGAACGCGCGGACCCGGCCCGACGCGCGGCCGTGGTACTCCTCCTTCAGCCCGGCGTGCGCGACCACCAGCCGGCCCCCGTCCAGCACGAAGTGACTGACCAGGCCGTCGATGAAGGCCGCCGTCTCGGCCACGAAGCTGTCCGGCTCCGCCGCCAGCTGGGCCAGCGTCTCCGGCAGGCCGTGGGTGAGCCGCACGTTCCCGCCGCGCAGCTTGCGCAGCAGCTTCTGCTCGTGGTTGCCCGGCACGCAGATCGCATGCCCGGCCGCCACCATGCCCATCACCAGGCGGAGCACCCCGGGGGAGTCCGGGCCGCGGTCCACCAGGTCACCCACGAAGACGGCGGTACGACCAGCTGGATGCGCCGCGTCCACCGGGCGGCCCGCGTCGTCGCGGCGCAGGCCGTAGCCGAGCCGGAGCAGCAGCGCCTCCAACTCCTCGCGGCAGCCGTGCACGTCGCCGACGATGTCGAACGGCCCGGTCAGGTCCCGCCGGTCGTTGAACAGCTTCTCGTACCGGATCTCCGCCGCGTCGATCTCCTCGACGCCGCGCAGCACGTGCACCTTGCGGAAGCCCTCCCGGGCCAGCTGCCCGTACGACCGGCGCAGGTCCCGCTGCATCCTGGCCAGCACCGGCCGGCCGAAGGTGCGGTCCGTGCGGGCCTGCGTCCGCTCCCAGGCCAGCGCCTCCGGCACGTCCAGCACGATCGCCACCGGGAGCACGTCGTGCTCCCGGGCCACCCGGACCAGCCCGGCGCGGGCGTGTGGCTGGAGGTTGGTGGCGTCCACGACGGTGAGCCGGCCGCGCCGCAGCCGGATCCCGGCGACGTGGTGCAGCGCGTCGAACGCGTCCGCCGACGCCGACTGGTCGTTCTCGTCGTCGGCGACCAGCGCCCGGAACGCGTCGGAGGAGAGCACCTGGCTCGGGGCGAAGTGCTGCCGGGCGAAGGTGGACTTGCCGGAACCGGAGACGCCGACCAGCGCCACCAGGGCCAGCTCGGGGATGTCGATCATCGGCCTGCCTCCTTCGGCGCGGTCGTCTGTGTCCTGGCATTCGACTGCGCCGTGGCATTCGACTGCGCCGTGGCATTCGTCGGCGTCGTGGTGAACACGGCGAGCTGGGTGGGGGCGCCGACCTCAGGATCGTCGTCGCCGATCCCGCCGATCGTCGCGGTGTAGCCGTGCGTGGCGGTGACCCGGTCGACCCAGGCGGCGAACTCCGCGCGGGTCCACTCGAAGCGGTGGTCCGGGTGCCGGAACCGCCCCGCGCCCAGCCCCTCGTAGCGGACGTTGTGCTCGGCGTTCGGCGTGGTCACCACGACCGTGGCGGGCCGGGCGTGACCGAACACGGCGTCCTCCAGCGCCGGCAGGCGAGGCGGGTCGAGATGTTCCACGACCTCCATGAGCACCGCCGCGTCGAACCCGCGCAGCCGGTCGTCCCGGTAGGTCAGGGCGGACTGCCACAGCCGGATCCGGTCGCGCTGCCGCTCCGGTAGCCGGTCCAGCCGCAGCCGGCGCTCGGCCAGCGTCAGCGCTTGGGCGGAAACGTCGGTGCCGACGATCTCGGTGTACCGGCGGTCGCCCACCAGGGCGGACAGCAGCGCCCCGCCGCCGCAGCCGAGATCCACCACCCGGGTCGCTCCGCTGGCCGCGAGGGCGGCGAGCACCGCCTCCCGGCGGCGCACCGCCAGCGACGGCCGGCGCGCGGCCTCCCCGCCGTCGGCCTCGGCCACGCTGTCGGCGGGCGGCTCCTCGGCCAGCCGCTGCTCGGCGAGGCGGGCCATGGCCTCCCCGGCCAGGGCACGGCGGTGGGCCAGGTAGCGGCGGGTGATGGTGGACCGCTCCGGGTGGCCGGCCAGCCAGCCGGCACCCGCCCGGAGCAGCTTGTCGATCTCGTCGGGCGCAACCCAGTAGTGCTTCGCGTCGTCGAGCACCGGCAGCAGCACGTACAGGTGGTTCAGCGCGTCGGCGAGCCGCAGCGTGCCGGTCAGCGTCAGGTCGACGTACCGGCTGTCGCCCCACTCCGGGTACGTCTCGTCGAGCGGGATCGGGCCGGCCGTCACCGTCCAGCCCAGCGGCGCGAACATCCGGGCGGCCAGGTCGGCGCCGCCCCGGCAGCGCAGCACGGGCACCCGGATATCCAGCGGGATCTCTGCGGCGGCCAGCTCCGGCCGGTCCCGGGACTCGCCGCGCAGGGCGGACCGGAACACCCTGGCCAGCGCCGAGGCGAGCAGGCTCGACGCGGCGTACGGCCGGTCGTTGACGTACTGGCCGAGGGTGAAGCCGTCCGGGGCGGTCGGCTGGCCCCGGCTCTTGCCGCGCCCGCCGGCCAGCCGCAGCGGGTCCACGTCGACCAGCAGGGCCACGGTGCAGCGCCCCTCGTCGGCCTCGGGGTAGACCACGTGCGCGGTGCCGACGGGCAGCTCGAAGGAGTGCACCCGGTCGGGGTGCTTGACCAGCAGGTACCCGAGGTCGGTCGCCGGCCGGTGGGTGGTGGTCAGGGTGAGCAGCACGCGCCCATGGTGTCAGGGGCTTCGATCTTGCGTCGTCCCGTTTTCGGTTGGCAACGGCGGCGCCCCGCCGACCCGGGCAGGTCGACGGGGCGCCGGCGGTACGGGTGGATCAGGCGACGAAGCGGGTCCGGCGCGCTTGGCCACCGCCGCAACGTTCCGCCGGCCCGGTCCCGTCATCAGAACAGGACACCGGGAGGCGCAGTGACGTACGAGGAGCTCGCCGATTCGCGGCTGACCGCCCGTCGATCGGGCTCAGCGGTAGTCGTCCTCGTCGGGCGCGACGACCCGGGCCTGCTCGATGGCGTCCCAGTCGTCGACCTCCAGGCCCCGGCTCGGCTCCTGCTCGCCGTCGGCCGGGTCGGTCGAGGTGGCCTGCTCCACGGCGTCGGCCGGGGACGCCTCCGGGTCCCGCTCCTCCGGAGCGAGGTGGTCGCTCGGAGTGAAGTCCTCGTCGGGCTGACCCATCGTCCCTCCCTGATTCCGGTGGAAAGCTACCCACACCGTACGGGCTGACCCGGGTGCGCGCTCGGAGCCGAGGAGAAAGCCGAGTCGCCGGAATCGGTCCTCCGGGCCCGGCCGGCGGTGCCAGGATGGTGTCGTGGGCTTCCTGATCCGGCTGGTGATCACGGCGATCGCGTTGTGGATCGCCACCCTGGTCGTGCCCGGCGTCGAAGTGGGCGGCCGGCACGGCGGCAACACGGCGCTCACCCTCGTGGTGGTGGCGCTGATCTTCGGCGTGGTCAACGCCGTGCTGAAGCCGGTGATCAAGGTGGTGGGCTGCGTCTTCTACCTGCTGACCCTGGGGCTGTTCGCGCTGGTGGTCAACGCGCTGCTGTTCCTGCTGACCGACTGGATCGCCCGCCAGCTGGACCTGCCGTTCCGGGTGGACGGCTTCTGGGCCGCCTTCTGGGGGGCCATCGTGATGGCCGTGGTGAGCTGGCTGATCAGCGTCGCCGTGCCGGACCGGTGGGAGGGTCGGTGAGTGCCGCAGGGGGGTGCCCGGTGTCCCGGTCACCGGCCCACACCTCGGGCGGGTCAAGGGTCGGTTACGCCCGTGGTCACCCTCTACGGGATACTTCCGGCGGAGGACAGCGCGGTCCGGCGCACCCACGGAAGACAGCGGCCAGTACAGGCCGACAGCGGTAAGTAAGGAGCGTTCGATATGCCCATCGCTTCCCCCGAGGCCTACGCGGAGATGCTGGACCGTGCCAAGGCGGGCCGGTACGCGTACCCCGCGATCAACGTGACCTCCTCCCAGACGCTGAACGCGGCCCTGAAGGGCTTCGCCGACGCGGAGAGCGACGGCATCATCCAGGTCTCCACCGGCGGCGCGGAGTACCTGTCCGGCCCGTCCGTGAAGGACATGGTCACCGGTGCCGTGGCGTTCGCCGCGTACGCCCACGAGGTCGCCAAGAAGTACCCGGTCAACATCGCCCTGCACACCGACCACTGCCCGAAGGACAAGCTGGACAAGTTCGTCCGGCCCCTGATGCAGATCTCCAAGGAGCGGGTCGCCGCCGGCCAGGAGCCGCTGTTCCAGTCGCACATGTGGGACGGCTCGGCCGTGCCGGTGGCGGAGAACCTGCAGATCGCGTCCGAGCTGCTGGACCGGGCCGCCGAGGCCAAGATCGTCCTGGAGATCGAGGTCGGCGTCGTCGGTGGCGAGGAGGACGGTGTCGAGAACGCCATCAACGACAAGCTCTACACCACCGTCGAGGACGGCCTGGCCATGGTCGAGGCCCTCGGCCTGGGCGAGAAGGGCCGCTACATGGCGGCGCTGACCTTCGGCAACGTGCACGGCGTCTACAAGCCGGGCAACGTCAAGCTCCGCCCGGAGATCCTCAACCAGATCCAGGAGGCGGTCGGCGCCAAGTACGGCAAGGACAAGCCGCTCAGCCTGGTCTTCCACGGCGGCTCCGGCTCGCTGCTGGAGGAGATCCGCGAGGCGCTGGACTACGGCGTGGTGAAGATGAACATCGACACCGACACCCAGTACGCCTTCACCCGGCCCGTCGCCGACCACATGCTCCGCAACTACGACGGCGTGCTGAAGATCGACGGCGAGGTCGGCAACAAGAAGCTGTACGACCCGCGGGCCTGGGGCAAGCTCGCCGAGGCCGGGCTCTCCACCCGCGTCGTCGAGGCCTGCGAGCACCTGCGCTCCACCGGCACCAGGATGAAGTAACACCACCCGTACGACACGGCGGCCGGCACCCGGGAGGGGCCGGCCGTCGTCGTCACGGGGTTCAGCCGGCGGTCAGCACCCGGACCGCCTCCCGCACGTCGTCGGTGAGGTGCACGGTGCCGGAGAGGTCACCGAACGGCGATGCGGTCAGCAGCGGGCGCAGCAGCGCCTCGACCGGCAGCTCCGTCGTCCAGTAGTTCCGGTCCAGGAAGACGTACGCGCCGCTGGAGCCGTCCGTGCCGTAGTACGTCTTCGTCGCCGCCTGGAACACCTCCTGCACCGTGCCGGCCCGGCCGGGCGCGAAGACGATCCCGCCCCGGGCCAGCCGCAGGATGGTGTCCTCCCGGATGGCGTTGGAGAAGTACTTGGCGATCCGCCCGGCGAACAGGTTCGCCGGCTCGTGCCCGTACAGCCAGGTGGGGATGGCGAGCCCGCCGGCGCGCGCCCAGTCCAGGTCGGTGCCGCGCTGCCGCGGCACGGCCGGTGGTGCCCCGTACCGGGCCCGGACCTCCAGCGCGGCGGCGGTGTAGCGCTCGTGGTCGGTGAAGTCCGGCGCGGTCGTCAGCAGGTCGATCGCCGCGGTCAGCTCCTCGGCCGGCCGGCTCGACAGGTAGGCGCCCAGGTTGGCCGCCTCCATCACGCCGGGGCCGCCGCCGGTCACCACCAGCCGGTCGGCCCGGGCCAGCTCCCAGCCCAGCACCGCCGCCATCCGGTACGGCACGCTGCCCCGCCGGACGGCGTGCCCACCCATCACACCGACCACCGACTGCGGGCCGTGCGTGGCGAGCCAGGCGCGGGTGGCGTCGACCAGCGCGTTGTCCACGCCGTGATCGTGCAGCCGCTGGCCGAGCGCCTCCTTGACCTCGGGCAGCGCGCCGCCGTGCGCCCGGAAGTGCTCGTACACCCGGGTGTCGTACATGTTCGCGAAGCCGCCTTCGGCGAAGCCGGCGGCCAGTTCGTCGGGGGTGTAGAGGTGCGACGGCTGGGTCGGGTACGGCAGCCCGGAGAAGGGCGGCACCACGTTCGCACCGCGCCGGACCAGGTCGGCGCCCACCTCGCGGGAGGCGAAGCGGCAGCCGACGAAGAGGGTGCCGGTCACCTCCGTCCCGGTGAGGTCGGGGACCGGGTCGAGGTCCAGACGTAGGCCCTGGACGGTCAGCCCGGCCAGGGTGCCGGTGGTCAACCGCTGTTCGAAGATGCTGCGGGTCTCGATCTCGGTGGCGCTGGTGTCGTGCGGGGAGATGACATCCGCTGGAGGTGGGGTCGGCACCAGCCCATCCTGCCCACCCGGGGCAACCCGCCAAACCCGCCGCCGGGACGCACCGCTGACCCGCCCGACCCGCCGGTCCGGCGGTTCGCCGGGCTCCGGACGACAGGAGCCCGGTGGCGAGGCCACCGGGCTCCTGCGTGACCGGTTCCTGGGGAGGCTCCGGACCAATAGTTGTAGTGGAGAACATCTCCCGGCGGCATGGGCCGCAGGTCCCCAGGCGTGGGGCCGCAGGCGTGACCAATGCCTCAACCGTTCAGCCAGCCCGGTCTGCCGACCCGCTCGCGCGGCGTAGAGCGAAGCGGGTTGAATGGGACGATGCAGAACCTGTTGCCTGAGCCGCCGGCCACCCTCCTGCCGGTCCACGACGAGGCCGACGCCACGCTCGCCGCCGCCACCGAGGCCGGCACCGACGAGGCGTACGCCGAAGTCGCGGCCCGTTTCCCGACCTACAGCGCCGGCTGGGCGGCGCTAGCGGGCCGCGCCCTGGCCGCCGGCCAGGTCGTCTCGGCGTACGCGTACGCCCGGACCGGGTACCACCGGGGCCTGGACCAACTGCGCCGCAGCGGCTGGAAGGGGCACGGCCCGGTGCCCTGGTCGCACGCGCCGAACCAGGGCTTCCTGCGCTGCCTGTACGTGCTCTCCCGGGCCGCCGGCGAGATCGGCGAGGCCGACGAGGCGGCCCGCTGCGCCCAGTTCCTGCGCGACTGCGATCCCGCCGCCGGGGACGCCCTGGCCGGCGCCTGATCCCTGCGAGCCGGTGCGACGGCCGGTCCGGCACCTGCCGGACCGGCCGTCGCGCTGCTCAGAGCCCTTCGGCGACCGATGCGGCGATCTTCAGCCAGGCGTCCCGGGTTGCCGAGGAGAGCCCTCCGTACCGGATCGGCTCGCCGGTGTCGATCAACCGCTCGTACGGGGCCAGCAGCACCGCCCGGGTCCGGGCCGCGAAGTGTTCCTGGATGGCCGGCAGGTCGATCTCCTTGCGTGACGGCGGCATGGACACCACCGTCACCGCCTGCCGGACCAGTCGCTGCCGGCCGCTCTGCTCCAGGTGGTCGAGCATCCGGGCGGCGGTCTCCGCCGAGTCGTTGCGCGCCGACATGGTCACCACGAGCTGGTCGGTGGCGTCCATTGCGGCCTGCCAGTTCTGCGCCCGGACGTTGTTGCCGGTGTCCACGAAGATCAGCTTGTAGAACCGGCTGACCACCTCCCGGATCTCGGCGAACGCCGACGCGGTGAGCATCTCCCCACCGGTGGCCGACTCGTCCGAGGCGAGCACGTCGAACATCCCCTCGCCCTGCGAGCGGACGTACTGCGACAGGTCGCCGACCCGCCCGTGGGCACCCTGGAACTGGCCCAGGTCGCGCAGCATGTCGCGCACCGTGCGGGAGTGGAAGTCCTGCTGGGCGCGCATCCCGAGGGTGCCCTGGGTCTCGTTGTTGTCCCAGGCCAACACGTACCCGCCGCGCTTCTGCCCGAACGTCATGGCGAGCAGCAGGATCGCCACGGTCTTGCCCGCGCCGCCCTTCGGGTTGACCACGGTCACCTGGCGCAGCCCGCCGAAGTTGCGGCGAACCATCTCGATGTCGTGGCGCAACTCCTGCTCGTGCCGCCCCGGCGGGAGCTTGATCAGCCCCGTCTTGTTCACCACGGCCCGTACGCCCATCGTGGCCACCGGGTCGGCCGGGCGGACCTGCCGGCGGCGGGTGAAGTCCTCGGCGGTCGGCGCGGTCCCGTGGTCGGGCGTCCAGCCCACGTCCGGGTATCCGGGCGGCACCCGGGTCACCCCGTCCGCCTCCTGGTAGGGCGGGTGCGTCACCGGGGCCGCCGGCTGCTGGCCGTGCTGCGGCCAGCCCGGGGGATACCAGCTCGGCTGCCCCGCGACGCGGGGCCCCGGGGCGGGCTGCTGTTCCGGCCCCCACCCCGCCGGTGGGCCCGTCACGGCCGCCGGTCCCCCGGCCGCGTTCGGGTCGGCCGCCGGGGTGGGGGCCGCGTACGGGTCGAGCGCCGGGGGGCCGGCCGCGTACGGGTCGGCCGGGGTGCCGCCGGTGGCGGGCGGATAGGGGGTCGGGGGCAGCGGCCCGGGCGGGTTCATCACCGGCGGGAACGGCCCCGGCGGGTGCGCTGCGCTTCCCGCCGGACCGGGGGCCGCACGCCAACTGACATGCGGCTCCGGCCCCTCCGGCTCCGTCCCGCTCAGCTCCGTCCCGCCGGGCCGTCCGCCCGGCCAGCCGTCCGGAGCCGTCCTGTCCGCAGTCGTCCCGTCCGGAGCTGTCCCGTCCGGAGCTGTCCCGTCCGGAGCTGTCCCGTCCGGACCCGGGCTTTCTTGTCCCGGTCCGCTCGGGCCGGGGCGCCTCGGTGGCAGGGCCCACGGGGACTCGGCCGTTCCCCGCGCTCCGCCGTTCGAGCTCGGCACCGATCCGTCGGCCGTTCCGTTCCGCCCGTCGCCGCTTCCGGCAGCCCCGCTCGCGGCCGATCCACCGCTCGCGCCCGGGTCGGGTGCTCCACCGCTCGGGCCCGGGTCGGGCACTGCTCCACCGCTCGTGCCCGGATCGGGCACCGCCGTCGGGCCGGTCACCTCGGGGAAGGCCGGGCCGACCGTCGCGGGCATCGGGGGCACGGGCGTCGGCGGCGTCGACGGGTCGGCCGGGCCCACCGGCGGACGGGCCGGGGTCGGGGCCGGGTGCGCGGTGGCCGCCTGGTCCAGGGTGAAGGGCAGGTGGAGATCCACCGGCCCGGGCACCGGCTGCCCGGCCCGGGGGGCCGGCACACCGCCTACGGAGGGCGGTGCCCACGCGGTCTCTGACGGCACCGGCGCCCACCCGTCCGGTCCGTTCGCTGACCACTCGTCGGGCCCCGATGCGCTCTGCCCGTACCCGTGCCCGTGGCCCTGGCCGTGGCCACCCCCGGCCTGCCCGCCCTGCGGTCCGACCACGGGGTACCCGCCCTGCGGCCCGGCGGTCGCCGGGTACCCGCCCTGCGGCCCGGCGGTCGCCGGGTACCCGCCCTGCGTTCCGGCCTCGGGATACCCGGCCTGTGGCGCGACGGCGGGCGGGTACGCGTCCTGCTGCCCCGTCCCGGGCCGCGCGGCCGGCGAGGCAGCCAACGACGGGTACGCGCTCTGCGCGTCAGACCCCGGCCCGGGGACCGGTGGAAGGGGTGTCGGCTGCTGGGGTGTACTCACGGCCCACGTCGGGCCGGAGTCGGCCGGCCCGGGATCGGTTGGGTCCGGCGGCCAGAGCGGTTCGATGTCCCGCTCCGGAGCTGGCTGCTGGCCGGGTACGTGGACCCGGTCGGCGTTGTCGTCCACGACGGTTCCTCCCCATTCCTCCTGCCGAGGATAGGCCCCGGGACCGAGCCGTCGGCCATCGACGCGGATCTCCACCGGTCCGCGCCCCGGAGGCACTCCCCCCGGACACCCCAGCGTGCCGGTGAATCGTCCGGCATGGTGGCCGTACCCGGCATGGTGGCCGTACCCGGTGCGGGCGCCGCCGGAACGCCGCACCGGCTCTTCAGGCCGTCCAGACCGCCCAGGCGCCCGGCTCGGTCCACCACGACCGCTTCCGGCTCAGTTCTCCCTCGACCCCGTCGTCGAGGTAGGGCACCCGCTCGTCGCGTGGGATGACGGCCACCGCGCGCCCTCGCGCCCGGCGTACCTCGAACCGCATCCGCTTCCTGCCCAACGTCGAGCGGGTCACCACGGGAACGGCCACCGCCACCTCGACCACGCCGTCCGTCGGGTCCCCGGCGGTGAGCAGGGGAAGGCCGTCGAGCTGGGCGTATCCGCCCGCGTTGCCGATGGCGCAGGCCAGGAGGGGGTCGTCGCCCGCCGAGAGCACGACGTCGTCGACCTCGATCCGGCCCCGCCAGTGCAGCGGCCGGCCGGCCTCGTCGGCGGCGCCGAGCAGCGCCCCGTCCAGCGTCACCGAGCCGCCGTCGTTTCGCAGCAGGTCGAGCCGGCGGGGGGTGCCGTCCAGGATCGCGGCGGCCACGGCCACCGGGTCGCGCGGCAGCCCGAGCTGCGCCGCCAGGTCACGCTGCCCGCCGCCCCTGGCCGGGTCGAGCGGGAGTACGCCCACCGGCGGCAGGTCCGGCACCGTACGGTTCCCGGGCAGGTCGGCGGGGCGGCGGCTGGGCGGTGGGGCGTACCGCCGGACGAGCCGGCGCACGACGGCCCGCAACTGGCTGTCGCTCGCCGTGGCGACGACCAGCCGGGTCTTCGAGTCGGGATCCGGCCAGGTGAGCCCGTCGGGGCGGGGTGGGCCGTCGAGCCGCGCCAGCACCTCGTCGATCTCCGCGTCCGAGCATGCGGTGACTGTCTCCACCCGGGCACCCCGGGCGGTCAGCGCGTCCGCGCAGGCCAGCACCGGTACGCGGGGGGTTTCGCACCGTTCCCCGGCCCGCTCGGGGGCGTCCCCGGTGGTGTCACCGCAGCAGGCCCCGCCGCCGCCGCAGCCCCCGCCGGGAGCGTCCCGCTCCGAGCCGAGGGTGAGCAGCACCACGTCGTACACGAAAGATTCTCCTGACTCTCGACGAACCCCTGCCGGACCCGACGTGACCTCTTGTTAGCCTGACACCCCGGGCTCGCCGACCGGTCGCCACCTGGCACCCGAGCCTTCTGGAGGCGGAAAAGATGCCAGCGATCGTGCTCCTCGGTGCTCAATGGGGCGATGAGGGCAAGGGCAAGGTTACCGACCTGCTGGGTGAGCGGGTCGACTACGTAGTGCGCTACTCCGGCGGCAACAACGCCGGCCATACGGTGATCACCCCTGACGGGCAGAAGTACGCGCTGCACCTGATGCCGTCCGGCGCGCTCTCACCGAGCGCGATGATCATCATCGGCAACGGTGTGGTGGTCGACCCGAAGGTGTTGCTGACCGAGATCGACGGCCTCGCCGAGCGCGGGGTGGACGTGTCCCGGCTTCGGATCTCCGGCGACGCGCACCTGATCATGCCGCACCACCGGGCCTTGGACCTGGTGGTGGAGCGCTACCTCGGCAGCTCCCGGATCGGCACCACCGGCCGGGGCATCGGCCCGGCGTACGGGGACAAGGTCGCCCGGATGGGTATCCGGCTTCAGGACCTGCTCGACCCGGGCATCCTGCGCAAGAAGCTGGAACTCGCACTGCGCGAGAAGAACCAGATCCTGTTCAAGGTGTACAACCGCAAGGCGATCGACGTCGAGGCGACCGTCGAGGAGTACCTGGAGTACGCCGAGCGGCTCAAGCCGTACATCGCCGAGACCCGGGTGATGCTCTGGGACGCCCTCGACCGGGGCGAGACGGTCCTGCTGGAGGGCGCCCAGGCCACCATGCTCGACATGGACCACGGCACGTATCCCTTCGTGACCTCGTCGAACCCGACGGCGGGCGGGGCGTGCGTGGGCGCCGGCATCCCGCCGACCGCGATCAACAAGGTCATCGCGGTGAGCAAGGCGTACACCACCCGGGTGGGTTCCGGCCCGTTCCCGACCGAGCTGTTCGACGACAACGGTCAGCACCTGCGCAAGGTCGGCCACGAGTACGGCACGACCACCGGCCGGGAGCGCCGCTGCGGCTGGTTCGACGCCGTCGTTGCCCGATACGCCTGCCGCCTCAACGGCGTCACCGACCTGGTGATCACCAAGCTGGACGTGCTCACCGGCCTGCCGAAGGTCCCGCTCTGCGTCGGGTACGAGATCAACGGCGAGCGCTTCGACGACATGCCGATGACGCAGACCGAGTTCCACCACGCCACGCCGATCTACGAGGAGCACGACGGCTGGTGGGAGGACATCACCAAGGCGAGGACCGAGGCCGACCTCCCGGAGAACGCGAGACGCTACATCGCCCGCATCGAGGAGATCTGCGGCACCCGAGTCAGCGTCGTAGGCGTAGGCCCCGGCCGCGAGGAAAACGTAACCCGCCACCCCCTCCTCCCCTAACCCCCACCCGCCCCCTCCCCACCCCCCAACCACCCCCGTTGATCATGAAGTTATTGCCCGACATCTCGGCGTGTCGCGGCAATAACTTCATGATCAACGCAGGCGGGTGGCGGGGTTTTCCACAGCGGGGTGGGTGGTTTTCCACAGGGGGTTTCGGGGTCCGGGGCGGGGCGGGAATCTGGTTTCGTGGATGCGGTGGGGGTGGTGCGGCGGGTTGCCGCTGCGCAGGACGGCGTCGTGACGTTGGCGCAGGCGCGTGCCGCCGGTCTCACCGTGCACGAGGTGCAACGGTTGTGCCGCTCGGGGCGGTGGCGGGCGATCGCGCGAGGCGGTTACCTCGTGGACGCCGACCTGTACGACGGCGTCCCCCGGGCGGCCCGGATCAGGGCGGCGGTGGCGTCCTTCGGCCCAGGCGCAGCCGCCGTCCTCGGGACCGCCGCCGAGCTGCACCGGATCGCGGGGCTGCCCCGGTCCGACGCGATACACCTGTCCGTGCCCGGGGCGGTCGCCAGGCCGGCCCGCGCCGCGCATCCCGAGGTGGTCGTCCACCAGTTGGTGATCGCGCCGGGTCAGCTCGGCTCGGTCGGGGGGATCGCGGCGACCGGGCCCCTGCGTACCGTCTCCGACCTCATCCTCCGTGAGGACCGCTACGCCGCCGTGTCCCTGCTCGACTCCGCGCTGAACCGAGGACTCCTCGGGCCCGAGGAGTTGCGCCTGATCCCGCCCATGATCCGGGGGAGGCGGGGAGCGGTCTCGGCCCGACTCCACCTCACCGAGGCGGACGGTCGGGCGCAGTCGCCGCTGGAGACCCGGACGAGGCTGCGCTGCGTCGACGGCGGGGTGCCGCCCGAGGTGCTCCAGTTGGAGGTGCGTGACGCCGACGGTTACCTGCTCGGGATCGGTGACCTCGGCTGGCGTGCCGGGCGTCTGATCGCCGAGGCCGACGGGCGGGAGCCGCACAGCGGTCCTCAGGCGGTCTACGCCGACCGTCGACGCCAGAACCGACTGATCAACGCGGGCTGGCGGGTCCTGCGTTTCACCTGGTCGGACACCCTGCGTCCCGACTACATCCCCTGGGCCGTCCGCCAGGCGCTCAGGGGCGCCCCCCTCCGGTGATCATGAAGTTGTCGCCCGCGACACGCCGGGCGGCCGACAACAACTTCATGATCAACGGGAGGGGGAGAGGGGGTGGGTAGGATTCCGGGTCGTGCGGGTACTTCTTTTGGGTGGTGGGGGGCGGGAGCATGCGCTCGCGGTCGGACTTTGCGCGGATCCGTCCGTCGAAGGGCTGATCGCCGCGCCCGGTAATCCCGGGATCGCCGGGGTGGCCGGGGTTGCCGAGCTGCGGGCGGTGGATGTCGCCGATCCCGCCGCAGTCGCCGCGCTGGCCGTGGAGACCGGCGTCGACCTGGTGGTGATCGGGCCCGAGGCACCGCTGGTGGCCGGGGTTGCCGACGCCGTGCGTGCCAAGGGCATCGCCGCGTTCGGGCCGTCCGCCGAGGCCGCCCGGCTGGAGGGCTCGAAGACGTTCGCCAAGGACGTGATGACCGCCGCAGGCGTGCCGACCGCCCGGGCGTACACCTGCGCGGACGAGGCGTCCACCGCCGCCGCGCTGGACGAGTTCGGCCCGCCGTACGTGGTGAAGAACGACAGGCTGGCCGCAGGCAAGGGGGTCGTCGTCACCGACGACCGGGCCGCCGCGCTGGCGCACGCCGCCGAGTGCGGCCGGGTCGTCGTCGAGGAGTACCTGGCCGGCCCCGAGGTCTCCCTCTTCGTGGTCACCGACGGCGAGGCGGCGGTGCCGCTGTTGCCGGCGCAGGACTTCAAGCGGGTCGGCGACGGCGACGCCGGCCCGAACACCGGCGGCATGGGGGCGTACGCACCGCTGCCCTGGACGCCGTCCGGCCTGGTCGACGAGGTGATGGCCGACGTCGTCCACCCCACCCTGGCCGAGATGCGCCGCCGGGGCACCCCGTTCGCCGGGCTGCTCTACGTGGGCCTGGCGATGACCGCCGCCGGCCCTCGGGTGATCGAGTTCAACGCCCGTTTCGGTGACCCGGAGACCCAGGTCGTCCTCGCTCTGCTGGAGACACCACTCGGCGGCCTGCTGCACGCCGCCGCCACCGGCACCCTGGCCGACCATCCGCCGCTGCGCTGGCGCGACGGCGCAGCGGTGACCGTGGTGGTGGCCGCCGACAACTACCCGGGCACCCCGCGCACCGGCGACGTGATCACCGGCGCCGACCGTCCGGGCATGATCCACGCGGGCACCGCCCGTCGGCCCGCCGACGGCGCGTTGCTCTCCGCGGGCGGCCGGGTCCTCTGCGGTACGGCCACCGGCCCCACCCTCGCCGCCGCGCGGGACGCCGCGTACGCGCTGGTCGGCGGCATCGGGCTGGCCGGCTCGCACCACCGCACCGACATCGCCGCCGCGGCGGTCGACGGTCGGATCACAATTCCCCGCTGACCGGGCAACCCCCGCCCTTCTCACCTCCGTTTGACGGGTGAGGTGAGGGGGTGGCGGATTGCCTGCCGACATCGAGGGCTACCGCGAGTACGTCGCTTCGAGGCTGGAGCCGTTGCGCCGCACGGCGTACCTGCTCTGCGGCGACTGGCACACGGCGGACGACCTGGTGTCGATGGCGCTGGTCCGGCTGTTGCGACACTGGCGACGGGTCTCCGCGATGGACAACCCGGACGCGTACGTCCGGCGTGTCCTGCTGCGGGTCTGGCTGGACGAACGGCGTCGGCCGTGGCGGCGGGAGGCCGCCTGGGCGGACGTGCCGGACGGCGCGGCGCGGTCGGCGACCGACGGGGCCGCCGACCGGCTGACCGTCCTCGCCCTGCTGGCCGAGCTGCCGGCCCGCCGGCGGGCCGTCCTGGTGCTGCGCTATTTCTGCGACCTCTCGGTCGAGGAGACGGCCCGGGAACTGGGCTGCACCACCGGAACTGTGAAGAGTCAGGCCGCGCGGGCCATCGAGGCGCTGCGGGGCCGCCTCGTCGGCGTGCCGGCCACCCACGAGGGGGTACGCGCCGATGGATGAGATCACGGCCCAACTGCACGCCGCCGTGGCTGACGCGCCAGCGACCCGGATCGACGTGGAGCACCTGATCAGCGCCGAGCGGCGGCATCGCCGGCACCGCTCGTGGGCGTGGAGCGGCATCGGCGTCGCGGCTGCCGTCGCCGCGGTGGCGGTGGTACCGGCGCTGGCGGCCGGGGGCCCGCCCCGCGCGAGCACCCTGCCGGCGTTCGGCCTACCCACCGCGTCCCCTTCGGCCCCCGAGCTACTGTGCGCCGGGGTGACCCCGAAGGCCAGCGGGCCCCTGCCGCCCCTGCAGTCGCACGACACGGTCCGTGCCCGGCCGACGGAGGCACCCGGGGACGGGGTCGCCCGACTGACCGGGGCGCTCAGGGACGCGCTGCCGGCCCTGCTGCCCTCCGGGGTGCGGATCGCCCCGGCGCTGAAGGGCTGCTCCGAGCCGCAGTTCACGTACCACCCCAGCTACCGGCAGTACACGGTGGACGGGACGGTCCGGCGGGGCAAGGAGCACGGCTTGTTCCTGCTCCAGGTGAGTCCGACGGCCACGGAGTCGGCCGTGCCGGACTGCCGGCGCGCGTTCGCTCGGGGCAACTGCGAGGTCATCGACTACCCGGACGGTTCGGCCGCCGTGGTCAGCAGCATGGTCGAGGGGCCGGGTCAGCGGCAGCTGTGGGTGATGCTGCTGCGGCCGGACGGCACCTCGGTGCTCGCCGTCACCAACAACTTCCGGAATGAAGTGGTCGGCAAACAGATGCAGAGCTCGAAGACCGCCGACGAGCTCCTGCTCACCGTGGAACAGCTCGCCGCGATCGCCCGGGCACCCGGCCTGACCGTGTACCCGTGAACCGTGGGTCGGGTCGGCCGGGGCCGTCGGGACGGATCGGCGGGCGTGGGTCAGAACATGCCGAGGGCGGCGCCGATGACGGCCTGGGCGGTGGCGCTCAGCTCCTCGCCCTTGGCGTTCGTCGCGGTGATCGAGTACTCCACCCGGAACCGGCCGTCCCGGGTGGAGGCCACGGCGGCCAGGTAGCCGAACCGGGAGCCGGTCTTGGCCCACAGGGTCTCGCCGTTCGGCAGCGGCATGGCGGTCAGCCCGGCGCTGTACCGGGCCGGCCCGCCCTCGACGTCGTCCACCTGCGGGAGGGTGAACATCTCGGTGAGCTGCGGCTCCGGCACCACCCGGCCGGTGAACAGCGCCGTGATGAAGGTGTCCAGGTCGGCGAGGCTGGAGATGACGTCCCCGGAGGCCGGGGTGAAGGTCTGGCTCCAGGTGGTCGCGTCCACCAGCTCGGTCACCCCGCCGCGCACCACGGCCTGGTAGCCGTGCGCGTGCGGGCCGCGGATGCGCGGGTCGTCGCCCGGCGCGTACGTGTCCCGCAGGCCGAGCGGCCGGGCGATCCGCCGGTCCAGCTCAGCCTCGTACGAGTGGCCGGTGACCTTCTCGATCAGCAGGCCGGCGACGATGTAGCCCATGTTGGTGTAGTGCTGCTTCTCTCCGGGCTCGAACCTACGACCGTTGTCCAGCCCACGCCGGACGATCTGTTCCGGGGTCCACCGGTCGTACCGGTGGGCGAGCTGCCACTCGACGCCGCCCGGCATCGTCGGGCTGGGGATGCCGCTGGTGTGGTCGAGCAGCTGGCGGACGGTCACGGTCGGGTAGTCGGCGGGTAGCAGGCCGGGCAGGTACCCCTGCACCGGCCCGTTGAGGTCGACCCGCCCCTCGGCGGCGAGCTGGAGCACCAGGGCGGCGGTGAAGACCTTGGTGGCGCTGCCCACCCGGAACCGCGCGTGCGGCGGCACCGGGGCCTGGGCCCGCAGGTCCCGTACGCCGTTGGTGCCCGTCCAGCAGCCCTCCGGGGTGGTGATCCGCACCTGGGCGCTGGTGGCGTCGGCGCTCGGTAGGCCGGCGATCGCCGCCCGGAGAGGTCCGGGGTCGAGGGTGCCGGGCCGGCAGCCGGCGCCGCCCCGGCCGAGCGCCGCCGTCCCGGTGCCCACGGAGCCGGACGCCACGGAGCCGGACGCCACGGAGCCGGACGCCACGGAGCCGGACGCCACGGAGCCGGACGCCACGGAGCCGGACGCCACGGCGGCGGGGGTCACGGCGGTGGAGCTGGCGGCCACGGAGCCGGCAGCCATGGCGGCGGAGCCGGAGCCGGGGGCGGCGGCGGTGCGCGGGGCGGCGGTGACCGCGCCGGGGGCGGTGACGGCCAGCAGGGCGCCGAGCGCCGTGGCGACGAGGACGGTCCGGCGATTCGTGATCTTCATGCTGTCGAGCCTGCCCGCCGGGAGAGCCCGGGGCATCCGGGACAGTCCCCCGGCGCACCCCGGCCAGCGACTCGGTTGAGCCCCTGGTGTGCCCGGTCGACGGCCGGGGGAGAGACCCTGAGCCGCCCTGGTGGCGCGGCCGGGGGAGAGCCCGTCAGCCGTAGTAGCGGCGCAGCTCGCGGCCGAGCACCTTGCCGGTGGCGTTGCGCGGCAGGTACTTCACGAAGACCACGTCCCGGGGCACGGAGAACCGGGCCAGGTAGTGCCGGACGTACTCGCGGACCGCCTCCGGGTCCAGCGTCTCGCCGGGGTGCAGGGCGAGGAACGCGGCCAGTTGCTGGCCGTACTCCGGGTCCGGCACGCCGATCACGGCAGCCTCCCGGACCTGGGGGAGCCGGGCGATCAGGTCCTCCACCTCGGACGGGAAGACGTTCTCCCCGCCGGAGACGATCATGTCGTCGGCCCGCCCGTCGACGAAGAGGAGCCCGTCGACGCCGACCCGGCCGAGGTCCCCGGTGTCCAGCAGCCCGTCCCGGCTCTCCCGCCCCGCCCCCGAGGTGTAGCCCTCGAACAGCATCTCGTTGCCCACGAAGATCCGGCCGACCTGGCCGTCGGGGACCTGCCGCCCCTGCTCGTCGAGGATCCGTAGCCGGGTGCCGTGCGGCGGCCGGCCGGCGGTGGTGGGGGCCCGTCGTAGGTCGGCGGGGACCGCGATGGCCGCCCAGGAGACCTCGGTGGAGCCGTACAGGTTGTAGAGGACGTCGCCGTAGGCGTCCATGAAACTCGTGGCGAGCCCGCCGGGCAGCGCGGAACCGCTGACCGCGACCACCTTCAGCGGCGGCTTCCGGCCGGGCGGGGGCACCTCCATCAGCCGCTGCACCATCACCGGCACCGCGAACATGGCGTCGCAGCGCTGCGCCGCCAGCGCGTCCAGCGTGGCGGCCGGGTCGAAGCGGCGGTGCAGCACGATGGTCGCCCGCAGGGCGAAGCAGACCTGGAGGGCGGCGTACCCCCAGGTGTGGAACAGCGGCGCGGCGATCAGCACGGTGTGCCGGACGTGCAGCGGGATGCGGTCGATGATGGACACCAGCGGGCCGAATCCGTGCGGGGTGGGTCGGCGGGCCCCCTTGGGCGCGCCGGTGGTGCCGGAGGTGAGCACGATGGTCCGGCCGTCGCGCGGCGGCGGCCGGAGGTCGCCGGGCTGCGCCCACGTGACCAGCTCTTCCAGCCGGGCCTCGTCGACCCGGTGCAGCTCGGCGGGGAGGCCGGGGAGCCGGTCGGCGAACTCGGCGTCGTGCACCAGGACCTTGAGCGACTGCTCCTCGGCGACGGTGGCGAGCTGCGCGGCGGAGAGCCCGGAGTTGACCAGCACCGCGTCCGCGCCGAGCAGGGTGGTGGCGACCATGGCCTCGATCAGCCCGTGGTGGTTGCGGCAGAGTAGCCCGATCCGGTCCCCGGCCTGGACGCCGAGCACGCCGCGTAGCGACTTCGCCAGCCGCTCGGCCCGGTCCAGCAGGTTCCGGTACGTCAGTTCGGCGCCCAGCTCGTCGACGATGGCGGTGCGGCCCGGTTCCCGGGCGGCGGCCTGGCGCAGCTCGCCGGCGAGGCCCCAACCCCACCTGCGCAGCGCGCCGAGCTGGGAGGCGATCCGGGTCGGCCGGCCCGGGGTGAGCAGCCCGCGCCGGGTCAGCGTGGCGACGACGAACGGCAGGTCCATGCACGGCCTCCTTCGGAGGTGCGGGGCCCCGCCTGGGGCTCCTCGCCGGGCGTGTCTGGTCGGTCCTGTGCCGCCGGTGTTGCTGGGGGGCCGGCCACGCCCTGCACGCGGGCCCCTCCGGTACCGGTCCCCACCGCGCCGGCGCCCTCGGCGGAGAGGGCACCGGCGCGGTGGTCGCGCGTGGTGGTGCGAGGCCGCTGCGGCGGCTGGTCAGCGGATGTGCAAGCCGGAGATGGCCCGGGAGATGACCAGCCGCTGGATCTCCGAGGTGCCCTCGAAGATGGTGTAGATCTTCGCGTCCCGGTACCAGCGCTCGACCGGGTGGTCCCGCAGGAAGCCGGCCCCGCCGAGCAACTGGACCGCCTTCTCGGTGACCGACACGGCCACCTCTCCAGCCTTGAGCTTGGACATCGAGCCCTCGCCGGCGGTGAACGGGCGGTTGTTGCGGCCCATCCAGGACGCCCGCCAGACCAGCAGCCGGGCCGCGTCGATCTCCATCCTCATGTCGGCCAGCGCGAACGCGACGGCCTGGTTCTCGATGATCGGCCGACCGAACTGGACCCGGTTCTTCGCGTAGTCGAGGGCGTACTCGTAGGCGGCCCGGGCCACGCCGAGCGCCTGCGCGCCGACGGTTGGCCGGGACAGCTCGAAGGTGCGCATCGCGGCCTGGCCGGAGGCGCGCCGGCCGGAGCGGGCCCGGTCGAGCCGTTCCAGCAGGGCCTCCCGCCCGCCGAGCAGGCAGCGGCCCGGCACCCGGACGTCGTCGAGGAAGACGTCCGCCGTGTGCGAGGCGCGCAGCCCCAGCTTGCGCAGCTTCCGGGTGGCGCTCAACCCGGCGGTGCCCGGCGGTACGACGAACGCGGCCTGGCCGCGTGAGCCGAGCGTCGGGTCGATCGAGGCGGTGACGACGTGCACCCCGGCGATCCCGCCGTTGGTGGCGTACGCCTTCTGCCCGCGCAGCACCCATTCGTCGGTGGCCTCGTCGTAGACGGCCCGGGTGCGCATCGCGCCGACGTCGGAGCCGGCCTCCGGCTCGGTGGTGCAGAACGCCGCGACGGCGGGTGAGTCGACGTCGCCGAAGCACTGCGGGACCCACTCGACGAGCTGGTCGGGGGTGCCCGCGCCGTAGATGGCGGCCACCGCGAGGGAGGTGCCGAAGATGCCCAGGCCGATGCCGGCGTCGCCCCAGAAGAGCTCTTCGCTGGCGATCGGGAGGGACAGGCCGGTGGGGTCGGCCCAGCAGGTGGCGAGGAACTCGAAGCCGTACAGGCCGACTTTCGCCGCCTCCTGGATGACGGGCCAGGGGGTCTCTTCCCGTTCGTCCCACTCGGCGGCGGCCGGGCGCACGACCTCGGCGGCGAAGCCGTGCACCCAGTCCCGCAGGTCCCGCTGTTCCTCGTTCAGGTCGAGCGAGAACTCGGCCATGTCAGCCCTTGGGGATGTCGAACAGGTTGGCGATGTTGGCGGCCAGGCCCAGGTCGCCCTTGGCCTTCAGCTTGCCCGTCATGAACATCATGACGGGGTTGGCCCCGCCGGAGACGATCTTCAGGAACTCGACCGGTCCCATGGTGAGGCTCAGCTTCGGGTCGTGCTGCGGGGTCTCGTTGACCACGCAGGCGCCGTCGGCGATGGCGATCTCGTACGTGTCGGTGCCACCGTCGGGGCGGCCGGTGATGTTCCAGTGGATCACCGCGTTGGTGGTGCCGGCCCGGTCGGCGCGGAACAGCGAGGGCATCCGGCCGAAGACCTCGCTCAGGACCTTGCCGCGCAGGTCGCCGGACATCACCTCGGCGATCTTGTCGTCAGGGGTGGACTTGACCAGTTGGGCGAACTCCTTCGGGCCGTAGTTGGCGAAGTTGGCCGGGTCGAAGTCGGTCATGGGAGATGCACCTCTCGGACGGCGAAGATGGTTACCGAAGTATGGTTACTCAAGCGTAACCTTACGCACGAGTAGGTATGCTCGCAAGGTGTCCAGCACCCCCACGTTCAAGCGCCTGCCCCGGGCCGTACGCGAGCAGCAGATGCTCGACGCGGCCGTCCGGGTCTTCTCCCGGCGCGGCTTCCACGCGGCCAGCATGGACGAGATCGCCGAGGCCGCCGGCATCTCCAAGCCCATGGTCTACGCGTACCTCGGCACCAAGGAGGAGCTCTTCGTCGCCTGCCTGCACCGCGAGGGCACCCGGATGACGGAGGCGATCGCCGGTGCCGCCGCCCCTGACCTGGACGCCGACGAGCGGCTCTGGCGCGGGCTGCGCGCGTTCTTCGGCTTCGTCGGGGCGTACCGGGACGGCTGGGCGGTGCTCTACCGGCAGGCCCGGGGCTCGCAGCCGTTCGCCGGGGAACTGGCCGCCATGCGGGCCCGGCTCGTGGAGGTGGTCGCCGGGATGCTCGACCACGCGCTGCGCGCCCGGGGGCGCGAGGTGAGCGCAACGGACCTGGAGGTCGTCGCGTACGCCCTGGTCGGCGCGAGCGAGTCGCTCGCCGACTGGCTCGCCGACCACCCGGAGGCCGACCCGGAGAAGACCGCCACCCGGATGATGAACGTCGCCTGGCTCGGCGCCGACCAACTCCTGCGCGGCAGCACCTGGCGTCCGCCCCAGCAGTAGCCCGGCGGGCGGCTTTTCGGTGGCCGAGTTCCGCCCGTCCAGAGTGCGAGTTTGTTATTCGACGGAACTGGGCCGTGTTTCAGAAAGTGGAGATCGTCTGATCCCGCCTCGGCGTGTCGGTGATCGACAGGCGGCGAGGACGACCTGACCGAGGCTCGGTGGGCGGCGATTGAGCCGTGACGTCCTTCAATGTACCGGGACCGTCGCGCCCGGTATCGTCATCCATGATGATGATGGCCGTCGAGGCCCGTTCGGTACCTCTTGCATCGCTCTGACAACACGTGACGACGGCGTCTGACATGGGGGATGAATGGAAGACCAGCGTGCTGCCGCCGAGTCGATTCAGGACGGCATGGCCGCCGAGAGATTCGCCGAACAGTTGCGAACACTGCGAACCGGCGTGGGCAACCCGTCATTCCGGAAGATGGCTGGGCGGTCGGGCCGCATCTCGCACACGACGCTGCACGAGGCTGCCGCCGGGACCAGGTTTCCCTCGTGGGAGACCACGCGCGAGTTCGTCCGGGCTTGCGAGGCGGACGAGGTCCAGTGGCGGCGCCGATGGGAGGACGCGCAGAGCCCGGGGGCGGGACACTCCGTCCCGGACGGCGACCTGATGCCGGTCAGCACCGATTCCTCGGCCGCGGTCGAAACTCGGGGCACCCTGGACACGATGACGTCCGGCGTCGTGGCCGCCGAGACGTCCCACGCCGTGGACATTCCGGCGGCCGGTAGGCCCGCCGTGCCCGGCGTCGCCGCGTCTTCGGACCTCGTGCCGGTGGGCCAACGCGCGCTGCGGGCCGCAGAGCATCCGTCAGCGGCGGAGGACGAGGTCACGGGCGCGCGACGACACCGGTTGCGGTGGCTCGCCGTCGTCGTGGCGGTGGCGGTGGTCGCGGTCCTGGGCGTCACCGTCCGCAGCCTGTCGTCCCCGGACGGCTCGGGCGCCGTGGCGGCGTCGCCGTCATCGGCAGCGTTCTCGGACGCGTTGATTCCCGGGGACTCCAGCCAGTTCGTCGCCGACGTCACCATTCCCGACGGTACGCGGGTGAAGGTGAACGCCCACTTCGTGAAGGTGTGGGCGCTCGCGAACGTGGGATCGGTCGCTTGGCACAACCGCTTCCTGGCGCGGATGAACCCCACCGGTGACGATGACGGTTGCCAGGTGCCGGATCGGGTGGCGATCGGCGACACGCCGCCCGGCGAGCAGGTGATGATCAGCGTTCCGGTCACCGCCCCGAGCCGCCCCGGGAAGTGCTGGGTCGGCTGGAAGATAGTAGACGAGCACGGGCAGGCCTACTTTCCCACCCGCCGGCCGATCTACTTCATGGTCAACGTCACCGCCTGACTGCGGCTGGCGGCAACCGCGGTCAGGCCCGCCGAGCCGCCGACCCGGTCGATTTCCTGCGTTCCGGCTCGCCCCGACCGGTGTCAGAGTGCGCATGTTCGATGTAAGTCCCTGGCGGCACCCAAGCTGACAACACTGAATTCGCCGAGGTCGATGACGTACCCGCGGATCTGACAGGACAGCGGGGGTACCGAACAGCAGATTCCTTCTCGCAGAGTGATGTTCGTTCCGAACGCGACTCACTACCTACGAGGAGGATCGACCATGCGCCTTCCCTGGTTAGCCGTCGGGCTCGCCGCCCTCTGCGTGGCCAGCGGCGTTCCGGCCCATGCGCGGGCCGCGACATCCGGCGCCACAGCGCAGCGGACCGTCACCACGGCCGGGCGGCCTGTCGTGGACATGGAGGCCACCGTCCTGGCCGCCCAGATCGACCCCCGTCGTGCCGACGACACACTGACGCCGGGCGCGAAGAGTTCCGTGCTCGCCGTCGAGAAGGCGCTCCAAGCCCAGAACCTGCTGAACGCGCAGTGGGTCGACGGCTACTTCGGCACCGAGACCATCTCGGCGTACGCGGCCTACCAGCGCTCGCTCGGCTACACCGGCCTGGCCGCGAACGGGCTGCCCGGCACGACGTCGCTGACGAAGCTCGGGCAGAACCGGTACACCGTCGGCAACACGATCGGCCCGGGCACGAGGGTCCAGCGAGACGGGTACGTCGTCGACGCCCGTACCCAGGCGATGCTGGCCGAGGCGCAGCGTCTGCTCGGTCACACCCTGGTGCTCGAGCAGGGCTCGTACAACGTCGGGGGCGACCCGACCTCGGCCGGTACGCACGACGGCGGGGGCGTGGTGGACATCGCGGTCACCGGCATGACCGCGGCCACGCGCACCGCCGTCGTCCGGGCTCTACGCCAGGTCGGCTTCGCAGCCTGGGTCCGTAACCCGAGTCAGGGTGACTGGCCGTGGCACATCCACGCCGTGGCGATCAACGACACGGACCTGTCCAGCCAGGCGCAGCACCAGGCCGGCGACTACTACCTCGGCATGAACGGCCTGGCCAACCGTGGCCCGGACGACGGCCCCCGGATCCCGATCAGAACCTGGGAGCAGTACCAGCGCGGGCAGTGACCCGCATCCGACCCGATCCACCAACCATCGCTCACCGTCCAGGAGAGGACACCATGAACATCCGCAAGAGTCTCGCCGTCGTCGGCGCCGCGCTCGCCATGACCACCTCCATCCTCAGCGTCGCCTCGCCGGCGTCGGCGGCGGCCCGGGACGGGGTCTGTGACAGCGGCGAGTTCTGCTACTACTACAACAGCGACCAGGCTGGTTCGATCTCGGACTTCACTGATTCGCTCGGGGACTACGGCACGACCCAGCCGTCGTGCTACGAGTTCAAGGGTGCGGGCAACGGGCAGGGCGTGTGCGTGAAGAACAACGCCGCGTCGGTGTGGAACCGTACGGGCAAGACGGTGCGGGTCTACTTCAACAGCAACTTCGCCGGTGCGAGCCAGGACTTCGCGGCCGGGGCGGAGGGCAACCTCAACGCCACGCTGAAGAACAACAACGCCTCGCACGACATCGGCGGCTCCGACGGCGGCACCTACCCGGCCGACCCGCGCGCGGCCGAGGCTGTCGCGTTCGCGAGGGCCCGGCTCGGGCACACCGACTGGAACAACCAGTGCGAGCTGTTCGTCGAGCGGGCGTTCGGCACCAGCGGCCGGTTCGCCACGGCGCTCACGCACTACAACTGGCAGAAGAGCAACGGGCGTATCCACACCGGCTCGGTGCCGCCTGCCGGAGCGGCGGTGTTCTTCACGTCCACCACGTATGCCGGGCACGTCATGCTCTCGATCGGCGGCAACAGCGCCATCAGCACCGGACCGAGCGTCTACCAGACCAACTCGTTCCGGTCGCGGTCGGACTACCTGGGCTGGGCCTACGTCCCGAGCGGCTGGTGACCCGGCATGCGCTCGCACGTGCACCTGAGCAGCGCCCAGGCCAACTTCCAGCACATGCTCCACGTCTGATCGGCGGCGACGAATGACCATCCTGAGAAGAGTTCCGGGCATTCTGGCCGTCCTGGTGGTGGTGCTCGCCGGCATCGCGGTGGCACCGGGCGCGGCGTCCGCCGCCGGCCGCGACGGGGCCTGTGACAGCGGCGAGTTCTGCTACTACTACAACAGCGACCAGGCTGGTTCGATCTCGGACTTCACTGATTCGCTCGGGGACTACGGCACGACCCAGCCGTCGTGCTACGAGTTCAAGGGTGCGGGCAACGGGCAGGGCGTGTGCGTGAAGAACAACGCCGCGTCGGTGTGGAACCGTACGGGCAAGACGGTGCGGGTCTACTTCAACAGCAACTTCGCCGGTGCGAGCCAGGACTTCGCGGCCGGGGCGGAGGGCAACCTCAACGCCACGCTGAAGAACAACAACGCCTCGCACGAGCTGCTGGGCACGGGCGGGCCGACGGGCTGCACCACCGACGGCACCAACAGCACGCTGCCGAGCACCATCCTCGTCTACCGGGTGGGTCTCGGGCGAGTCGACCGGGTCGACTTCAAGACGTACGTCAAGAACGTCCTCCCGAACGAGTGGGTGACGAGCTGGCCGAACGCCTCGCTGCAGGCCGGTGCCGTAGCCGTCAAGAGCTACGGCTGGTACTGGGCGCTGCACTCGACCCGGAAGACCCCCGGCGGACAGTGCTACGACGTCCGTGACGACACCGCCGACCAGGTCTACCGGCCGTCGTCGGCGCAGGCGTCGACGTCCTCCGCGGTGGACAGCACCTGGTCGACCCGGATGACCCGGAGCGGCAACATCCTGCGGGCGCACTACTGCGCGACCACGACCGCGTGCGGTGGCTGGGTGACCGGGGACTGGATGTCGCAGTACGGCTCGCGTGATCTCGCGAACGCGGGCAACAACTACCAGGCGATTCTGCACTACTACTACAGCAACGTGGTTGTCTCCTGACGTCACGCGCGAACCGCGCCGCCCGCCGCAGATCCGCGACGGGCGGCGCGCTCGTGGCTGCGGCCCGTTACGGCGCCACCCGTGCTCGGCCGGCTGACCCACGTCAGCCGACCGTCACCACCGGGCCACCGTTGTCGTTCAACTCCGGCCGGCGGCGCGGCGGTGGGCGCGGCGCCGCAGCTGGCGGATCGCCTCCAGCAGCCCGGTGATCGCGAACGACAGCCCGACGCCCGCCAGCACACCCGCGACGGGATTCCGTTCGAAGGCCAGCCCGCCGAAGTAGCCGAGCAGCCCGCAGTAGACCGCCCAGGAGCCGGCGGCCAGGGCGTCGAAGAGCAGGAACGACCGCAGCGGGTACCGCACGGCGCCCATCGTCAGGGTCACGGCCGTGCGCCCGCCGGGCACGTACCGGGCGGTCATGAGGATGACGCCGCCGCGCCGGTCCACCGCCCGGCGGGCCCACTCCGATCCGCTCCGTCGGCGGCTCTCCGCAGGCAGCCGGGCCAGCCGGTGCGCGCCGCCGCCCCGGCCGATGGCGTACGACAGGTTGTCGCCGGCCAGCGCGCCGACCGCCGCCACCACGATCACGGCGGTCAGGTCGGGTTGCCCGCTCGCCGCGAAGACCCCGGCGGTGACCACGACCGTCTCGCCGGGGACCGCCGGGAAGACGGCATCCACTGCGGTGACCAGGAAGATCACCAGATAGACCCACGGCGAGGTGACCGTGTCGTGGAGCAGGTCGAGCACCGACTGCATGCCCTTCATGCTCTGCCGCCGCACCGTCAGGAAGGGGCCCTTCCTATACAAAAGGCGTCAACAAGGTGCCCTTCCTTACCGCCTTTCCCTCGGCGGTGGGCGAGTGGGAGGTGAGCACCACCGGCACGCCGAGCGCCTCCTGCACCGCCGAGGGCCAGTCGGCCGGCGGGCCGTCGTCGTACACCGGGCGGGCCGCCAGCAGGCGGGCGGTGAGCGCGGCCTGGCGGTCCAGGTCGCCGGGCGGGCCGGGCTCCAGCCGGTCGGCGATGTCGTAGCGGCGGCAGATCCGCAGCCCCCGGTCCGCCAGGTCGAGGTGGGTGAGCGCGAGGCCGTCGACCCCGCCGGCCACCGCCAGGGCGTACCGGTGGGCGACCGCGTCGAAGTGGCCGAACCGGAACCGACCCTGCCACGGGTTGGTCGGGTTGCGCGGGTCGGCCAGCGGCAGCGCCGGATCCTCGGTGACCAGTGGACCGGGGCCGTGCCGGGTGGTGGCGATGCGCAGCACGCCCAGCCGCTCGGCCCCGCCGGGCTGACCCGCCTCGGCGAGCAGGGCGTCGGCGTTGGCGAACGTGGTGGTGCTCCACGTCGTGTACGGGTGGAAGCCGTGCCACTCGTCGAGCAGCACCCCCTGCGCCCCCTCGAAGACGCAGGTCCCGGCGCGCAGCACCCCGGCCAGGTACGCCCGGTCGACGATCGCCACCCGTTCGGCGAACCCGGTGAACGCGGGCAGGCAGTCCTCCACCGGTGGGGCGTCGAGCGGGCCGAGTTCGGCGGTCAGCCGGTCCCGCAGCGCGGCGAGCCGTCGGCGCAGCACGGCCGGGGCGCGGCAGTCCGCCACCCGTGGCGCGGAGTCGGGGTGGGCGAGGCCGTACGCGACGGTCTCGCCCACCCCCAGCCCGCAGGAGCCGTGCCGGTCGGCTCCCCGGGCCAGCTCCCGGGCCCGGTTCGCGGCCCGGTGGTACGGGGTCGCCAGCAGCGCCTCCCCGTCGACCGTGAGCCGGTCGAGCGCGTCGGGCACCCCCACCGAGGCGAGGTGGTCGGCCTCGGCGGCCAGGGCCAGCGGGTCCACCACCACGTGCCGCGCCAGGTGGGTCCGCACCCCGGGGCGGAACGTTCCCGCCCCGAACTGCGCGAACGTGTGGTGCCGGCCGTCGCGCAGGACGACGTTGTGCGCCGCCTGCGCGCCCCCGTTGAAGCGGACCACCGTGTGGACCGGCCGCGTCTCGCACAGCCAGTCCACGACGGTGCCCTTGCCGGCGTCGCCGTAGCCGAGGTCAACCACCGCCACGTGGTTCACAGCCGGGTGACCCCCCGGGTCGACGGCGGCGCCGACGGGGCCGGCAACGCGCACACCTGGTCCCGCGCGCCGCCGCGGAGCCGGGCCAGCGCCTTGGACACCGTGCCGGTGGCCGTCGAGCCGGCCCGCTTCAGGTCAGCCAGGCCCTGGTCCAGGTCGACGGCCTGCTCGCCGAGGCCGACGGTCAGCGCGATGGTCTCGCAGACGGCGTCCAGGTCGTCCAGCACGACGGCGTTCTGCCCCAGCAGGTCGCGCCAGAAGTCCAGCACCTTGGCGTTGCCGGCGTAGTGACTGCCGGCGGGGAGCAGGTAGTACGTGTCCCAGCACCGGGTCACCTCGTCGACGATCTGCCGCAGCGGCACATCCTCGCCCAGGTCGTCGCCGATCAGGCGGCTCACCTGCCGCCGGTCGACTCTGGGGTAGGCCAGCTCGTCGCCGATGACGAACAGGTAGCCGCGCCGGCCCCGCTTCTCCCAGCAGTCGGTCACCGTGTGCCGGGCCATGTAGTACATGGCCAACTCGTACGACTCCGTCATCTGGCCGCCACCGCCGCCCTCCAGCACGATCCGGCCGAGGTCGTCGTCCATCCGGTTGTCCGACTCGAACTGGCCGATCTGCAACGGCACCCGGTCGCAGGTGGCGTCACCGATCGCGCCGAACATGATCTGCGGGTCGCGGGCGTACCCCTGGCGCAGCAGCAGCCCGAGCAGCTGCGGCAGCTTGGTCTGGAGGGTGCGCGGGACGTGCCCCATCGAGCCGGTCACGTCGAACAGCACCGAGATGGCCGTCGACTGCGGGTGCTCGACCGAGTCGCGGCTCTCCCGCATCGCACCGCGCGGGTCGAGGGCGGGGTGCACGGTGCGCGCCCCGCTGTCGCTGTAGGAGAACGCGCTCTTGCCGGTGGTCCGGCGGTACCGGTCGGCGGCGTCGTACACGTCGGTGGACCACATTCCACTGCCCATGGCAGCCTCCTTAGGGGGTGAGGGTGAAGGGTCGGAAGGTGCGCGGCCCGTAGAGCCGCTCCAGCACCTCGTCCAGCTCGCCGAGCAGTCGCCAGGCGTCGTCGGGCCGGGAGTTCAGGGCCGGGCGGCGGCAGCCGTCGGCGAAGGCCCGCAGCTCGCGCGGGGCGCGGTCGCCCATCAGCCACGTCATGCAGCGGGCGGCCATCGCCAGGTCGGTGCCCGGCCCGCAGGGCCGCTTCGCGGCGACCTCGGGCGGGTACCAGTCCTCGTGGCCGGGCACCAGCGCCGGGACCGCGCCCTCGCCGACCACCGAGAAGCACCAGTCCACGAGCACCACGCCGTGCCCGTCGGGATCGATCAGCACGTGCCGGGGCAGCACCGCGCCGTGCACCACGCCGGCCCGGTGGGCCAGGCCGAGGGCGACCAGTAGCCGCCGCCACATCCAGGCCGCGTCCCGGGCGTCCAGCCCGTCCGGGTACGCCCGGCGCACCTCGTCCAGGCTGTGCAGGCCGGGCGCGGTGGCCAGCACGCTGATCTGCCGCTGCGCGCCGGTCGCCGCGTCCCGGTGCCGGAAGGAGTCGACGAGCCGGGGCACGTACGGCAGGTAGCGCGGGTCGCCCCGTTCCGCGACGGTGCGCAGCGCGTGCGCCTCGCGGGCCATCAGGTCGTTGTCGGTGGGGTTACGGGGCAACTTGAGCAGCTGGTCCGCCGCGACGTCGTACAGGTCGGCCAGGTCGCCGGTGTGGGCGAGCGGGCCGAGCCGGTACGCCCCGAGGACGAACACCTGGCTGGCCCGCCAGCGGGTGGTGACCCGCACGAACGCGTCGGTGGCCTCGGCGCGTACCGCCTCGTCGAGCGCGCCCAGCCGATCGGGGTGCAGGGCCGCGACCAGTTCGCGGTACCGGTGTGCCGGCGCGTCGGCGCCGAACAGGTCGGCGTCGGTGCGGGCCGTCGCGACCAGCCGGATGGCCTCGTCGGTCCTCATCGCACCGTCTCCTCCCGGGCCGGGCGCAGCAGCGCCGGGTGCAGCAACCGGGCGTCGCCGGCGCGGTAGAGCTTGGCGCGCGGGCCGCCGCGGGTGCCGCCGCGCTCGGTGCTGGCGCCGGTGCTCTCCACGAAGCCCGGCACGGAGAGCACCTTGCGGTGGAAGTTGCCCGGGTGCAGCGGGTGCCCCCAGACCGTTTCGTAGACGGCGCGCAGCTCGGTGACGGTGAACTCGGCGTCCAGGAAGCGGGTGGCCAGCGGGGTGTACTCCAGCTTGGACCGCGCCCGCTCCAGCCCGTCCTCGATGACCCGAGCGTGGTCGAAGGCGAGCTGCCGGCTGGCCAGCGCGCTGACCGGCAGCCAGAGCGCCTCGTCGACGTCGCTGCCGGCGGCCGGGTTCGGCAGGTCGGGGGCGAACGCGAGGTGGGCCACCGAGACGACCCGCATCCGGGGGTCCCGGTCGGGGGCGCCGTAGCTGGCGAGCTGCTCCAGGTGGATCCGGTGCAGCCGCTCGCCGCCGAGCCCGGTCTCCTCGGTCAGCTCGCGGCGGGCCCCGGCGGTCAGGTCCTCGTCGGGTTGGACGAAGCCGCCGGGCAGCGCCCAGTGGCCCTCGAAGGGCGGCGCGCCCCGGCGGACGAGCAGCAGGTGCAGCGTGCCCTCGCGAATGGTCAGCGCGACCACGTCCACGGTCACGGCGACGGCCGGATGGTCCCGCGGGTCGTAGGCGGCAAGGAACTCCTGCTCGTTCACGTCTTCTCTCTCATTCTGAGAATAACTCGATGTGAGAACAACCTAGCCCACGAAAGAGTGAACAGCAAGCCCCCGGCTCGGCCGGGGTGGACGGTCAGCGGACGGCGCCCGCCAGGTGCGGGCGGCCGGTACGCGCGTCGTGCAGCGCGAACGCCCAGGCCGCGCCGTCGGCGGTGGCGCTGAGGGCCACCGTGGACGGCAGCGGCACCGGCAGCTTGAACGCCACGTCGACCGTGTACGCGTCCGGCAGCCGGCTCTCCAGGGCGGCCAGGCAGCGCGCCTTGCTCCACATGCCGTGCGCGATCGGGCGCGGGAAGCCGAACAGCCGCGCCCCGAGCCGGGAGGTGTGGATCGGGTTGTGGTCGCCGGAGACCCGGGCGTAGTCGGTGCCCACCCGGGGCGTCACCCGCCAGTGCGCGGTGGCGGCCGGCGCCGGGGGCCGCTCGCCCCGGTCGCGCCGCTCGCCGCCGCCGGCCGTGCGCTCCCTGCCGAGGTACGTCGAGACGCCCCGCCACACCTCCTCCCCGCCGACCGACCCGACGAGCACCACGTCGACCTGCCGGCCCCGGTCGTGCGGGCGCAGATCCTCGGCGTACGCCCGGAAGCCCAGCGTCTCGCCGGACCCGACGGGCCGGTGCACGGTGATCCGGTTGGCCACGTGCACCAGGCCGACCAGCGGCATCGGGAACTCCGGAGCGGTCATCAGCCGCAGCGCCAGCGGGAAGCCCATGACGTGCGGGTACGTCGCCGGCAGCCGGTCGGTCAGCCGGAACCCGCAGACCCGGTCGTAGTCGGCCAGGTGCGCCCGGTCGACGGAGACCCCGGCAACGGTCAGCTCGACCCCGGACAGCACGTCGCCGCGCCGGCGGCCGGCCCCGGGCAGGGCCCCGAGCAGGGCACGCCGGTACAGCGGACCGGCCTGCGGCAACCGGGGTAGCTCCATGATCGCCCGGTCGCCCCGGTCGCCCCGGTCGCCCCGGTCGCCCCGGTCGCCCCGGTCGCCCCGGTCGCCCCGGTCGCCCCGGTCGCCCCGGTCGCCCCGGTCGCCCCGGTCG